>NZ_JBVJIU010000014.1:37267-87879 GCF_055586105.1 Actinoplanes sp. NPDC051537
CCCCTTCCCCCTCTTCGCTTGGTTTTCCGCGCCGCCCCACCCCCCCCCCCCCCACCCCCCCCCCCCCCCCCCCCCCCCCCTCCCCCCCCCCCCCCCCCCCCCCCCCCCCCCGACCCCGGGGTGCGGACTACGAGTACAGGTTGAGCTCGGCGATCGACCACCACGAGCTGGCCGAGCCGGTCTGGGTGATGCGCACGTAGCGGGCGGTCTGCGTGCCCAGCGGCACCGAGATCAGCGCCGCCGTGCCGGTTCCGGTGGCCACGTTGCGCCAGGTGGCGTTGTCGGTGGAGACGGCCACCGTGTAGCCGCGGGCGTAGTCGAGCGTGCTGCCGGCCGAGTCCATCGTGAGCCGGGCGAACGTGCGGGCGGCGCCGAGGTCGAGCGTCACCGTGTTGCCGTTGGTCATCGGCGTGCCGGAGCTCCAGCGGGTGGCGCTGTTGCCGTCGAGCATGCGGGCGGGGACGTCGGTCGCGCTGGTCGGTGCGGCGGCGGCGATCCATCCCGTACGGGATAGAGCCCCGCCCGTGGAGCCGCCCGGCGTGACGGCTCCGGTCAGCCGGATGTCGCGTGATCCGGCGCCGACCATGATCTGGTGTGCCCCGGACGCGGTGCGCCAGCCGCCGTCGTAGTACTGGAAACTGCGGGCGTCGAGCGTGATCGTGACCCGCTGGGTCTGGCCCGGGTTCAGCGTGACCTTGGTGAATCCGCGCAGGTTCCGCGGGGGCTCGCCGGTCGAGGCGGGCTGGCCGACATAGACCTGCGGCACCTCGGCGCCGGCGCGCGAGCCGGAGTTGGTGACGTCGAAGGAAACGGCGACATTGCCCGCGCCGTCGGGGGCGGCGACGGCCAGATTGGCGTACGCGAATGTGGTGTAGGAAAGGCCGAAGCCGAACGGGAAGAGCGGGGCCAGGCCCTGCCGGTCGTACCAGCGGTAGCCGACGTCGACGCCCTCGGAATACTGCACGGTGTTGTTCTGGCCCGGCCATTGCGCGGTGGTGCGGGCCGGCACGTCGGTGAGCGCGGCGGGGAAGCTGACCGGCAGTTTCCCGGACGGGTTGACGTCGCCGAAAAGCAGCGAGGCGATCGCGTTGCCGTATTCCTGACCGGGGTACCAGGCCTCGACGATGCCGCGCACGGAACCGGCCCACGGCATGGTCACGGCCGAGCCGCTGTTGACGACGACCACGGTGTTCGGATTGGCGGCGGCGACGTCGGTGACCAACTGGTTCTGGTCGGCGGGCAGGCTGATGTCGGCGAGGTCGGAGCCTTCCGATTCGAACTTGCTGACGAAGACCACGGCGATGTCGGCCGCGCGCGCCGCGTTCACGGCCGCGTCGTGGCCGCCGCCGCTCGGCAGCGTCCATTTCTGGTTCGCGGCGCCGGTGCACGTCCACACCTGAAGCGGGGTGCCGTTGGCCGAGCTCTGGCCGGTCGCGTCGAGGCACAGGCCCTGATTCACCAGCGTGCCATTGGTGGCGGTCCATTTCTGCCCGGCGCCGCCGTTGCAGTCGTACAGCTGCACTTTCGCGCCGGCGGCCGCACCCTGGGCCGTCATGCATTTGCCGAGCGCGCGGAAGGTGCCGTCCGCATTCTGGGTCCAGGTCTGCGCGTTGGTGCCGTTGCAGTCGTACAGCTGAATGGTGGTGTTGTTGGCGGGGTTGGCGGCCGCCACATCGATGCACTTGCCGCCGAGCCCGGTGATGCCGGCCGATGCCGTGCCCGGCGAATAGGTCACCGTGACGCCGGCGCCGGCCCGCTGGGTGATGCCCTGCAAGGGCGAGACGGTGTTGCTGGCATTGACGGCGGCGCTTCCCCCGCCCTGATACATGGGCGTGCCGATCACGGCGATGTTCTTCGCGGTGGCGGGGACGGGCAGCACGTTGCTTGCGTTCTTGAGCAGCACGCTTCCGGCCGCGGCGACCTGCCGGGCCACGCTCGTGTGCCCGGCCGAGGTGACGGTGGCGGACATCGAGCCGGTCTGGGTGCGATCGAACAAACCCCGCCGGAACATCGGAACCAGCACCCGGCGTACGTGATCATCGATGGTCGCCGGCGTGACCTGCCCCGCGTTGATCGCGTTGGTCAGCGCCGTCCCGTAGTAGTCGGCGCCCGGCATCTCCATGTCGAGGCCGTTGTTGGCCGAGGCCACGGTCGAGTGGGTGGCGCCCCAGTCCGAGGTGATGAAGCCGTCGAAGCCCCACTCGGACTTGAGGATCTGGTTCTGCAGCGGGCCGTTCTCGCAGCCGAACGCGCCGTTGATCGCCGAGTAGGAGCACATCACCGAGTCGGCGCTCTTCACCGAGGTCTCGAACGCGGGCAGGTAGATCTCGCGCTCGGCCCGGTCACTGACGATCGCGTTGTCGGCGAGCGTATTGCGGCGGGTCTCCTGGTTGTAGACGGCGTAGTGCTTGACCTGCGCCATCGGGCCCTGGCTCTGGACGCCCTGGATGTCGGCGGCGGCCATCTGACCGGCCAGGTAGGGGTCCTCGCCGAGCGACTCGAACGCCCGGCCCCAGCGCGGGTCGCGGACGATGTTGATGGTCGGCGCGAGGACCACGTTGGTGCCCTTGCCCCACTGCTCGGCGCCGAGGGTCTCGCCGTACTGCCGCATGAGCGCGGCGTCCCAGGAGGCCGCGCCGGCGACCGGGGCCGGCAGCTGGGTGACCCCGGTGGCGCCGTCGCCGACCCCGACCGGACCGTCCTGCAGGCGCAGGGCGGGAATGCCGAGACGGGTGTTGGCCGGGATGCAGCCGGCGTAGCCGCAACCGCCCCCGCCGTGCAGCATGGTCAGCTTCTCGGCCTGGGTCATGGCGGCGAGCAGGGCGTTGGCGCGGTCGGCGGGGGAGAGGGCCGTGTTCATCCACGGCTGGTCGGCGGCCAGGGCGGGGGTGGCGCTCACGGTCGCGGCGAGGACCGCGCTCACCGCTAACGCGGCGATAAAACCGATTTTTCGTGACACAGGGGACTCCGGGGGATCGGGGATGTCCTCAGCATCACCGGCGCTCATCCCATCGGGGAAGATGGATGCGGTTCCGGAACGGTTCCGGAACTCGCGCGGATCTCCACGCGGTGGGCCACGACAATCCTGCGGGCCGCGGGCGGGTCGGCCGAGCCGCCGATTCGATCGTCCAGGCAGGTGAGCGCCGCCTCGGCGATGGCCGCCTTGTCGGGCGCGACGGTGGTCAGGGGCGGATCGGCGTAGCGCCCGTCCTCGATGTCGTCGAAGCCGGCCACCGCCAGGTCGGCCGGCACCCGCAGGCCACGCTCCCGGGCCGCGTGCATCGCGCCCAGGGCCAGCTGGTCGCTGAAGCCGAACACGGCGTCGACCGGCGTGCCGGCGTCGAGCAGCCGGCGCATCGCCGCGGCGCCGTCGGACCGGTGCAGCCGCTCGACGGCGATCTCGAGCGCCGGATCGTGCGGCAGGCCGGCCGCGGCCAGCGCCTGCCGGTAGCCCTCGGCGCGCCGGGCCGCGGTGCCGTTGGCCAGGTGCGGTTGCAGGCCGACGGCGGCGATCCGGGTGCGGCCGGCCTCGATCAGGTGGCGGGTGAGGGCGGCGGCCGCGGCCACGTTGTCGATCGCGACATGGTCGAGCAGGCCGCCGGCGTCCTGCTCGCCCAGCAGCACCAGGGGAGCGCTGTCCGGGCGGCGGGTCAGGTCGGCCGGCGACAGGGCCCACGGGCTCATGATCAAACCGTCGACGGTCTGGCCGCGTACGCCATCGAGAAGCTCTCGTTCCCGCGCCGGATCGCCGCCGGTCTGCTGCACCAGCAGGGTCCACGCGTGTGCCTCGGCGCGGTCGGCGAGGTGACCGGCGAGCTCGCCGAAGTAGGGCGAGGCGATCTCGGGCACGACCAGCGCGACCAGGCCGGACCGCCCGCCGCGCAGGTGCCGGGCGGCCGCGTTCGGCCGGTACTGCAGCTCGTCGAGCACCCGCTGGACGCGCTCGCGGGTCTCCGGCGCGACCAGCGCGAAGCCGGACACCACGTTGGACACCGTGCGGACCGAGACGCCGGCGCGCTCGGCGACCTGCTTGAGATTGGCGCCCATCGGGTCATGCTAGCCGACTTGCAACGTTGCATGCCACGTTGCAACATGGATTGCATGACGACTTCGGAACGGGAAGCCCTCTACACCGACGGCATCACCGCCCTGCGCGGCGCCTTCAGCGTCGAGTGGGCCGACGCCATGCGGGAGGACATCGAGGCCGCGTTCGCCGAGGCCGTCGACCGTCCCGGCGGCGCCGTCGGCCGGGGACCGCGGCGGTACTACGTGGAGATCCATCCCGAGCAGCTGCGCGGCTTCGTCGATCTGGTGACGCACCCGTGGGTGACCGCCGTCTGCGCCGCGGTGCTGGGTCCGGCGTACGAAATCGTGGAACTTGGCTTTGACATCCCGTTCGCCGGCGCCGTCAACCAGCCGTGGCACCGCGACTTCCCGATGCCCGAGGCGACCCGGGCCGAGGGCCGCCTCGACTCGCTGGCCTTCAACCTGACCGGCGTCGACACCACCGACGACATGGGCCCGTTCGAGATCGCCCCGGGCACCCAGTTCGACGACGACCCGGCGTTCGGGCACGGCATGTTCCCGCCGAAGACGCACTACGAGCGCTACAACGAGCGGGCCGTGCGCAAGTACCCGCGGCGCGGCGACATCTCGGCCCGCTCGGCGCTGACCATCCACCGCGGCACCGCCAACCACTCCGAGCAGTCGCGGCCGGTGCTGGTGCTCGGCGTCGACGCGCCGGACGCCACCAACGGCGACAGGCACGACATGGCGGTCACCCGGCCCTACTGGGAGTCGCTTCCGGCGGCGGTACGGGATCACCTGCGCTGCCCGGTGGTGGACCGGCTCACCCCGATCACCCAGAAGCACACCATCGAGGGCCTGGTGATGGGCGAGGCCTGAGCCCGGCGCGGTTCGGCCGCTGGGTACGGTGTGGGACACGATGTCCTCTGGTCCCCAACGGCTCACCGGTTCCCGGATGATCCTCGCGCTCGCCCTGGTCTCGGCCGGGCCGCCGCTGGTCATCCACGACGGCTGGCGCGGCCTCCTCGTGGCGGTTCCGGCCGCCGGCTACGCGGTCTACCTCGTGCTGGGCAAGCGCCTGCCACGCCGGCGTCGCCGGGTCAGATCGGACAATTCCGACTCACGCGGTTAACCGGGTTTCCCGCGGGGTAGGAGCAGGCCAATCTCTGTTTCGGCCGGAGGAGCCCTGCATGGCCTGGATCGACGAACTGCGGGCGCGCCTCGATCAGGCGTCGCGGGACGAACGGACGCCGCCGTTCGTGGCCGACGCCGAACCGGTGGTCATGGTCGACGCATCCCCCAAGATCGACGACGGCATCCCGCGGGCGGTCCGGGTGGCCGGCGCCTGGTCGTGGCGGATCATCCTGTTCGTCGCCGCCGTCTACGTGCTGCTGCGGCTCGTCTCGCTGCTGCGGGTGGTCGTCATCCCGGTGGCGGTGGCCCTGCTGCTCGCGGCGCTCTTCCAGCCGGTCACGGCCTGGCTGCGCCGGCACGGCATGAACAAGTCGCTGGCCTCGGCACTGGTCGAGGTCGGCTCGCTGATCATCGTGTTCGGCGGTCTCGGCCTGATCATCAACACCTTCGTGGGGCAGCTCGACACGCTCAGCTCGCAGGTCGGCGACGGCCTCCAGGAGGTGCAGAACTGGCTCGCCAAGGGCCCGCTGCACATCTCCCAGCAGCAGCTGAGCGACGGCATCACCCAGCTGCGCGAGTCGGTGACCGGCAACCGGGCGGCGCTCACCAGCGGCGCGCTGAGCACGGCGACGACCGTGGGCGAGCTCGCCGCCGGGTTCTTCCTCACCCTGTTCACGCTGTTCTTCTTCCTGCGTGACGGCGCGCAGATCTGGCGCTTCCTGTGCCGGCTGCTGCCGCGGGACGCCCGGGTGCCCACCGCGCGGGCCGGTCACTACTCGTGGCACACGCTGGTGTCGTACGTGCATGCGACGGTTCTTGTCGCCTTCGTCGACGCGATCGGCATCGGGGCCGGGCTGTTCATCCTGCAGGTGCCGCTCGCCCTGCCACTGGCCGCGCTGGTCTTCCTGGGCGCGTTCATCCCGGTCGTCGGCGCGACCCTGACCGGGGCGGTGGCGGTGCTGGTCGCCCTGGTGACGGTCGGCTTCGTGAAGGCGCTGATCGTGCTCGGCGTCGTGATCGCCGTCCAGCAGCTGGAGGGCCACGTCCTCCAGCCCCTGATCATGGGCCGCGCGGTGGCGCTGCACCCGCTCGCGGTGATTTTGTCGATCGCCTCCGGCGTGGTGATCGCGGGCATCGTCGGCGGCCTGGTGGCGGTGCCGATCCTGGCGGTGCTGAACACGGCGATCCGCTACCTGGCCCACCACCCGGAGGGCGAGCCGACCCCGGACCGGGAGCCGCCGGGCACCAAGCCGGCCGAGGTGGACTCGCCGCTCGACGACGACAAGCCGCCACCGCCGCCCGACCCGACGCCGGCGCCGGCCTAGCCGCCTTTCGCTCCCGCGTGTCCCACAAATTGTCGGAGGTGGATGCTTGACGCCCGCCGGACCGCGTTGTTAGCTGCTGGGGAGAGCGCTCTCTTCACCCCATCCTCGTGACGCACCCGGCCGGTTCCCCGCCGGCCCGGTGTATCCCCGTCGCAAGGGAGAGCCATGCACAAACGACATCGGCGTGCCCTGATCACCGTCGCCGCCCTGGTCGCGGTGACCGCCGTCGCCGGCCCGGCCGAGGCCACGGTCGGTGCGCCCCCGGCCGGCTTCACGCTCACGTGGAGTGACGACTTCACCGGCGCGTCCGGCACCGGCGTGAACACCGGCACCTGGAAGTACGACACCGGGCCGGGCAGCAGCTTCGGCACCGGCGAGATCGAGACCATGACCAACAGCACCGCGAACGTCTTCCAGGACGGCGCCGGCCACCTGGTCCTGCGTGCGCTGCACAGCGGAACCAGTCCCCGTACGGGATGGACCTCCGGCCGCATCGAGACCCAAGCCGCCACGTTCGGCGCCGCGCCCGGTGGCGTGGTCCGGATGGAGTCCCGCATCCAGCAACCCAACGTGACCACGGCGAATGGCGCTGGGTATTGGCCGGCGTTCTGGATGCTCGGCGCGCCGCTGCGGTCCGGAGTCTCCTGGCCGACCAGCGGCGAGGTCGACATCCTCGAGGACATCAACGGGCGCAGCTCGGTGTTCGGCACCCTCCATTGCGGGACGAACCCGGGCGGACCGTGCAACGAGTCGACCGGGCTCGGCAGCGGCGAGCGCGCCTGCCCGGGCTGCCAGACCGGTTTCCACAACTACGCGGTGGAGATCGACCGGTCGAAGTCGCCCGAGGAGATTCGCTGGTATCTGGACGGCACCAACTACTTCACGCTGCCGGCCAACCGGGTCGACGCAACGACGTGGGCCAATGCGGTCGACCACCCGTTCTTCATCATCTATGACCTGGCCATGGGCGGCGGCTTCCCGGACGCGTTCGGCGGCGGCCCCAATGCCGCGACCGTTTCCGGCGCCCAGATGACGATCGACTGGGTCGCCGTCTACAACAAGGGGCCGTCGAGCGGCGGCGGCAATCTCGCGCAGGGCAAGGCGACCACCGCGTCGTCGACCGAGAACGCCGGCACGCCCGCTTCGGCAGCGACCGACGGCAATACCGGCACGCGCTGGTCGAGCGCCTTCAGCGACCCGCAATGGCTGCGGGTCGACCTCGGCGCCACGCACACCATCTCGAGGGTGAACCTGAACTGGGAGGCGGCTTACGCGCGGGCCTTCCAGATCCAGACGTCCACGAACGGCACGAGCTGGACGACCATCTATTCGACAACGGCGGGCACCGGCGGCAATCAGACGCTGAACGTGTCCGGCTCCGGGAGATACATCCGGATGTACGGGACGCAGCGCGCGACCCAATACGGCTACTCGCTGTGGGAATTCGGCGTCTTCGGCACCTGAGTTTTGTTGAGGTGGCCGCCTACGGGAACTCGACCGACTGGTTGTCTCCCGTGGGCGGTTGCCGGTGCAGGAGAGCCGCCGTCCCGTACTGAATGAGCGTGACCACCCGGCCGTGCGGCGAGTCCCAGTATTCCGCCGATTCGGCCCGCACCTTGATGAGCGTCAGATTCGGGGTGTCGAGCCCGTCCGGGAACCAGGCCTTGAGAAACGGATTCCAGAGGTCGGCCGCCTTGGCCCGGTCGTGGACGATCTCGGCGATCCCGCTGACCGACACCCAGGAGTTGTTCTTCTCGGTGCTGAACGCCACGTTGACCTGAGGATTGCCCCGGATCTGCCCCACCTTGGCGCTGTCCTCGAAGGCGAAGAACCACAGATCCCCGTCGAACTCCGCCTCCTGAAGCCCCATCGGCCGGCTGAGGTGCCGCCCGTCGGCGGTCATCGTGGTCAACATGCAGATCCGCCCGTCCCGGATAAGCCGGGTCACCTTGGCGCGCAGCTCGTCATCACTCATGACCTCGGTGTGCCCGCGAGGATCGCCCCCAACCATCGGCGAAGCGCGACCGCCGAGCCGCCGCTCCGGCGCCGGAACCGGCCGGGTCGGGAAGGCGACGTATTTCGAGCGCCGCACCGCTCACGTACGAGGCGACATCGAAGTTCTTCGTACGAGGAGATGCCGTGCGCACTCGTCATTCGTTCACCACCGTCATCGTCGCGAGCATCGCCGTCCTGGTGGGGATCCTCTTCATGCTGGTGATGGGGCGCGGGCCCGATGCCCACGCGGACGCTCCCGGGCCGTCCGTCGTCGAGCCCTCGGCGCCGAAACCGGGCCACAAAGCCGAGCCGAGCAGGAACCCCGGCCACAAAGCCGAGCCCGGCACGAAGACCAAGCCGAGCACCCGAACCAGCGCCCCCGGGCCGACCAAGAGCAGCGGCACGAAGACCGCCCCACCGCCGGCCGAAGGGCCCGCCGAACTCGGCCCCGGAACCGTCCCCGGCGACGCCACCTACCACGGCTCCGGCGACGGCCAGGTCTTCACCATCGTCTTCAGCTCACTCGAGTCGGGCACCGACATCGACCGCCCCGGCCGCAGCCAGAAGGCGGCCGTCCCGGTCACCGGCGACACCGCCGACAAGACCCTCATCCTGCACGTCAGCGGTTACGTCCTGACCCAGGGCGACGCCACCGCCAAGCTCACGCTCAAGGTCAACGGCAGCTCGTGGACGACCGACTTCGGCACGAACGCCGACCGCGAGGTGCTACGGAGCGTGGAGATCCCGTTGCGCGACGTCGATGAACTGAGCATCACCGTCAAGGTCGAAGTCCAGGCCACGGACGGCGCCGCCTACCTCAACGTGTTGGCGCTGGACGGCGAGCTAAGTCGATAGCTCCGAGGGATGGTGCTGGAAACAAAACCGGTGTTAACTCCCCATCCAAGATCGGACCTTGGCGATTTCTGTCAGGTCCGGTCTTTTCCTGAGGGGAGGCAGCCCTGGTGGGCAAAGACAGACTCAACAAGCGATTCACGGCTTTGGCCGGAATAGGCATTCTTGTGACGGCGATGGGCGTGGTCAGCGCCTCGTCGAGCGCCGTCGCGGCGCCCGGGGTCAAGCAGGCGTTCAAGCCGGTCCCGGCCGGATCGAAGATCACCAAGCTGCCGGCCGGCCTGACCAACAAGCCGGTGACCGTGATGGTGCAGCTCGGCGAGCAGCCGGTGGCGGCGGCCGACGCCGCGGCCGCGACGCCGCTGACCGACACCCAGAAGCGGCAGCGCACCGACAAGATCCGGCAACAGCAGGCGCCGGTCGAGAAGAAGGCCCGCCAGCTCGGCGGCACGGTGCTCGGCACGTACCAGCACGCCTACAACGGCATCAAGGTGCGCGTGAACGCCAAGGAGCTCGCGTCGCTCGCCGCCGCCCCGGGCGTGGTGAGCGTGCACCCGTTGCAGACCGTGAAGCCGGACAACACCAAGGGCGTGCCGATGATCGGCGCCCCGACCGTGTGGAACGCGCCGGACAAGTACCGCGGCGAGGGCATCAAGGTCGCCGTCATCGACACCGGCATCGACTACACGCACGCCGACTTCGGCGGGCCCGGCACCACCGCCGCCTACGAAGCCGCACACGCGAACGAGGCCGGAAACGCCGACCCCAAGCTGTTCGGCCCGAAGTCGGCCAAGGTCAAGGGCGGCGTCGACCTGGTCGGCGACAGCTACAACGCCGACCCGGCGAGCGCCGACTACCAGCCCGTCCCGCACCCCGACTCGAACCCGCTCGACTGCAACGGTCACGGCTCGCACGTGGGCGGCACGATCGGCGGCTTCGGCGTCCTCTCCAACGGCAAGACCTTCAAGGGTGCGTACGACAAGAGCACCGTCGCCGCCAACTCCTGGCTCGTGGGCCCGGGCGTCGCCCCCAAGGCCGACCTCTACGCCGTGCGGGTGTTCGGCTGCGAGGGCTCGACCGACATGACCGTGGACGCGATCGAGTGGGCCGTCGCCCACGACATGGACGTCATCAACATGTCGCTCGGCTCGCCGTTCGGCACCGCCGACGCCCCCGAGTCGGTCGCGGCCGACAACGCGGCCAAGGACGGCGTCATCGTCGTCGCTTCGGCCGGCAACTCGGGCGCCGCGCCGTACATCGTGGGCAGTCCCTCGACCGCGACCAGCACGATCAGCGTCGCCGCCAACGACCCCACCCCGTCGTTCCCGGGCGCGCACCTGTCGATCGGGCTCGACGCCGTCAACGCCAACGGCGCCGCCTTCGCCGACGGCACGTCGCTGCCGATCAAGGTGGTCGGCAACGGCGCCGGGGGCATCGCGCTCGGCTGCAGCTCCGCGGAGTTCCAGGCGGCCGGCGTGACCGGCAAGATCGCCGTGGTCGCCCGCGGCACCTGCGCCCGGGTCGCGAAGGCGATCTTCGGCCAGGCGGCCGGCGCCGCGGCGGTCCTCATGGTCAACTCCGACGGCTCGTACCCGCCGTTCGAGGGCGCGATCACCAGCAACCCGGACACCGGCGAGGCCGCGAACGTCACGATCCCGTTCCTGGGCGTGCCGAACACCGCGGCGGCGGCCCTGATCGCGGCCGACGGCCAGACCACGACGCTGACCAACAGCCCGCTGACCAACCCGAGCTACACCGCCACCGCGAGCTTCTCGTCCGGCGGCGCCCGGGTCGGGGACAGCTGGCTCAAGCCGGACGTCACCGCGCCCGGCGTCAGCATCTCCTCGGTCGGCGTGGGCACCGGCACCGGCGCGGCCGTGGAGTCCGGCACGTCGATGGCCGCGCCGCACACCGCCGGCGAGGCCGCCCTGGTCAAGCAGGCGCACAAGGACTGGCGGAAGGTCTCGTACTGGAAGGCGGCGATCGTCAACACCGCCAGCCCGGGCGGGGTGGCCGGTTACCGCACGCGGCTCGACGGCGCCGGCCTGATCCAGGCGCCGGGCGCGGTCGACACCCAGGTCATCGCCCTCGGTGACGCCGGGACGGCGACGCTCAACTACGGGTTCGCCGAGCTCGGCCGCGACTACGCCACGACGAAGACGATCAAGATCAAGAATCTCGGCCGTACGGCGCAGACGTTCTCGGTCGCGATCGGTCAGGCCGCGGGCAGCCCGCACAAGGCCAAGCTTTCCCGTACGCGGGTGACCGTGCCCGGCCGCGGCGAGACCACGGTGCCGGTGACCCTCGAGGTGCCGGCCGCGACCGCCGGGAACTCGGCGCAGTTCCAGGACGTGTCCGGCCTCGTGACCTTCACGCCGGTCGGCAAGAGCAACGGCGGCGTCGCGCTGCGGGTGCCGTACTACCTGGTTCCGCAGTCGGTGTCGAACATCGAGACCCGGGTCGACACCGGCGCGCTGCGCTGGAAGGGCTCGGCCACCGCGGTGACCAGCAACCGGCACGGCGTCGTCACCGGCACCGCGGACTGGTACGCCTGGGGCCTCTACGACGGACGCGACGCCGAGCCGGGCGCCGCGGACCTGCGGGCCGTCGGCGTGCAGAGCCTGCCCGCCGACAACGCGATCGCGTTCGCCGTCAACACCCACAACCGGTTGTCCAACGCCGCCCGCAACGAGTTCGACATCTACGTCGACGTGAACGGCGACGGCTCGGACGACTACGACGTCGTCGGCGTCGACTACGGCCTGCTCACCACCGGCGATCTCACCGGCGAGCTGGTCACGGCGGTCTTCGACATCCGCACCGGCGACGGCACGCTGGAGTTCTTCGCCGACGCCCCGACCGACAGCAGCACGCTGGTCATGCCGGTGCTGCTCTCCCAGTTGTGCGCCGAGGGCTCGCCGTGCCTGTCGGCGGACAGCCCCCGGATGACGTACCACGCCGAGAGCATCGGCACGATCGACGGCAACGACGACACGATCGACGGCAAGGCGTCGTTCAACCCGTTCACCCCGTCGCTGACGACCGGTGTCGCCGACGAGGTGGCTCCGAACGGGTACGCCACCGAGACGGTGAAGCTGGACAAGGCCGAGTTCGCCAAGACCCCGGCCCGCGGCTTCATGGTCATCAGCCACGACAACACCAGCCGGACCGAGGCGCAGCTGATCCCGGTCGGCTCGCACTGATCCGATAGTGAGGGCGGCCCGGGTCTCGTACGGGACCCGGGCCGTTCTCTGTGTTTGGTCGGCCTGCTGGGCAAGCCGATCGCCGAGGGCGGCGCGCCCTGCATCCCGACCGCCGGATACGGCAACCCGGCCGGCCCGTGGCGCTTCATCAGCGGGAAATCCCGACCGGGCTCTGAGCACGCACAAGCCGGTCGCGTCATGAGCCGCACCGCCTACGAGGGCATGTCCGTCGCCATGCCCGGGCCACCGACAACCCCGCCTGTTCGACGACAAAGTCCCCAAGAACTTCCGGCTCATCGTCGCCTGCCGCGCCCACGCGCGGCCTTCCTGCGCGGTCGCCTGGATCAACGCCGAGCCGCCGGCCGGAGCGATCGCCTGGGCATGCCGGGACAGGTGGAGTGTGCGCCGGAAGTCGCGCAGCAGCGCGAACCACCCGCCGATCACCAGCAGCCGCTGCTGCTGCGCGAGCGTCCTGCGGGCCTCGACGAGCGTGCCGACGTATTCCCGGTGACGCGCCGGGCGAGCTCGATCCCCTCCAACTCGGCCTCGGTGTCCTCGTCGGCAAGCGGCTGGAATGTGACCGCCGCCGCGCACCGGCGCCGGGTGCCCTGTCGAGGTTCGCCGCGAAACGCTCGGTCATCGGCCTTCCTCCGCTTGCGGTCAGAGGTGGCGGGCCGGGCCGCGAGACGCGAGCCACGTCCGAAACTACGCCGTGCCGGGCCGCCGAGGCCTCAGCGGATGCCGCCCATCAAACGCAGGATCGGCTTGCGGATCAGCCACAGCAAACCGCCCAGCACGATGGCGATCAACCCCAGGATGCCGAAGTACGCGACCTCGTGACTCTCGTCGTAATAGGTGGCCAGGGTGCCGGACATGGCCGTCCCCAACGCCACCGACAAGAAGAACAGGGCGACCATCTGGGTCTTGAACGCGGACGGCGCCAGCTTGGTCGACAGGGACAGGCCGACCGGGGACAGCAGCAGCTCGGCGATGGTGAAGACCAGGATGATGCCGGCCAGGCCGATCAGCGGGACGCTGTGCGGGCCGCTGCCGGCGAACGGCAGGAACAGCAAGAACGCGACGCCCATGACGGCGGTGCCGGCGGCGAACTTCACCGGCGTGGTCGGCTGGCGGTCGCCGAGGCGCTGCCACAGGGCGGCGAAGACGCCGGACAGGATGATGATCATTACGGGGTTGATGGACTGGACCCAGGAGACCGGCATCGTCCAGCCGAAGAGGTTGCGGTTCAGGCGCTCGTCCGAGTAGATCGTGACGACCGTGAACTGCTGCTGGTAGAGCGACCAGAAGGCGGCGCTCGCGATGAACATCGGGATGAAGGCGATCACCCGGCGGCGCTCGGTGGTGTCGATGCGGTGGCTGGACAGGATCACGGCGAAGTACGCCACCGCCACCACGATGCTGAGGATCACCACGATGGTGGAGAGGTGGGCGGCGGGCAGCAGGCCGGTGAGGGCGAACACCGCTACGAGTACGACCACAGCCGCCGCGAGGAGGGCGACCAGTGGGCGCCGGCGGCCGGGGAGCGGGTTGGCGATCTCCCGGGCGGCGGCCGGCAGGTTGCGGCGGGTCAGCGCGTACTGGATGAGGCCGATCGCCATGCCGACGGCCGCCGCCGCAAAGCCCCAGTGGAAGCCGAGGTCCTTCTGGAGCAGGCCGGTGAGCAGCGGGCCGAGCAGCGCGCCCAGGTTGATGCCGAGGTAGAAGAGCGAGAAGCCGGCGTCGCGGCGCGGGTCCTCGGCGGAGTAGAGGGTGCCGACGATCGTGGTGGCGGTCGCCTTGACACCGCCGCTGCCGAGCGCGATGAGGATCAGGCCGGTGGTCACGCCGCCGATGCCGGGGATGAACGCGAGGCCGAGGTGGCCGCACATGACCAGGACCGCGCTGCCGAACAGCACCCGCTCGGGGCCGAAGACCCGGTCGGCCAGCCAGGCGCCGACGACGGTGGCCAGGTAGACCGAGCCGCCGTACGCGCCGACGATGCTGGTCGCCGTGTCCTGGTCGATGCCGAGGCCGCCGCGGGAGGCCTCGTAGTACAGGTAGATCAGCAGGATGCCCTGCATGCCGTAGAACGAGAACCGTTCCCACAGCTCGACCCCGAACAGGTTGGCGAGCGGCCGCGGCTGCCCGAAGAAGGTCTTCTCGTGCTGCTGCTCGCTCACGGCCATGGATGTCGCATACCCGCGCCGCGCGCAAGCTACCCGAGGCGCCCGGTTTGATGACGTTCGAGCAGGGCTTCCAGGTGCTCGGCCGGCATCGGGCGCCCGAGCAGGTCGCCCTGGCCGAGGCGGCACCCGGCGGCGCGTACGGTCTCCAGGTCCTCGTCGGAGCCCAGGCCGTGGGCGATCACCTCGAGGCCCAGGCGGCGGCCGAGCGCCACGGTGACCTCGATGACCGCGTCGGCGGGGCAGCCGGAAAGGTCGATCTTCAGCTGGTCGATGGGCAGGATGCGCAGCCGGCTGAGCGAGGTCGGGCCCGCGCCGAAGTCGTCCAGCGCGGTGCGCATGCCCTCGGCGCGAAGACGGCCGAGGTGGGTGGCCAGGTCGGTGGGGGGCTGCCCATCCCGTACGTCCAGAAGGTCTTGCTCGGAGATCTCCAGTACCAGGGACGACGGGGGAAGCTGGTACAGCTCGACGGCGGTCTGCAGGCTCGCCTGGAAGGCGGCGTCGGCCAGCGCCCGGGGCCGGACGTTGATCGCCAGCCAGAGGGCGTCGCTCTGCCGCCGCCAGCCGGACAGCAGGCGGCAGGACTGGTGCAGCGTCCAGTGCGCGACGTGGCCGAGCAGACCCAGGTCCTCGGCCAGCGGCAGCAGCTCGGCGGCCGGCACCGGGCCCAGCGACGGGTGCCGCCAGGACGGCAGGGCCTCGACGCCGACCGGGCGCCGGCTCTCCAGCTCGACGATCGGCTGGTAGGACAGCTCGAGCTCGCCCCGGTCGACGGCGCCGGGCAGGTCCTGCTCCAGCGTGGAGCGACGCAGGAGGCGGGCCTCCATCTTCTCGTCGTACCACTCGACGGCGCCGGGCGGGCCCGAGCGCACCGACCGCACGGCCAGCACCGCACGGCGGATCGCCTCGTCCACGTCGGCCTCCGGCGCCAGGTCGGTGAGCCCGGCCCACGCCGACAGGTGCGCCACGGTGCCGGCCGCCTCGTACGGCGCCGTCAGCGTGGTCAGCAGCCGGCTCGCGAGCAGGTGGGCCCGCACCGCGCCGGAACGGGTGAGCACCGCGAGCCGCGTCTCGCCGACCCGGGCCGGCACGTCGGCGTCGGACACCCCGGTCCGCAGCCGCCGCGCGGCCTCGGCCAGCACCGCCTCGGCCACGTCCGCGCCGTGCACGTCGCCGACCGCGGTCAGGCCGCCCAGCTGGATCACGATCATCGCGCCGGCGTCGGGGGTCAGCTCGCCGGCCCGGCGCAGGCCCGGCCGGTTGGCCAGGCCGGTCTGCCGGTCGACGTGGGTGGCCTGGCGCAGCGCCCGCTCGAGGTCGCGCTCGTTGCTGACGTCGCGGACGTGCACCACCAGCGTCCGGCCGGGCTCGGCCGGGTCGCCGCCGCTGGTGGTCCACTCGGTCTCGCGCCAGTGGCCGAAGCCGTCGCGCAGTCGCACCGGCAGGCTGCCCGGGCCGGGCGGCGGGACGTCGGCCATCCGGTCGGTCAGGTACGCGTGCACGGCGTCGGCCTGGCTCGGATGGACCAGCGCGGTCGCGGTCCGGCCCAGCACGTCCTGATCGGAGAGCCCGAACTGGCGGGCCGCGGCCGGCGACTGCCAGCGCACCCCGAGGTCGGCGTCCAAGATCATCGCCACGTCGGCCGAGCCGAAGACCAGGCTGCGCAGCCGGTTGCCCTGGTCGGTGAGGTGGTCGGCGTGCCGGCGCAGGACGATCGCCGAGACCCACTCGCGGGCGGCCACGGCCAGGATCGCGGTCACGCCGAGGACGATCGACGCCGTGCCCATCCGCCCGCCGTTGATCAGGTGGTAGACGGCGACCAGCGCGGAGCCCAGCATCGGCAGCGTGAGCAGCGGGAACCCGGCCGACGGCTCGCTGCCGGCGGGCGGGATCGGCCGCGCGTCGGGCCGGATCCGGACCGCGCCGTGCCACATCATCACGGCCGCCGCGTTGATCGCGAGGGCGGCCGCGACCGAGCCGATCGCCGCGTTCGGCACCCACGGGAAGTCGTTGCCGATGACCAGCGCGGTCAGCCCGACCAGCGCCAGCGCCGCGCCGGGCGCGCACCACTGGAGGGCGGCCCGGTGCCGGACGGCGTGCACGCCGGCCACCGCGACGGTCGCCGCCGCCCCGCCGCCGAAGACGAGCGCCGTGATCGCGCCGCCGCGCCGCAGGTCGTCGTCGAACAGCAGCAGCCAGGGCGGGAAGATCAGGCAGGCGGTCACGCCGAGCGTGTCGAGCCCGAACCGCAGCCGGCCCAGCGCGTCACGGCGCTGGTGCGGGCGCAGCACCGCGGGCAGGGAGAAGCCGGCCACGAAGAACAGGCTGACCAGCGGGATCTCGGCCGGCAGCGGCACGCCGGCGACGGTCGCTCCGGGCGCCGCGAGCACGGCGACGCCGCTGGCCGCGCCGGCCAGGGCGGTGATCATGAGGCCGCCGGCCAGTGCCAGGGCACGCGAGCGCGGCCCGGCCGGCCGGGCGCGGGCCATCGCCACGGCGACCACGCCCGAGCAGGCGGCGATCAGGCCGGCCGCGGCCGCGGCCGGGAGCAGGGCAAGCGCGGCGACCAGCGCGGCCGTGGCGGCGGTCGCGATCGCCATCCGGCGGACTGCCATCGGTGTCATCCAGGGGTACGGCGGAGGGGTGGGGGTACCCCGTTAACGAGCGAGCCGTTCCCGGGGTTACGCGGTGGGCAGGTCGATCCTTCTTCCGGTGGCCGCGGCGAGCCGGACGGCCTCGATCACCTCGGCCTGCTCGATCGCGTCGGCCCGGCCGAACGGCGGCTCGGCGCCGGTGGCGATCGCGTGCGAGGCGGCCTCGATCTCGATCCGGTACGCGTCGTTCTCGTCGGGATCGGGCGGAGCGGCCGACAGCCGGTTGACCGTCCCCTCCCGCTCGACCTCGACGATGCCGTACCGGCACAGCCACGGGTCGCGGACCGTGATCCGCCCGCCGGTGCCGATCAGCTCGAGCTCGTCGCGGCGGGGGAAGTCGAGCGCCACGTCGAACTGGGCCAGCACGTCGCCGGGCAGCGCCAGCGTGGCGGCCAGGCGCAGGTCGACGCCGCCCGCGCCGGCGGTGGTGTCGACAACCTGCTCGGCCGAGGCCCGCAGCGGCCGCCCGCCGAACAACCGGATCGCGCTGATGCAGTAGCAGCCGAGATCGAGCACGGCGCCGCCGCCCATCGCGCCGGTGCGGCGGATGTCGCCGGGCGGCACGTCGACGGTGAGCGCGGCCCGGATCAGCGCGAGCTCGCCGATCGCGCCGTCGGCCAGCAGCGACCGGGCGAGCCGGGTCTGCGGGTGGTGCCGCCACATCAGGCCCTCGAGGCAGAGCCGGCCGGCCGCCTCGGCCGCGTCGAAGCAGGCGGCCGCGTCGGCGGCGGTGAGCGCGAACGGCTTCTCGCACAGCACGTGCTTGCCGGCCCGGAGCGCCCGGATGGTCCACTCGGTGTGCAGGGCGACCGGCAGCGGGAGGTAGACGGCGTCGACCTCGTCGTCGGTGAGCAGCTCGTCGTACGAGCCGTAGCTGCGCGGGATGCCCAGCTCGGCCGCGTAGCCGGCGGCCTTGTCGGCGTCGCGCCCGGCGACGGCGACGAATTCCGCCGTGGCCGAGTCCTGGATCGCGTCCGCGACCACGCGGCCGATCGAGGCGGTCGAGACCATGCCCCAGCGGACGGTCATGCGGTCAGGCCGCGAGCAGCATCGTCTGGCCGTAGTTCGGCGGCGAGGCGTGCGGGGACCGGGCCACCTCGAGCCGGGCGCCGCCGAGCCGGATGACCGGAGCGCGGTAGCCGGTGAGCTCGAGCCGGACCTCGGCCAGCAGATCGGCCAGGTCGAGGCGGAGCGAGTCGCAGACCGCGGCCAGGATCTCGGAGCTGGGCTCCTTGCGGCCGCGCTCGACCTCGGACAAATAGGGCACCGAGACGCAAGCGTCCCGTGCCACCTCGGCGAGCGTGCGGCGCTGCTCCTGCCGGCGGCGGCGCAGCACCTCCCCGACCACCGTGCGAAGCAGTGGCCGGGGGCGCTGTCGGTCGGCCCCGGGGAACTCCATGAGATCACCGTACCGACGCGACGGGATCCGCAGTAGCCGCCGGGGTTACGCCCGGAGCGTAGAAGGCGGGATGTTCTGGTTGAGCCGGAACAGGTTGGCCGGGTCGTAGCGGTCCTTGATCGAGACCAGGCGCTCGTACGTGTCCTTGGGGTACGACGCCTGCACGCGGTCGGCGCCACCCTCGCCGGTGAAGTTCACGTACGCGGGGGAGTCGGGGCCGAGCACGTCGGTCGCGGCGCGGGCCCAGGCGACGACCGGCGGGTAGCCGTCGGCGTCGGTGGAGCGGGCCACGATGTTCAGGATGTACTCCTGGTCGCGGGTGCCGAAGGCGGTGGCGTCGGCCGGGACCCGGCCCATCGCGCCGCCGAGGTGGTGGACGTGGATCTCGGTGAGCGGGTTCGGCACCCCGTTGAACTCGCGGACCAGGCCGCTCGTCGCCTCGTCGAGGTCGGAGAAGAACGCCGACCGGAAGTAGTTCCACAGGCCCCGCGGGTAGAGCGGATCGAGCAGGCCCTGCATCGCGGTGTACGGCATCGGGCCGAACAGGTCGGCCACCACCGGCGCCAGCTCGCGCAGCGGCCGGGTGGCGGCGTCGCCGTCCTCGGCCCGGCCCGACCACATGGCGCCGACGCCCACGATCGGCTTGCCGTGGATCTCCGCGGGCAGGAACGGCGCCGGGGGAGCGGTCGTCATGTTGACCAGCGCGGTCAGCTCGTCCGGCGCGTTCGCGGTGACCGTACGGAATCCGCGCAGCACCCGCTCGGCGTGCTCACCGGCGTAGAACACCAGCCCGGAGAACACGGTCGGGCCCACCTCGTACAGGCGGAACTCGAGCGAGGTGACCACCCCGAAGTTGCCGCCGCCGCCGCGCAGCGCCCACAGCAGGTCGGCGTGCTCGTCCTCGCTGACGTGCAGGTACTGGCCGTCGGCGGTGACGATGTCGGCGGCGATGAGGCTGTCGGCGGTCAGGCCGCAGCGGCGGACCAGCCAGCCGATGCCGCCGCCGAGCGCGAACCCGGAGATGCCGGTGGTCGAGACGAGACCGCCGGTGACCGCCAGCCCGAACGCCTGCGTCTCGGTGTCGACGTCGCTCCACAGGCAGCCGGCCTGGGCGACGACCGTGCGCTTGCCGGGGTCGACCCGGATGCCCTTCATCGGGCCGAGGTCGAGCACGATGCCGTCGTCCACGGTCGAGAAGCCCGGGATGCTGTGGCCGCCGCCCCGGACCGCTAGCGGCAGGCCCTCACTGCGCGCGAACTCGACGGTCTTGAGTACGTCGGACACCCCGTGACAGCGGACGATCAGGGCCGGCCTCTTGTCGTGGGCGGCGTTCCAGATGGACCGGGCCTCGTCGTAGCCCGCGTCGCCGGGACGGATCAGGTCGCCCCGCAGGGCCTGCGCCAGCTCACCGAGCGTGGCTTCGCCAATGTTGTTCATGCGACCGACGCTAGGAGGGCGGCCTTCGCAGTCACTTAGCGCCGCTTAACAGCCGCTCAGCGCGGGGCAGCCCGATCCGGCAGCCGAGCCGGCGGAACAGGTCGCGGGCGTCGCGGGCCCCGGACGGGTCGCCGGCCAGCTCGGCCGCCAGCAGCCGGGTCCACGCCTCGAGCCGGAGGAAGCCCTGCGGCGCGAACCGGGTCACCGCCTGCTCGACCAGGGCGCGGGCCCGGTCGCGCTCGCCCGCGTAGAGCTCGACGATCGCGAGGTTGAGCAGGCTGCCGCCGACCCCCGGCCCGTCGTCGACGGCCTCGCCGCGGTCGAGGGCGAGCCGGACGGTCCGGCGGCCCTCGGCGACGTCGCCGGCGGCCGCCGCGAGCAGGCCGAGGCCGGCCAGGCTCAGGTTCTCGGCCCGCCGGTCGCCGAGCTGCTCGCGCAGCCGCAGCGCCTCGTGCAGGTGCTTGCCGGCGGCGTCGAACCGGCGGGCGTCCCGCTCGACGCAGCCGAGGTGGTTGAGCGCGTGGGCCAGCCCGGCGGCGTCGTCGATGCGGGCGAACGCCTCGACCGAGCGGCCCACCGCGTCGAGCGCGCCGGTGAGATCTCCGGTGAGCCGGTGGGCATAACCCATGGCGGAGAGGGCGTACGCGTGACCCTGCACCGCCCCCACCCGCCGGCCGAGCAGCCACGACTCCTCGAAGACCGGAACCGTGGCGCCGCCGACCGGCACCAGCGGGATGCACATCGACACGACCGGCAGGAACGGCGCCGCGACCGGGTCGACCTCGCCCAGCGCGGCCAGGCAGGTGGCGGTCCGCAGCCGGGCCGCCTCGGCGTCCTCGCGGAACAGCGCCGCCTGCGCCGCCAGCCAGTGCGCGGTGGCCGTCAGCGCCGGATCGGGCGGCGTCGCGGCCGTCGCGATCCGTTCCACCTCGTCGAGGCCGGCCACCCCGAGCAGCAGCAGGCCGCGCATGAGCCGGGCCCGGGCCACGTCGACCGGGGCGCCGGACCGCTCGGCGTCGGCCACCCCGGCGTCGCCGAGCCCGCGCAGCCGCTCGCCGGTGCCGCGCCGGCCGTGCAGGACGGCCAGCGCGAACAGGGCGCGGGCCCGCAGCGGCGACGGCGCGGGCGCCACCTCGAGGACGCGTTCGAGCCGGTCGGCGCCCTCGACGAAGTGGCCGCGGGCCAGCCAGTAGCGCCACAGGCTGACGGCGAGCAGCAGCGCCCGGTCGGGGTCGTGGCGCTGCGCCCAGGCGAGGGCGGCACGCAGGTTGTCGTGGTCGATGTCGAGCAGCTGCGGCCGTTCCAGCACGATGCCGGGCGCCCGGTCGGGGTCGCTGTCGACGGCGAGCCGGGTGAAATACCGGCAGTGCGCGGCCTCGAACTCCTCCGCCTCCCCGGCCGCGACCAGCCGCTCCCGGGCGAGCTGCCGGATCGTCTCGAGCAGCCGGTAGCGGGAGCGGTCGCCGGCCCGCTCGATCTGCACGAGCGACTTGTCGACGAGCCGGCCGAGGCAGTCGAGCACGTCCGCCCGGTCGAGGTCGGCGCCGGCCGGATCGGCGCCGGCTGGATCGGCGCCGGCTGGATCGGCGCCGGCCGGGTCGGCGTCCGGCGGGTGCGACGCGCAGACCGATTCGGCGGCGGCGAGCGGGAAGCTGCCGGCGAAGACGGCGAGCCGGCGCAGCAGGATCTGCTCGTCGGCGGCCAGCAGCGCGTGACTCCACTCGAGGGCGGCCCGCAGCGTGGCGTGCCGGGTGAGCTCGCCGCGCCGGCCGAGCAGCGACAGCGCGCCGGTCAGCCGCTCGGCGATCTCGGCACTCTCCAGGTGGGACATGCGCGCGGCGGCGAGCTCCAGCGCCAGCGGGATGCCGTCGAGGCGGCGGCAGATCTCGATCACGTACGCCGCGTTGGCGTCATCGAGCGCGAAGCCGGGCCGCACGTCCCGGGCCCGGTCGAGGAACAGCCGCACCGAGGGCAGCGCCGCCAGCCGGTCCGGGTCGTCGCGGTCCTCGGCGCCCGGCACCTCCAGCGACGGCACCCGGAACGTCACCTCGCCCGGCACCCGCAGCGGCTCCCGGCTGGTGGCCAGCAGCGTCACCGCCGGGCAGCCCCGCCGCACGGCCGCGGCCAGCGCCGCGCAGGTGGACAGCAGGTGCTCGCAGTTGTCCAGGATCAGCAGCAGCGACCGGGCCGCGAGCCGCCCGACCAGCGTCTTCACCGGGTCGGCCCCGGCCGCCGGGTCGAGGCCGACGGCGGCGCCGACCGTGTCCGCGACCAGCCGCGGGTCGCTGACCCCGGCCAGGTCGGCGAACCAGACCCCGTCCGGGTAGTCGCTGATCAACCGCCGCGCCGCCTCCTCGGCCAGCCGGGTCTTGCCGGCCCCGCCGACCCCGGTCAGCGTGACCAGCCCGCCCGGCGCGAGCAGCCGGTGCACCTCGGCGATCTCCCGGTCCCGCCCGACGAAGCTGGTCAGCGGCGAGCCGAGGTTGTGCCCGGGCGTGGTCGCCGGCGTCTGCTCGGCCAGCAGCTCGCGGTACAGCCGGCGGCTCTCCGGGTCGGGGTCGGTGCCGTAGTCGGCGAGCAGGTCGTCGCGCAGCCGCTCGTAGCGGGCGAGGGCCTCGGACCGGCGGCCGGCCGCGGCGAGCCGGCGGACCAGCGCGCGGACCGCCCGCTCGTGCCGGGGGTCGATGGCGAGCGCCCGCTGCGCGGCCGCGACCGCTTCCGCCTCGCCGGCCCCCTCGGCCAGGTCGACCAGCAGCTCGCAGAGGGTGGCCCGCAGCGCCTCCCGCCGCGGGATCGCCCACTCCTCGAACCGGTCCTCGGGCAGCAGGTCGCCGGTGTAGGCGGCGATCGCGGCCCGCAGGCCGGCGAGGTCGCGGGCGGCGGCGGCGAGCCGTTCGAAGTCGCGCACGTCGACGCCGGCGTCGCGCAGCACGACGATGTCGTCCTGCAGCCGCAGCAGGTCGTCGTCGCCGAGCGCCCGCCGGGCCACGTGCATCGCCTGGTGCAGGTTGTTCACGGCCGAGGCCGGATCCCGATCGGGCCACAGCAGGTGCAGCAGCTCGTCCCGGTGCATCCGCCCGCCCGGCGCCAGGGCCAGGAGCTTCACCAGCGTGCGGGCCTTGCGCAGGCGCCACTCGCGGGCCTGGACGGCCGTACCGTCCCGGTCCACCGCGAAGCCGCCGAGCAACCGGACCCGCACATCGGTACGTTAGCCGCCGTCCTCAACCGCGCAGGTGCACTGTGGCCTCGATCTCGACCGGAATGCCGAACGGGAGGGCGGCCTGGCCCACCGCGCTGCGGGCGTGCGCGCCCACCTCGTCGCCGAAGAGCTCGAGGATCAGGTCGGAGAAGCCGTTGACGACCTCGGGCAGGCGGTCGAACGCCGGCGCCACGTTGACCATGCCGAAGACGCGGCCCCACGCGGCGACGCGGTCGAGGTCGCCCAGCTCGCGGGTCAGGCTCGCGAGGATGGCCAGGCCGGTGCGGCGGGCCGACGCGTACGCCTGCTCGAGGGTGACCTCGGCGCCCACCTTGCCCAGCGGCGGCGCGAGCGTGCCGTCGGCGGCGAGCGGACCGTGCCCGGCGACGTAGGCCACCGTCCCCACGACGCGCACCTGCCGGAACGGCAGCCGGACCCCGCCCGGCGCCGACACCGGGGCCGGCAGCACCAGCCCGAGCTCCGCGATCCGATCCCCGATCACGCTCATCCCGTTCTCCCCCGCTCGTCCCGCCGCCGAATCCAGACCGGTCGCCGACAGTTCGGATCCGGCCGCCTCCGGCGACCGTAGCGTGGCCGTCATGGAGCGATTACTGGAGGGGCAGAGCCTCAAGCCCGGTGATGAGCTGCGCTCCGCGAACGGGCGGGTGCGGCTCGTCCTGCAGACCGACGGCAACCTCGTGCTCTACCGCACCGACGACGGCGTGGCGCTGTGGGCCTCGAACACGGCGGGGCGGCCGGTGGCGTACGGGATCATGCAGGGTGACGGAAACCTGGTGGCCTACTCGGCCGATGATCGTCCCTTCTGGGCGTCGGGCACGCACGGGCACCCGGGCGCCGAGGCCGTCCTGCAGGACGACGGCAACCTGGTGATCTACGGTCCGGGCAACGTCGCGCTCTGGGCGACCCACACGGTGCAGTGGTTCGGTCCGCGCTTCGTCCCGGGCTTCCGGCCCTCGGAGAACGCGCCGCTGTTCGGCAACGGGCCCTGGCCTCCGGGCACCCGCCTGGAGATCTCCGTGCTCGGCCTGCCGAAGATCAAGCTGGACGCCACCAAGATGGGGCTGTGCGGCGGCATGTCGTTCCTGACCCGGGACATCTTCGAGAGCGGCACCCCGCAGCTGCGCGACCGCGACCCGAGCCGGATCCCGCGGCCGGTGGCGCAGCACATCCTCGACCGGCTGCTCGACAGCTTCGGCGGCGCCCCGATCGTGAAGCGCTGGCTCGCGGTGACCGCCGAGAACGACCCCAAGCTGCGGAGCCGGACGATGGCCGAGCTGCCGGGCATCCTCGGCGACATCGACGCCGGCAAGCTGTGCCCGGTCGGCGTGGTCATGACCGAGTCGATCAAGCCGTGGGCGGTCTTCGAGAACCACGTCGAGCTGATCTGGGGCTACGAACGCCACGGCGCGATCCTGACCCTGCACACGTACGACTGCAACCGCCCCGGCCGCGACGACGTGGTGATCGACGTGGGCGCCGCCGCGTTCCGCACCACCGGCACCGCCAACGACGAGGCCCCCGGCACGGTCCGCGGCTTCTTCCGGCTGCCCTACGAGCACCACGACCCGTCGCCCGCCTATCCCCGGTAGGAGGAAGCCGTGCGCTGGATGCCGGTCAACTACGACTTCGGGGGCGCCGCCACGCCCGGCCTCCAGGGCCTGGCCGCGGCCCCGACGATCCCGGGCGCCGACGACCTGCCGTACCGCGCCCAGCTCGGGCGCGCGCAGGCGCAGACCAGCCTGCAGATCCGCGGCTACAAGGGACCGCTGAAGCTGCCCACGTTCGAGACGCTGAGCGTGGACAACTACAGCGACTTCATCAAGACCGTCTCCGCCTTCCAGGACCTGCTCACCGACTCGACCGACGGCGTCAGCCCGGTGCTGCCGGCCCGGCTCGCGCCCGAGCCGCCGCCGGCCGACGTCGACCGGGCCGCTGCCTCGGTCTGGGCGCTCAGCGAGATCGCCCGGGGCAAGACGCTGGCCGAGGCGCTGGGCCGCTTCCCGGACGGCGACGACGCGAGCCTGCAGGCCGAGATCCGCCAGGTCTACGAGTCCCTGAAGGTGGCGACGGACGACCAGCGGCCGGACGAGGTGCAGCGGGCCGAGGCCCACCAGTCGCTGCACGGGGTAGCGCTACGGGGCGGCTGGTTCAACCGCTAGCTGGAACCGCTCGAAGCGGCCCAGGGCCTCGTCGATCAGCGCGCGGTGGCGGGGCGCGCCGATCCACGTCCATTGCTGGATGAGCAGAGCCCCGGCGGCGCGGTCGGTCTTCAGGTCGACGACGGCCACCACCTCGTCGCCGACCAGGACCGGGAGGGCGAAATAGCCGTACACCCGCTGGGGCTTGGGAACGTAGGCCTCGAAGACGTGCGTGTAGCCGAAGAACAGTTTCAGGCGGTCGCGCTGGATGATCAGGGGGTCGAACGGCGACAGGATGTGCACGAGCGGCGGGACTTCGGCCGGGATGAAATCCAGTGTGGACGGCGTCGCCCAATGCTCGACGCCTTCCACGGTCACCGGCACGAGCTGCTGGCGGCGCACCCGCTCCTCGATCAGCGCGCGCACGGGCGCCTTCGCCTTCGGCGCGTGGTGGCAGGCCGAGGCGATGCTCACCAGGCCCTGCGAACGAAGAGCGCGATCCAGCCGGTACGCGGTGAGCTGCCGTTCCGTGGCCGGACGAGGTGCCCGGTCCCAGCCGAAGTGACGATCGGTCACCTCGTACGTCTTCAGGATGCCCGTGCGTTCGCTGACCGTGACCAGTCCCCAGGTCACGGCGATGTCCAGGGCCCGCTTGGACGGCTTGCGGCTGGCCCACGCCCAGTCCTTGTCGACCAGCACGTCGTCCTTGATGTCGCGGATCATCAGCGGCCCGGTGTCCCGGACCCGCTTCACGACGCGGCGCACGTCCTCGGCGGTGATGCCCTGTTGCCAGGACGGCCACGGGCCGGTGCGGCGCTCGCGCATGGCCGGCAGGAAGTACCGGATGTCGGCGCTCGGCGCGTACGACAACGCATGGGTCCAGGTCTCGAAGACCGTCTTGTCGACCGTCTGCGACCGGTGCAGGCCGGCGCGCCGGTAGGAGGGGATCCGGCTGTACAGGATGTGGTGGTGCGCCCGCTCGATCACGTTGATCGTGTCGATCTGGACGTAGCCGAGGTGCGCGATCGCCGCGAGCACCGGGCCCTCGAAGGGCGAATCCAGCAGTTGCGCGTGCAACCAGATCCGCCGCGCCGCGCCGATGGTCAGAGCCGTCCCCACAGATCAAGGACAGTAACAGCGACGCGGGCGCCGCCGGACGGTATGCAGAGGCGGAAGGAGGCGATTCGGATGGCAGGCACACTGAGCCCGTGGCCCCAGATCAGCCAGGGCGCGAAGGAACACCCGGTTCCGACACTGCAATACCTGCTGCGGGCGCGCGGCAAGACGGTGACGGTCGACGGCATCTTCGGGCCGCAGACCGACGGCGCGGTGCGCGCCTTCCAGCACGACAAGGGGCTCGCGGTCGACGGCATCGTCGGCCCGAACACCTGGCGCGCGCTGGTCATCGAGGTCAAGCAGGGCGCGCAGGGCGACGCCGTGCGCGGCGTGCAGGAGGAGTTCCAGTTCCGCAACCTCTCCGGCGATCCGTCGAAGGGTCTCGCGGTCGACGGCATCTTCGGACCCAAGACCGATGCGGCCGTACGCGGCTTCCAGTCGGCGATTCACGCCGACGTCCCGTCGATGGCCGTCGACGGGATCGTCGGCCCGATGACCTGGCAGGCGCTCGTCAGCGGGATGCTGTCGTTCTGAGCCGGGCCGGGAACCTCAGGCCCGCCAGGCCGCCCGGCACGAACGCCACGGCCAGGACGAAGAGGGTTCCCAGCACGAACAGCGGCTGGCCCAGCGGTCCGGGCAGCGCCCCGCCGACGTGGGTCAGCCGCTGGTCCAGGTACGCGTACAGGACGCCGCCGAGCACCGCGCCCCACCGGGTGCCGGCCCCGCCCAGCACCGCCATCACGATCAGCGACAGGGTCAGGTCGGTCGAGGCCAGGTACGGCGTGGCGCCGCCGACCACCAGCACGTAGACCGCCCCGCCCAGCCCGGCCAGGGCGGCGGACAGCACGAAGGTGCCGAGCTTGACCCGGTACGGCGACAGGCCCAGCACCGCGATCCGGCGCTCGTCGTCGCGCAGCCCGGTCAGCACCCGGCCCAGCGGCGCCCGCCGGATGCCGTGCACGACCAGGACGACCAGCACCACGAACGCCAGTGCCAGCCAGTACAGGTTCACCGTGTTGGTGACGCCGACCAGACCCGGGGGCAGCGCCGCGGAGTCGAGCGGCAGGCCCTCCTCGCCGCCGGTCAGCCCGCCCGGGTCGCGGTTCACCACGATCCAGCCGACCTGGGCGAACGCCAGCGTCACCATGGTCAGCGCGATCCCGGCCACCCGCAGCGCGACGGCGCCGAGCAGCGCCGCCACCACCGCCGTGCCGGCCATCGCCACCACCCCCGCGATCCACAGTGGCCAGTGGGCGTGGCCGACCAGGATCGCGGTCCCGTACCCGCCGAGCGCGATGTACAGCGCGTGCCCGAACGACAGGATGCCGGCGTGCCCGAACAGCAGGTCGTAGCCGAGCGCCAGGCCGCCGAAGACCAGGCAGACGCCGAGCAGTTGCAGCGTCCCGGGCGAGTTGAGCGGCCCGTCGAACAGCACCGGGATGGTCAGGGTCGACCAGGGCAGCGCCACCGCGAGGAGGAGGACGGCGAGGGGAGCAAAGCGTGCCGCTCTCATGTGGCGACCCTTCCGGTCAGGCCGCCCGGGCGCAGCAGCAGCACGATGGCCAGCAGCGCCACCACGCTCACGTCGCCGGCGCCGGACGTGCCGAAGTAGTTGACGAACTGCTGGAGCAGGCCGACCGCGACCGCCGCCACCGCCGAGCCGGTGACCGAGCCGAGGCCGCCGATGACCACCACGATGAACGCGAAGATCAGCAGGCTCGCGCCCTGGCCGGGGGAGACCGACCCGAAGTACATGCCGCCGAGGATGCCGGCGGTTCCGGCCAGCGCCCCGCCGAGCGTGAACACCAGCGTGAAGGCCGCGCGCACGTCGATGCCGAGGGCGCTGACCATGGCCCGGTTCTCCACCCCGGCCCGGATGATCAACCCGTACCGGGTCCAGCGCAGGAAGGCCAGCAGCGCGGCCAGCACCAGCGCGGCCACGGCGATCAGCAGGAACCGGTCGTCGGGCACCTCGGCGCCGAGAATGCTCGTGGTGTGCGCGGCCCATTCCGGCCGGGGATAGGTGCGCGGGTCGGCGCCCCAGATCGACTGCAGCAGCGCCACCCCGGCCAGCGACAGCCCGACGGTCGCGAGGACCTGCTCGGTGGGGCGCCGGTAGAGCGGCCGGATCACGACCAGCTCGACCAGCGCCCCGGTGGCCGCGCCGGCGGCGATGCCCAGCGGCACGGCGGCGGCGAGGCCCAGGTGCGGCGCCAGCCACCAGGCGGCGTACGCGCCGACCGACAGGAACAGCCCGTGCGCGAAGTTGAGCACCCCGGCCAGCCCGAACACGAGCGACAGCCCGGAGGCGATCAGGAAGTAGAGCGCGGCCAGCCCGAGGCCGGTCAGCGTCAGCAGGACCACGGTGGACATCAGGGCATCCTCGCGGCCGAGCCGACGCCCAGCAGGTCTCGGGTGAGGGCGGGGTCGCCGAGCAGCTCCGGCGCCTCGCCGCGCCAGGCGACCCGGCCGGCGGCGAGCACCACCGCGTCCGTGGCCAGCCGGCGGACGACGGCGAGGTTCTGCTCGACCAGCAGCATCGGCACCCGCTCGGCGATCCGGGCCAGGGCGGCGGCGACCGCGGAGACGACGGCCGGGGCGAGGCCCTTGGTCGGCTCGTCGATCAGCAGCAGGCGCTGCGGGTTGAGCAGCACCCGGGCCAGCGCCAGCATCTGCTGCTGACCGCCGGAGAGGGTGCCTGCCCGCTGGCCGCCGCGCTCGCGCAGCTCGGGGAACAGTTCATACACCGTACGGAAATCGGGGTCCTGGACGCGGACCGCCAAGCGCAGGTTCTCCGCCACCGTGAGGCCCGCGAAGACGCATCGGTCCTCGGGCACGTAGCCGAGACCGGCGCGCACCAGCTTGTGGGTCGGGCGGCCCAGAGCCGGCTCGCCGCCGAACTCCACCGCGCCCGCGGCCGGCACCTCGCCGAGGATGGCCCGCAGGGTGGTGGTCTTGCCGACGCCGTTGCGGCCGAGCAGCGCCGTGATCCCGGTCGGCGGTACGTCGAAGGTGACGCCCTGGAGGACGTGCGACCCGCCCAGCCGGACCGAGAGGTCACTGACCTGGAGAATCAAAGCTCCTCCCCGAGGTACGCCCGCTGCACCGTCGCGTCGGCCATGACCGAGGACGGGGAGTCGCAGGCCAGCAGCGCGCCGTGGTGCAGGACGGCGACCCGGTCGGCCAGGTCGAGCACGACCTCCATGTGGTGCTCGACCATGAGCACGCCCCGGTCGCCGGCGGTGAGCCCGCGGATCACCTCGGCCAGCGCCGGCACGTCCTCGGCGCTGACCCCCGCCATCGGTTCGTCCAGCAGCAGCACCGCCGGATCTACGGCCAGTAACAGGGCGATCTCCAGCTTTCGCTTCTCGCCGTGCGAGAGATCGCCGGCCTTCACTTGTTCCCTGGTGCCGAGCAGGACGCGCTCCAGGATCTCCTTGCTTTCCGCGGCGATCCGGTGGTCGCTCCGCCGGCGCCACGGCCGCATGCTGCCGCCGCGGTTCGCCTGCACGGCGAGCGCGACGTTCTCGGCCACGCTGAGCGAGGCGAAGACGGCCGACGTCTGGAACGTGCGGCCGAGACCTCGTTGCGCTCGGCGGTACGGCGCGAGGCGGGTCACGTCCGTACCGCCGAGCAGCACCCGGCCGTGGCTGGGCCGGTAGAGGCCGCTGACCAGGTTAAACAGCGAGGTCTTGCCGGCGCCGTTGGGCCCGATGAGCGCGACGAACTCGCCCGGTGCGACGGTCAGCGTCACCTCGTCGAGGATCTTGACGGCGCCGGCATGCCAGGAGACCTGGTCGACGGTCAGTGCTGAGGACACCTTCAGCCCTTCATGGCCGCGACCGGTGGGGCGGCGTCCTCGGGCGTGATGGTCGCGGTGAGGACGGCGTTGTCTCCGTCGAGCTTCGCCTGGAACATGGGCTGCAGCAGGGCATGGTCCTCCGCGCGTACGGTCAGCTTGCCCTTGACCGAATCGAAGCTGTAGCCCTCGAGCGCCGTCACCATCGTGTCGACGTCGTCCCCGCCCTTGGTGAGCGCCTGCACGATCATCTGGGCCGCCGCGAACCCGTCCGGCTGGAACAGGTCGGTCTTGCCGCCCGGCGCCGCCTTCGCGAGCGCCTGCTCGGCCGGGTTGTCGGTGGCGCCGTCGAAGTAGTGCGCGAGCAGGTGCAGCTGCGAGCCGGCCTTGCCGAAGACCGGCCAGGTCGCGCGGATGTCGAGCCCGGTCACGACGGTCGTCGAGCCGAGCACGCCCTGCTGGTCGAGCGACTGCCACATGGCGCTGGCGGTGCTGCCGGCCCAGGCCACGAAGACCAGGTCGGGGGCGGCGGCCTTGGCCTGGCGGGCGAACGGCGTGAAGTCGGTCGCGGTGGCCGGCACGGCGATGCTGGTGACGGTCGCCCCGGCGCCCCCGATCACGGCCTGCACGGCGGCGACGTTGGATTTGCCGAACGCCGAGTCGGGCGCGAAGACCAGCACCTTCTTGCCGGTGCCGAGGTAGGCCTTGGCCGTCTGCACGTCCTGGTAGGACTGCCGTCCCGAGCGGAACGTGTATTTGTTGAGCCCGGTGAGCGCGTCGGTCGCGGCCGGCCCCGATACGAACAGAACCTTGTTGCTGGCCGCCAGGGGAGCGACCTGGGCGGCCACGCCGGACGCGGTCGAGCCGCCGAGCACCTTGTAGCCCTTGCCGATCAGGTCCTTGGCGGCGGCGACGGCCTTGGCCGGGTCCCCGGCGTCGTCGGCGTAAGTGACCTCGACCGCGCGGTCGCCGATCTTGCCGGTGTTCTGGGTGGCGTACGCGAGGCCGGCCTTGAAGCCGTCGGCGTACTGCTGGCCGTAGCTCGCGAGCGGACCCGTCTGCGAGTAGACGATGCCCACCTTGAGGGTGCCGCCGGCGTCGCCGGAAGCTGCCTGCTCGGGGCTGCCGCAGCCGGCCGCGATCAGGGCCGTGGCGGTCAGGATCGCCGCCGCACCGGCGCGCCGCTCTCGTCCCCGCGCCGTCGGGCGGGCCCGGGTCGCTCGCCCTCGGGTAATCAGTCCCCACCCCGTTACTGGGTGGGGCAACTCTAGGCGAGCACTACGACACTTTTCCGCGGCCGTCCACAGCCGGGATGTCGCTGATCCACTCATCGTCGCCTCTCGTTACATCGATGTTTCGCGTGGGCTCACGCTAGGGCGGCCCTCCGGCGCCGAACCACGTGTGCGGCCGCCACGTGAGCCCCGAGCGGCATGGTCCGGCGACACATAGAGGCACGTCGCTCGGGCCGTGATGCCCCGGGCCGCGGGCTGTCGGCGTTCGTTTGCCGTCGGTGGCGGTGGCGGTGGCGGTGGCGGTGGCGGTGGCGGTGGCGGTGGCGGTGGCGGTGGCGGTGGCGGTGGCGGTGGCGGTGGCGGTGGCGGTGGCGGGCCGCAGCCCCCGGGCCGAGCCGAGCCGAGCCGAGCTGAGCCGGGCCGAGCCGAGCTGAGCCGGGCCGAGCCGAGTGCGGGCGTCGCGGTCGAGATTGGGGGCGGGGCGTAGCTCACCGACACACCCGCGGCCCGCAATGTGGCTCGGCCGTCCATGGGAACGGGAGTGTGACGCGGCTTACGTTCGCCGACATGAAGCGACGGATGTGGATCTCTCTGGTCGCGGCCCTGCTGGCCGCGGCCGCGCTGGTGACCCCCGCCCGCGCCGCCGCCACGCTCACCCAGGTGACCGGCTTCGGGAGCAATCCCGGCGCGCTGCGGATGTTCTCCTACGTGCCCTCGGGGCTGCCGTCCGGGCGGCCCCTCGTGGTGGCCCTGCACGGCTGCACGCAGAGCGCCTCCGACTACTACGGCCACGCCGGCTGGCCCAAGTACGCCGACCTCTACCAGGCCGCCCTGGTCTTCCCCGAGCAGACCTCGTCGAACAACTCGCTGTCCTGCTTCAACTGGTTCCAGGCCGGCGACATCGCCCGCGGCGGCGGCGAAGCCCTGTCGATCAAGCAGATGGTCGACTACGCGGTCGCCCACTACGGCTCGGACCCGAGCCGCGTGTTCGTGACCGGTCTGTCGGCCGGGGGCGCGATGACGGCGGTGATGCTCGCGACCTATCCGGACGTCTTCGCCGGCGGCGGCGTGGTGGCGGGCCTGCCGTACAACTGCGGGACCGTCTGCCAGTACCAGGCCCAGACCAAGACCCCGGCCCAGTGGGGCGACCTCGTGCGCGCGGCCTATCCCGGCTACGCGGGGGCCCGGCCGAAGGTGGCCATCTGGTACGGCACGTCGGACACGACCGTGGTGCCGGCCAACGCGACCGAGCTGCGTGACCAATTCACCAATGTGCTCGGCGTCGCGCAGACCCCGACCGCGACGTCGACGTTAAAAGACACCACTCGCGAGTCATATGCCGGAAAAGTCGAGCTATATCGGGTTCAGGGCATCGCCCACGGCACGCCCGTCGACCCCGGTAGCGACGAAAGCCAATGCGGCAGCACCGGCACGTACTACATCGCCTCGATCTGCAGTTCGTATTACCTGGCCCAGTTCTGGGGCCTGGTGACAGGAACCACGCCGCCGACGACAACCCCGCCGACCACGCCGCCGACCAATCAGCCCTGCTTCACGGCGAGCAACTACGCGCAGACGGTCGCCGGGCGGGCCCACCAGAGCGGCGGATACACGTACGCCAATGGCTCGAACCAGGCGATGGGCCTCTGGAACGTGGCCGTGACCCACACGCTGCGGCAGACCGGCACCAACTATTACGTCCTGGCCGACGGTCAGTGCTGAAGGGATGGACATGGCAACACTTCTGGAAGCGACCCGGCGGAACGGCATCGTCAAGGTCGTCTTCGCCTCGCTCGTCGGAACCGCCGTCGAGTGGTACGACTTCTTCCTCTACGGCTCGGCCGCCGCGCTCGTCTTCGGCTCCCAGTTCTTCCCCAAGGAAGATCCGGTCACCGGCACGCTGCTGGCCTTCGGCACGTACGCGCTCGGCTTCGTCGCCCGGCCCCTCGGCGGCGTGGTCTTCGGCCATTTCGGCGACCGCGTCGGCCGCAAGAAGATGCTGGTGGTCTCCCTTCTGACGATGGGTCTCGCGACGATCGCCATCGGCCTCCTGCCCACGTACGCGGCGATCGGTGTCGCCGCGCCGATGCTGCTCCTGCTCTGTCGCCTGGTGCAGGGCTTCGCGGTCGGCGGCGAGTGGGGTGGCGCCGTGCTGATGGCGGCCGAGCACGGCGACGACGCCCGGCGCGGCTTCTGGACGTCGTGGCCCCAGGCCGGCGTCGCGCTCGGCAACCTGCTCGCCACCGCCGTCCTGTGGGTGCTCGCCCTGGTGCAGCCGGACGACGCCTTCAACTCGTGGGGCTGGCGCGTCCCGTTCCTGCTCAGCGCCGTCCTCGTGCTGGTCGGCCTGTGGGTGCGCCTGTCGGTCGAGGAGTCCCCGCTGTTCCGCGAGGCCCGGGCCTCGATGAGCGGCGAGCATCGGCCGCTGCTCGAGGTGATCAAGCGCTATCCCCGGGAGATCGTGCTGGCGATGGGCATGCGGCTGGCCGAGAACATCGCCTACTACCTGTTCACCGTCATCTCGATCACCTTCCTGACCACGTACGCCGGGACGAAGGCCGACAAGGGCACGATCCTGACCGCCCTGGTGATCGGCTCGGCCATCCAGTTCATCGCCATCCCGCTGATCGGCGCCCTCTCCGACCGGGTCGGCCGCCGTCCCCTCTACCTGGCCGGCGCGATCGGCGTGGCGCTCTGGATCTACCCGTTCCTCAAGCTGGTGGGCACCCGCTCGGCCGGCCCGATCACCCTGGCCGTCGTGGTCGGCCTTCTCCTGCATGCCCTGATGTACGCCCCGCAGGCCGCCTTCTTCGCCGAGCTGTTCGGCACGTCGGTCCGCTACACCGGCGCCTCGGTCGGCTACCAGCTGGCGTCGATCCTGGCCGGCGCGCCCGCACCGATCATCGCGATCAAGCTCCTGGGCGACACCGACGACCCGAACCTCACGGCGGTCGCCATCTACATGGGCATCGCGTCGCTGCTGACCGTCGCCGCCGTGCTGGCCGCCCGCGAGACCGCCCGATCCTCGCTGCGGCACGACCGGGTGTAGGAATGCCGGGCGGGACCGTGTCACATTTCCCGGTCCCGCCCGGTCTTATCGGCATGGCCGTCATCACCAAGACCCACGCGCTCAATGTCGTCCGTCGCGCCTACGGGCCGGACCACGCCGCGTCGGTGGAGCCGCAGCTGCCGGACCGGATCGACCTGTCGAACCCGGCCGACACCGCCGCGCTCTACAAGGCCGGCCTGACCCCCGATCGCCTGTTCGACGCCCTGGGAGGCGAATTCTGATGACCGACATCGCCAAGCTCTCCACGCTGCTCGACGACCCCGAGATCCGCGACCTGCTCTTCGGCCTTTCCCACGTGGGCGGGTCCGCCACCCCGGGCGCGCCCCGGCTGCGGTCCGTCGTGCTGCGGCTGGCCACCACCGCGACCCCGGCCCAGTACCGGAGCTGGCTCGACGACGACCAGCACAACGAGCCGATGACCGTCGAGCAGGTCCGCCTCACCATCGGCGACGGCGCCCTCGACGACCTGGCCGTCTTCACCGGCACCGGCAGCGCGTCGGCCGTGGCCTGGCAGCTGGCGTCGGTGCTGCCCGACCTGGTCGACGCGGTCACCCCGGGCGGCCGCGTGATCGACGCGACCGCCCTCGCCACCGAGCTGGTAGCGGCCAAGGCCGAGGACGACCGCGAGACCGGCGCCTTCGGCGACCGCGTGCACTGAGCCGGTCAGACCACCGTCCAGACGAAGGTCATGCTGTCGGGGACGCCGTCGACGGTGACCCGGACCGTCGACGTGCCGCGGGTGGTGGCCGCGCCGCTGATCGTGCCGGTCGCCGACAGGGCGATGCCGGCCGGCAGCCCGGTCGCCGCGTACGTGTGGCCGCTCGCCAGCGACCAGTTCACGGCCTTGCCGGCCGGCGAGCTCATGCCGTGCGGGCCGGCCACCGCGGCCGGGGCGCCCGCGAGCGAGGCCGGCGCCGTGAGGGTCGCGGTCAGCGGCAGGCTCCGGCTCGAATCGCCGACCAGGATCTGGTACGCGCCGGCGGTGGTGCGCCAGGAATGCGAACCGGTGTCCCAGTGGGCCAGGTCGCGCGTACGCACCGGGAATGACACCGTCCCGGAAGCGCCCGCCGCCAGCGTGATGCGCTGGAAGCCCTTGAGCTGATGCGGCGGCTCGCCGTCGGCGGCCGGGTTGCCGACGTAAAGCTGGGCCACCTCGGTGCCGGCCCGGGAACCCGAGTTGCGCACGGTCGCCGTCACGGTCGCGACGCCGTTCGCGAAGGCGCCCACCTGCAAATTGCTGAAGGCGAACGACGTGTAGGACAGCCCGAAGCCGAACGGGAACATCGGCGTCACGTTGCGGGCGTCGTACCACCGGTAGCCGACGTTCAGTCCCTCGCTGTACTGGACCTGACCGCCCACGCCCGGCCATTGCGCGGTCGTGGACGCCGGCACCGCCGAGAGCGACGTCGGGAACGTCATCGGCAGCTTTCCGGACGGGTTGACGTCGCCGAAGAGCAGGCCGGCGATCGCGGTTCCCCATTGCTGGCCGTCGTAGAAACCCTCGAACACGGCGGGCACCGAGGAGAGCCAGGGCATCGCGATTCCGGCGTTGTTGTTGAGCACCACGACCGTACGGGGATTGGCCGCCACCACCGCCGAGATCAGCGCATCCTGGTTGTTCGGCATGCTGATCACCGTGGAGTCGTGTTCCTCGTTGCCGTAGTTGTCGCTCGCGAAGACCACCGCCACGCTGCTGCGCTGGGCCAGCGCCACCGCCGAGGCCTGGTTGCTGCCCTCGTCGTACGCGACCGTGATGCCGGTGCCCGCCACCCGGTTCTGGATGCCGGTGAGCGGCCACACGGTCGCCCCGCTGCGCACGGTCGCCGAGCCGCCGCCGATGGTCTGCGTGCCGGCCCCGCCGTCCACCCCGATCACCGCGATCGAGGTCAGCCCGCTCGTCGTCAGCGGGAGGATGCCGGTGTTCTTGAGCAGGACCGTGCCCTCCTGCGCGCCGCGCAGCGCGACCTGCACGTGCGCGGGCGTGGTCACGGTCGCCCCGAGCGAGCCGCTCGGCGCCTTGTCGAACAGGCCGAACGCGAACATCTGGGTCAGCACCCGGGAAACCATCGTGTCCAGGGTCTGGCTGGTGACCGTACCGGCCGCCACCGCCTGCTTGAGGAAGTCGGCGAAGAAGTATCCGTTCGGCATCTCCATCGTCAGGCCGGCGTTGGCCGACTCCACCGTGGAATGGGTGCCGCCCCAGTCCGACTCGACGAACCCGCCGAAGGCCGCCTGCTGGTAGAGCCCGGCGTTGAGCAGCGACGCGTTCTGGCAGGCCGGCACCGAGTTGACCACGCTGTACGCGCACATCACCGAGGCCGGGGCGCCCTCGCGGATCGCGGTCTGGAAGGCCGGCAGGTAGATCTCCTGGAGCGTCCGCTCGTCGACGATCACCGTGCCGTCCGGGTGCTCGATGTTGTAGACGGCGGCGTGCTTCACCGACGCCATCACGCCCTGACTCTGCAGGCCGCGCACGTCGGCGGCGGCCATCTGCCCGGAGAGGTACGGGTCCTCGCCGTACGTCTCGAAGGCCCGGCCCCACCGCGGGTCCCGCACGATGTTCACGGTCGGGCCGAGCGCCACGTTCGCGCCCTTCCCGGCGAACTCGGCGCCGATCGCCGACCCGTACGCCTGCGCGTAGTCGGGGTCGAAGGTGGCCGCCGTGGCCGTCCCGGACGGCATCTGGGTGACCCCGTCGAGCCCGTCACCCACGCCGGCCGGCCCGTCCTGCAGGCCCAGGTTCGGGATGCACAGCGCCGGGATGCCGGTGACGTTGCCGATGTACGGCGACGCGTTGTTGTTGCCGTGCAGGATCTGCACCTTCTGGTCGATCGTCATCCGGGCGAGCACCTGCGCGACCCGGTCGGCGACCGGCGCCGTCGAGCCCACCCAGGGACAGCCGGTTCCCCCGGTCGGCGGGGTCGTGGCCGGCCCGCCGGCGGTGTGCACGGCGAGTTCCCAGAGCGAGTAGCCGTACTGGGTGGCCCGCGTGATGCCGTACATCCGGAGGTAGCGCCCGGTGGCGTTCAGCGTCACCGTCTGGGTGCCGTCGGCGCCGTTCAAAGTGGGCGTCGCGTCCGTCCAGCCGGCGCCGTCGGTCGACACCTGGAGCTTGAAGGTGGCCGCCCGCGCGGTCTCCCAGTGCAGGTCGGCGCCGCAGATCTGCTGCGCCGAACCGAGATCGACCTGAAGCCACTGCGGGTCGGCGAACGCGGACGCCCACCGGGTGCCGTCGTTGCCGTCGGTCGCCGACGAGGCCGGCGTCCCGGCGTTCTCGGCCGAGGAGGCGGTGGTGGGCCGGTTCAGGGCGCTGTTGCCGCTCGAACAGGCGGTGGGCGCCGAGCCGCCGAAGACCTGGAACTCCCAGACCGAGTAGCCGTACGGCGTCGTCCGGGTCAGCCCGTCCATCCGGACGTAGCGCCCGGTGGCGGTCAGCGTCACCGTCTGGGTGCCGTCCGCGCCGTTGGTGACCGGCGTGGCATCGGTCCAGGCGTTGCCGTCGGTCGAGACCTGAATCTTGAAGGTGGCCGCGCGGGCGGTCTCCCAGTGCAGCGTGACCTGGCTGATCGCCTGGGACGCGCCGAGGTCGACCTGCAGCCACTGGGGATCGGCGAACGCGGAGGACCACCGGGTGCCGTCGTTGCCGTCGGTCGCCGCGCTCGCCGGGGTGCCGGCGTTCTCGGTGGACGACGCGGTGGTCGGCCGGCCCTGTGACAGCAGCGTGAGCGCGGCGTGCGCGCTGGGCGCGACCAGCAGGGTTCCGATGAGGAGGAGGGCGGCGGCGCCGATGAGCAGCAGCCGTCGCCGGGGGATCGTAGCGGTGGACATGGATGCTCCTTGGGGGAGGAGTCACGGCGCTCGGGGAAGCGCTCTCTCACCACATTCGCCACGTCATTCCAGGCTGTCAATGTGTTGACCCCAGTTCCGGACCTAGATAAACATCAAAACAAGAAAGCGCTTCCTGCCCGTACGCGTCGGGACGGCGACAGTGCGTGACGGCGCGCGAGCACATGCTGAGCCGTATGACCGACAACGACGTCGACCTCGACGAAGAACTGTCCGAACTCATCAACGAGCCCCGCCCCGACACCGGAGTGCAGCCGGAAGACGGAGATCAATCGGCCGCGATGGATCCGGACCGGGAGGATGACTCATGAACCCGGTGGATCGCCTCATCGAGGTGGCCGAGCACGAACTGAACATCGGCTACCACGAAGGCAAGAACAACTATTCCAAGTACGGCGACTGGTACGCCCCCAAGTTCGAGCACGAGCCGTGGTGCGACATGTTCGTGTCGTGGTGCGCGGACCGGGCCGGACTGTCCAAGGAGGTCGGCCGCTTCGCGGCGTGCCGCCGTCACGCCGACTGGTTCCGGGCCCATGCCCGCTGGGGCGCCACGCCGCGCCGGGGCGCGATCGTGTTCTTCCACATGCGACAAGGCCACGAGGGGGCCAACCACGTGGGCATCGTCAAGCAGGTGCTCGGCGACGGCCGCATCGTCACCATCGAGGGCAACTCCGGCGACAGGGTCGCCCGCGTGGTGCGGCGCGGGGGCAAACAGGACTACCGGATCGAGGGGTACGGCTACCCGCGATACCCCGGCGACGGGGGCCCGCACATCGTGCCCACGGTGCCGGCGTTCCCGCTGCCGAAGGGCTTCTCCTACGGGCCGCCGTCGGCCGGCAAGCATCTGGTCGACGGGCACGGCGGCCCGGCCTCCTACCGCGACGGGCTGAAGACCTGGCAGCGCCGGATGCTGGCGCGCGAATGGCGCGGCATCGGCAAGGTGGACGGCTTCTACACCGACCGCACGAAGAAGGTCGCCGAGCAGTTCCAGAAGGAGAAGCACCTCGAACTGGACGGCTTCATCGGGCCCGAGACGTGGAAGGCCGCCTGGACGACGCCCGTCACCGGATAGAGCGGGCCGTCGCGAGAGCCTCGTCGGGGGCGGTCATGCCCTCGAGCCGGTAGGTGACCGTGCCCGACTGCCAGATCAGGGACGGGCCGGACAGGCGGGCGGTCTCGGTGCGCTCGACGCCGTCGCGATCCACGTAGGTGACCGGGTGCGGCGTGGGCAGCCACAGGCCGAAGTCGCCGAGCTGCACCCACTGCGCCTCGGGGGCCTGCTTCAGGTAGACCAGGGACAGCGCGCCGTCGAACTCGTCGAGCCGCACCGTGCCGCCGCGCCACGACAGGCCGACCACCCGGGGGTGGCCGGCCTGGTCCGGGTCGGCCAGCGTGACCTGCTCGGGCGGGCCGAGCGTGGCCGGCACCTTGATCGGGAAGAGGGCGGCCTGGCGGGCCTCGTCGAGCGCGGCCGTGCGCAGCGACGGCAGCGGGCTCGGGCTCGCCGGCAGCGACGTCGTCGCGGTGGGGGAGGTGCGCACCTCGACGCCGGCCACCCGCAACAGGCCGCCGACGGCCTCGACCACGGCGGCGCGGGCCGGGGCGATGCCGCCGACCGCGGCCGCGGCGGCGACCAGCGCCGCGATCAGCCAGATCCGCCAGCGGCGCCCCGATCGGCCGAGGATCGCCCGCCAGCCGTGGCCCGCGGGCCGGACGCCGGCGAGCCGGGCGCGCACGGCGGCGCGCTGATCGGCGGCCTGGGGCACGTCGAGGTGGTCGCCGAGCGCGCGCAGCTCCGCGATCAGGTCGTCGTGGTCAGGCATCGGTACCCTCCTCTCCGCTCAGCTGCTCCCGCAATCGGGCCAGCGCCCGCGCCGTCCGCGACTTGACCGTCCCCTTCGGCAGGCCCAGCGTCACCGCCGTCTCGGCCTCGGAGAGGTCCAGCAGGTACCGGCAGACCAGCACCTCACGATCCCGCTCGTCGAGCCGCCGCAGCTGGTCGACCAGGCGCTGCCGGCGCTCGGCCGCCATCGCCGACTCGGCCGGGTCGGGCGCGACGTCGTCGGCGGCGACCGCGGCGGCCCGCAGCACCAGCCCGTCGCGGCGGCCGCGGGACCGGTGCAGGTTGCGGGTCTCGTTCGCCACGATCGCCAGCAGCCACGCCTTGAACCCCGACTCGCCGCGGTAGCGGGACAGCTGGCGGTAGGCCTTCACCAGCGACTCCTGCACCACGTCGTCGGCGTCGGCGCCCGCGCCGAGCAGCACGGCGGCGCGGTGCGCGGGCGCGGTGTACTGGGCGACCAGGATCTCGTACGCCTCCAGGTCGCCCTGCCGGGCCCGGGCGACCGCGGTCGCGTCGTCCAGCGCGGTGGTTCTCTCCAGCCTCGCCACCTCCCACCCTCAGGACACCGCGGAAGCCGAAAAGGTTCCCGGAACCTTTTCCGGGGTGGCGGTGTCTACCCGGCATGACCACTCGGCGAAATCTTCTCGTGCTGGCCGGCGGTTTGGTGGCCGGCGCCTGTTCCCGGCCTTCCTCGCCGGCCGCGGTCCCGGTCCCCGACGTGGTGCTGGCCGACACCGAGGAGGGCCTGGTGGTCGTCGGTGGAAAGAAGCTCGGCGCGAATGCCGCGGCGAGCGCCGACGGCCGGGTCGTGTACGCGGTGACGGCCGGGTCCGACCTGGTGCGTCTCGACCCGGCGGACGGGGTGACCACCCGGAGCGCCACGCTCGGGGGCGGGTGGCTGCCCCGGGTCATCGCCGGCGGCGGCTCGGCCTGCGCGCTCAGCCGCACCGCGGCCACGGCCCGGCCGGCCGCCCGCGCCCGCACCCCGCTGTTGGTCAGCTTCGGCGGCCACCAGCGGGAGTACGACCTGCCCGGCGTCGTCGAGCCGGACGCGTTCACCGGCGACGGCGCCGGCCTGTTCGTGCTCGAGTGGACGCCGGCCGCGGCCCCCGAGCGCTACCGGGTGCGGCTGCTCGACCTCGGCGGCGGGACGGTCGGCCCGCTGCTCACCCGGGACAAGACGGCGGTGCCGCCGGGGGCCGAGGAGACGATGAGCGGCGAGGGCCGGCAGCAGGTGCCGTCCCCGGACGGGCAGGTCCTCTACACGCTCTACACCCACCAGCCCGGCCATCGGCACACCCGCGACCTGCTCTCCGGCCGGCCCGGCAACGCCCACGCGTTCGTGCACGTGCTGCACCTGAACCAGCGCTGGGCGTACTGCGTCGACCTGCCGCACCCGTTCGGCGAGGGCCCGGCCGCCGGGCACGCGATCGCGGCCAGCGCCGACGGCCGCGAGATCGCCGTGCTCGACACCACGTCCGGCTCGCTGGCCTGGGCCGGCACCGAGGCGCTGGCGGTCGCCGGGGTGGTCGCGGCGCCGGTGGCCCGGGACGCGACGGCGAGCCTGGCCTACACGGCGGACGGCTCGCGGGTGCTGGCCGGCGCCGGAACGACGATCAGCTCGCTGGACCACACCGGCACGGTGACGGCCCGCTGGGAGATGCCGGCCGCCGTGCGCGGCCTGGCGGTGAAGGGGGAGAGGGTGTACTGCGGAGGAAAGGACGAGGTGCGATGGCTCGACGCGGGCACGGGAGCCGTGCGGGGGCGGGCGAAGGTGGATGGACTCGTCACGGTGAGGACGGTTCGATGAGACGGGCGGCTCTGGTACTCGTACTCGTGCTGGCGGGTTGTTCCACGCCGAAAGCCGCCACCGCGCCGGTCGCGCAAGCCCCGCCGAAGCCCTGCGGTTCCCCGGTCAGCACGGAGGCGTTGCCGGAATGGGCCCGGGCCGGGTTCAGCGGCGACGGCAGCGGGAACCCGCACGTCTTCGGGCGCGACGGCACCATCCTTGGGGTGATCTTCGGAGCGCCGTTGCGGGCGGCGCCGGCCGAGGGACGCGCCAACAAGATCCTCTGGGTGTCGAAGCTGCCGATCGACGGCGACCCGCTGCAGATCGCCGCGACCCTGGACGGAACGGGCGAAAAGGCCGAAGCGCACGTCAACGGCGGTCCGGGTCCTTCGATCGTCGATCTGCCCAGGGCGGGCTGCTGGCGGCTGACCCTGACGTGGTCGGGTCATACCGACACGATGGATCTGACCTACTCATGATCAGTTCCCACCCTCCGGACCGCGGCCTGTAGCCTCCCCTCAGAGTTCTCTCGAGGTAAGGCAGGGTCGGGTCCGGTGTTCAAACGAATCGCCATCGTCAACCGCGGCGAGGCCGCGATGCGGCTCATCCACGCGGTCCGCGACCTGGTCGCCGAGTCGGGCACCCCGATCGAGACCGTCGCGCTCTACACCGACGTCGACCGCACGGCCATGTTCGTGCGCGAGGCCGACATCGCGTACGACCTGGGCCCGGCCGCCTCGCGGCCCTACCTCGACCTCAAGACGCTGGAGCGCGCGCTGCTCGACTCCGGCGCCGACGCGGCGTGGGTCGGCTGGGGCTTCGTCGCCGAGGACCCGGCCTTCGCCGAGCTGTGCGAGCGCATCGGGGTCACCTTCATCGGGCCGAGCCCCGAGGCGATGCGCAAGCTCGGCGACAAGATCGGCTCCAAGCTGATCGCCGAGGAGGTCGGCGTCCCGATCGCGCCGTGGAGCCGGGGCCCGGTCGAGACGCTGGAGGCGGCGCTCGCCGCGGCCGAGCGGATCGGCTACCCGCTGATGCTCAAGGCGACCGCCGGCGGTGGCGGCCGGGGCATCCGGGTGGTCCGCGACCCCGAGCAGCTCGCCGACGCGTACGAGCGCACCAGCCAGGAGGCCGCGCGCGCCTTCGGCAGCGGCATCGTCTTCCTCGAGCGCCTGGTCACCGGCGCCCGGCACGTCGAGGTGCAGGTCATCGCCGACGGCCAGGGCACGGCGTGGGCGCTCGGCGTGCGCGACTGCTCGGTGCAGCGGCGCAACCAGAAGGTCATCGAGGAGTCGGCGTCGCCGGTGCTCAGCCCCGAGCGGGCGGCCGACCTCAAGGCCTCGGCCGAGCGGCTCGCCGTCGCGGTCGGCTACCGCGGCGCCGCCACCGTCGAGTTCCTCTACCACCCGGGCGACGACCTGCTTGCGTTCCTCGAGGTCAACACCCGGTTGCAGGTCGAGCACCCGATCACCGAGTCGACCACGGGCTTCGATCTCGTACGCGCCCAGCTCCATGTCGCCTCGGGCGGCCGGCTCGAGGGAGCGCCGCCGGCCGAGCGCGGTCACGCCATCGAGGCCCGGCTCAACGCCGAGGACCCCGACCGCGACTTCGCGCCCTCGCCCGGCCGCATCGCCCGGCTCGTCTTCCCGGCCGGCCCCGGCATCCGGGTCGACACCGGCGTCGGCGAGGGCGACACCATCCCCGGCGACTTCGACTCGATGATCGCGAAGATCATCGCGTACGGCCGGGACCGGGACGAGGCGCTCGGCCGCCTCCGCCGGGCGATGGCCGAGACCACCGTGATCATCGAGGGCGGCGCCACCAACAAGAGCTTCGTCCTCGACCTGCTGGCCCAGCCCGAGGTCATCGACGCCAGCGCCGACACCGGCTGGATCGACCGGGTCCGGGCCGAGGGCCGCCTGGTCTCGCACCGGCACTCCGCGGTCGCGCTGGCCGCCGCCGCCATCGAGGCGTACGAGGACGACGAGCGCCTCGAGGAGGAGCGGCTGCTGTCGACGGCCTTCGGCGGCCGCCCGCAGGTGCGCCACGAGAGCGGCCGCCCGCTCGACCTCAAGCTGCGCGGCGCGAGCTACCGGGTGCGGGTCGCCCAGGTCGGCGCCCACCGGTTCCGGGTCAGCGTCGAGGCCGGCGGCGAGCTCCGGGCCGCCGACGTCGAGCTGCAGCGCTTCGACGAGCACACCGGCTGGATCGTGGTGAACGGCGAGCGGCACCGGCTGCTCACCGGCGCGCACGGCGCCATCCACCTGGTCGAGATCGACGGCGTCAGCCACCGGATCACCCGCGACGAGGGCGGCGTCCTGCGCTCGCCGATGCCGGCGCTGGTCGTCGCCACCCCGCTGGCGGTCGGCGACGAGGTCGAGTCGGGCGCGCCCGTGCTCGTGCTCGAGGCCATGAAGATGGAGGCCGTGCTCCGCGCGCCGTTCCGGGCCCGGCTCAAGGAGAGCCTGGTCGCGGTCGGCGCCAAGGTCGACGCCGGCGCGGCCCTGCTGCGGCTCGAGCCGCTCGGCGGCGACGAGGCCGAGGCCGAGGCCGACGCCGAGCACGTCGAGATCGACCTGCCGGCCGAGCCCAGCGGGCTGCCGCCGGCGGCCCGCGCCGCCCGCGGCCAGGAAGACCTGCGCAGCCTGGTGCTCGGCTTCGACGCCGACCCGCACGACGAGCGCCGGGTGCTCAACGACTACCTCGCCGCCCGGACGGCGGCGGCCGAGGCCGGCCAGCGCCCGCTGGCCGGCGAGATCCAGCTGCTCGAGGTCTTCGCCGACCTGGCCGAGCTGAGCCGCAACCGGCCCGGCGGCGAGGACGGCGGCAGCGACACCCGGGTGCACAGCCCGCGCGAGTACTTCCACGCCTACCTGCAGAGCCTCGACGTCGAGCGGGCCGGGCTGCCCGAGCGGTTCCAGGCCCGGCTGGCCAAGGCCCTGGCCCACTACGGCGTCACCGAGCTCGAGCGCACGCCCGAGCTCGAGGCCGCGGTGTTCCGCATCTTCCTGGCCCAGCAGCGGGCCGCCGCCGACGCCACCGCCGTCGCGGCGCTGCTGCGGGCCTGGCTCGGCGAGCCGCCGCCGGACGAGACCCTGCACGAGGCGGCCGGTCTCGCGCTCGAGCGGCTGATCGCGGCCACCCAGGTCCGCTTCCCGGCGATCGCCGACCTGGCCCGCGGCGTCGTCTTCTCCTGGTTCGGCCAGCCGCTGCTGCGCCGCAACCGAGCCCACGTCTACGCCGGCATCCGCGCCCACCTGCGCCACCTCGACGAGCAGCCGGACGCGCCGGACCGCGCCGAGCGCATCGCCGAGATGGTCCGCAGCACCGAGCCGCTGATGCGCCTGCTCGGCCAGCGCCTGGTCCGCGCCAACCTCGACAACGCGGTCATGCTCGAGGTGCTGACCCGCCGCTACTACGGCAACAAGGGCATCACCGGCGTACGCACCACCGAGGCCGCCGGCTGCTCGTTCGTGGTGGCCGAGCGCTCCGGCTCCCGGGTCGTCTCGGCCGCGGTCAAGTTCGCCCGGCTCGGGGCCGCCCTCGACGGCCTGGCCGAGCTGGCCGTCGGCGACGCCGCGATCGACGCCGACATCTACCTCTCCTGGGAGGGGCAGCCGGGCACCTCCGACGCGATGGCCGCCGCCCTGCACGAGGTGGTCAGCGCCCACCCGCTGCCCGGCCAGGTGCAGCGGCTCACGCTGGCCGTCGCCGGCCGCAGCGGCGCCGTCGTGCACCACCACTTCACGTTCCGCCCGTCGTCGACCGGGATGACCGAGGAGCGGCTGATCCGCGGCCTGCACCCGCACATCGCGCAGCGCATGCAGCTCGAGCGGCTGCGCAAGTTCGACCTCACCCGGCTGCCCTCGTCGGACGAGGAGATCTACCTGTTCCGCTGCGTCGCGCGGGACAACCCGGGCGACGACCGGCTCGTCGCGTTCGCCCAGGTCCGCGACCTGACCGAGTTGCGCGAGCACGACGGCCGGCTGGTGTCGCTGCCGACGACCGAGGACACGATCGCCACCTGCCTCGACTCGATCCGCCGCAACGAGTCGGTGCGGCCCTCGGACAAGCGGTTCAGCACCAACCGCATCGTCATCTACGTGTGGCCGCCGGTCTCCATCACCCGCGAGGAGATGGAGATGATCGCCCGCCGGGTCGCGCCGACCGTGACCGGCGCCGGGCTCGAGGAGATCCTGTTCATCGCCCGCCAGCGCGACGTCGCGACCGGCCGGCTCACCAAGGTCGCGGTGCGGATCGCGTTCGACGTGACCGGCGGCGCCGAGCTGATCATCGGGGCGCCGTCGGACGAGCCGATCGAGCCGCTCGACGGCTACCGGCAGAAGGTGCTCCGGGCCTCGCGGCGGGGCGCCGTCTACCCGTACGAGCTGACCGGTCTGCTCGGTGAATTTGCCGAGTATGACCTCGCTGACTCGGGGCAATTGGTGCCGGTCGACCGGCCCAAGGGACGCAACACCGCGGCCATGGTCGCCGGGGTGGTGACGACGAAGACCGAGCGGTACCCCGAGGGCATCGCCCGGGTCGTGCTGCTCGGCGACCCGACCAAGTCGCTGGGTGCTCTGTCGGAGCCCGAGTGCCGCCGGGTGATCGCCGCGCTCGACCTCGCCGCCGAGATGCGGGTGCCGCTGGAGTGGTACGCGCTGTCGTCCGGCGCCCGGATCTCGATGGAGTCCGGCACCGAGAACATGGACTGGGTCGCCGAGGCGCTCAAGCGGATCGTCGAGTTCACCCAGGACGGCGGCGAGATCAACATCGTGGTCGCGGGCATCAACGTCGGCGCTCAGCCGTACTGGAACGCCGAGGCCACGATGCTCATGCACACCAAGGGCATCCTGGTCATGACCCCCGACTCGGCCATGGTCCTGACCGGTAAGCAGGCGCTCGACTTCTCCGGCGGCGTCTCGGCCGAGGACAACTTCGGCATCGGCGGGTACGACCGGGTGATGGGCCCGAACGGGCAGGCGCAGTATTGGGCGCCGTCGTTGACCGGAGCGCGCGATGTTCTCATGGCGCACTACGACCACACGTACATCGCGCCGGGGGAGACCGCGCCGCGCCGGGCTGTTTCCGCGGACCCGGTCGACCGGGACATTTCGAACTTTCCCCATGATTTCGCCGGGAGCGACTTCACCACGGTGGGGGAGATCTTCTCGGCGACGGCCAATCCGGATCGCAAGAAGCCCTTCGACATCCGTACGGTGATGCGCGCCCTGTCCGACCAGGATCACCCGGTGCTGGAGCGCTGGGCCGGCATGGCCGACGCCGAGACCGCCGTGGTGCAGGACGTACACCTCGGCGGCATCCCGGTCTGCCTGCTCGGCATCGAGTCCAAGTCGGTGACCCGGCGCGGCTTCCCGCCCACCGACGGCCCCGACACGTACACGGCGGGCACCCTGTTCCCGCGCTCGTCGAAGAAGGCGGCCCGGGCGATCAACGCGGCCAGCGGCAACCGCCCGCTGGTGGTCCTGGCGAACCTCTCCGGCTTCGACGGTTCCCCGGAGTCGATGCGAAAGTTGCAGCTCGAGTACGGCGCGGAAATCGGCCGTGCGGTGGTCAACTTCCGCGGCCCGATCGTCTTCTGCGTGATCTCCCGCTACCACGGCGGCGCGTTCGTGGTCTTCTCGAAGCGCCTGAACCCGAACATGACGGTCCTGGCCGTCGAGGGCTCCTTCGCCTCGGTGCTGGGCGGCGCTCCCGCCGCGGCCGTGGTCTTCACCGCCGACGTCAACGCCCGCACCGCCGCCGACCCGCGGGTGAAGGAGCTGCAGTCCCGCGTGGCCGCCGCGACCGGCGCCGAGCGGGGGGAGCTGGCGGCCGAGCTGGACGAGCTGCGAACCTCGGTGCGAACCGAAAAGCTGGGCGAGGTGGCCGCCGAGTTCGACCGCGTCCACAGCGTGCAGCGGGCGGTGGAGATGGGCTCGGTCGACGCCGTCATCAAGGCCGCGGAGCTGCGGCCCCGCATCATCGAGGCGATCGACTTCGGAGCGGGCCGCAAGCAGTAGCCCGTTGGGGGCGCCCTTGGCTGGGCGCCCCCTCTGGCGCCCGCATTCCGTGCGCTTTGCTCTGCTCACCTATACGCGCGCCTTGCTCTGCTCACCTATACGTGCGCTTTGCTCTGCTCACCTATACGCGCGCCTTGCTCTGCTCACCTATACGCGCGCCTTGCTCTGCTCACCTATACGCGCGCCTTGCTCTGCTCACCTATACGCGCGCCTTGCTCGCTTGCGCACCGCGCGCCCTGTCCGCCCTGCGCTTTCCGCGCCGCAGAGCCGAGCGTCCCGCTGAGGAACTCGGCCTAGGTTCCTAGGATGCCGAACGGCGTGCGACCCCGAGCCCACTGGTCCAACCAGTTGACGGGTTGATGTGGGCCGGGGCACACTGCCGGGCATGACCTTCGAGCCCTTGTCTCGGCAGTCCGTCTCGGATCAGGTGTTCGGGCGGCTTCGCGACGCCATCGTCAGCGGGCAATACCCGGCCGGCGATCCCCTGCCCAGCGAGCGCGACCTGGCCGGCGCCTTCGAGGTCAACCGGCATGCGGTTCGCGAGGCGCTGCGGCGGCTTCAGCAGCTCGGGCTGGTGCGGGTCAGCCAGGGCGGCGCCACCCGGGTGCTCGACTGGCGGGCCACGGCGGGGCTCGATCTGGCCATGGCCGGCGGTGACGTGCTGCCGGTGACCACTCTGGTTCGCGACATGCTGGAGATGCGCGCCTGCATCGGGGCCGATGCCGCACGCCTCTGTGCGCTGCGGGCCGACCGGCCGGGGCGCGATGCCGTGGTCGCCGCCGCCGAGGGCTACGCGGCCGCGGCCCCGGACCTCGAGCGGATGGGCGCCGCCGACCGCGATCTGTGGCGCCGGATCATCGAGGGCTCGGGCAACGTGGCGTACCTGCTGGCCTACAACAGCCTCACGGCGGGCGCCCTCGCTGTCGGCAGTGTGCCGGCTCCCCGGCGTACGGCCGAATTGCTCGATGTCGCCGCCCACCGCGACCTCGCCGCCCTGATCGCCGCCGGTGACGCCCCCGGCGCCGAACGCGCCGCCCGTGACCTGCTCGCCGTGCTCGTCACCGCCGTCCCGCCCGCTCCCGTCGCCCCCGGAGGAGATTCATGATCCCCGCCGTCCTCTACGCCGTGCCCGCGTTCCTGTTGCTGATCGTCATGGAGGCGTTCTCGTATCGCTTCCTGCCCGACGACGAGGAGCGGGGGTACGAGGCCCGCGACACCGCCACCAGCCTGTCGATGGGCCTCGGGAGTCAGGTCATCGGCGTGCCGTGGAAGCTGTTCACCGCCGTGGCGTTCGCCGGCCTCTACGTGCTCAGCCCGATTCGCCTGGATCCGCGCGACTGGTGGGTCTGGGTGCTGCTGTTCTTCGCCGACGACCTCGCCTACTACTGGTTCCACCGGCTGCACCACGAGGTGCGCGTGCTCTGGGCCGGGCACGTCGTGCACCACTCGAGCCAGTTCTTCAACCTCTCGACCGCGCTGCGCCAGAGCTGGACGCCGATGACCTCGCTGCCGTTCTGGCTGCCGCTGGCGCTGCTCGGCATGCCGCCGTGGATGATCTTCCTGCAGCAGTCGATCAGCCTCGCGTACCAGTTCTTCCTGCACACCGAGCGCGTCGACCGCCTGCCCCGGCCGATCGAGTGGTTGTTCAACACGCCGTCCCACCACCGCGTGCACCACGGCTCGAACGACCCCTACCTGGACCGCAACTACGGCGGCATCCTCATCATCTGGGACCGCCTGTTCCGCAGCTTCGAGCCCGAGGGCGAGCGCGTGAAGTTCGGCCTCACCACGAACATCGAAACCTTCAATCCGATCAAGGTCGCCACCCACGAGTACGCGGCGATCTGGCGCGATGTGCGGACGGCGCACGGCTGGCGGCACCGGGCCGGCTACCTGTTCGGCCGCCCGGGCTGGCAGCCGGCCGCGTGACCGGATCCCGCCGGCCGCTGATCCTGTTCGCGGCCGCGGCGGCGGTCGAGCTGATCGCGGTCGCGGCCGGCTGGACGCCCCTGCAATGGGTCGCGAAGCCTCTGCTGGCGCCGTTGCTGATCTGGTTCCTGCTCGGCCGATCGACCCGCGGCGCCGTGATCGTGGCGCTGTGCTTCGCCACCGCGGGCGACATCGCGCTGCTGGTGCCGGGCGCCTTCCTGGTCGGCATGCTGCTCTTCCTCGGCTGCCAGGTCGCTTTGATCGTGGCGTTCACGCGCCGGGCGCGGCCGGTCATGGCGTTCACGCGCCGGGCGCGGCCGGTCGTGGCGTTCACGCGCCGGGGGGGGGGGGGGGGGGGGGGGTGGTGGGGGTGGTGGAGCAGGCATAGGGGGTAGGGCG
>NZ_JBVJIU010000014.1:87889-302383 GCF_055586105.1 Actinoplanes sp. NPDC051537
TCCCCCCCCCCCCCCCCCCCTTCCTCCCCCCCCCCCCCCCCCCCCCCCCCCCCCGCCCCCCCCCCCCCCCCCCCCCCCCCGGCCGTGCCGGCGCTGATCGGCTACGGGCTGCTCTGGGCCGCCGCGAACGTGCTGCTGTGGGGCCGGCTCGGCGCATTGCGGGTGCCGATCCTCCTCTACAGCCTGGCGCTGACCGCGATGGCCGCCACCGCGGCCGGTGTCTCGCGCCGGGTCGCGGCCGGGGGAGCGCTGTTCCTGGTCTCCGACCTGCTGATCGGCCTGGGCGCGGCGGGGCTGGACGCGCCCGGGCACGACCTGTCGGTGATGGCGACCTACTGCGCGGCGCTGTTCCTGATCGCAACGGGGGTGGCCGCCCGCGACCGAACCGGGGCGAGTCCCCTGCCGGGGCCGGTCCTGCAACCGGGCCCGGCGGGGTGACCGCTACCAGCCGACGGCGACCAGCAGGTACTGCGGGCTGCCGTGCGAGACGAACGAGCTCTGGCCCGCCACGTCGTCATAGGGGAAGCCATAGGCGAGCTTGCCCAGGGCGTGGTCGTGCCAGAACTTGGCGTAGTAGTTCGCGGGGGCGGCGCGGTAGAAGTTCGACACGGTCTCCCACTGCGACTGCGGCAGGTCGATCGTGTGCCGGTTGAGCGCCGCGCACTGCTGGGGCTGGCCGGCCAGGACGCCGGCGCAGCCGAAGATGTCGGAGGTGGCCGCGGTGATCCCGTTCTGGGCGGCGTAGCTGGACATGTAGGTCTGGTACTGGCCGCCGGAACGGAACGCCGCGTCACTGCCGGGCGCCATGATGCGGTACGGCGCGGTGGCGGTCGCGAGGTGCTTGAACTCGGTGGGCGTCTCGTCGGAGAACTTCTGGAAGGTGACGGCCCGGTCCTCGGTGAAGGTCTGGTAGTCCTCGCCGACCTGCACGTCGTACCCATCCTTGGCATGCAGTCGCATCGCGATCTTCAGGCCGAACGCGTCCACCCGGGTGGTGTTGCCGTTGAAGACGTTCGCGCCGACCGTGAACTCGATGAAGTCGTAGTACTGGCTGGTCGGCGAGCCCAGGTAGAAGTACATCCGGCCGGCCGAGTTGGCGGGCATGTCGAGGTACTGCTGCTCGGCGATCGAGTGCGTCTGCCCGTTGAAGCTCCAGTAGACCTGGCTGTCCGGGTACTTGCCGTTGGTCCGGTTCAGGATCTTGACCTCGACCACGTTCTGCGCGGCCGGGATGCTCGCCGTGTCGCCCCAGAACGAGTCGGGCATCGTGCTGCCGCCCGGGGGAGTGCTGGTCGGCGGCGTGGTCGGGGTGGTCACCGTACCGGTGATGTGAACAACGAAGGAGAACAGGGAGTAGCCGTACGCGGTGGCGCGAGCCGTGCCGTACATCCGGACATAGCGGCCGGTGCCGGAGACGTTGAGCGACTGGTTCCCGCCGGCGCCCGTGGTCGTGTTGTAGATGGTGGTCCAGGTGCTGCCGTTCGCCGAGACCTGGATCTGGTACGCGGTGGCATAGGCGGCTTCCCAGTTCAGTCCCACGTTGCAGACCGTCTGGGCGGAACCGAGGTCGACCTGGATCCACTGCGGATCGCCGAAGGCCGAGGACCAGCGGGTGGCCGCGTTGCCGTCGACGGCGGCGCTCGCCGGGGTGCCGGCGTTCTCGGTGCTGGAGGCGGTGGCCGTACGTCCCTGGGCGGCGTCCGCGGTGCCGCAGGTGGCCGACGAGCCGGTCGAGCCGAAGACCTGGAACTCCCACAGCGAGTACCCGTAGGCCGTCGCACGACTTGTCAGATAGATGCGGACGTAACGGCCGGAGCCGCTCACCGCGAGGTTCTGCGTCCCGCCGGTGCCGGTCGTGGTGCTGTAGATCGTGGTCCAGGCCGAGGCGTTGGCCGAGGTCTGGATCTGGAACGCGCGGGCGTACGCGGCCTCCCAGTTCAGCGAGACCGAGGTGATCGTGGCCGTCGCGCCGAGGTCGACCTGCAGCCACTGCGGATCGGCGAACGCCGACGACCAGCGGGTGCCGGTGTTGCCGTCGACGGCGGCGCTCGCCGGGCTCGCGGCGTTCTCGGTGCTGGACGCGGTCGCGGTCTTGCCCTGCGAGAGCAGGGTGTCGGCGGCGTGGGCGGAGCCGATGGTGACGGCCGCATAGGCCGCCACGAGCAGGACGAGTACGGCGCCGATCACGGCCGTGAGCAGCCGCGGGCGCCGTCCGGGGATGGCATGTCGCATGGACTTCTCCCAGGGGATGGGGATGGTGCGCCCGGTTGTCGGCTGCCCGGCCGTGAGGGCCTGGGGATGGGCAGCAGAGAGCGCTCTCACCCGCAGTCTCATCGATGCCGATCGTCGCGAGCAAGGGATTCAGGTTCCGGAACCGGCGGCCCGGACCGCGCTACGCGGCGGGCAGCCAGGCGCGGGCGGCGGCGACCAGCGCGGCCACCCCCGTGCTCAGCGTGGGCTCGATGACCGGGGCGAAGGCGGGGGAGTGGTTCGACGGGAGGTCCCGGGTGCGCCGCTCGACCTCGGCCGGCGTCGTGGCGCCCGCGAAGAGGGCCGGGTCGGCGCCGCCGAGCAGCCAGTAGACCAGCGGCGCGCCGGCCGCGGTGGCCAGGAGGCCGACGTCCTCGCTGCCGGTGACCGTGCCCGGGTCGAGCACCCGCCCGGCGCCGAACACCTGCTCCAGGGCGGCGTGGGTGCGCGCGCTCGCCGCCGGGTCGTTCACCAGTGGCGGGAAGGACTCCTCGAGGACGATCTCCGGCTCCTTGGGGGCGCCGGAGGCGGCGGCCTCGCCGGCGACGATGCGGCGGATCGCGGCGAGCACGGTCTCGCGCACGTCCGGGTCGAAGGACCGGATGCTGAGCAGCAGCTCGGCCTCGGACGGGATGACGTTGTGCTTGACCCCGGCCCGCAGGCCGCCGACGGTGACGACCGCGCCGTCGGCGGCGGCGATCTCGCGGGCGACGATGCCCTGCAGGCGCAGCACGGTGGCGGCGGCCATCACGACCGGGTCGACTGAGGTCTCCGGGCGCGAGCCGTGCGCGCCCCGGCCGAACAGGGTGACCCGCAGCGCGTCGGCGGCGGCGAAGGCGAGGCCCGGGTGCAGGCCGATCAGCCCGGCCGGCAGCGGCGCGACGTGCTGGCCGAGCACCACGTCGGGGCGGCCGAAGCGGTCCAGCAGGCCGTCGTCGATCATCGACTGGGCGCCGCGGCCGATCTCCTCGGCCGGCTGGAAGACCAGCATCGCGGTGCCCCGCCACGAGCCGGTGTCCGCGGCCAGCTGCTGGGCGGCGCCGAGCAGGCAGGTCACGTGCACGTCGTGGCCGCACGCGTGCATCACCGGCAGCTCGTGCCCGTCGTCGCCGGTGACCCGTTCGGTGCTCGCGTACGGCAGGCCGGTCTCCTCGGCCACCGGCAGCGCGTCCATGTCGGCGCGCAGCAGGGCGGTCGGCCCGCCGCCGTTGCGCAGCAGACCGACCACCCCGGTCCCGCCCACGCCGGTCGTCGTCTCGTACCCCAGGGCGGTCAGGCGCTCGGCGACGATCCCCGCGGTGCGGGTCTCGGCCCCGGAGAGCTCGGGGTGCTGGTGAAGATCGCGGTACAGCTCGGCCAGATCCATACCGCGATTCTCCCTCGCCGCGGGCTTGCTCATCGCGATGTGGACGGCAAGGGTTTTCCCTATTCCGGATATTGATGTGTATATATAGCGTCAACTTCTGAGCCCGCCCATCACACCCTTCGGGCGGGGAAGGAGTACCCCTGATGTCCCGATTCCCCCTCGTCATGGCCGTGGGGACCGCAACCGCGGTCGTCGCGGCTCTGACCGCCGGGCCGGCCACCGCCGCCCAGCCCACCGCCCCGTCGGCGCAATCCGCCGCGACGCTGGCCGCCGGCACCGCCGACGCACTGGTCGCCGGCAAGCCCTCGTACCTGCACGCCAGCGCCGCGGACACGTTCCAGCGCCAGGCCGTGATCTCGTCCGGCGGCTTCCAGTACGTGCCGTACACCCGCGCCTACAAGGGACTGCCCGTCGACGGTGGTGACCTGGTCGTCATGACCGACAGCGCCGGTGCCACGAAGTACACGTCCGTCGCGCAGTCGGCCCCGATCGGTGAGCTCTCCGTCATCCCCAAGCTCTCCGACACCGCGGCGCTGGCCATCGCGAAGAAGCAGCTGAAGACGGTCTCCAGCGTCGAGGGCACCAAGCTCGTCGTGGTCGCCGCCGAGGGTGCGGCCGCCCGCCTGGCCTGGCAGTCCACGATCCGCGGCACGAGCGCCGAGGGCGTCAGCCGGCTCACCGTGAACGTCGACGCCGTCTCCGGCAAGGTGCTGGGCAGCCAGGAGCACGTCACCAACGCGACCGGCACGGGCACCGGCTGGGTCTACGGCGCGGTCTCGCTGAGCACCACCCAGTCCGGCTCGACCTACCTGCTGCAGGACTCGGCGCACACCACGCTGCGGGCCCAGAACTCGTCGAACAACGCGACGTTCAGCGGCTCCGACAACGTGTGGGGCAACGGCAACGGCACCAACCGGGAGACCGGCGGCGTCGACGCCCTCTACGTCGCCGAGAAGCAGTTCGCGATGCTCTCGTCGTGGCTCGGCCGCAACGGCCAGAACGGCTCCGGCGGCGCGTGGCCGATCCGGATCGGCCTGAACGACGAGAACGCGTACTACGACGGCACCCAGGTCCAGATCGGCCACAACACGGCCGGCCAGTGGATCGGCTCCGCCGACGTGGTCGGTCACGAGCTGGGTCACGGCATCGACGACCACACCCCGGGCGGCATCTCGAAGCGCGGCACCCAGGAGTTCGTCGCCGACACGTTCGGCGCGGCGACCGAGTGGTACATCAACAGCCCGAACGACAAGCCGGACTACCAGGTCGGCGAGGAGGTCAACCTGGTTGGCTCCGGCCCGATCCGGTACATGTACAACCCGTCGCTCGCCGGCGACAGCAACTGCTACTCGTCGAGCACCCCGAACCAGGAGGTGCACGCCGCGGCCGGCCCCGGCAACCACTGGTTCTACCTGCTCGCCCAGGGCAGCGGCGGCAACGGCCAGCCGGCCAGCCCGACCTGCAACGGCAGCTCGGTGACCGGCGTCGGCATCCAGACCGCCATCAAGATCATGTACAACGCCATGCTGCTCAAGACGTCGAGCTCGTCCTACCTGAGGTACCGGGTGTGGACGCTCACGGCGGCGAAGAACCTGACCCCCGGCAACTGCGCCAACTTCAACGCCGTCAAGGCGGCGTGGAACGCGGTCAGCGTGCCGGCCCAGTCCGGCGAACCCACCTGCTGAGTTCGCCCGAAGATCTGACCCCGATCGGGGGACCGGCCGCCGTGCCGGTCCCCCGATCGCTTTCCGGGCTGCGAGGGTGATCGGCTGTGACTCCCTCGGTGTTCGAGACCGCCGACGTCGAAGCCGTCCACGAGTTCCTCAACGGCGTCTACGGCCGGCTGCGCCTGTCGGTGGACGGCCGGTCCTGCGGCGTACGGCTGGTCCAGCGCTCGTTCGGCCCGCTCGACCTGCACCACAACGACTTCCGGATGCGCTTCGAGGTCGACGCCCCGCCGCTGACCACGGTCGGCATCGGCCGGGTGAGCACCGGCCACCTGACCGCCGAGACCGCCCGCACCCGCTCCGCCTGCGGCGCCGGCGACGTCTTCATCCCGGCCCTGCCCGGCGAGCGCTACCGGGCGACGCTCGACCATTCCGAGGCGGAGTTCGTCTTCTTCGATCCGGCCCTGCTGGCCGAGGTCGCCGACCCCGCCCCCGGCGGCAGGGCGGTCCGGCTCACCGGCCACCGCCCCGTCACGCCCCAGGCCACCAGCCTCTGGCACCGCACCCACGACTACGTACGCGCGATCGCCGCGACGGACCCCGCCGCCCCCCTGGTAACCGGCGGCGTGGCCCGTTTGCTGGCGGCCACGGCCCTGACCGTCTTCCCGACCGACCACCGCCACGATCCGACCATCGAGGACCGCCGGGACGCCCGCCCCGAAACCTTGCGCCGGGCGATCGCCTACATCGACGACAACGCCCACCGCCCCATCACCCCCGCCGACATGGCCGCCGCCGCCCGAGTAACAATCCGCGCGTTGCAGCTGACCTTCCAGCGCCACCTCAACACCACCCCGACGGCATATCTGCGCAAGGCCCGTCTGAGCCAGGCCCACCAGGACCTCCTGGCCGCCGACCCAGCAACAACCGCGGTAGCCACCATCGCCGCGCGCTGGGGTTTCGCGAGTCACAGCCACTTCACCGCCGCTTACCGTGCAACATACGGTCACCCCCCATCCCGAACCCTCCACCGCCGCTGACCGCCGCCCGCCCGAGATCTCACCCCCTCGCCTCGCTGCGTTGCCTCGCGGCCGCCCCGAGGGCCCGCTTTGAGGCGACCGTTTTCGCCGTTTTCCCACCTCTGGGAAAAACGGCGAACAGGGTTGCCCAGGTGCTCCTCCAGCGTGAATTATGGGGGCGCGTTGATGGCGATTCTTTGGAGCCGCCAGATTCGAGCCGAGATTCGCCATGTCCTGCCCTTCGGCGGAACTGCGGAAATGGTCGCCGCTCTCGTCTTTGTGCCGGCGCCGACGGACCGTGGCTCGAACCGGACGGCGTGGGAGCGGACACGGTCGACGGAGACGCCGTGACGAGAGGGCTCGGCGGGACCGGCGGGTGTTGGCGTGGAGACGGACGCCTCCGGCGACGTGGACGCAACTGCCGGCAGGGTCCGCTGACGTCGCGTCGGCTTCGGTTGCCGGCAGGGGGCCGCTGACGTCGCGTCGGCGTCGGTTGCCGGCAGGGCGGCCGGTGTCGCTGTGGCCGCGGCTGCTGGTGTCGCGCTGGCTGCGGGTGATGGCACGGCGGCTGGCCTCGCGTTGGCCGCGGGCGGGGTTGTTGGCGTGCGTCGACCATCGGTGGCGGCTGGCTCGCTGGCGTCGTGTCGACCATCGGTGCTGGCTGGCTGGCTGGCTGCTCGCTGGCGTCGTGTCGAGCGTCGGTGGCGGCTGGCTCGCTGGCGTCGTGTCGACCTTCGGTGGCGGCTGGCTCGCTGGCGTCGTGTCGACTGTCGGTGTTGGCTGGCTCGCTGGCGTCGCGTCGACCATCGGTGCCGGCTTACTCGCTGGCGTCGCGGGGGCCTCGGCGGCCTCGCGGGCATGGCGCAACCGCTCGGCATGGCGTCGATGAAGGCCCCATGCGCGATGCCGTTCGTGAGCGCGCCGGAAATGGTCGCGCTCGGGTGAATAATTGCGCGATCGAAGGCGATCACGCGTAGCGGCCAGCTCGCCGAAGAAAACATCCGGAGCTGCCTCATGCACATATTATCCCGCGCCCAGGTATGGCCCCATCAGTGTTCGATCATGCCAATTCATAAAGCGTCGGGCTGAGTCGGTACTTCGCGAAGGTTGTCGTCTTGCGCACCCGGAAGCCGAGCGACTCGTAAAGGCGGATCGCGGGCGTGTTGGCGGCGGCCGTGTGCAGGAACGGGGTTTCCCCGCGCGAGCGGATGCCCGCTGCCACCGCTCGCACCAAGCGGGTTGCCAGGCCCTGGCCGCGGTGGGCGGGGTCGGTGCAGACGGCGCTGATCTCGGTCCAGCCCGGTGGCCGCAGCCGCTCGCCCGCCATCGCCGCCAGTTTTCCGTTTCGGCGGATGCCCAGGTAGGTGCCGAGCTCGATCGTGCGCGGGCGGAACGGGCCGGGCCGGGTGCGGTCGATCAGGTCGAGCATCTCGGGCACGTCGGCGGCGGTCAGCCGGATCGCCTCGGGGTCGGGTCGGGACCGCAGCGCCACGTCGATCAGTTGCACGCCGGCCACCTCGTCCACCCGCTCCCAGCCGGCCAGAGAAGGGGGCGCGAAAGCCGAGCCGGAAATGGCGACCTCCGGACCGGCCAGCGCGGCCAGGTCGGCCCAGGCTCGCGGGTCGGCGGGATCGGCCAGCGCGTGGAACTGCGCCACCGAGTCCGGATAGCGGGCGGCCAGCCCGTGCACCACGGCCAGATGGGCGTGCGCCCCGGTGAGCGAGGCCCAGATCGGGTTGTCGAGGGTCATCGGTTCAGCCCCAGGTGGTCGCGCAGGGTGGGCCCGGCATAGTCGGTACGGAACACCCCGCGCTCCTGCAGCAGCGGCACGACGGTGTCGGCGAACTCGTCGAGCCCGCCCGGCGTCACGTGCGGCACCAGGATGAAGCCGTCCGCCGCGTCCTGCTGCACGAGGGCGTCGATCGACGAGGCCACGGTGGCGGGCGACCCCACGAACGTCTGCCGCGCGGTCTGCGAAATGATCAGCTCGCGGATGGACAGGTTCCCGGCCGCTGCCCGCTCCCGCCACTCCCGCGCGGTGGCCAGCGGATCGCGGAACATCCGCACACTCGCCCGCCCACGGGCGATATGCGAAATATCCGAAATGTCCGGGTCGACCAAAGGCAGAGGCCCGTCCGGGTCGTAGGAACTCAAGTCCCGATTCCACAACTGCTCGAGAAGCTTGATCGCGGTGGCCCCACTGACTTGGGCGCGTCGAACCAGGACGGCCTTCTCGCGCGCGTCAGCGTCGGTGTCGCCGAGCACAAACGTAGCGGCCGGCAGAACAAGAAGATCATCACGACCGCGGCCGTACGCCGAAAGCCTGCGCTTCACATCGGAATAGAACCGCCGCCCGTCCTCGAGCGTCCCGTGCCGGCTGAAGATCGCGTCAGCCGTCGCCGCCGCGAACTCCCGCCCCGCGTCCGAGTCCCCGGCCTGCAGGATGACCGGCCGTCCCTGCGGCCCCCGCGGCACGTTGAACCGTCCCGCGATGTCGAAGTGCTCGTCCGTGTGCTTGAACGCCCCCACGGCCCCGTCGGCCAGGAACCGCCCGCTCGCCTGGTCGGCCACGATCGCCCCCGCCGGCCACGAGTCGAACAGCTCCCCGGCCGTCGCCAGGAACTGGGTGGCCCGCGAATACCGGTCGGACTCGGCCAGGAACCCGCTCCGCCGGAAGTTCTCCCCGGTGAACGCGTCCCAGGAGGTGACCACGTTCCAGGCGGCCCGCCCACCGGAGAGGTGGTCGAGCGAGGCGAACTGCCGTGCCACCTCGTACGGCTCATTGAAGGTCGAATTGATCGTCCCGGCCAGGCCGAGATGCGTGGTCACCGCGGCCAGCGCGGCCAGGACCGTGAAGGTGTCCGGCCGCCCGACCACGTCCAGGTCGTAGATCCGCCCGCCCTGCTCGCGCAGCCGCAGCCCCTCGGCCAGGAAGAAGAAGTCGAACTTGGCCCGCTCGGCGGTCTGCGCCAGCTTCACGAACGACGCGAACTCGATGTGGCTGCCGGACGCGGGGTCGCTCCACACGGTGGTGTTGTTGACCCCGGGAAAGTGGGCGGCGAGGTGAATCTGCTTAGGCACGGGGAGCCCCCACGAATCGGTTGGCGGGCCGGGGCAGACCGAGCAGCCCGCGCAGCGTCGGCGCCTCGTAGGCGTGCCGGAACGCGCCACGCAGCCGCAGCTCGGGGACCAGCGCCCGGGTGATCGCTTCGAGATCGGAAGGGAGCCGGCCGGGACGCAACCGGAACCCGGTGATCCCCGCGTCGCGCCACTCCAGCAGCAGGTCGGCGAGCTCGGCCGGGCTGCCGCTGAAGATCGCCGCGTCGGAAACCGAGACCGAGCGGTCCAGGGTGTCGAGCCGCTCCTTGGCGTCGCGGTCCAGGAAGACGACCAGATCGGCGAAGATGTGCGGGGTGCCAACCTGGCCGGCGATCGTCGCCGCGTCGGAGGCGTCGGCCGGGGTCACGTACGTCAGGTCGGCCGACCGGGTCGCGAACGCGTACGGGATCGACGCGTGGGCCAGCGCCGTCACCAGGGGCTGGCCCTGCGGCGGCCGGGGCGTGATCGACGGACCCTTCACGCTGAAGTGCCGGCCCTCGAAGTCGATGTAGTGCAGCTTGTCGCGGTCGATGAACCGGCCGGTGGCGGCGTCGCGGATCTCGGCGTCGTCCTCCCAGCTGTCCCAGAGCCGCCGCACGACCTCGACGTAGTCGGCCGCCTCCTCGAACAGGTCGTCGACCACGTCGCGGGTGGCCGGGTCGTGCAGGCCGCCGGGCGTGATGACCGGCAGCGTGCGCCGCCCGAAGTGGCCGGCCTCGTGCGCGCGGCCGGAGACCTGCACCCGCCAGCCGGCCCGGCCGCCGCTCACGTAGTCGAGGGTGGCCAGCGCCTTGGCGATGTGGAACGGCTCGGTGTGCGTGACCGTGGCGGTCGGCACCAGCCCGATTCCGGTGGTCAGCGGCGCGACCCGGGCGGCGATCAGCACCGCGTCGAGGCGGCCGCGCACGTGGTCGGTGCGCTCGTCGGGCCCGTCCGGCCGGTCGGACTGCAGGCCCAGCGCGTCCTCGATGGTCACGAAGTCGAGCGCGCCGGCCTCCGCCTCGCGGACCAGGTCGGCCCAGTACCGGGCGGTGAACAGCTCGGCGGGCCGGGCCGCCGGCTCCCGCCACGAAGCGGGATGCCAGCCGGTGCCGTCCAGCGCGACGGCCAGGTGCAGCGGTCGGGTCGTCATGGTCACTTCCCGTCGATCGGCAGGCCGGGCGGGTTGATCTCGGGCGTGGTGACCGCCTCGTCGGCGAGGTTCCAGCGGGCCAGGATCTTGGCGTAGTCGCCGGACGCGACGAGCGCGTCGAGCGCCGCCTTCAGCGCCGGCGCCAGCCCGTTGTCCTTCTTGGTGGTGAGTGCGATCAGGCCCTGGAGGCTGTCGCCGGCGCCCGAGTAGGTGCCGATGATGCCGGTCTGGCCGGCCACCGCGACGTGGTAGGCGGCGGTCGGGTTCGGGCCCAGGTACGCGTCGATCTGCCCCGAGCCGAGGGCCAGATAGGTGGCCTGGTTGGTCTGGTAGTACTTGATGTCGACCGCGGGCAGGCCGTTCGCGACGTCCTGCTTGCTCCACTCGACCAGGATCTTCTCCTGGTTGGTGCCGGAGCCGACCGCGATCTTCTTGCCGGCCACGTCGCGGGGCCCGTGCACGGTCCAGCCGGCGCCCTTCTTCGCCTCGAACGCCAGGTTGTCCTTGCGGTAGGTGGCGAAGTCGTACTTCTGCTTGCGCAGCTCGGTGACGGTGATGTTGGAGGCGCCGACGTCGTACCGGCCGCTGTCCAGCCCGATGAACAGGTTCTCCCACGAGGAGTTCTCGAGGTCCGGTTCGAGGCCGAGCACGCCGGCGACGGCGATCGCGATGTCCGGCTCGCTGCCGATCAGCGTCCTGTTGTCGGTGGCGGTGAAGGCGAGCGGCGGCGAGCCCGAGCCGGCCGCGCCGAGCCCGATGGTGAGCTTCCCGGTCGCGCGGATCTTCGCCGGGACCAGCGCGGCGGCGGCGTCGACCTTCGCCGGGACGATCCGGTTCTGCTCCGGCCCGTCGTTGATCTTCACGGTGCCGGCCTCGACGGCGGCGGCCGCGGTCCGGGGCGCTTCCCGCGGGGCGGCGCAGGCGGTCAGGCTCGCGGCGAGTACCAACGGCAAAAGGACGGCTTGGGGCGTACGCATGAAAGCTCCTTGAACTAGGAAAGCACTTTGGACAGGAAGGCCCGGGTGCGGTCGTGCCGGGGGGAGTCGAGGACCTCGGCCGGCGGGCCCTGCTCGACCACGCGACCCTCGTCGAGGAAGACGATCGCGTCGGCCACCTCGCGGGCGAAGCCGATCTCGTGCGTGACGACGATCATCGTGGTGCCGGCCCGGGCCAGGTCGCGCATGACGTCGAGGACCTCGCCGACCAGCTCGGGGTCGAGGGCCGAGGTCGGCTCGTCGAAGAGCACCAGCTTGGGGTCGAGGGCCAGCGCCCGGGCGATCGCCACCCGCTGCTGCTGGCCGCCGGAGAGCCGGCGCGGGTAGGCGTCCGCCTTCTCGGCCAGCCCGACCCGCTCGAGCTCGGCCAGCGCCCGCCGGCGCGCTCCCGCCCGCGGCCGGCCCAGCGCCTCGGCGACGTTCTCGGCGGCGGTGAGGTGCGGGAACAGGTTGAAGGTCTGGAAGACGAAGCCGATGCCGGCCCGCTGGCGCAGCACGTGCCGCTCGGCCAGCTCGTGCAGCCGGTCGCCGTCCCGGCGGTAGCCGATCAGCTCGCCATCGACCCGGACGTGCCCGCGGTCGACCTTCTCGAGGTGGTTGATCGTGCGCAGCAGCGTGGACTTGCCCGAGCCGGACGGGCCGAGGATCACCGTGACGCTGCCGGCCGGCACGGTCAGGTCGATGCCCTTGAGCACCTCGTGCGACCCGAACGACTTGTGCACCCCGCGGATCTCGATCATCGCCGCCAGCCCTTCGCGAAGTGCCGCTCCACGTAGTGCTGGAAGACCGACAGGACGGCGGTGAGGATCACGTACCAGACGGTGGCGACCATGAGCAGCGGCACGACCCGGCCGTTGCGGCCGTAGACCACCTGCACCTGGTAGAACAGCTCGCCGATCGCCAGCACGTACACGACCGAGGTGCTCTTCAGGAGGTTGACCAGCTCGTTCGCGGCGCTCGGCAGGATCGCGCGCATCGCCTGCGGCAGCAGGATGCGGCGGAACTGGCGCAGGCGCGGGATGCCGAGCGCGGCGGCCGCCTCCAGCTGGCGCTGGTCGACCGAGATGATCCCGGCGCGGACGATCTCGGCGGCGTACGCGGCCTCGTGCAGCGCCAGGCCGAGCAGGGCCGCGCCGAACATGCTGACCAGGTGGTCGGTGGACGCCTCGGCGAACCCCGGCCCGAACGGGATGCCGAACCGCAGCTTGTCGTAGAGGTAGCCGAGGTTGGCCCAGAACAGCAGCTGCACGATCAGCGGCACGGACCGGAACACCCAGATGTAGGCCCAGCTCACCGCCCGCAGCACCGGGTTGCGCGACAGCCGCATCGGGGCCAGCACGATCCCGCCGAGGAAGCCGAGAACCGCGCCCGCGAAGGTCAGCTCCAGCGTGACCAGCAGCGCCCGCATCACCGACTCCTCGAAGAAGTAGCCGGCGAACGTGCCCCAGTCCCAGCCGGGGTTGGTGATCAGGCCGTGCGCGAACTGGGCGGCCGGCACGAGCACGGCGGCCGCGCCGGCCCAGCGCCAGGGGTGCCGGGCCGGCACGACGACCAGCTTGTCGTCGTGCGTCACGGGGGTTGCCGTCGGAGACAGGATGCTCACCCGGCTGACGCTAGGCGCGATCCCGCAATGCGATCAAGTCCTATGGGCTTTATATGTTTTAACTTGCCTCATTCCTACTTTGGCTATAGGAAAGCAGGTATGACTGTGCCGCTGTCGATCCTGGATCTCGCGCCGCTGGTCTCCGGCGGTACCGCCGGCGACGCGCTGCGCCGCACGCTCGACCTGGCCCGCCGGGCCGAGCAGTTCGGCTACCACCGCTACTGGGTGGCCGAGCACCACCTGACGCCCGGGGTCGCCAGCTCGCAGCCGGCGCTGCTGCTCGGCCAGATCGCCGCCGTCACCGACCACATCCGGCTCGGGTCGGGCGCGGTGCAGACCGGGTTCCTCACCCCGCTCGGCGTCGTCGAGCAGTTCGGGCTGCTCGACGCCCTCCATCCGGGGCGGTTCGATCTCGGGCTGGGCCGGTCGGCCCAGCGGCGGCTGAACGCCGCGGACGATCCCGTGGTCACCGAGGCCCGGGTCGTGGACGGGCTGCTGATCCCGCGCTCGTTCTCGTTCGCGCCGATCTTCAAGTCGGCCCGGTCGAAGCTGTTCGCCCGGCTGCTGACCCAGCCCGGCGCCGAGCCGGCCGACCTGGACACGGCGATCGGCGACATCGAGACGCTGCTGGCCGGGCCGTACACCGACGGCGAGGGCAACGAGGCGCGGGCGGTGCCGGGGGAGGGCGCCGACCTCGAGATCTGGGTGCTGGGGTCGAGCGGCGGCGAGAGCGCGCGGGTGGCCGGCGCCCGGGGGCTGCCGTTCTCGGCCAACTACCACGTGTCGCCGGCCCGGGTGCTGGAGGCGGTGGACGCGTACCGGGCGGCGTTCCGGCCCTCGGCGCGGCTCGCCGAACCGCGGGTGCTGGTCTCGGCCGACGTTCTCGTCGCCGAGGACGACGAGACCGCCCGCCGCCTCGCCGCGCCGTACGGCCTGTGGGTTCGCAGCGTGCGGACCGGCGCCGGCGCGATCCCCTATCCCACGCTCGAGGAGGCCGCCGCGTTCGACTGGACCGACGACGACCGGCGGTTGGTCGCCGACCGGGTCGAGACGCAGTTCGCAGGCTCGCCGGAGACGGTGGCCGAGCGCCTGGAGACGCTGCGCCGGGTCACGGACGCCGACGAACTGCTGGTCACCACCATGACGTACGACCACGAGGACCGGGTGCGTTCCTTCGAACTGCTGGCCAAGCACTGGTACGGCTAGACCAGTCGCAGCCTCTTGCCGGCGACGCCGACCTCGACCCGCTGGCCCCACACCAGCTCCAGTGCATCCGCCTCCAGGCCGTCGGCGAAGACGACCAGGCGCTCCGACTCGCTGGTCAGCTCGATCCGCTGGTCGTGGCCGAGGACCCCGGCGGTCTGCCGCACGCCGGTCGCCGGCGACGGCCACGCCTCGCGGACGAACCAGCACAGCGCCGGATCGCCCGGCCCCGGGGCGGGCGGCGCCGCCGCGAGGGACCGGGCGATCGACGCGCACCAGCCGGTCGCGCCCGTGCCGGTGCCGACGATCAGTCCCGACGAGGACTGCCGCTCCCGATTGCCGTCGGGAGCGGCCAGCACGTAGCGCGCCGACTGGTGGCTCGGGTGGCCCACGTAGATCTCGTTGAGGCCGTACAGCTCCTGGCCGTCGTCGAGGCGGGCCACCACCATGGTGCGTTCCTCGGCCTCGGGGGAGGCCAGCAGGCCGGGCAGCGCGGCCGGTCGGTGCCGCACCAGGACGCCGGCGTTGCGGCCGGGCTCGGGGTCGACGCCGATCACCGGCTGGCCGTCCACGTACTTCGCGACGTTCGCCACCAGGCCGTCCTGGCCGACGGCGACCACCACGTCCTCGGGCGCGAACAGGAAGCGGGGGAGGTCGGCCCGCTCGACGTGGCCGCGCCGCCAGTCGGCCGGGACGGCGGCGCCCACCTCGGCGAGCGCCGCCCGCTGGGCCTCGTGCCGGGCCGTGACCTCGTCCAGGTCGCGGCCGCGCTGACGCAGGAAGTACGCCGCCGCGCCCCGGGTGCCGTGCCGGGCGAGCAGCTCGTCGAGCTCGCTGCGCCGCGACACGACCACCACCCGTGGGGTGAGCGTGCTCATCCGAGCCGCCCGACCAGCTTGGCGAGGATGTCGGGGGTCACGGTGAGCTCGTTGATGTCCGGCACGTGGGCGGCCAGCTCCTTGAGCGCGAGCGCGTGCAGGACGGCCGGGTCGATGTCGCGGTAGGCGGCCAGGCGCGCGGCCTCGGCCTCGGCTTCGGCCAGGCCGATCACCCGCTTGCCTTCGGCGCGGGTCTCATCGCGTACGCGCTCGGCCGTCGCCGCCACCTCCTGCCGCTCGGCCTCGCCCCGCGCGGCCACCAGCTGGGCCTCCGCGTCGAGCTCGGCGCCGCGCCGGGTGTTGGCGCCGCGCTGCTCGACCAGCTGCTGCTCCCGCCGGGCCAGCTCGATCTTGCTCTGCAGCTCGTTCTCGGCGATCGCGCGCTCCTGCTGCACCGCGTTGGCGCGCCGGGCGTAGGTGGCCCGGTCCGCGTCCTGCTGCACCTGCTCGCGGGTGGGCGTCTGGAGCGCCCGCTCGAGGTCGGGCTCGGGCCGGATCGCCACCACCCGGGCGCTCACCACGGTCACGCCGGTCTCGGTGAGCCGCGGGTCGGCGGCCAGCGCGTCCGCCACCGACTGCCGCACCGGCGCGATGCCGGTGGTCAGCGCCTCGGCCAGCGGCAGCCGGGCGAGCAGATCGAGCGCCGGCTGCTGGGCCAGCTCGGCCAGCAGCGTGGCCACCTGGTCGAGCGGCTGGCCGCGCCAGCGGCCCCGGTAGGGGTCGATCGAGAAGTCGAGCCGGGCCGCCGCCGCGGCCGGCTCGCTGAACCGGTAGGTCACCGTGGCCTGTACGGTCACGTCGGCGAAGTCCTCGGTGCGGGCGTGGAACAGCAGCGGCAGTTCGCGGTCGTCGACCGGCACCTCGGACAGCACCGCGGTGAGCGGCCGGTACCAGAACGAGAGACCGGTGCCGGCCCGCTTGGTCTTCCCGCCGATGGTGTGACTGACCCAGCTGGTCGGCGCCCCGCGCAGGTGCCGGAGGTGGAGGCGTCGTGTCACGTCAGCCATGTCGTGTGGTCCTTTCCTTTAACGTCATGCTGACGATAAAGCGCGTGGAGTATTCTCGTCAACATGACGCAAAACACGGCCGCCGTCACCGTGGACCTCGTGCTGCTGACCATCCGGCACGGCTCGCTGCAGGTGCTGCTGATCCGGCGCGGCATCCCGCCCTTCGCGGGGCGGTGGGCGCTGCCGGGCGGGTTCGTGCTGCCGTCCGAGGGCCTGGACGCGGCGGCCGCGCGCGAGTTGCGGGAGGAGACCGGGCTCGACCCGCTGTCCGGGCACTTCGAGCAACTTGCGACGTACGGGGATCCCGGCCGTGATCCCCGGGGGCGGGTGGTCACGATCGCCTACCTCGCCCTGCTGCCCGATCTGCCGGCGCCGACCGCGGGCAGCGACGCGGCCGGGGCGGAGTGGCGGCCGTACCCGTCGGCCGGGGAGCTCGCCTTCGACCACGACCGGATCCTGGCCGACGGGGTCGAGCGGGCCCGGGCCAAGCTCGAGTACACGCCGCTGGCCACCGCGTTCTGCCCGCCCGAGTTCACCATCGGGGAGCTGCGGACGGTCTACGAGACGGTGTGGCGCACCCGCCTGGACCCGCGCAACTTCCACCGCAAGGTGACCGGCGCCGCGAACTTCATCGAGCCCACCGGCCGGACGGCTCTGCGCGACCGCGGCCGGCCGGCGCAGCTCTACCGGCGCGGCACCGCGACGCTGCTGCACCCGCCCCTGCTCCGGGCATGAAAAAAGGGGGCCGGGGCCCCCTTTTCTCGGTCCGGATGATCAGTGCTGGCCGGGGCCGTGCCCGTGCTGCTGGCCCTGCTGACCGTGGCCCTGCTGACCGTGGCCCTGCTGACCGTGGCCCTGCTGACCGTGGTTCTGGTCCTGGCCGTGCTGGTCGTGACCCTGGCCCTGCGGGCCCTGGCCGTGGCCCTGGTTCACCGGGCCGGCGTTGCGCACGACCGGCAGCACCAGGTTGACCCGCGAGAACTGGGTGCGGGCGTGCCGGCTGCAGTCGGTGTACGACAGCGCGGCCTTGAGAACCTCGAAACCGCTGGTGCGGCGCATCGCGTTCACCTTGATCGTGGTGATGGCGGTGCGGCCCGGGCGCAGCGTGTCACCGCTGCGGAACGTGGTGGTCCGGCCCGGCCGCAGGTAGGAGACGGCCACCGAACGGCCGCCGTCCACCGCCACGCGGGCGTCGCAGACCGGGCGGTCCGTACGCCACGCGATGTTCACCCAGCTCGGCAGGTTCGCCTTGACCGGGGCGAGCCGGGTGGTGACCGGCTGCGGCCCGCGCGGCGCCGCGGCGGCCGGACCGGCGGTCGCCAGCGCCGCCGCCGAGCCCGCCGCGCCGGCGATCGCCACGGCCGCCATCAACTTCGTCATCTTCTTGCTCATCGCATGACCTCTCTGGTGAGGAAGAGCGGCGGGGGATCCCGCTCTCGATAGGTCAGACGTTAAGCGGCGATTCGGGCATAGCAGCGCATATTAGGCGGCAATTCCGACAAACAGCACGAAACGCCTAGGCGTGCCTGGCCGAAAGGATGAGTAGAGCGCGGGGGAGCTACCGTTCCGTCCGGTACAGTCCCGCTTTCACCTTCGGAAGGGCCGCAGCTCGATGACCACGACCCTCCGGTCGCCCACCTCCGAGACGCCCCGGCGTGTCCGCAGCGTTCCGCGCACGGTCGGCGGGGTGGTGGCGGCGCTGGCCGCGCTCGCCTCCGCGGGCCTGACCCTGCGCTCCCAGCTCAACGGCGATGTCACGTACGCGCTCGGCGGCATCGAGACCGCCGGCAAGGGCGGCGTGAACATCTGGGACGTCTTCATCGCCCGGCCCATCGTCTACAAGCTGCTGATCGGCTGGATGGACGACTTCCGCGCGATCTTCGTCCCCGACGAGCGCGTCGTCGTCCAGCAGGTGCTGCTGCGGGTCGAGGCCTGGGTGCTGATCGCCGGCGTGGCGGCGGTCCTGTACTTCGGCGTGCGCCGCTTCCTCGGCGGCGCGGCGGGCGCGGGCGTCGCGGTCGCGACCGGCCTCGCGCTGGTCATCGCGCCGCCCTGGCACTTCCTCGAGCCCGACTGGGTCGCCGCGCTGGTCGGCGTGCTCGCGGTCGGCGCCGCCTGCGCGCCCCGCAAGGACTGGCTCGGCGGCGTCCTCGGCGGCGTGGCCGCCTGCCTGGTGGTGGCGGTCAAGCTCGCCACGTTCCCGGTCGCGCTGCTGGCCCTGCTGGTCGTGGCGCTGCTCAGCCGGCGCCGGGCGATCTGGGCGTCGGGCATGACCGCGCTCGCGGTCGCGATCTGGTACGTGCTGACCAAGCAACTGCTGCCCTGGGAGTGGATCTGGCTCGCCGACCAGGCCGCCCTGGTGCAGGACTCGCCGATCCACCACGGCATCCGCTGGGAGGACATCCACGACCTGCTGGTCGGCGCCGCCAACGTGGCGATCCTCAGCCCGGTGGTGATCCTCGCCCCGGCCGCGGCCGTCGTGCTGGTCCGCCGGGCGGCGCCGGGTCGCGGCCGATGGATCGGGGCCGGGGTCGCCGTGGTCGCGGCCGGGCTGTCGCTCGCCTCCGCGTACGGCCAGGGCGAGTTCTACATGTATCACTTCGCGATCGTTCCGGTGCTGGCCGCCGCGGCGTGGGGCGCGGCGTACGCGCTCTGCCCGGCGGTCCGGCTTCCGCTGGCGATCCTGACGCTGCTCGCCGCCGTGGCGTGCTTCCTGCTGCTGCGCCGCCCGGCCGGCTGGCGGGTCGGGAACGCCGACGAGATGGCGATCGCGGTCGGCGTCGCCGCCCTGGTCGCGGCCCTTGTGCTCGGGTGGTTCGCCGGCGACCGCCGCCGGGTCGGGCCCGGGCCGTGGGCGCTCGGCGTCGTCGCGCTCTGCGCCGCGCTGCTCCCGGCCACGTTGCCCGGCGCGCCGTACGCGTTCAGCTCGTACGACTACAACATCTACAACAACCGCTGGAGCGGCCAGGACTACGCGCGGCTCAGCCAGCGGCTCGGCCGGGACACGCCGGTGCTCTACCTGACGTTCGGCTCGATCAACCAGGCCATGGGCAACCCGACCAGCTGCCGCTACCCGTCGCCGCAGTGGATCCAGCGCGGCGCGGGGATCGTCGAGGTGCGCACGTACCGGAGCTACGCGGACAACCTGAAGTGCCTGACCGGCGACCGGGACGCGAAGTACCTGGTCTGGCAGCCCAAGTGGTTCAGCATCGCCCGGTCGAGCCCGCAGGTGCGCTCGCTGATCCAGCAACGTTTCGACTGCGACCCGGCGGTCCGCGTACCGGCGCCATCGGGTTTGATCGTCTGTCCTGCTCGCCCTTGATCGTTTTCCCCGCCCCCTAGCCGGGCATCGCCTCGGTCATCTTCTGCAGCCAGGCGTTGACCACCTTCAGCTCGTCCGGGCTGAACCCCTCGGCGAGGCGTGCCTCGACGGCGTGCACCGTCGGCATCGCCTCGCCGAGCCGTTTCCGGCCGGCCTCGGTCAGGAAGATCTGCTGCGAGCGCCGGTCGGTCGGATGCGGCCGCCGCTCGACCAGCCGGGCCCGCTCGAGGCCGCCCAGCATCTCGTTGGCCGACTGCCGCGCCGTGCCGACCGTGCGGGCCACGTCGGCCACCGACATGCCCGGCGCCTCGTCGAGGATCAGCAGCGAGGCGAACTGCGCCACCGACAGGTCGTGCTTGACCAGCGCCTCCGCCACCACGCCGCGCAGGGCGTGCCAGGCGTGGCGGACGAGGAACGTCGAGCAGGCGGGCGTCTTCACGTTGCCTATTGTGCGTCAGAACATAATTGACAGGAACCTGACGACCCTGCCATGGTGGGAGCATGTCTGTCAGGGACCTGTCAATCAGCGTACCGCGGCCCGGCCGTGTGCTGTCCGTCCTCGTCTTCTCGGCGTTGCTCATCTGGATCGACACGACGATCCTGGGCATCGCGCTCGAACGCATCGCCGACCCGCGCACCGGCCTCGGCGCGACACCGGGCCAGCTCCAGTGGGCCGTCGGCTCGTACGCGCTGCTGTTCGCCACCGCCCTGTTCGCCGCCGGCGCGCTCGGCGACCGCTACGGCCACCGCACCATCCTCGTGCTCGGCCTGCTCTGCTTCGGCGCCGCCTCGGTGTGGGCGGCCTGGGCCGGCGACGCCACCGGCCTGATCCTGGCCCGCGGCCTGATGGGCCTGGGCGGCGCCATGATGATGCCGACGTCGATGGCCATCATCGGCGCCACCTTCCCACCCGAGCGGCGGGCCGGCGCGATCGCCGCGTTCTCCGCCTCCAGCGGCGTCGGCGTGGCCCTCGGCCCCCTGCTCGGCGGCGTCCTCGTCGACCACTTCTGGTGGGGCTCGGTCTTCCTCGCCAACCTGCCCGTGGTCGTCGCCGCCCTGGTCGGCATCGCCCTGTTCGTCCCCAACCCGAAACTCGCCCAGCGCCGCCGCCCCGACCCCGCCGGCCTGCTGCTCTCCACCGCGGGCCTGGCCCTGCTCGCGTACGGCCTGATCGAGGCCGGCCAGGAAACCGACTGGTCCCGCTGGCGGGTCTGGGTTCCCGTACTAGCGGGCCTGGTGTTGATCGCCGCTTTCACCGTCTTCGAGTGGCGCTCGCCGTCACCGTCGTTCGACCCGCGACTGTTCCGCAACGGCCGCTTCAGCGCCGGCAACGTCGCCCTGGGCGCCCTCTTCTTCGGCATCACCGGCCAGATGTTCTACGGCAACTTCTACCTCCAGGGCGCCCGCGGCATGACCGCCCTGCACACCGGCCTGCTCTTCCTCCCCGGCGCACTGGGCATCGCCGTCGGCTCCCCGCTGGGCGCGCGCCTGACCAGAAGGTACGGCGTCGGCGCCGTCAGCGGCACGGGCCTGCTCGTGGTGGCCGCCGCGTTCCTGGCCAACCTCACCTACGGTCTGGACACGTCCCTGCTCTGGTTCTGCACGGTCGGCGCCGTCAGCGGCATCGCCATGGGCCTGGCCATCGCGCCCACGGTCGCCGCCGTGATCGCCGTCCTGCCGGTGGACCGCATGGGCGCCGGCTCCGCCGTCAACAACACCGTCCGCCAGGTCGGCAGCGTCCTGGGCATCGCCCTGCTCGGCACCATCCTGACGACCGCCTACCGCAACCGGATCGGTCCGTCGCTGACCTCGTTGCCGGCGGAGGCCCGCGTCGACGCCGCGCAGTCCGCCGAACACACTCGCGCGGTGGCCGACGCGCTGCACCAGCCGAGTCTCGCCGAGGCCGCTAATCAAGCCTTTGTGGGGGCCATGCATGTGACCGCTGTTGCGGGGGCGGTGGCCGCTTTCGCGGGTGCGGTGCTGTTGGTGGTGGCGTTCCGTTCCCGGCCGACGCCCCCGGATGTAGCCGTGCCGGAACCGCGGGCCGCCGCTGCATCGGGCCGGCCGGCATAGAACGCGCGACGTTTTCCACAATGGCGAGTTATCCACAGGCCGCGCCGGGCGAGTGAGCTCCCCGCCGCCATTTCCACGATAATGACCGGCGGGGGCTCCCCCAGTGGAGGGCGGGCCTGGCGGCGGAACTGGCGGGCTGGCTTTGGGGCGCGCGGCCGGTCCCGGAACACAGCCGAGCTCCGGGCATTCGGCTGGTTCGAAAGCACTGGTCAGCGAGCTGCGGTCGATCTTGGAGCGCAATCGATCCGAGGCCGGGGGCTGGATCGGTTGTGTGGGCTGTCCGGGGGCGCTCGTCGTGGGCATTCGCTCTGCTTACCTATACGCGCCGGTCGCTGTTCGCTGGTTAGATCTTGGTGAATTTTGTGCGCGTGGGACGCACAAATTCTTCATTGCCGTAGTGGCCGGCCGGGTTGCGCGTATTGGTAAGCAGAGCAAAGGGCGGCCCAGCGAGGTGGCGGCGCTCGCCAGGCGGCTGGGAGCCGATGGTGGGCAGTGCCGGGCGGTAAGGGCGCGCCGGGTGGTCGGCACGTCCGGGCGGCAGGGCGGGTTCGGTGGCTGCGTACCCGGGTGGCGGCGCGGGGTCGGGTGGTGGGCACGCTCGGGCGGCACAGGAACGTCGGGCATCAGGCGGCGGGTGCGGGCGCATCGCGGCGGCGGCCAAAGCGGGTGCGGGCGCAGCGTGGTGGCGGCCAAAGCGGGTGGCGGCCAAAGCGGGCGGCGGCCAAAGCGGGCGGCGGGCACGGTCAGCGGGCGGGCACGGCCAGCGGCGGGCACAGCCAGCGGCGGCGCGGCGGGTGGTGGGCACGGCCAGTGGCGGGCATGGGCGTTCGGCGGCGCGGCGGGTGGTGGGCACGGCCAGTGGCGGGCATGGGTGCTCGGTGGGCGCGGCGGGTGGTGGGCACGGCCAGCGGCGGGTATGGGCGCTCGGCGGGTGCGGCGGGTGGCGGGCACGGCCCGCGGACCGGGCGCGGGACTCAGCGCACCACGGCGACCGGGCACTTCGCATATGCGGCAACGTGCTGGCTGACCGAGCCCAGCACCAAACCGGCGAAGCCGCCGTGGCCTCGGACTCCGACCACCAGTAGGTCGGCGTCCGCTGACTCGTCGATCAGGACCTTGGCCGGACGACCCTGTTTGACCTGGGCCTGGATGGCCAGCGGTGGGTCGGCGCCCAGTTCGGAGCGGATCAGCTCGACCAGCTCGTCGGTGCTTCGCTGGCTCGGGTCCGGCACATAGTGCTCGGAGACGCTCAGGCTGCCGGCGGGCGGCAGCAGCGTGTGCTCCCAGACGTTTACCACCAGCAAGCCGGCGCCATGGTCGGCGGCCTCGGCGGCGGCCCAGGTGAGGGCCTTGCGGCTGCCGGGCGAACCGTCGACGCCGACCACGATGGTCTTCCACCTGTTCATCGCCGTCTCCTTCCGGACGACCGGCCGATCTCCGGAGTATTACACGACTTCACGGGCCGTGAGAGATCGATAGCCCTGAGTTGCGCTACCTGCCGGACCGATTTAGCGTCGAGGCGGGACTATGACGTAGATCACAAGGGGGTGGCCATGACCACCACGACAACGGAAGCCGCGAGCGAGAGCGGTGTGGATCGCAAGCCGTTGATGACCGGCGCCGCCATTTTGATGATGAACCTCGGGTTCTTCGGCGTGCAGTTCAGCTTCGGTCTCACCCAGTCGGCCGTGAACCCGCTCTTCCTGCTGATCGGCGCGAGCCCCGACCAGCTGCCGATCCTCAACCTCGCCGGGCCGGTCACCGGGCTGATCATCCAGCCGCTGATCGGCGCGATCAGCGACCGCACCTGGAGTCCGCGCTGGGGGCGGCGGCGGCCGTTCGTGACGGGCGGCGCGATCCTCTGCGCGATCATTCTGTTCGCGTTCCCGTTCGTCGGCGTCCTCTGGATCGGCGTCCTCTGCTTCTGGCTGCTCGACGCCGGCAACAACACCTCGATGGAGCCGTACCGGGCCTTCATCTCCGACCGGCTGCCCAAGTCTCAGCTGGCCCGGGGCTTCCTGACGCAGAGCATGTTCACCGGCGCCGGGGCGGTGCTGGCCAACGTCTCGCTGTTCCTGCTGCAGAAGGTGTCGGCGCTGGACAAGACGGCGGGCAACGGCGTCCCGTACTGGATGTACGTCTGCTTCATGATCGGCACGGTCTGCATCCTCGCCACGGTGCTGACCGCGATGGCCCGTACCCACGAGATCGCGCCGTCCGACGAGGAGCTCGCCGAGATGCGCGCCCAGCCCCGGGGCATCGGCGTCTTCGTGCACGACATCGCCGACGCGGTGCGGACCATGCCGGTGGCGATGCACAAGATCGGCGTGGTGTTCCTGTTCCAGTGGTACGCGATGTTCATCTACTGGCAGTTCCTGGCCGTCAGCCTCGGCGAGACCGTCTTCCACGCCACGCCCGAGCAGGGCGGCCCGGCCTGGGACAGCGCGATCGCGTGGAGCGGCCTGATGAACGGGGCGTACAACTTCGTCACGATGATCTCCGCGCTGTTCCTGGTCGGGTTCAGCCGGCGGATCGGCGCCAAGCGGGTGCACGCGATCGCCCTCGGGCTGGCCGCGGTGGCGCTGTCCTGGCTCGCGCACATCAGCAACCAGTACGTCGCGCTGATCCCGATGATCGGGCTGGGCATCTTCTGGGCGAGCGCCGTCGGCGTGCCGTACCTGATGGTCGCCAGCATGGTCCCGGCCAAGCGGACCGGCGTCTACATGGGCATCCTGAACATGATGATCGTGGTCCCGATGCTCATCGAGACCGTGACGTTCGGCTGGATCTTCAAGCACCTGCTCGACGGCAAGGGCTCGAACGCGATCCTTCTGACCGGCGTGCTGATGGCGATCGGCGCCGTGGCGATGCTGTGGGTCAACCCGCCCGACGAGGCCGACGAGTCCCCGATCGTGCCGCTCGGAGCAAAACGGAGCATCAGCGTGTACGACCGGGTGGTGGTCGGTTCGGACGGCACACCGACCAGCCTGTACGCCGTCGACCGTGCCGCCGAGGTGGCGCAGGCCGCCCAGGCGAAGCTGGTGGTCGTCACCGCCTACCGCGACGGCGAGGAAGTGGCGGCGGCCCAGGCGGCCGGCGTGCACCGCGACATCTACGGCGCCGACGCGGCCCGGGCGGCGCTGGCCAAGTCGGTCACCGGGCTGACCCGGGAGCGGGCCCGCTACATCGAGCAGCGCCTGGTGGCCGGCGACCCGGCGCGGGCCCTGCTCGACATCGTGGGCAACGACCCGGCGAACCTGATCGTGGTCGGCAACCGCGGGCTCGGCGCGAGCCAGGGTCAGCTGCTCGGGTCGGTGCCGGCCGGCGTCGTACGCAATGCGATCTGTGACGTTCTGGTGGTGCAGACGTCGGCGCTCGACGAGGAGCGGATGTTCAAGGCGGCCGACACTGTGAGTGACGTCTAGTCGACGCGACCCTTCCGATCAAGTCGTCTACCGGGAAAAATTGGTGTCCGGAGGTGACGGGGGATGGTCTTCCTCTATGTATTTGTGCTGTCCGTTTTGTCGATCTGCGCCCTCGGGATCTGGTCGCGAGTGGGCGCCGAGCCCGCCGCCAGCCGCCCGTGGCGCGTCATGCCGGTGACGCCGTCACAGCGGGCGAGCGCCGAGGGAGTGCTGGCCGCGCAGCTGTCCGCCGGTGAGATCACCGAGCGTCAGTACGTGACGGCCATGGAGCGGCTGGCCGCGAAGGAGGCCCGATCGGGATAAACGGATCGGGATAAACGGATCGGGATAAGAGATCGGGACAGGAACCGTGGCCGGGCACGCCGCCCCCGCCGCCGGGCAAGCATCCGGCGGTCAAGGGCGAGGTGTCCGGCCTGTCCGACGCGAGCGTGACCGCCCGGCAGACGAACAAAAGCGACGAACAGGGAAGGGTCAGGACGGGCTCAGCGGCACCACGTCGGGGGCGCCGAGCCGGGCGGCGTCGGCGGTCTCGTCGTCGGGCTGTTCCTGCGAGCGCCGTTCGGCCTCGACTCGCAGGCGGTAGTTCTCCACCTCGCGGCTGGTCTGCTCGTCGGTCCAGCCGAGCACGCCGGCCACCAGCGCCGCGGCCACCGGCGCCGCGGTGACGCCCCGGTCGAACGTCTCGATCGAGATGCGCGTCCGCCGGGTGAGCAGGTCCTCCAGGTGGCGGGCGCCCTCGTGACTGGCCGCGTAGACGAGCTCGGCCCGCAGGTAGTCCTCGGCCCCCTCCACCGGGCCGCCCAGGGTCGCGTCGGCCCGGACCAGGTCGAGAACCTCGGTGACCAGCGTGCCGTAGCGGTTGAGCAGGTGCTCGACCCGGGCCACGTGCAGGCCCGACTCGGCCGCCAGCACCCGGCGCCGGTTCCACAGCGCGGTGAAGCCGTCGGCGCCGAGCAGCGGCACGACCTGGGTGCACGACGGCGGGACCGCACGGCCCAGGTTGTGCACGCAGGCGTCCACGGCGTCGCGGGCCATCACCCGGTACGTCGTGTACTTGCCCCCGGCGACCACGACCAGCCCCGGCTGCGGGCTGCCCACCGTGTGCTCGCGCGACAGTTGCGACGTCGACTCCGACTCGCCGGACAGCAGCGGCCGCAGCCCGGCGTAGACGCCCTGCACGTCGCCTCGCGAGAGCGGCGAGTTGAGCACCGAGTTGACGTGCTCGAGCAGGTAGTCGATGTCGGTGCTGGACGCCGCCGGGTGCGCCTTGTCCAGCGCCCAGTCGGTGTCGGTGGTGCCGATGATCCAGTGCCGGCCCCACGGGATGACGAAGAGCACGCTCTTCTCGGTACGCAGGATCAGCCCGGTCTTGGACTGGATGCGGTCACGGGGCACGACCAGGTGGATGCCCTTCGAGGCCCGGACGTGGAACTGGCCGCGCTCGCCGACCAGGGCCTGGGTGTCGTCCGTCCAGACACCGGTCGCATTGATCACCTGCTGGGCGCGTACCTCGAAAGTCTTGTCGTGTTCGAGATCGTGCACCCGCACGCCGGTGACCCGTTCGCCCTCGCGGAGGAAGCCGACCACCTCGGTGCGCGACGCGACGTGCGCGCCGTACGCCGCCGCCGTACGCGCCAGGAACATGGTGTGCCGGGCGTCGTCGACCTGGGCGTCGTAGTACTGCAGGGCGCCGACCAGGGATTCCTTCTTCAGCGCCGGGCACTCGCGCAACGCGCCGCGCAGCGAGAGGTTCCGGTGGTGGGGCAGGCCGCCGTTCAGCGCCATCGTGTCGTAGAGCGTGACCCCGGTGCCCGCGTAGATCCGCTCCCAGCCGCGGTGCTGCAGCGGGTAGAGGAAGCGCACCGGCCGCACCAGGTGCGGCGCGAGCCGGGTCAGCAACAGGCCCCGCTCCCGCAGCGCCTCGCGGACCAGCGCGAAGTCGAGCATCTCGAGGTAGCGCAGGCCGCCGTGGATGAGTTTGCTGGATCGGCTCGACGTGCCCGAGGCGAAGTCGCGCGCCTCGACCAGCCCGACGGACAGGCCGCGGGTGGTGGCGTCGAGAGCGCAACCCGCGCCCACCACGCCGCCGCCCACGACCAGCACGTCGAGCTCGGCGCCGGCCAGCGCGGCCAGCGCCGAGTCCCGATACTCCGGTGAAAGAGCAGTCATATTCAGTCCACGTCCACCCAGTCGAGAGTGCGTTGCACCGCCTTCTTCCAGCGTGCATACCCCTCACTGCGCTGTTCATCCGTCCATTCCGGCTGCCAGCGCTGCGACTCGTTCCAGTTTTCGCGCAACTCGTCGGTCGACTTCCAGTAACCCACCGCCAGACCGGCCGCGTACGCCGCTCCCAGCGCCGTCGTCTCGGCCACCACCGGGCGGCTCACCGTCACGCCGAGCACGTCCGCCTGGATCTGCATGCACAGGTTGTTGGCCGTGATGCCGCCGTCCACCTTGAGCACGTCGAGCGTGACCCCGGAGTCCTGGGCCATCGCGTCGACCACGTCCTTGCTCTGGTAGCAGATCGCCTCGAGGGCGGCCCGGGCGATGTGCGCGCCGGTGTTGAAGCGGGACAGGCCGACGATCGCGCCGCGGGCGTCGGACCGCCAGTAGGGCGCGAACAGGCCGGAGAACGCCGGCACGAAGTAGACGCCGCCGTTGTCCGGCACCGAGCCCGCGAGGGACTCGCTCTCCTCGGCCGAGTTGATCACGTGGAGCTGGTCGCGCAGCCACTGCACGGCCGAGCCGGTCACCGCGATCGAGCCCTCCAGCGCGTAGACCGGCGCCGCGTCGCCGAACTTGTAGCAGACGGTGGTGAGCAGGCCGTTCTCCGACCGGACCAGCTCGGTGCCGGTGTTCAGGAGCATGAAATTGCCGGTCCCGTACGTGTTCTTGGCCTCGCCGGGGGAGAAGCAGACCTGCCCGACGGTCGCCGCCTGCTGGTCGCCGAGGTCGCCGGTGAGCGGTACCTCCCCGCCCAGCGGGCCGGGCCACCGGGCGACGCCGTAGGTGTTGGGGTCGGACGAGGGCCGGATCTCGGGGAGCATCGAGCGCGGGATGTTGAAGAAGCCGAGCAGCTCGTCGTCCCACTGGAGGGTCTCGAGGTTCATCAGCATCGTGCGGCTGGCGTTGGTGACGTCGGTGACGTGGTTGCCGCCGTCGACGCCGCCGGTCATGTTCCACAGCAGCCAGCTGTCGGTATTGCCGAAGATCGCGTCGCCGCGCTCGGCCGCCTCCCGCACGCCGTCGACGTTGTCCAGGATCCACTGGATCTTGCCACCGGAGAAGTACGTGGCCGGGGGCAGCCCGGCCTTGCGCCGGATCACGTCGCCGCGCCCGTCCCGGTCCAGCGCGGACGCGATCCGGTCGGTGCGGGTGTCCTGCCAGACGATCGCGTTGTAGTACGGCCGGCCGGTGTTCTTGTCCCACACCACGGCGGTCTCCCGCTGGTTCGTGATGCCGAGCGCGGCCAGGTCGCTCGCCTGCAGGTTCGCCTTCTGCATGGCGGTGCGCACGACCGTCGTGGTCCGGTCCAGGATCTCGACCGGGTTGTGCTCGACCCAGCCGGCCTGCGGCAGGATCTGCTCGTGCTCCAGCTGGTGCCGGGCGACCTCGTTCCCCGAATGGTCGAAGATCATGAAGCGGGTGCTGGTCGTGCCCTGGTCCACGGCGCCGACGAAGTCAGCCACGGGTTGCCTCCAAGTTTTCGTTGTCGTCGGCTGTCGGGACCCGGCCCGGCTCGTGCGGCGCGTCCGCGGACGGCAGGAACCGCGAGATCAGGAACTGGTACAGACCGGCGCCGAGGACGCCGCCGACGAGGGGTCCGACTATCGGGATCCAGAAATAGAGATACCCGGTCTGGTCCCGGAACGCACCGCCATAGCCGGTGAGGAAGCTGGCGAGTCGCGGGCCGAAGTCACGGGCCGGGTTGATCGCGTAGCCGGCGTTGGCGCCCCACGCCATGCCGATCCCGACCACGAGCAGGCCGATGATGAAGGGGGCCAGGTTCGCGGCGGGCGCGGTGTTCCGCTCGTCGGTGATGGCCAGGATCAGGAACAGCAGGATGGCCGTGCCGACGACCTGGTCGAGGAGGGCGGTCCAGTGCGAGACCGGCAGCGCCCCGTTGCCGGGCAGGGTCGAGAAGACGCCCTGTGTCTTGATCGTCAGGAACGGGTCCTTCGCGCGCAGCAGGTCGCTGTAGACCCAGCGCACGACCAGGGCGGCGACGAACGCCCCGAGGAACTGGGCGATGCAGTACGGGATGACCTTGCGCCACTCGAAGCCCTTGAAGGCGGCGAGCGCGACGGTCACGGCCGGGTTGAGGTGCGCGCCGCTGGTCCGGGCCGCCACGTAGACGCCGAGCGTCACGCCGAGGCCCCATGCCCATGCGATGCTGTCGTGGTCGCCGACGCCGCCCGCGACCACCTGCGCGACGACGCCGACGCCGAAGAGGATGAGGATCAACGTCCCGGCGAACTCGGCGATCAGTTCGCCCAGCAAGCCTGGGACCCTCAGACGTTCTGCCATGTGCCCTCCTTGCTAGATGCTCCGGACGCTAGGTAGCGGGCAGGACACGAGCAATGAACGTCGTTCGGCATTGTCGAACATTGACCACGGTCGGCGTTCACGATGTGGCATAGAGTCGGAAACGTGCCCGGAACCGTGCAGTCGATCGAGCGGGCGGCCGCGGTCCTGCGCCTGCTCGCCGGGGGATCGGGGCGTCTGGCGCTGGGTGAGATCGCCCGGTCGCTCGATCTGGCCAAGGGCACGACACACGGAATTCTTCGTACGCTGCAACATGTCGGATTTGTCGAACAAGACCGGGTCTCCGGTCGTTACCAGCTCGGCGCCGCCCTGCTGCGCCTGGGCACCAGCTATCTCGACATCAACGAACTGCGCTCACGATCGATCAACTGGGCCGATCCGCTGGCCGCACGCAGCGGCGAGGCCGTACGCATCGGCACCGTCCTGGACGGACAGGTGCTCGTCGTCCACCACGTCTTCCGCCCCGACGACACGTTTCAGACACTCGACGTCGGAACGCTGCTGCCCATGCATGCGACCGCGCTCGGCAAGGTCCTGCTCGCCTATCGCGCGGCCGGGGCCGTACCGGCAAATGACCTGGACCGATTCACCCGCCGCACCATTCTCGCGCCGCGAGACCTCGCCACCGACCTCCGGCAGGTCCGCGAGAACGGGTGGGCTCTCGAGGCCGAGGAGATGACGCCCGGCATGGCGTCCGTGGCCGCGCCGATCCGCGGGTACGGCGGCCTGGTCGTCGGCGCCATCGGCATCAACGGCCTGGTCGAGCGGATCTGCGACAGCCACTACCACCCGCACCCGCACCTCGTCGCCTACGTCCGCGACGCGGCCCGCGCGATCTCCCGGGATCTCGGAGCCGCGCGCCGCTGAACCAACCGGGAGCCGAGCTCATCAGGGCTGATCCTCGAGGGGGAGGAATCATGACCGAGCGCTATGTCGTGGCGATCGACCAGGGCACCACATCCACGCGGTGCATCGTGTTCGACCGCCGCGGCCGGCTCGTCTCCCTGGCCCAGCAGGAACACAAGCAGTACTACCCCAAACCGGGATGGGTCGAGCACGACGCCGCCGAGATCTGGCGCCACGTCGAGCGGCTCGGCCCCGAGGCGCTGCGCCGGGCCGGCATCGCCGAGGACCAGGTCGCGGCCGTCGGCATCGCCAACCAGCGGGAGACCACGCTGCTCTGGGACCGCGACACCGGGACGCCGATCGGGCACGCGATCGTCTGGCAGGACACCCGCACCGACGACCTGGTGCGGGAGCTGAAGGAGACGGAGGGGGCGGACGGGGTCGAGCACGACTCGGGGCTGCCGATCGCCACGTACTTCTCCGGCCCGCGGGTGAAGTGGATGCTCGACCACCAGCCCGAGCTGCGGGCGCGGGCCGAGCGCGGCGAGGTCCTGTTCGGCACGATGGAGACCTGGCTGATCTGGAAGCTCACCGGCGGCCTGCACGTCACCGACGTCACCAACGCGAGCCGGACCATGCTGCTCGACGTGCACACCCTCGACTGGTCGCCGGCGGCGCTCGCGTTCTTCGGGGTGCCGCGCGCGATGCTGCCGGAGGTGCGGCCCTCGATCGGCGTCTTCGGCACGGCGGTGGCGGCCTTTCCCGGGGTACGCATCGGGGCCGCGCTCGGCGATCAGCAGGCGGCCCTTTTCGGTCAGACCTGCTTCACGCCGGGTGAGGCCAAATGCACGTACGGGACCGGCAGCTTTTTGCTCTTGAACACCGGCGATGAGCTGGTCCGTTCGACGCACGGGCTGCTCAGCACGGTCGCCTACCAGATCGCGGGCGGGAAGGCGGCGTACGCGCTGGAGGGCTCGATCGCGATCACCGGCTCGCTGGTGCAGTGGTTCCGCGACCAGCTCGAGCTGATCGCCAGCGCTCCCGAGATCGAGACCCTGGCCCGCACGGTGACCGACAACGGCGGCTGCTACATCGTGCCCGCGTTCTCCGGCCTCTACGCCCCCTACTGGCGGAGCGAGGCCCGCGGCGTGATCGTCGGGCTCACCTCGTACATCACGAAGGGTCACCTGGCCCGGGCCGTCCTCGAGGCCACCGCCTGGCAGACGCTCGAGGTGGTCGAGGCGATGAACGCCGACTCCGGTCTCGACCTGACCACGCTGCGGGTCGACGGCGGCATGACGGCCGACAACCTGTTGATGCAGTTCCTCGCCGACGTGCTGGATGTGCCGGTAGTCCGCCCCCTCGCCGCCGAGACGGTGTCGCTGGGGGCGGCCTACGCGGCCGGCCTGGCCGTCGACTACTGGCCCGACCTCGAGGGCCTGCGCCAGAACTGGCATCGGGCCGCTCAATGGCTGCCCGGGATGGACCCGGAGAAGCGGTCGTCGGAGTACCGCAACTGGCAGCGGGCCGTCGAGCGGACGTTCGACTGGACGCGGCCGTCCTAGTTTCTTTTTATGAAACGATGCAGTTCTTGCCGTTGGCGCCCGAGCCGGTCTTCACCGGCTCGGCGCCGGTGTTGTTGCCGGTGTAGAGCCAGCAGGTGGGGATGCTGCCGATGTTGAGACCGGACAGCCGGGCCACGTCGCCGTAGTTGGTGTTGACGCCGGCGATCACCTTGCCGCTGGTCGCGGTGATGTTCTGGATGGTCACCTTCCGGGCCGCCTGCGTCGAGCAGTTGCCGCAGGACCGGTACAGCTTGCCGAAGTTGCTGACCTTGAAGTTCCGGATCGTCACCGACCCACCCGCGCCGCGGTTGTCCTGGAACACCTTGTCCGACGCGCTGGCCGCGCTGCCGCCGTCGACCAGAACGGTCGCGTTGTTGCCGCGGAAGGTGGCCGCGTCCTCACCGACGTCCTGCCAGGTGACGTTGCGAATGGTGCAACTCCCGGCGCAGTGCACCCCATCGGCGGCCGGCGCGCCCAGGATGACGTTGGTGATCGTCGCGCCGCTCGCCAGGTTGAACAGCGGGTCCTGCCCTTCGTTCTGCCCGCCGGAGCCGAGATCGCCGGAGCCGATGTAGCGCTTACCGCCCCCGTCGAACGTCCCGGTGACCTGAATGGTCTTCGTGACTTTCACATCGGTGGCGGCGGACGCGACCGTCATCACGGAGGCCGAGCCCACCACGGCGGTGGCCAGCACCGCAGCGCCGATGAGCATGCGTCGTTTGTTCACAGTCGGAACCTTTCCTCGGTTTTCTCACCTTCCTCCGGAACATAAGCCGTAGTTCCACGGTCCGAAAACACTAAGACGCGTGTGAATGTCTAAAGAGAGTTTTAATTGCTGCTTTTTTCATGTCGAAATTTCGCAGAGTTCGAGCCGATTTGCAGTCGCCACGCCGCTCGCTCGCCCGCCCGGGCCGACGTCATCGCTCTGCTTACCTATACGTGCCTCACTCGCGTCGCCCGCTCAGCCTGCGCGGGCCGACGTCATCGCTCTGCTTACCTATACGTGCCTCACTCGCGCTGCCCGCTCAGCCCGCGCCGGTCAACGGCCACCTTGGTGAAGGCCCGCCCCGCTTGGCCCGCCCCGCTTGGCCCGCCCCGCTTGGCCCGCCCCGCTTTGCCGGCCTCCACACCAGCTACCCGTCCAGCGCCGAGCCGATAAATCGGGAATGTCCGCTAAGTCTCGGCGGCCGCTCCAGGGTTCCAAAATGCAGCGTGGGCGGCGCGATCGTTGTTACGTCGCGGCCGGGGCCACCTCGGGCTCCTCGGTCTCCGGCACCGGGCGACGCCGGCGGCGGACCAGCAGGACCGAGAGCGCCGCGCACCCCATCACGGCGATCGGCAACCACAGTGTCACGCGCATGGCGCCGACGAAGCCCTCGTGGAAGACCAGCGTGAAGAACGCTTTGAGCGCCGCCGCTGCCTGGTCGGGGATGCCCGCGGGCAGGCTGGGTGCGATCTGGCCGCCGGCTATGTCCTGGCTTCCGGAGGCCACGTGGCTCAGCGCCTCGAGCACCTGGGAACGGTACTGCGGCGGCAGCTGGGCGGCGTTTGTCACCGCGGCGTCCTGGAGGTGGGTGGACAGCTGGGCCTGGAGGAGGGCGCCCACGGCGGCGGCGCCGATCACGCCGCCCAGTTGGCGGGTTGTGTTGATCATGCCGGAGGCGGCGCCGGCCATGCGGGGCTCCACGTTGCGCATGGCGATCGTCTGCAGCGGGGCGAACGTCAGGCCCAGGCCGACGCCGGCGATGATCAGGCCGGGGAGCAGGTGCAGCCGGCTCGAGCCGACGTGTGCGGACGCGATCAGCACGCCCATGCCGGTGGAGAACAGCGATAGGCCGGCGAACAGGATCCACTTGCCGCCGAGGCGGTCGGCGGCGCGGCCGGCCACCGGCGCGATGAACATCGAGATCAGCGACATCGGGGCCGTGGTCAGGCCGGCCTGCAGCGCCGAGAGTCCGAGCACCGACTGGAGGTAGATGGTCAGCGGCAGGAACAGGCCGAGCATGCCGAACGCGATCGACGCCGCGACGAAGTTCATCACCGAGAAGTTGCGGTCCCGGAAGATCTCGAACGGGACGAGCGGCTCGTTGCGCTGCTGGGTCCATTGGTGCACGGCGAACAGGATCAGCACCAGGACGCCGGCGACGATGATCTCGACGATCGTGATCGGGCCCCAGACCTTGCCCCAGTCGTGGGACTGGCCCTCGATGAGCCCGAACACCACGAGGAAGAGGCCCACGGTCACCAGCCCGGTGCCGGCCCAGTCCAGCCGGTGGCGGCGCTGCGGCCGCAGGTTCGGCATCACGATCCCGGCCAGCACCATGGTGATCAGGCCGACCGGCACGTTCACGAAGAAGATCCATCGCCAGCCGAAGTCGGTGACCAGCCAGCCGCCCAGCACCGGCCCGGCCAGCGTGGCCACGCCCGCGACGGCGCCCCAGATGCCGAACGCGGCGCCGCGCTTGTCGGGCGGGAAGATCACGGTCAGGACGGAGAGCGTCTGCGGCGTCAGCAGCGCGCCGCCGACGCCCTGGATCACCCGGAAGAGGATGAGCTGTTCCGGGTTCTGGGCGAACCCGCAGGCCGCCGACGCCGCCGTGAAGATCACCAGGCCGACCAGGAAGAGCTGCTTCGGGCCGTACAGGTCACCCAATCGTCCCGCGGTGATCAGCAGGACGGCATAGGTCAGGATGTACGCGTTGATGATCCATAGGACGTCGGACAGCGACGCGTCGAGATGCTCGCTCATCTGCGGGATCGCGATGTTCACGATCGTCGTGTCCAGCAGGATCATGAAGAAGCCGAGGCAGAGCGCGACCAGGACCAGCCAGGGGCTGAACCGGCGCTCCGCGGCGACGTCGGGTGATGTCATGTCGGCCGCTCTTTTCCGTTAGACCTGCACCTCCGTCATCGTCGACCTCGGGACCGGATCAGACAAGCGGAGATCAGGCGGGACGCGGCCGCAGCAGGGTGATCCGGTTGCCGCCTAGCTCGGTGACGTAGATGTTGCCGGTCGCCGTGTCCTCGGTCAGGTCCAGTGGCTGGCTGAAGCCGGTGAACCCGGTGATGCCGGTCGTGCGGTTGGTGAGCGCGCCGGTCGCGGACACGTCGAAGGTCTCGATGTCCTGGCCGTCGGAGTAGCGCACCACCAGCAGCTTGCCGTCGAGGGCGCCGCCGCGGTACTCGATCGCGCCGTCGGCCGAGGCGTGCAGCCCGGCGTCGTAGATGCCGGCCAGGTCCAGGTTGGCGTCCGGGAGGGTGCCCGCCGGGTAGGCGTTGACCTGGAACGGGTCGGTGCCCGCGGTCGGGTTGCCGCCGGCCAGCACGAACTCGCAGCGGGTCGGATTCGGGTGACCGTAGTAGCGGCCCTGCTTCACGTCGAAGACGTAGTCGGTCTCGGCCTGGGCGTTGTTGGTGATCGCGGGGACGACCGGGCCGGTGTAGCCGGGACAGGTCGCGACCGAGGCCGGGGTGTTGCCGCCGGCGGCCGAGCCGTTGGTCGGCGTGTAGAGGTGCCCATTGCGGTGCCAGACCAGGTCGTACGCGTTCCGCACCCCCGTGGCGTAGAGGGTGAGCGGGGCGTTCGCGGCCGCCGGGTTGTACGTGCCGCCGTCCTCGGTCTTAGCGTCCAGCGGCAGCGTGGCCGGCAGCTTCGCCGGGTCGAGGCGCAGGACGGCCGCGTTGAGCCGGTGCTCGGGCCGGTTGCCCCAGGCCGAGTCGGGCGCGCCCATCGCGTTGTTCGCGCCCTGCGTGAAGTAGAGCGCGCCGTCCGGGCCGAAGGCCAGCGAGTTGGTCTCGTGGTCCTTCACCGAGCGCGGCAGGTTGGTGACCACCTCGGTGTAGGTGCCGAGATTCGCGCCGCTCAGCCGCGCGATCTTGCTCGACCAGTCGGGCACGTCGTAGGCGCCGACGAACTCGTAGTTGTCGCTCACCCACAGGATCGGGGCGGCCGCGGTCGAGGCGGGATCGAAGGCGAGACCGATGACGGTGCGGTTGGGCGCGCCGGGAAGACCGGCGGACGACGCATGACTCCGTACGGTGTCGATGATCGTCGCCGTGCCCAGAGACCCATCCGCGTTGATCGGGTAGCGGTAGATGTGGCCGTCCAGGGTGGCCGCATAGAGCCGGCCGTCGGGACCTTTCACCACGCTCGTGTACGCGGCGGCGACCGCACCGCTGGTCACCTTGTCGAACGCGGCCGGACCGCCACCCCCGGTCGTCGCGCCGGTGGTGAAGACCATCGAGTAGGGCGCGAACGCGTTGCCGGCGACGTCCTTGACGGCCGGGGTGATCTCCAGCCGGTACAGGGTCTGCGCGGCCAGCGGCGTACGCGGGGAGGCGTTGATGACGTCCCCGCCGCCGCTGGTGATCGCGTTGATGTCGACGGCCGCGCCGTCGGCGACCCGGGTGAGCCGCACCGACGCCGAGGTCAGCGAGGACGGGTCGACGCCGCCGGCGAACAGGCGCAGGTCGGCGACGACGCTCGAGGTCGGGTCGACGCCGGTGGCGAGGTTGGCCGGGGTGGTGGTGCGGACGGCCGGGGTCGCGGCCGGCGCCGGGACGCTCGCCACGTCCACGTAGTCGAACTTGGTGTTGGCGCCGGCCTGCGGGCTCAGCGTCAGCTTTCCGTCGGCGACGGTGACCGTACGGGTGGCGGTGGCGAACTTGGTCGCGGAGGTGGGCGTGAAGGCGGCGACGCCGTTCTGGTCCTCGATGTTCAGGTAGTGCACGCTGTTGACGGCCGTGCCCGCGTCGCCGACGGTGGCGGTGACGGCGTAGAGACCGTTCGGGACGGCCAGCTCCCACCGGCCCGGGGTGGTCACGCCGGCCGAGCCCGCGGGGAGCTGCGTGTGGATGAGCGTCGCGAGGCGTACGTCCGGGTTGGCCGCCGTGCCGCGGTTGCGGCCGTTGCCGACCAGGCTGAGCGGGGTGCCCTCGTCGATGCTCACCCAGCCGTAGGTCTGGCCGTTGCCGCGAGCGCCGTAGGGCAGGCCGTAGTCGGTGAGGTAGCCGGCGGGCGGGGCCGTCGCTTGATCGGCGAAATTCACCTTGACCGTGTATGCCGTGGGCGTCGCGGCGATTTGTCCGGACAAGGCGGACTGGTTGCCGGAGGTGTCGATCGCGGTCACGGCGTAGGTGTGCGCGGTTCCGTTGGCCACCGTCGTGTCGGTGAACGTGGGCGCCGTGGTCAGGGCGAGGGCGGCGCCGTCCCGGTAGACGCGGTAGACGAGCTGGTCGGCGGCGGTGCCGGCGGTCCAGGCGAGCGCGACCTGGTGGTCGCCGGTGGTGGCCGCGAGCCCGGTGGGGGCGGGTGGCGCGCTGGTGTCGTACGAGATCCGGGTGATCTGGAGGTAGTTGACCTTGGTGTTGGTGCCGCCGATCGCGTCGACCGTGAGCAGGCCGTCGGCGACCGGGACGGTGACCGTGCCGGTGGTGAACTCGGTGGCCGCGGCCGACTTGAAGTGGTCGATGGCCGTGACGCCCTCGACCCGTACGACGTGGGTGCTGTCGTAGGGCGCCTGATCGCCGGCCGAGACCGTGACCTGGTACGTGCCGGGGTTGGTGGCATATTGCCAGGCGCCCGCGGTGGCGACGCCGTTCGTGCCGCCGGCGACGTCGCCGTACTGGAGATGGATGAGCGTGTTCCGCAGCGGGTCGATGCCGGCGCGGGCCCGATCCCGGGTGTTGCGGGTCAGATCGAGCGGCGTGCCGTTGTCCTGCCGCACCCACCCTTGACCGCGCGCCGCCGTGTAGGCCGCGCCGGTGTCCGCCGTCCACCCCGCCGGAACCGCCGACGCGGCCGGCTGAAAGTTGACGCTCGCCACCGGCGTCGAGGTGGCCGCCCACGCCGGCGCCACCGCCCCCATCGCGACGGCGACCGCCGCACCCACCAGAACCGTCCCCAGCCTCGACCGCATCTGAGCCCCCGGATGATCGCCGATCCCCTGAGGCTCAGTCTCGCCGCGGCCGGTGACCGCTCCACAGTGGTCGAACGGTCAGTGGCCGAGCGGTCAGTGGCCGAGCGGTCAGTGGCCGAACGGTCAGTGGCCGAACGGTCAGTGGCCGAACGGTCAGGCGGAAAGCTCGGTCAGCAGGATGACCGGAAGCTCGCGATCCGTTTTCTTCGCATATCCCGCGAACCGCGGGGCGGCGTCGACCATCCGCCGCCACCCGTCCTCGCGCTCGGCCCCGTGCAGCTGCGTCGCGGTGACCTTGACCGCCCGCCCGCCGACCGTGATCGTCGCGTCGGGCTGCGCCGCGAGGTTGTAGTACCAGGCCGGATTGGAGATCGCCCCGTTGGCCGAGGCCACGATGATCCACCCGCCGCCGCTCCCCGCCACCCACCGCAGGGCCGACTCGCGCGTGGCGCCGGTCTTGCGCCCCACGGTGGTGAGCACGAGCATCTCGCCGTCGGTCTTGCGCTTGACCCGCCCGATGGTCATCTTGTTGACCCAGGCGTAGAGCTTCCCGCCCGGCGCCCGGCCGCCGCGGGTGCCCTTCTTCGTATCAAAAGTCACGCGGTGATTGTGCTCGCCGGGAACGGTTTCCGCTGCCCCCACGCTCGTTGCCGCCGCGCCCGCTGGCGTTGTCCGCGCGCACGCTGGCGCTGCCCCGCCCGCTGGCACCGCCCCGCGCCCGCTGCCCCTATGCCTGTTGACGCTGCTCCCACGCGCGCCGGCGCTGCCCCGCACACCTGGCCCCTGCAGCCCGCCTCCCGTCTCCCGCCGTTGCTCGCCGGCTGCCGGTCCGGTGGTGCCGCTCGGCTTTGCTGCCCGCAGCCGGCCTGCCGACGCCGCCGTCCGGCCGCCTGCCGACGCCGCCGTCCGGCCGCCTGCCGACGCCGCCGTCCGGCCGCCTGCCGACGCCGCACTCCGGCCGCCTGCCGACGCCGCACTCCGGCTGCCTGCCGACGCCGCCCTCCAGTCGCAGCCCGCCGCCGGCCCTCGCCTCCCGTGGCGCGATCTTGATGAGTTCGTGCGCGTTGCATGCGGCAAATCATCAAGGTCGGCATGTCGTGCCGGGCGGCGAATGGACGTTGATGAGTTTGCGTTCTCCTCGAACCGGGAGTTATCAAGATCGGAGCGGGCGGCCGCGCGTGGCGGGGGAGAGGCACGAAAGCGGTGGCCTGCCGGGGGAGCGGCAGGCCGATACGAACGGAGGCCGGGGAAGCGGCGCCCCGCGGTTACTCGCCGGAGGGGGCGGTCAGGGTGACGCCCACACCGACCGGCGTGCCGAAGTTCGGGGTGCCGTCGGCGTTCCAGGTGAATTTCTGGGCTCTGGTGGAGCGGTTCAGGTCGCAGTTTCCGTTCGGGTTCGTGGTGGCGTGGTAGACGATCCAGTCCTCGGTGCCGTCGGGGGACTTGAAGAAGCCGTTGTGGCCGGGGCCGTAGACGGCGGCCGCGTTGTTTCGCTGGAAGACCGGGGTGGCGGACTTGACCCAGGACGAGGCGTTCAGCGGGTCGCCGCCGTTGTAGGTGAGCAGCCCCAGCTTGTAGTCGGGGGTCGAGCAGTGCGACGCGGAGAAGACGATGAAGGTCTTGCCGCCGTGCTGCAGGACCTCGGCGCCCTCGTTCACGGCGCCGCCGATCGTCTCCCAGCTGTAGGTGGGCGAGGAGAGCAGGTGGCGGGTGCCGGCCGCGGTCCACGGGTTGGACAGCTCACGGATGAAGTTGGGCTGCGAGCCGTTGTAGAACGTCCCGAGCAGGTACAGCTTGCCGTTCAGCTGCATGATGCTCGGGTCGAGCTCCCAGGTGTTGTCCGACGTGGGGTCGAGCAGGTCGGCCTTGAAGCTGTACGGCCCCATCGGGTCGGTGCCGCTCGACTCGAGCACGTGGATGCGCTGCGTGCCCAGGTTGTACGGCTCCTGCCCGGCCACGTAGTAGAGGTACCAGCGCTGCCCGTTCGGGCCGTTGAGCAGATGGAACTCGGGCGCCCACATGGTGCCCGCGCCGTTCGGCCGGCTCAGCGTGAACAGCGTCTGGTCGGCGGCCGAGGCGAGCCCGCCGAGCGTGGCCGACTTCCGCATCGTGATCTTGTTGTTCCAGGTCGTCGTGGCCAGGTAGTAGTAGCCGTTGTAGTAGGTCAGCCATGGGTCGGGACCCTGGGTCTTCAGCGGGTTCGTGAACGTCTTGGCGGGCGCGGCCATGGTGATGCGCCACGACGTCGAGCCGCACGGCAACTGCACGAGCCCGGCGGCCGATCCGGCGGCCGCGATGCACTTGCCGGAGTGGACGGCGGCCAGGTTGTAGAGACCGGTGCCGACCGAGCGCAGCTGGAACCGCTGGTTGTTCTGCCCGTTGCAGGACCACTGGATGATCTGCGCGTTGTCGGCGGTCGAGACCCCGTACACGTCGACGCAGTTCCCGGTTGGGGTGCCGATCGTGTAGACGTCGGTGCCGGAAACCAAATTGAAGGTGTACGACTGCCCGCACGCGGCCTGGGTCAGCTGCTGGGCGGTGGAAGCCGTGACGCAGAGGCCGTTGGCGTTGTTGACGATCGTGCTCGTGAACGTGGACGCCGCGAGCGCCGCCCGGCCCGGGACGAGCACGCCGGCCAGCACGAGGACGAGGACCAGGAATCTCTTCATGACAGGAACCCCCCGTACGGGCCGCTGAGGATCTGGCTCTTCTGCGCGGCGCTGAAATGCGTGTTCGGATAGTTGTAGAAGGACGCGGACATCGGGGTGCCGTCGGTCGACGACGCGTCGGGCAGGCCGAACGCGTGGCCGAGCTCGTGCACCATGCCGCCGTACCACCGGTTCATCGCGCCGTTGATGCCGGCCGCGCCGTCGGCGTCGTGGCCGCTGAGGATCACCCAGCCGTTGCCGCCGCCACCGCCCGCGCCGTCGCCCTCGGCGCTGATCTCGCCGACGTTGATCCACCGGTTGTCGGGCGCGCCGAGCCCGAACTTGCGGCGCAGCTCGGCCTGCATGTTGCAGACCGTCCACCAGTACTTCTCGCCGCAGTTCGGCGTGTTCTCGTACCAGCTGCGGACCTGGTCGCCGGTGACGACCTCGACCACCGGGCTGTTGAGCCGGAACGTCTTGCCCAGCTCCTGCCGGTAGTAGCGCTGCGCCTCGGCCATCACGGCGGCGATGCCGTCGGGGTAGCGCTGGTCGAAGGCGACGTCGGACGGGCGCAGCCAGAAGACCCGGACCGTCTGCGTCTGCGGCCCGGTGGTGGTGAGGCCGGGCAGGCGCCACGTGCGGCTGGTGGCCGACGTGCAGGGCAGCTGAACCAGACCCGTGCCCGCCGCGCCGCTGTCGCCGGCCGGGGCCACGCATTTGCCCGAGGAGACCGAGACCAGCGCGTACGCCGAGCCGGTGGCCTGCAGGCGGAACCGCTGGTTGGCGCCGGAATGGCAGGCCCACTGGATGATCTGCGCGTTGTCGGCGGTCGAGGCGCCGTACACGTCGACGCAGTTGTTGCCGGGGGTCTGGATCGAGTAGGTGTCGGTCGTCCCGGCCACGGGGGTGAAGGCGAAGGACTGGCCGCACGCGATCTGGGTGAGCTGCTGGCCGGCGGCGGTGACGCAGAGGCCGTCGGCCGCGTTCGCGATCGTGCTGGAGAAGGCGGCCGCGGCGTGGGCGGCGGTCGCGGGTAACAGGGGTAGGAGGATCGCGGCCAGGACGGCGGCCATGATCCGGCGGGTTGAGGATGGCATCTTCGCTGCCTCCGATGGGGGTCGGGGGCGGGGCGGGGAGGCTCCCGTCGAAAACCTTTTCGCGACGATAGCAGCACGTGGACTCCCGCGGTACGGGCCCGCGCCGCCGAAAAGTTTTCGGGATCCCGGAAGTCTCATGACCGCGGCGGCGCGACCGATTCTCGCGACCATGGCACACAACCCTCGCCGGTCCACCACGATCGCGGTCGCCGTCGCCACGGCGGTCGCCGCCGGTGGCGCGTCCGCCCTCCTCGCCGCGCCGAGCACGGTCGCGCTCGGCGCACCGCCCGCGGCGCCGTCGGTCACGACCGCGAAGGTCACCGGCCTCAGCGCCCCCGACCCGGCCAAGCAGGTCGCCGTCTCGGCCGCGGCGCAGTCGGTGCTGGCCGGCCACGGCGTCGAGGTCGACGGGACCAGCCCGGTCGCGACGATCATGGCGACCGGCGCCGACCCGTTCCGGTCGCAGCAGTGGGGTCTGGACGCCATCAACGCGCCCGCCGCGAACACGGCCACCACCGGCACGGGCGTCACCGTCGGCGTCATCGACACCGGCGTCGCCAAGGTCACCGACCTGTCCGGCAAGGTCCTCGCGGGCGCCGACTTCATCGCCGGCAGCGGCGACGGGACGAACGACCTGAACGGTCACGGCACCGGCATCGCCTCGATCATCGCGGCGACGGCGAACAACGCGTACGGGATGGCCGGTGTTGCTCCTGGTGTGAAGATTCTGCCGGTACGGGTCTGCGACGCGAACGGCTCCTGCCCGGTCGACGCGATGGCCGCCGGCATCATCTGGGCCGTCGACCACGGCGCCCAGGTCCTCAACATCTCACTCGGCGGCGGCGGCACCGACGCGCTCAGCCAGGCGATCGCCTACGCCGAGTCGAAGCAGGTCGTGGTCGCGGCGTCGGCCGGCAACTCGGCCGAGTCCGGCAACCCGGTCATGTACCCGGCCGCCTACGACTCGGTGCTGTGTGTCGCGGCGACCGACTCGACGAGCAACAAGGCGAGCTTCAGCGAGTACGGCGAGCAGGTCGACATCGCCGCGCCGGGGGTGGGCGTGATCCAGGCCGCCCCGGGCGAGCGCTGGATGCTGGCGTCCGGCACCTCGGAGGCCTCTCCCCACGTCGCCGCCGTCGCCGCGCTGGTCAAGGCGTACATGCCCACGGCCGCCGCGTCCGGGGTCCGGGGCCTGATCACCGCCAAGGCCCAGGACCTGGGCGACCCGGGCCGGGACGACATGTTCGGCGCCGGCCTGGTCGACGCGGCCGCGACCCTCGCGTACGCCGGCGCCGGCGTCACCACCCCCACGCCGACGGCGACCCCCACCCCGGTGGCCGCCACCAAGGCGCCCGGCGTCACCGCCGTCGCGCCGGCCGTCGGGTCCACCGACGGCGGCGCCTCGGTCAGCATCAGCGGCACCGGCTTCACCAGCATCGACCCGGCCGACCCGGGCGCCGTCATGTTCGGCGACACCCCGGCCGTCTCGTTCGTCGTCGAGTCGGCCAGCAAGATCACCGCGTTCGCGCCGCCCGGCGCCGGCCAGGTGATCGTGAAGGTGACCAACGCGATCGGCCCCAGCACCGGCACCGCGAAGTTCACCTACCGCACGCCGCTGGCCGCCGAGTTCGACGACGGCCTCACCGCCAAGGTCTCCGGCGGCACGACCTTCACGGTCACCGTCTCGGGCGGCACCATCGGCGCCACCGCCAAGGACTTCGCGGCCGAGAAGATCACCGCGAAGCTCGGCGCGAACGTGGCGCCGGTCGCCTGGATCGACGAGTCCCACCTGAAGGTCACCGCGCCGGCCACCACCAACGCCAACTCGGTCAACCTCCAGCTCTTCCACGACGGTGTGCCCGGCCCGGTCTCGACCGCGGCCGTCAACTACACGGCGGTCGTGACCGCCGTGAGCCCGAACAAGGTCAGCGGCGCCGGCGGCACGACCGTCGTCATCACCGGCGCCGGCTTCACCGCCGTCGACCCGGGCGACCCGTCCGCGGTGACCTTCGGCGGCGTCAACGCGGCCAGCTTCACGGTCAACTCGGCTACCAAGATCACGGCGGTCACCCCGGCCGGCGACAACGGCCCGGCCCCGGTGACCGTGCGGACCTCCGGCGGCGTCAGCGCCGACGCGCCGAACGCGAAGGTCACCTACCGGGCCGCGCTCGGCCTGGTGCTCCCGGACGGCGCGGCGGCCAAGGCGAACGGCGGCACGGTCCTCGTCCTCGAGGTCACCGGCGGCACGGTGGGCGCCGACGCCAAGGCGTTCGCGGCCGAGAACATCGCGGCGATGGCGGGCAAGGTGCGCCTGGTGACGGCCTGGGGCGGGGACGAGAACCACGTCAAGGTCACGATCCCGGCCGGTACGACCGACGCGATCGCGGTGAGCCTGGCGCACGACACGTTCGCCGGCGACACGATCTCGATCCCGTACGTCCCGGTGATCACCGCCATGTCGGCGACCAGCGACGTGCTGGCCGGCGGCAAGAAGGTCACCATCAAGATCGCCGGTGGCGACCTCGGCGGCGCGACCGACTTCCTGTTCGGCGACAACCCGGCCACCTGCGTGAAGCAGGGCGCCGGCGCCGCGACCGCGTTCAGCTGCACCGTCCCGGCCGCCTCCGAGGCCGGTCCGACCTGGGTGTCGTTCACCGCCAGCACGGGCGCCCGGTCCCGCTTCACGGTCGCGTCGGCGTTCTCGTACTCCGACCTCGGCTGACCCCGGCGCGGCACGTCGGCCCTCACCTCGCAGGAGGTGGGGGCCGACTTCTTATCCGGCACCCGCCGAGTGCCGATACAAGGGCCATCGGCACTCGACAATCGGCCCGAAAGGCAACGGGAATGAACGTGACGGTCACCGCTAAGCGGAATCCTCTGGCCGGGAGGCTGGCGGACTTCCGCGTCGGCACCAAGATCTACGTATCGGTGCTCGTGGTGGTGGTGGTCGCGCTGGCCATCGGCGTGCTCGGCATCATGCGGATGAACAACCTCAACGCCGCCATCAAGGGCATGAAGACCCAGCACGTCGACTCGCTCGTGCAGCTCAGCACGCTGCGCGGCGCGGCCGGCGACGGGTTCCAGAGCCTCTTCGGCTGGTCGGTCGGGCAGGACGCCACGGCCAAGGACGCCGCCCGCACGGGCCTGCGGTCCGCCGACGCCGCATTCCAGTCGGCGCTCACCGGCTACACCAAGCTCGCCGCCGGCTCGGCCGAGCGCACCGCGGCCGCCAAGGAGGTCGCCGCCAAGTTCGACTACTTCCAGAACCTGCGCAACGCCGTCATGTTCCAGGAGACGCCGGACGCCGGGTTCGAGATGCCGGCCACCGACCAGATCGCGCCGGTCTGGATCAAGACGCAGGCCGACCTCACCGCGGCCATCACCAAGCTCCAGCAGGTCGAGGACGCCGAGGCGAGCGCCATGATCACCACCGGCGCCGAGGAGTTCGACCGGTCCCGCACCCAGCTGATCGTGTTCATGGCGATCGCCCTGATCCTCGCCCTGGTCCTGGCCGCGTTCGTGGTCCGGGTCATCGTCCGCCAGCTGCACAGTGTCTCCGACTCGCTCGGCGCCGTCGCCCGCGGCGACCTCTCGGTCCCGGCCGAGGTGCGGGCCCGCGACGAGCTCGGCGAGATGGCGATGGCCGTCAACGAGGCCCGCGAGGGCCTGCGCGAGATGGTCGGCAGCCTGACCGCCAGCTCCCAGGCGCTGGGCCACAGCACCGAGCAGCTCACCGGCACGACCGAGCGGATCGGCGCCTCCGCCCAGGACGCCGCCCACCAGGCCGACGCCGTGGCCGCCGCGGCCGGCGTGGTCTCCGCCAACGTGCAGACCGTGGCCGCCGGCAGCGACGAGATGGGCGCCTCGATCCGCGAGATCGCGGAGAGCGCCAACCAGGCCGCCCGGGTCGCCTCCGAGGCCGTCGGCGTCGCCGAGAACACCAACGCGACCGTCTCCAAGCTGGGCGCCTCGAGCGCCGAGATCGGCAACGTGGTCAAGGCGATCACCGCGATCGCCGAGCAGACCAACCTGCTGGCCCTGAACGCGACCATCGAGGCGGCGCGGGCCGGCGAGTCGGGCAAGGGCTTCGCCGTGGTGGCGTCCGAGGTGAAGGACCTCGCCGGGGAGACCGCGAAGGCGACCGAGGACATCTCCCGGCGGGTCGAGGCGATCCAGTCGGACACGGCCAACGCGGTGGCGGCGATCGGCGAGATCTCGCAGATCATCGCCCGGATCAACGACTACCAGCTGACCATCGCCTCGGCGGTGGAGGAGCAGACGGCCACGACCGGCGAGATGAGCCGCAGCGTGGGCGACGCGGCCGAGGGCAGCAGCGACATCGCCGGGACCATCTCGGGCGTGGCGAGCGCGACCCAGAGCACGACCGCGACGCTGGCCGAGGCGCACGGCGCGGTGCGCGAGCTGGCCGGGATCAGCGCGGAGCTGCGCCAGGTCATCGGGCGGTTCAAGCTCTGATCCCGTACGGGAGAATGGTCGTCGTCCCTCGCGGACGGCGACCATTTTCGTGTCCGCCCTTTCCGCCCGCGCCACCACCGAGGATGATCCGTTGATGCGGAACGAAGTGAGCGGCGGCCGGCGCGCCGTGTGGATCGGCGCCGGATACGCCGCGCAGGGCTTCGGCTACGCGGCGGTGGTCACCGCGCTTCCCGCGTTCAAGTCCCGCCAGCACATCGGCGACGCGTTCGTCTCGGTCATCCTGCTGCTGGTCTGCGTCGCGGCGGCGGGTGGCTCGGTCCTCGCCGACAAGGCCGCCGCCCGCTGGGGCAGCCGGTACGCGCTCGGCGGCGGCCTGCTCGCGGTCTCGGCCGGCCTCGCCCTGACGACCTTCCACACGCCCACGGTCCTTTTCACGATCATTCTCATCGCGTACGGGGTCGGGCTCGGCGCCGTGGACGCCAGCCTCAGCATGCAGGGCGTCCTGGTCCAGGCCCGCCTGGGCCGGAGCGTGATGAGCCGCCTCTTCGCCGCCTACACCGCCGCCGCCATAACCGCCGCCCTGCTGATGTCCGGCTTCGCCGTCTCCGGCGGCGGCGCCGCGCTCGCGGTCGGCGCCGCCGCCGTGATCGCCGCCCTGGTCGTCCTGCTCGGCTTCTCGTCGCTGGAGCCGGCCCGCACGGTGATGCCCGAGCTGACCGGCGACAAGCGCCACGACGGCACCCGCCACGTGGTCTGGATCTGCGGCGCCTTCATCTTCACCGCGTTCCTGGCCGACTCGGCGGTCAGCACCTGGAGCTCGGTCTACCTGGACGACACCCTGCTGGCGACGGCCGCCGTGGTCCCGCTCGGCTACGCCGCCTACCAGGCCGCCGTGCTGCTCTCCCGCCTGGCCGGCGACCACGTGGTCCCGCGCATCGGCCGGGCCGGCGCCGCCGCCGGCAGCCTGCTGATCTGCGCCGTGGGCTGCGGCCTGGTCGTGGCCGTCCCGTCGATCCCGGTGGCCATCGCCGGCTTCGCCCTGACCGGCATCGGCGTAGGCATCCTGGTCCCCCTGGCGTTCAGCGCGGCCGGCGAGGCGTCCCCCGGCCACAGCGACGAGGTGATAGCCCGAGTAAACCTGTTCAACTACGGCGGCGCGCTGGTCGGCGCCGTTCTGCTGGGCGCCCTCTCGGAGCCGATCGGGTTGCGCACCGCGTTCATCATCCCGGTGCTGGGTTTGCTCGCGACCATCCCGGTGGTCCGCTCCCTGCGCCGCCTGCAGACGACGCCGGCCTTGCTCGACCCCCCGGCGACGGCGCCACGCTGATCTGGGTTCTGGGTCGTCGGGCCGCGCCCGGCCCCGGGCGGCCACCCAACCGGGCTCCGGGCGGGAAGCCGGGCCTCGGGCGGTCCAGCCCAGCTGGGCTCCGGGCGGCCGGCCCAGTCGGGTTCCGGGCCGCCAGCTCAGCCGGGCCGCCAGTTCAGCCGGGCCGCCAGTTCAGCCGGGCCGCCAGTTCAGCCGGGCCGCCAGTTCAGCCGGGCTGCCAGTTCAGCCGGGCTGCCAGTTCAGCCGGGCTGCCAGTTCAGCCGGGCTGCCAGTTCAGCCGGGCTGCCAGTTCAGCCGGGCTGCCAGCTCAGCCGGGCTGCCAGCTCAGCCGGGTCGCCAGCTCAGCCGGGTCGCCAGCTCAGCCGGGCCTCCGGGCCATAGAGCCCGGGCTGCCCTCACGCCTCGCGGTCCTTTGCTCTGCTTACCTATACGCGCAACGGCTGCGGTGGAGCAAGCAGGGCCGAGGTCGGCGGGGTGCCTCGCTCGAGCGCGCGTATAGGTAAGCAGAGCAAAGCTCGCGAATGGGCGGCTCTGCCGCGCGCGTATAGGTAAGCAGAGCAAAGCCTGCGGGTGGGTGGCCCTGTCGCGCGCGTAGGGGTGAGCAGAGCGAAGTCGGCGGGTGGGTGGCCCTCCCGCGCGCGTATTGGTAAGCAGAGCAAAGGGGGCGCGCCGTCAGTGGTGGGGATCGGGTGCGGTGGCCACGGGCCCGCCGACCTCGAAGTCGAGGGCGGTCAACGCTGCGGGACTGTCGGTGGCCCAGCCTACGTAGACGTCGGGGCCACGCTCCGAACGCCGTTCGAGCACCGTCACGTCCACGCCCGCGAGCCGCAGCTCGGCCGCCCGGAACAGGCCGACCGGGCCGGCGCCGACGATCACGACGTCCCCCATGGACGCGCATCCTAAGTGGAAGCGCCAATGGTTCGCAGGTGCGTACTTGTCGCCACCTGACCAGCCAGGTGAGGATCGGCGCATGTCGACGCCCGCCCCGTACCGGCTGATCGCCGACGGGCTGCGCGACCAGATCCTCGACGGCGAGCTGCCCGCCGGCGCCAAGCTGCCGTCCCAGCACGAGCTCGCCGCCCGCCACCACGTCGCCCGCGCCACCGTCCAGTCGGCGCTGCGCAGCCTGCAGCACGACGGCCTGATCACCTCGCGCAAGGGCGCCGGCCATTTCGTGGCCGGCGCCGTCCGGGGGGAGTCCGGCTGCCCGGCCCGTTGCGAGCTCGACCCGTCGCAGCTGGCCTGGCTCGCCGACCGTCCGCGGCCGGTGCCCGCCCACCGGCCGCGACCGGTGCTCGCCGACCAGCCGCGGCCGGTGCCGGCCCGCCGACCGCGACCGGCGCTGGAGCCGGCCCGGGTGCTGCGGTGCGAGCTGGAGGGGTCGCACGCCGGCCCGCACGCCGCCCTCGGCCGGGCGGCGGGCGACACCGGGTGGTGGGTCCGCTGGACGCTGCACGCCTCCGAGATGAACCCGCACCGGGCGTGCCCGGCCGGCGCCTGCGTGCTCTACGAGGATCACGAAGGCCGGCACTTCGACGGCGGCGGTTATCGATAGCGGGCCTCCCGTAGCCTGCCGATGTGATCCGGTTCCTGGTTCCGCGCGTGGTCGCGGTCATCGCGGTGCTGATGGCGGTGATGGTCGGGGTCCCGTCCGGCTCGGATCTGATCGCCTACGGCTGGCACACCGTCACCGTTCGGGTGGATTACTGCGTGGAGGGGAGCTCACCGGACAACCGGGAGTGCGGGGTGAGCTGGGGCGCCGGGGAAGGTCAGCGCAGCGGCACGGTCATCGTGCCCGTGGCCGCAGCCGTGACCGGTGGGGCCGTGGCCGCGCGGGTGCACGGCGACGAAGCGGTGGTTCCCGGCCCGCTCTGGCGCGCCGCGTCCGGCACGGCGCTCGGGATCGTCCTCCTCGCGGTCGCCGTTGTGCTGATGGCCCGCAGTCCACACAGTTCGAGATCCCGCCGGCCCGCCTGAAGCGGCCGGTCCGCCGGAACGGCGTTGTGCCGCCCGGGCGGACGCGGGATGCTGGGTTCCGTGGCGCGGGGCGCACGGCCGATCGCGGCATCGGCGACTGCCGTCAGCCGGTGGCCGTTCGTGGGGCGCGCCTCCCTCCTGGACGCCGTCGACGCCGCGCTCGGGGCCGATCACACGGCGGCGGTGCTGCTCTACGGCCAGTCCGGGGTCGGCAAGACCCGGCTCGGGAACGAGTGCGCCGACCGGGCCGTGGCCGCCGGCCGGCCGGTGGCCCGGGTCAGCGCGAACCGGGCGCTGGCCCAGATTCCGCTCGGCGCCCTGGTCGCCCTGCTGACCTCGGGCGACCCGGCCGGCGTCACCGACGACTTCGTCAAGCTGTTCGCCTACGCGCGGCGGGTGGTGTCGGGGCTCGGCCGGGGGCGGCGGCTGGTGCTGTTCGTCGACGACCTGCCGGCGCTTGACTCGCTCTCGGTCGCGCTGCTGGCGCAACTGGCCGAGGTCGGGGCGGTGGTGCTGCTGGCGACGATCCGGGACGGCGAGGCGGTGCCGGACGCCTTCGCGGGGCTGTGGAGCGGGGATCGGGCCGTGCGGGTCGACGTGCCGCTGCTGCGCCGCGGCGAGTGCCATGCGCTGCTGGGGGCCGTGCTCGGCGGGACGGTGAGCGCGAGCTGCGTGGCCGGGCTCTACCGGGCGAGCAAGGGAAACGCCCTTCACCTGCGCGAGCTGGTGCACGGCGCCCGGGCCGACGGCTCGCTCGTCGCGGTGAACGGCGCCTGGCGGCTGACCCGGCCGCCGGCCGCCACGGTGGCCCTGCGCGACCTGCTCGCCGGCCGGCTCGCGGAGGTGACCGACCCGGCCGAGCGCGCGGTGCTGGAGCGGCTGGCCCTGTGCCATCCGCTCGCCGTGGACGAGTTTCCCGGCGAGACCGACCGGCACGCGCTGGCCCGGCTGGACGAGATCGGCCTGGTGCGCCTGACCGAGGACGGCGGCCGGCTGTTCGCCGAGCTGTCCCATCCGCAGTACGCCCAGGTGGTACGGACCGGGCTGTCCCGGCTGCGGGCCCGGGCCCTGCTGGTGGAGCAGGCCGAGCTGGTCGGCCGGCGGCCGGGCGGCGACGTCGACGCGCTGCGGGTGGCGACCTGGCGGCTGGAGGCCACCGGCACCGCCGACCCGGGGCTGCTCGTGCGGGCGGCGCGGCTGGCCCGGATGGCGCACGACTTCGCGGCCGTGCAGCGCCTGGCCGGAGCGGCCGTGCAACGGCTGGCCGGAGCGGCCGTGCATCGGCTGGCCGGGGCCACGGGCGGCGCCGCCGCCGAGTTGCTGCTGCTCCTCGGCGAGGCCCAGGGCGAGCTGGGGCGGCCGGACGACGGGCTGGCGACGCTCGACCGGGCGGCCGGGCTGCCCGCGACCACGCCGATCATGGCGCGGCTCGCGGTGGCCCGGGCCATGATCCTCGGCTACTACTGCGGGCAGCCGGACGAGGCGCTGGCGGTGCTGCGGGAGGCCCGGCGGAGCCTGCCGGACCAGGGCGCGGCGCTGGCGTACGCGGCGGCCGGCCTGTTCGGCGACGCCGACGAGACCGCGGCCGCGCTGGCCGAGCTGGACAGCGTCGGGCCGCTCGGAGGGCCGCTCGGAGGGCCGCTCGGCGGGCACGGCGCCGACTGGGCGATGGCGGTCGTCCCGGCGCTGGCGACGGCCGGGCGCACCGACGAGGCGGTCGCGGTGGCGGCGGACGCCGTCGCCCGGTGGCACGGCACCGACCACGCCGGGGTGCGGCACCCGAGCGAGGCGTTGATGGCCCTGGCGCTGGCGCTGTCCGAGGACGGTCGCCTCGACGAAGCGGTCACCGCCGCCCGGCAGGCCCTGGGCTGCACCCTCGACCACGGGCTGGACCGCTCGGCCTGTTCGGCCGCGTCCCGGCTGGCGGGCGTCTACCTGCTGACCGGCCGGCCGCGCAGCGCCCTGCGGCTGTACCGGGACGTGGTGAGCGGGGCCCGCTCGTACGGGCTGGAGAGTCAGTGGCAGCTCGGGCTGTGTGGCCTGACCGTCGCGGCGTCCTGGCTCGGCGATCGGGGCGCCGCCCGGGCCGCGTGGGCGGAGCTGCCCCCGGCCGAGGGCCCGGCCGGCGCCTGGCGGATCGTCGCGCGGGCCTGGCTGTCGGCGGCCGAGGGCGACCTCGGCGCCGCGATCGAGCTGCTCGAGGCCGGTGGCGACGACGCGGGGCGGCGCGGCCAGTACGCGGTGGCCGCCGCCCTCTGGCACGACGTGGTCCGGCTGGGACAGGCCGGGCGGGCCGCCCCGCGGCTGGCCGAGCTGGCCGCGGCCGGACGCAGCCCGTTCATGGCGGCACGGGCCGCGCACGCCGCCGCCTTCGCCGGGCGGGACGTCACCGGGCTGGCCGAGGCGGCGGACTCCTTCGAGCGGATGGGCGCGGTGCTGTTCGCCGCCGAGGCCGCGGCCAACGCCGCCCAGGCCGCCCGCGCCGCCGGCTCGCCCCGGCCGGCCGCCGCCCTGCTGAACCGGGCGACGGCGCTGGCCCGCCGCTGTGAGGGCGCGTGCACGCCGGCCCTGCTCGTCGCCGACGGCGTCGAGCCGCTCACCTGGAGGGAACGGGAGATCGCGATGATGGCCGCCGCCGGCATGCCGAGCCGGGACATCGCCGAGCGCCTGGTCCTATCGGTCCGGACCGTCGACAACCACCTGCGCAACGGGTATCAGAAGCTCGGCGTCAGCTCCCGGACGGAGTTGCGTTCGGCGCTCGGGGCGGTGCGGTGACGGCCGGTGCGGTGACGGCCGGTGCGGTGACGACCGCCGCGCGCCAGTGCTCCAGCCGCCGGACCAGCCGGTCGACCGCCGCCGGGTCGCTGCCCAGATCGCGCAGGGCGGTGGCCAGGTGGCCGATCAGCGCGTCGAACGCCTCGTCGGTGATGGTCAGCCCGGCGTGGGCGGTGGCCAGGTCCCGGCCGTTGAACAGGTCCGGCCCGCCCAGCGCGCCGGCGAGAAACGCCAGCTGGTGGGCGCGCAGCCGGGACATGTCCACGCCGGCGAACCAGGGCGCGAGCTCCGGGTCGGCCAGCACCCGGTGGTAGAGCAGGTTGACCGCGGTCCGGAGCGTCGCCGCGTCCCCGATGTCCTCGAACAACGCGCCCATGTCATCTCCCCGCCGGGCTACTCACCCGGACGCCAGGGCAGGAGTTGAGTAGCCGTTACTCAGGTCCCGCCGGGCCCATTCAACGACTCTTTGACTCATGAATTCAACTTCACGAGCAAGCTTGGGTACGGCGATCACGCTGCTGGCCGGCACACTGGCCGGCCTGACCATGGCGCCGTCGGTCGCCGAGGCGGCGCCCGTCGTGCGGCCGGCCGAGGTCGGCACGGTCGCGATCGGGGACGCCACGGTGACGTTCCTGGCCGAGCCCGGCCCCGACGGACAGCCCGAGATCGGGATCCGCGAGCACGGCTCCCTGAAAAGCGGGTCGCCGGTCGCCCGGCTGGTCGCGCGACGGTTCACGCCGCTGGAGATCTTCCTCGCCCTGGCGCCGCGGGGCGCCACCGCGCCGGCCGAGCTGATCCGGGCCCAGCCGGCGGCCGCCGCCCGGCTCGGCCGGGACAGCGCCGTGCGCACCGCGCCGGCCGGCAGCCCGCTCGCGCTGTCGGCGCTGACCTGCTGGGACACGATCTTCACCGGTCCCGGCGACTGGTACGACACCGCCGACGTGGTCTATCCCGGTGGCCCGGGCACGCAGTACGTGGGCGGCGTCTCGCAGTTCGACACCACCGCCCCGGTCGCGTTCGGCGCGTGCAACGACTCGGCCGCCGCCATGACCGTCAGCTACGCGTACAACCAGCGCTGGCGCAACGACGGCTGGTCGGCCAGCGGCTCCTACCCGCTCGGCCCGGGCGGCTACTACGCCTGGTACTACCAGTGGAGCGGTTACAAGAGCGGCGTCCAGAAGGGCGCCTCCTACAAGATCAGCGCAACCGCCGCGGCTGGTGGCTCGTACCACTTGGTGACCGGCATCTGGTGGCCAGGCTTCTAGGGGCATCCCCCGAGCGAGCTACCGGCAAGTGTCCACCGCGCGGTGACGATTCCATCGGCATTGATCCATAGCGTTCGAGGTGTCCGCGGCACGGGGTCGCGGCACCTCGAACAGGAGTCGTCATGCGACTGGTGAAGCAGCTCGTGGTGGTCGGAGTCGTCGCGTTCCTGGGTAGCCTCGCGGTCGGCGCGGCGAACTGGAATCCGGCGGCCACCCTCATCCTCGGCCTGGCCGCGGCGGTGCTGGCGCTTCTCGCGTACGGCTGGATCGTCCGCCGCACCGAGCGCAGGGAACCCGCCGAGATCGCCCTCCCCGGCGCCGCAAGCGCCCTGGGCCGCGGCACGCTCCTCGGCATCGGGCTGTTCGCCGCCGTCATCGCCGCCATCGCGCTGCTCGGCGGCTACTCGGCCGGATGGGGATCGGTAGCGGGGGCGATCGCGCTGATCGGCTTCATGGCCGCGGCCGCCACCACCGAGGAGCTGATCTTCCGCGGCGTCCTGTTCCGGATCGTCGAGGAACGCACCGGCACCTGGATCGCCCTCGGCCTGACCGGCCTGCTGTTCGGTCTCGTCCATCTGGTCAACCCGCACGCCAGCCTGTGGGGCGCGATCGCCATCGCCATCGAGGCCGGCGGCATGCTGGCCGCCGCCTACGCCGCGACCCGCACCCTGTGGCTGCCGATCGGCCTGCACTTCGGCTGGAACCTGGCCGAGGGCGCGATCTTCGGCACCGAGGTCTCCGGCAGCAACACACCGGAGGGGCTGCTGCACGGGACCCTGTCCGGCTCGACGGCGCTGACCGGCGGCGAGTTCGGCCCCGAGGGCAGCCTCTACTCGGTGCTGGCCGGCCTGCTGGTGACCGCCGCGTTCATGTGGCTGGCCCGCCGCCGGGGCCACATCGTGCCGCGCCGCCGCCGTGCCACCCCGGCCGCTACGCTCGCCGAATGATCGCGCTGGCGAGGCGAGTCCCGGGCCGGTGGCGGGCGCTGCCCGTCACGGTCCGGGACGGCCTGTTCGCGGTGGCGATCGCCGTCGCGTCGGTGGTGCCGGCGTGGCGCGGCCACGGCACCGAGGTCGGCGAGCTGCCCGCCCGGCCGTTCGACGCGCTCGCGTACCTGGTGATCGCCCTGGAAAGCCTGCCGCTCGCCGTGCGCCGCCGGTGGCCCGCGCTCTGCCTCGCGCTCGTCTACGCCGGGTTCGCGGCCGACCAGCTCCGCGGCTACCACACGGTGGCCGGCACGGCGCTGCCGATCGCGCTGGTGAGCGTGGCGGCGCACCAGACCCGGGGCCGGTTCCTGGTGGCGGCCGCGTTCTCCGTCGCGTACGTGCCGCTCGCCGTTGCTCTTGATCGTCGTGGTTCGAGCGAGGGGTTCGCCGGGTTCGTCTCGTTCTATCTGGTGCTGGCCGGCGCCTGGGGCCTGGGGGAGTGGCTGCGGCTCTCGCGCAACGCCGAGGCCGAGCGCCGCCGGCACGTCGCCGAGGCCACCCGCACGGCGGAACGCACGCGCATCGCCCGCGAGCTGCACGACGTGGTGACCCACCACGTGACCGCGATGGTCGTGCAGGCCGAGGCGGCGCGCTATCTGACGGCGGCGCCGGAGAAGCTCGACGCGACGCTCACCGCGGTCACCGACACCGGGCGGCACGCGATCGCCGACCTGCGGCACCTCCTCGACCTGCTCAACCCCGATCATGGGACGCGTACGCCCGCGCTCGGTGATCTGAAGACGCTGGTGTCCCAGGCCCGGACGGCCGGGCAGCCCGTGGAGTTCGTCGAGGAGGGCGCGTCCGGCAGCGGCAGCAGTGCCGAAGTGGCCGCTTACCGGGTGGTGCAGGAGGCGCTGACAAATGCCCTTAAATACGCACAAGGGTGCCCGACGCAGATCTCCGTGCGGCACGGCAACGGCGAGGTGCTGGTTTCGGTGATGACGGTGGGGGAGATCGACGCGAGGATCGGCGGCAGCGGACGGGGACTCGCCGGGCTCCGGGAGCGCGTCGAACTGCTCGGCGGCGAGTTCAGCGCCGGGCGGGACGACGGCACGGGCTTCGTCGTGCGGGCCCGGATCCCCACCGGCGGCGCGGCGTGACCATCCGCGTCCTCGTCTGCGACGACCAGGCCCTCATCCGCACCGGCTTCGCCACGATCATCGGCGCCCAGCCCGACATGGAGGTGGTCGGCGAGTGCGGCGACGGGCGGTCGGCGGTCGACCTGGCCGCCCGCACCCGGCCGGACGTCGTGGTGATGGACGTCCGGATGCCGGTGCTCGACGGCATCGAGGCCACCCGCCTGCTCGCCGGTTCCGGGGTGGCCGAGCCGGTCAAGGTTCTGGTGGTGACGACCTTCAACCTCGACGAGTACGTGTACGAGGCCCTTCGCGCCGGTGCGAGCGGCTTCCTGCTCAAGGACGCCCCGCCCGCCCAGCTGCTGACCGGCATCCGCACCGTGGCGGCCGGCGCCGCGCTGCTCGCCCCCGAGGTGACCCGGCAACTGGTCGGCCGGTACGCGGCCCGCATCCGCCCGGCCGGCGGCTCGCCCGGCGATCTCCCGCTGACGCCGCGCGAGCGGGAGGTGCTGCGCCTGATCGCCGACGGCCTGTCCAACGGCGAGATCGCGGCGGCGCTGGTCATCAGCCACGAGACGGTCAAGACGTACGTCTCCCGGATCCTGACCAAGCTCGATCTGCGGGACCGCGTCCAGGCTGTCGTCTATGCGTACCGGCACGGGTTGGTGACCTGAGAGCATCACCGGCCGGACACCTCCCGTTCACCTGCCGTCCACCTCGGACCGTGAGGCTCCGCACGTCAGTGCTGATTAGAGAGCCATCACAGGAGTGTGGACAAATGGCCGTTTCTCGTCGCCAGATCCTGACCGGAGGCGCCGCCGCGGGCGTCGGCCTGTCCGTCGCCGGCGTGCTGCCGAGCCTCGCCTCGCCCGCCGCCGCCCACGGGCGTACGTCTTCTTCCGGCCGGCCGTTCCCGCCGCTTCAGGACGACCCGAACGGCATTCTCGCGCTGCCGCCCGGCTTCTCGTACCGGATCGTCACCCGCGAGGGCCAGACCGACCTGGCGTCCGGACAGGGCAAGACGCCCGCCTACCACGACGGCACGGGCGTGGTCGACGCCGGCCGGAACCGCCTCACGATCATCCAGAACCACGAGATGACGCCGTACATGTCGGAGTTCGGCGTCCCGCACGTCGCCGGCACCGTCTACGACCCGGGCGCCGTCAACGCCAGCGGCTGCACCGTGATCACCACCGACGGCAACGGCAAGGCCATCGCCGAGTGGGTCGGCATCTCCGGCACCGTGCGCAACTGCGCGGGCGGCGTCACCCCCTGGGGCACCTGGCTCACCTGCGAGGAGACCTTCATCAACGCGGGCGCCACCTGGTCGGCGGCGGGGCACACCGGCGCGTACGAGAAGAACCACGGCTACGTCTTCGAGGTCTTCGAGGCCCCGTCCGGCCACCAGATTCCCAAGCCCATCAAGGCATTCGGCCGGTACGAGCATGAAGCGCTCGCGGTCGAGCCCGATCTCCGGCACGTGTACCTCTCGGAGGACGCCAGCGGCCCGAACGGCCTGTTCTACCGGTGGACCGCGCCGCACGGGGCGCGCCTCGGCAAGGGCCTCGCGAACACGCTCGGCGACACCGCCGGCAAGCTCGAGGCGATGCAGATCCGGATGGACGACGGCAGCATCCTCCCCGACGTCGCGTTCCTCACCTCGGCGCAGCTGGGCCGCCCGTTCAAGGTGACCTGGGCCGAGGTGGCCGACCGGGACGCGGTCTCGGCGCCGACCCGCACCCAGTTCGCCGACGGCACGGTCACCCGCGGCAAGAAGTTCGAGGGCGTCTGGAGCAACGGCAAGGGCGTCTACATCGTCAACAGCTTCGCCTTCGGCGCGAACGACCTGCCGGCCGGCGCCACCAAGCACGACGGCATGGTCTGGTTCTACGACTACGACGACCAGACGATCACGCTGGTCACCTACTTCCCGCACAACCCCGAGTCGGAGACCGAGGGCGCGTTCCCGAAGTACGCCGACCTGGTCTTCGACGGCCCCGACAACGTGACCGTCACCCCGTGGGGCACGCTGGTGCTGGCCGAGGACGGCGTGAAGGCGTCGCACGTGCTCAGCGCCGTGCCCGGCGGCCCGACGTACGCGATCGCCCGCAACATGCTCAGCAACGGCGTCTCGGCCGGCTCGCCGACGTACTCCGAGTTCACCGGCCCGACCTTCTCGCCGGACGGCAAGATCCTGTTCGTGAACATCCAGGTGCCCGGCATCACGCTGGCCATCACCGGCCCGTGGGAGAAGTACCTCGGCTGATCATCCCGGCCCGTACGAGAACCAGCCGCTCGACGGGCGCGGCGGGAGCGGTGGCTCCCGGTGCTCGACGGGCGGCTGCGGGGGCCAGAGCACCTCGCTGCGGCCGGCGGCGGCGCGGATCAGCGCGCCGTCGACGGCCGTCCGCGTCTCCGCGATCCCGAACCGCGGCCAGGCGAGCACGAAGGTCACCGGCCCGTCCGGCGGCAGCGGCGCCACCCAGTAGTCCTGATCGACGCCGGTGTCGCCGCCCCCGCCGCCCCGCTGCAGGAGCGCGAGCGACCGGGTCCGACGCGGATCGGGCGTATCCAGCGTCGAGGCGCGGCGGCCGTCGGCGTACTCGATGCCGAGCAGCAGCCGCTGCTCGAGCGACTCCGTCGAGCGCGGGTGCGGATGGGTGCTGATCATGTGGAACAGCCCGTCGACGGCCTCCCTCAGCCGTACCGCGAGGTTGAAGCGGAATCCGTTGCTGAACGCCTCGACCTGCGTGATCCCGACCGCCGCGTCCCCCGTCCGGCCGAGCACCGCGCTCAGCCCGACCCCCGCCGGAAGCTCGTTCTCCGGCGGTTGCATGAGCGTCCGCCATGCCTCGATCTGCTCGGGCGCGAGCGGCTCGTCGTCCGGTCCCTTGCTCACCCACATGCCGCCATCGTCCTCCCGTCAGGCAACCACGAGCAGAACGATCGCCACGAGCGGCGCGACCCCTTGCACCGCCGCGGCCCGCAACATGCGCCGGTTGGTCGCCAGCAACACCAGCGCCGCCGCGATCATGCTGCCGCACGCCGCCGCGACGAGAGCCCGCCCGGCCGCCTCCTGATCGGCGTTCAGCAGGATGAGCCCGACCGCCGCCACGATCGCCAGAAACAGGTTGTAGAACCCCTGGTTGAAGGCCCACGGCCGGACCGCGGGCAGCTCGCTCTCGCTGACCCCGAACGCCTGCCGCCCGACCGGCCGCGAGAAGAGCAAGCTCTCCAGCACGAAGATGTACACGTGGATGAGGGCCGCCAGCCCCGCGAAGACCTGCCCGACACCGTTCATGATCGGGCATTCTGCCCCGGCCGCCCGCAGATTTCACTCCCCGGGGTTCAGGGAAACCATGCGCCACGGCGAACGGCGGACCACCCGTGGGCCCGACCGTGTGCCGCACCCCGCCTTGTCCGTTTGAGGGACGCCGCCGTCTTTTGACCGACGGCCGTCCTGCCGTTCGCGATCTTCGGTCGCGGGGAGACGGGGGAGAACGCGCGCCTCGTCCTCCGTCATCTGCTCGACCCGTTCGAAACGCTGCTCGACGTCTTCAAGCGCCGCGGCGGGCGGCGCGCGACGGCGCGCGCCTGCTGGCGGCCGGCGATCCGGCCGCGGAACTGGCCGGTGTGACCGGGCACGCGGCGGCCGCACGCCGGACGGGGGAGGATCGAGAGCATGCGCCTTGATCTTTCGGGGAAGACCGCCCTCGTCACCGGGTCCACGCAAGGGATCGGGAAAGCCATCGCGGCCGGGCTCGCCGCGGCCGGGGCCCGGGTCGGAGTCAACGGGCGGTCGGCCGAGTCGGTCGAGCGGGCGATCGGTGAGCTCGGGCCGGGGGACTTCGTGGCGGTGCCGGCCGATGTCGCGACCGAGGCGGGGGCGGCGGCCGCGCTGGAAAGGCTGCCCGCGGTCGACATTCTCGTCAACAACCTCGGGATCTTCGGGGCGCAGCCGGCGCTGGAGATCAGCGACGACGAGTGGCGGCGGTATTTCGAGGTCAACGTGCTGGCGGCGGTGCGGCTCACGCGGGCCTGTCTGCCGGGCATGCGCGACCGGGGGTGGGGCCGCATCCAGTACATCGCCAGCGACTCGGCGGTGGTCACGCCGGCCGAGATGATCCACTACGGGATGACGAAGACGGCGCTGCTGGGGGTGTCGCGCGGGTTCGCCAAGGAGGCCGCGGGGTCGGGGGTGACCGTCAACAGCGTGATCGCCGGGCCTACGCACACCGGGGGCGTCGAGGACTTCGTACGGCAGCTGGTCGGAGTTGACCTTGATTGGGATGCGGCGCAGCGGGAGTTCATGCGCAAGCACCGGCCGCAGTCGCTGCTGCAGCGCCTGATCGAGCCCGAGGAGATCGCCAACATGGTGGTCTACCTGGCGTCGCCGCTCGCGTCGGCCACCACCGGCGGGGCGCTGCGGGTCGACGGCGGGTACGTGGACGCCATTCTTCCGTAGGCAAATCCGAAAGTCGGCCGCGGCAACGCCGATGCACCCGGTATGACTCTCGCGGAGGATCGCTGGTTCGCCACCGGTCACAGCACCCTGCCGGATCCGGCCGCGGCGGGAGCGGCCGCCGCCGACGCCGCGATCGCCGGGCGGGCGCCGGTGGTCGTGTTCGTGTTCTGCTCGGTCGGCTATCACGTGCCGGCGATGCTGGACGCCGTGCGCGCCCGGGTCGCCGCCGACACGGTGATCGTCGGGGCGACCACGTCGGGGCAGATGGCGTCCGGCGAGGTGAGCGGGGACGGCGTGGCGGTGGTCGCGCTGGGCGGTTCCGGTTTCCAGGTTCGTACGCGGGTGGCGCGCGACGTCACCGAGCACCCGCGGGACGGCGGGGCCGCGATCGGCGCCTGCCTCGACGAGGTGGATCGGCCGCACCGCGCGCTGCTGATGGTCTGCGACGGGCTGACCGGCAACCAGCACGAGATCATCCGGGGCGCGTTCTCGGTGGTCGGCGCCTCGGCGCCGCTGGTCGGTGGCTGCGCCGGCGACCATCTCACGTACGTGCGCACCTATCAGTTCCACGGCGGCCGGGACGGCGTGGAGATCCTCACCGACGCCGCGATCGGCATCGCGCTCGGCTCGGACCGGCCGCTCAGCGTCGGCATCGCGCACGGCTGGCGCAAGACCGGGGACGCGATGGTGGTGACCAGCAGCCGCGACGGGCGGGTCTTCGAGCTCGACGGCGAGCCGGCCCTGGACGTCATCCTGCGCCGGCTGGGCCTCGACGAGTCGGTCCTCGACGACGAGAAGACGTTCCGTGAGCTGCTCTTCGAGCACCCGCTCGGCCTGTCGCGGCGCAGCGGCGAGGACATGCGGCTGCTGCACGGCGGTGACCGTACGGACCGCTCGGTGATCTGCCTTGCCGACGTGCCGCAGGGCGCGCTCACCTGGCTCATGGAGAGCGACCACGGCTCGCTGGTCGAGGGCGCCCGGGAGTCGGCGGTGCAGGCGGTCGACGGGCTGGACGGGAAGAAGCCGCTCGGCGTGCTCGCCTTCGACTGCGCGGCCCGGCGGGTGGCGCTCGGCGACCACGGCGTCGATCAGGAGATCGCCGGCATCAGCAAGGAGCTGGGCGACGTCCCGTACGGCGGCTTCTACACCAACGGCGAGATCGCCCGGCTGCGCGGCGCGCTCGGCATGCACCACTTCACGTTGGTCACGCTGGCCCTGGCCTGAGGGGGCATCCGTGAACCACTGGTCGACCCATCAGCTCACGGAGTTCTTCGCGGCGGTCTGCGAGGCCCGCGACGAGCACCTCGCCACCATGGTCGCCATCGAACGCGCCAGCGAGGTGCTGGAGACCGAGGTCGGCGCGGTGCTCACCGGCGACCGTCGGGTTTCGGTGGCCTGGGGCGTACGCGACGACGTGCTCCAGGAGGCGATCGGCGCCGGGCCGGCGGCCACCGTCGAGGTGCCCGGCCTGGACGAGCTGTTCGTGGCCGAGGCCGGCTTCGGCAGCGGCGACCGCGGCCGGCTCATGGTGGCCCGGGCCGGCGAGGCGCTCAGCCCCGAGGAGCGGCAGCTGCTCCAGGCCATGGCGCAGACGCTGGGCCTGGCCCTGACCAACATCCGGCTGCTGCAGGCCGAGCGGCGGGCGCTCGAGTCGCTGCGCGAGGCGCGGCACGACTCGCTGACCGCCCTGCCGACCCGGGTGCTGTTCCTGGAGAAGCTCGAGGAGAAGCTGCGCGAGCCGGCGCCGGCCAGCGTGCTGTTCATCGACCTGGACCGGTTCAAGGCGGTCAACGACAGCCTCGGGCACCGGGCCGGCGACGAGCTGCTCGGCCTGGTGGCCGCCCGCATCCGGCACTGCCTGCGCCCCGAGGACGTCGGCGCCCGGATCGGCGGCGACGAGTTCGCGGTGCTGCTGCACGACACGGCGACGGACGAGGCCGTACCGGTCGCCGAACGCTTCATCGACGCGATCCGCCGCCCGTTCCGCATCTTCGGCCGCGACGTCTTCATCGGCGCCAGCATCGGCGTCGCCACCCACAGCGACGCCGCCCCCGCCGACCCCGGCGACCTGCTCGGCAACGCCGACGTCGCGATGTACAAGGCCAAGACCGAGGGCCCCGGCAAGGTCGTCGTCTTCGCCCCGCACATGCACGCCGAGGCGCTGGCCCGCCTCACCCTGCACACCGACCTCCGGCGCGCCCTGGCCAACCACGAGTTCCGCCTCCAGTACCAGCCGCTGATCCAGCTGGCCGGCGGCGCGATGGCCGGCGTCGAGGCCCTGGTGCGGTGGGACAAGCCCGACGGCGTACGCGCGCTGCCGGCCGAGTTCCTGCCGCTGGCCGAGGAGAACGGCCTGATCATCGACCTCGGCCGCTGGGTACTGCACGCCGCCGGCGAACAGGCCGCGAGGTGGCGCCGCACGATGCCGGCCCTGACCGTGAACGTCAACGTCTCCGGCCGGCAGCTCGCCGACCCCGGTTTCGCCGCCGACGTGCAGGCGATGCTCGCCGACTGCGCCCTGCCGCCGGCCGCCGTGACGCTGGAGCTGACCGAGTCGGTGCTGATGAACGACCCGGCGACGGCCATCTCCCACCTGGCCGACCTGAAGTCCCTCGGCGTCGGCCTGTCCATCGACGACTTCGGCACCGGCTACTCGTCGCTGTCGCTGCTGCAGAGGCTCCCGGTCGACGAGCTGAAGATCGACCAGTCCTTCATGGGCCACGCCTCACCCACGATCGAGGACCTGGCCGTGATCCGCGCGGTCGTCGAGCTGGCCCGCACGCTGCGGCTGCGCACGGTGATCGAGGGCGTCGAGACGCAGGCCCAGCTGACCGCGATGCGCCGGCTGGGGTGCGACCTCGGTCAGGGCTACCACCTGTGCCGGCCCGCCGACCCGGAGAGGCTGCTGCTGGCGGCGGCCGCCTGAGCCGGCTGTCCGCCCTTCGGTCGATCTGTGCCGGAAACGGCATCGGCCGGACGGCGGGCCGCCTTGAATGGGCTGATGATCCGGTCACGTGTCGCAACGCCCGTACTCGTCGTTCTGGCCTCGCTCGCCGCGTGGGGGCCGGTTGGCGGCGGGCCGGCGTTTGCCTCGGCGGATTCACCGCCGGTCGATCCCTTCCGGGAAAGCGTGCTGGTCACCGGGACCGGCGAAGTTTCCGGTGAGCCGGACACGCTCACCGTGGATCTCGCGGTGGAGACCGATGGGTCCACGGTCGGTCTGGCCCTGGACCGCGCCAACGGCGCGGCCACCCGGATGCGCGACGCCCTCGTGCGCGCCGGGGTTGCCCGCGCCGACCTCCAGACGTCGACCGTCACCGTCGGCTCGAAGGTGAACAGCGAACAAGTCATCACCGGCTACACCGTGAGTCAGGGACTCACCGCGAAGATCCGGGACCTGCGGCGCGCCGGGGAGCTCATGTCCGCCGCCACCGCCGCGGGCGGGGACGCCGCGCGGGTCAACGGCGTGTCGTTCGCGATCGAGAACGACGCCGCGCTGCTCACCGAGGCACGTCACGACGCGTTCGCCGATGCGCGGCAGAAGGCCGAACAGTATGCCCACGACGCCGGGCGGCCGCTCGGCCGCGTCCTCAAGGTGAGCGAGACGGGCGCCGGCGCCGGACCGGTGGGACAGTACAGCCCGGTCGCGATGGACTCGCGATTTCCCGTCGAGCCGGGCCGGCAGCGGGTGGCGGTGACCGTCATCGTGGAATGGGCTCTCGACCCGATGCCGTAGCACGTCCCGCCACCGTATTCTCGACTCGCGCCGTGCGCGCCGGGGAAAGGGGCACCATGCGGATCACCGTGCTGGGCGCGGGTTCTTGGGGTACCACGGTCGCGTCCGTTCTCACCCGCCGCGATCACGAATCGCTGATCTGGGCACGCAGCCCGGCCGCGGCGGAGGAGATCAACGCCAAGCACACCAACGAGCGCTATCTCGAAGGCTTTCCGCTGCCGGGCCGGCTTCGGGCCACCGCCGACCTCGCCGAGGCGGCCGCTCATGCCGAGCTGCTCGTCGTCGGCGTGCCGACCGGAGCATTCCGCGACACGCTCGAGCAGGTCGCGCCGAACCTGCACCCGTGGATCCCGGTGGTCAGCCTCAGCAAGGGGCTCGAACGCGACTCGCTGCTGCGGATGACCGAAGTGATCAAGGAAGTGCTGCCGGGACATCCGGCCGCCGCGCTCACCGGGCCCAATCTGGCCAAGGAGATCATGGCGGGCATGGCGGCGGCCACGGTCATCGCGACCGAGGACCTCGCCGTCGCGGCCGAGATACAGCGGGTGTTCCGCCGGGGACTGCTGCGCGTGTACACCAATCACGACGTGATCGGCTGCGAGGTCGGCGGAGCGTTGAAGAACGTCGTCGCGATCGCCACCGGTATCGCTCAAGGCCTGGGTGTCGGTGACAACACCCGGGCCGGGGTGATCTCCCGCGGACTTGCCGAGCTGACCACGCTGGCGGTCGCGATGGGCGGCGAGCCGAACACGCTCGCCGGGCTGGCCGGAATGGGTGACCTGGTGGCGACCTGCGTCAGCCCGTACAGCCGCAACCGGCACGTCGGCGAGCAACTCGGCCGGGGGCGGAGCCTGGACGACATCCTCGCCGAGATGGGGCAGGTCGCCGAGGGAGTCAAGACCGTGCACGCCGCGGTGCGGCTGGCCGACCGGCACGGTCTGGCCATGCCCATCACCCGCACGATCCACCGGGTCGTCACCGGCGACATCACCGCCCAGCGGGCCTATGCCGGCCTGCTGCGCACCCACCCGGCCGGACACGAGTCCGAACCCGGGTGAGGGCCGGTCATGCGGCGGGGTGACATTCTGTTTTCCCGCCGCGGGTCAGCTCAGCCGCGGCAGCGGTAGGCGACCTTCGTGCCGGCCTGGGCGGGCGTCGGATCGACGATGTTGACGGTGGCGGTCTCGGTGGTCGTCCCGACGCCGCTGAACGTCCATTTGAGGGTCAGCGTGGCGGTGCGCTGCCCGCTGCCGACCTGCTCGGTCAGCACGGCGCCGGGCGGCGAGTCCGAGCGGAACCACTGGTAGCGGATCGCGCCGCTCCGACCGTTGGTGCGCACGGTGGCGACCACGTCGACGGTGACGTCGCAGCGGTCTCCGGCCGGGCGGGGCACGGCGACCTTGACGCTCTCCACCTCCAGCGGGCGCAGCCGCTGCCACAGGTACAGACCGACCAGCACGACCAGCACGAGGGTCAGCAGGCTGGAGAGCACCGACACCAGGCGGCGCCACGGCCGGCGCGGGCGGGCGGCCTTGGGGGTGGCCGGCCACTGCGGGGCGGCCACGCGGTTCGGCGGCACGCCGGGCCCGAAGCGCACCTCCCGGTCGGCGCGCGGGGCCGGCGCCGGCGCGCCGAGGCGCATGGTCGGGGCGTTCGCGGCGGCCGGCGGGATGGGCACGGTTCGGCCGGGCGGGCCGGAGCCGAGGTACGCGGTGGGTTCGGGACGGTCGATGGTGGCCCACGGATCGGCGGGCGGCCGCATCGCCCGGTCGTCGAAAGGCTCCTCGGCCGGCCTCGGTGCTGGTCGCACGGCGTGCTCCTAACCTGGGGTACAGGTGCTGGCGAGGGTCACATATTTCGTCGACGCCGACTTGGCCGAGTTGCCGGCGGCGTCGACGGCGACGACCGAGACCGGAATGCGGGTGGCCGACCTCGGTATCGGCAGCGGGCCGAGCGTTCCCTCGAAGACGCCCTGGCCGGCCGAGCTCATCGCGCCGGTCGAGGTGGCGCCGCCCAGGGTGTAGCTGAAGGTGACCTTCAGCGCGGCCGGGCCGCTCCGGTCGTCGGTGACGGTGGCCGCGATGGTGCTCGTCCGCGCGCCGTACTGGCATTTCTCCCCCTCCAGCGCCGACGGGCTCGCGCTGACCGCGCCGACCGAGGGGGCGGTGGTGTCCGGCGGAGTGGCCGGGGAGGTGGTGGCCGGGGAGGTGGTGGCCGGCGAGGTCGGCGTGCGCGTGGTGGTCGTGGTGGTCGGCGCGCCGGTGGGCGAGGTGGATGCGGACGGTCCGGTCGTGGCGACGGGGCCGGCGGCGCCGGTCGTCGCGGTCGTCGTCGACGACGGGGCTGGTGCGGTGGAAGGGGCCGGCGGGGTCGCCGACGTCGGCGGCACGGACGGCGCGGTCGCCGGCGGGTCGGTGGCCGAGGGGGTCTCCTGGCCGCCCGCGAAGGCCGCGTGCTCGTCGGCGGCGTAGTGGTATCCCACCCCGCCGATCAGCAGGGCCGCGACGATGCCGCCGCAGGCCAGCACGGTCCACTTGCGACCGCGGCGGAGGCTGCCGAGGAAGCCGGGCGTGGTGGCGCCGAACGTGGTCGTGGCGAGGCTGGTGGCGCCCCCGGCCCGGTCGGGGAACGGCCACAGCGCGGCGAGCAGGGCGGCCCGGCGCGCCAGATCGCGGAGACCGCGCTCCTCCCAGTCCGCGCCGTACGCCGTGCCGGCCACCCGCTCCAGCACGTCGAGGAAGGCCAGGGCGTGCTGGGGCCGGTCGCCGGGCTGCTTGGCCAGGCCGTGCCGGAGCAGGTCGTGCACCGCGGCCGGGGCCGGATCGGTCGGGATGGGCGCGTTGGCGTGCTGATCGTGCAGGGCGAAGAGGTTCGGTCCGTCGTACGGTGGCTTGCCGGTGAGGCATTCGAAGAAGGTCGCGGTGGCGGCGTAGATGTCGCACGCGGGCGTCGCCGGCCGGCCCGTCCACTGCTCGGGGGCCATGTAGCGAGGCGTGCCGGTGACGACGGTGCCGGTGCCCTCGCCGACCGGCGTGGCGATGCCGAAGTCGGCGAGCTTGCTCTGCCCCTCGCCGGTGACGAGGACGTTCTCCGGCTTGTAGTCCCGGTGCACGACGCCGTGGGTGTGCGCCGCGCCGAGCCCGGCGAGGGAGCCCTTCAGCACCGACAGCGCCGACTCGGGGGTGGTCGGGCCGTGCTCGCGCAGCATCTGCCGCAGCGACACCCCGTTGACCAACTCCATCACGATCGCCGCGCCGCCCGGGGACTCGACGTATTCGTACAGCCGGGAGATGTGCGGGTCGTCGATCTCCCCGAGCAGCCGCGCCTCTCGCCGGAAGGCCGTCCGGAACGAGTCGTCGTCGCCGAGGCCGGGCGCCAGATACTTGATCGCGACCGGGGTGCCGGTCTCGTCGTGGGTGGCGAGCACGACGCTGCCCGAGGCGCCGGCGCCGAGCGGGCGAACAGGCGTGTAGCCGGACAGCTGCCAGCCGCTCATGCCAGGGACTCCACCGGTCGAGGGCGGATGTCTGCCTCCGCCGCGCAGACCATTGTGGTCGCGAAGAGACGACCGGGTATCCACGCAACGGCTGCTTTCGCCGCCCGGACGGGCGACCCCGGGCGAAAGGTCAGCGGAAGGAACCCAGGTACATGCAGTGGTCGGAGTAGCCGCCGCAGGCGCGGGCGGCGCCGGCCGGGGTCAGGTAGCCGTTGCTGCCGAACAGGTAGTCGATCTTGCGCTGGGGAAAGGGCAGGAACGTGGCCAGGGGGTGGTCCCGGGTGTCGTTGGCCTCACCGAACGACTGGTAGAAGCCGTCCAGGTCGGTGCTGTCCGGCGGCAGGTTCAGGTCACCGCCGAAGAGCACGGGGCGGGTCTGCGCGTACGGGGTGATCCAGCGCCGCAGGGCCGCGATCTGGGCTATCCGGTTCTCGCCGTTGTGCGCGGTGTGGGTCGTGACCACGAACAGCGACCGGCCGGCCAGCCGCACGTTGGCGGCGAGCAGCACCCGCCCCTCGGTCTGGGACCGGTCGGGGCTCGGCATGCGATGGGCGTACCGGGAAAGGATCGTCCCCCGCGCGAGGACCGCGACGCCGAACGCCTCGCCGTGCTTTTTATCGTCATTGTCGCACTTGCCCCCGACGGACGCCGTCCCGAACGCGGCCGTGTAGCCGTACGGCGCGAGCCGGGCCCGGATGCCGAGGAACTGGGAATAGCACAGCTCCTGGAGCAGCACGATCTGGGCGTTCAGGTTGCGGGTCTGGTACGCGATGTTCGCCGAGGTCATCGCCACCTCGCCGTACCGGCAGACGTTCCCGCACACGTTGAAGGTCAGCGCCCGCAGCACCGGCCGGGACGCCTGCCCGGGAGCGGCGCCGGAGAGCGCGGCCAGGACGGCGGCGAGCAGCAGCGTGAGGACCAGCCGGATTCGCATGCCGAACCAGTCGGCCGCGGTCCCGGGCGAGCGCAGGCAAAGCCGGTCGCAGCCCGGTAGTTACCTGGTTCGGGCCGGCCTGTGACCTGGGACGGACGGCCGGGGCCTGATGGTCCTGGCCGTCCGGCCACCTCGGTAAGGTCGGCCCATGACTGAGCCGAGTGAGCTGGTGCGCCGACTACGCCGGGCGGCGATCGCCGACGTGCTGGACGACGCGACCAACCGCTCGATGTACGCCTCCGACGCCTCCCTCTACCGGGTGGTCCCGCAGGCGATCGTCCGTCCCCGCCACGACGACGACGTGCTCGCCACGCTGGCCGTCGCGCGCGAGCTCGGCGTCCCGGTCACCGCCCGCGGCGCCGGCACCTCGGTGGCCGGCAACGCGATCGGCCCCGGCGTCATCCTCGACTTCAGCCGATACATGAACAAGGTCCTCGAGGTCGACCCCTCGTCAAGAACCGCGCGCGTGCAGGCCGGCACCGTGCAGGCCGTCCTCCAGGCCGCCGCCAAGCCGCACGGCCTGCGCTTCGGCCCCGACCCGTCGACGCACACCCGCTGCACGATCGGCGGCATGATCGGCAACAACTCCTGCGGGTCGCGCACGCTCGGCTACGGCCGCACCTCCGACAACGTGGCCGGCCTGAGCGCGCTGACCATCGACGGCGAGCGGCTGATCACCGACGGGTCGAGCATCCAGGGCGCCGACAAGATCGTCGCCGACCTCCGAGACGTGGTCAACGCGGACCTCAAAACCGGCCGCACCGAGTTCGCCCGCTTCGGCCGCCAGGTCTCCGGCTACGCGGTCGAGCACCTGCTCCCCGAGCGCGGCTTCAACCTCACCGAGTTCCTGGTCGGCAGCGAGGGCACCCTGGCCGTGATCACCCAGGCGACGGTGAAGCTGGTCGCAGATCCGAAATATCGGATTCTTGTCGTGCTCGGCTACCCCGACTTCGGCACGGCGGGCGACGCGGTGCCCGGCATTCTCGAGTTCAAGCCCACCGCCTGCGAGGGCCTGGACGAGCGCATCTGCGACATCGTGCGCAGCCGGCGCGGTCCCGGCGCGGTGCCGCCCCTGCCCGGCGGGCACGCCTGGCTGATGGTGGAGATCGCCGGTGACGACCTCGGCGAGGCGCGCGCCCAGTCCGAAAAGCTCGCGGCGTCGTCCGGCGCGTTGGACACGTTGATCGTTGAAGACATGACAAAAGCCGCGCCGCTCTGGCGGATCCGGGAGGACGGCGCGGGTCTGGCCGGCCGGGCGCCCTCCGGCCTTCCCGCCCACGGCGGCTGGGAGGACGCGGCGGTCCCGCCCGCGAAGATCGGGGCCTATCTGCGGGACTTCGACGCACTCTGCGCGCGGCATCAGCTCTCCGTCATGCCGTACGGCCATCTGGGCGACGGCTGCGTGCACGTACGCCTGGACTTCCCCCTCGACAAGCCCGGCGGCCCGGCCAAGTTCCGCGCCTTCCTCGAGGATGCGGCCGATCTCGTGGTCGGCTACGGCGGCTCGCTGTCGGGGGAGCACGGCGACGGCCGCGCCCGCAGCGAGCTGCTCACCCGGATGTACTCGCCGGCCGCGATCGACCTGTTCCGCAAGATCAAGCACACCTTCGACCCGGCCGGCCTGCTCAACCCCGGCAACCTCGTCGACCCCGACCCGGTCGACGCGAACATCCGGGTCGCCCAGGCCCGTCCGGTCACCACCGGGCTCGCGCTGGCCTACCACGCCGATCACGGCGACTTCAACCAGGCCGTGCACCGCTGCACCGGGGTCGGCAAGTGCCGTGCCGACACCAGCGTGCTCGGCGGCGTGATGTGCCCGTCCTACCTTGCGACCAAGGACGAGAAGGACTCGACCCGGGGGCGCGCGCGGGTATTGCAGGAGATGCTCGACGGCGACCTGGCCCCGGGCTGGCGCGCGGACGCCGTACACGATGCGCTCGATCTTTGTTTGTCCTGCAAGGGATGCGCGAGCGACTGCCCGACCGGGATCGACATGGCGGCCTACAAGGCCGAGGTGCTGCACCAGAGCTACAAGCGGCGGGTACGGCCGAGGTCGCACTACTCGCTCGGCTGGCTCCCGCGCTGGTCCCGCCTGGCCGCGAGGATGCCGCGCCTGGCCAATCGGATGACCACTTTGCCCGGTCTGCGGGGCGTCGCCCTGGCCCTCGCCGGCGTCGACGCCCGGCGCGGCATTCCCAAGTTCGCAAACAAGACATTTCGGGCTCAGTTTGCGCGGCAGGAGAAGAATGCGGGCAAGCCCGTCGTCCTCTTCGTCGACAGCTTCACCGACCACTTCTCGCCCGAGATCGCCGAGGCGGCCGTCGAGGTGCTCACCGACGCCGGCTACGCCCCGCGGATCACGGCGCGCGAAGGCTGCTGCGGCCTGACCTGGATCTCGACCGGGCAGCTCGACGCGGCCAAGCGCATCCTCGGCCGGACCGTCGACCAGCTCGCCGAGGCGGCCGAGAGCGGCGTCCCGATCGTCGGGCTCGAGCCGTCCTGCACCGGCGTGCTGCGCGGCGACCTGCCCGAGCTGCTCGACACCGAGGCGGCCCGGAAGGTCAGCGCGGCCACCGTCACGATCGCGGAGCTGCTCGCCCGTACGCCCGATTGGAACCCGCCCTCGTTGGACGGCCTGAAGGTGATCGCCCAGCCGCACTGCCACCACCACGCCGTGATGGGCTGGGAGGCCGACGCCAAGCTGCTCAAGCGCGCCGGCGCGGAAGTGGTGCGGCTCGGCGGCTGCTGCGGGCTGGCCGGCAACTTCGGCGTCGAGCGCGGCCACTACGAGGTGTCGGTACAGGTCGCCGAGCAGCAGTTGCTGCCGGCCCTGCGGACGGCCGGCGAGGGCGACGTCTTCCTGGCCGACGGCTTCTCCTGCCGCACCCAGGCCGACGACCTCGCCGGCGTTCCCGGCAAACATCTGGTGGAGTTGCTGGCCATGAAACTGAGAAGCTGAGCGCCATGCGCATACTGCTCGTCGAGGACGACCGCCGGGTCAGCGCGGTCATGACCTCGATGCTGCAGCGCCGGGGGTACGAGGTGGAGCATGCCGCCACCGCCACGGCGGCGCTCGCCGCGGCGCCCTGCGACCTCGTGCTGCTCGACCTCAACCTGCCCGACGGCGACGGCGTCGACGTGTGCCGGCAGTTGCGGGCGCGCAGCGAGCACCTGGGAATCATCGCCGTCACCGCCCGCGGCGAGGAGCGCGACCGGGTCACCGGCCTGCGCGGCGGCGCCGACGACTACGTGGTCAAGCCGTTCTCGATGGCCGAGCTCCAGGCCCGCATCGAGGCCCTGCTGCGCCGCACGGTCCGGCAGGCGCCGCCGCGCGAGGTGGTCGAGGCCGGCCCGCTGCGCCTCGACCTGGCCGCCCGCACGGTGCAGGTGGACGGCGCGCCGATCGTGCTGACCCGCAAGGAGTTCGACGTGCTGGCCTCGCTCGCCCGGCAGCCCGGCGTCGCCCTCTCCCGCGAGCGCATCCTGCTCGACGTCTGGCAGACCACCTGGTCGGGCAAGCACACGCTCGAGGTGCACGTGGCGTCCCTGCGCGCCAAGCTGGGCCGGCCCGAGCTGGTGGAGACCGTCCGGGGCGTCGGATACCGTCTGCGCGCATAGGAGGTCCTGGTGCGCAACCGGCTCGTCGGCACGTACGTGTTGCTGCTCTGCATGGTCCTGCTGGCGCTCGAGCTGCCGCTCGCCTTCTCGCTCACCACCCGCGAGACCGAGCGGGTCGAGGCCGACCGGCTCGCCGACGCCACCCGCTTCGCCTCGCTGGCCGCGCCCGCCCTGCGCAGCGGCGAGCTCGCGTCGCTGCGGGACGAGTTGCGCCGCTACACCGAGCTCTACGGCATCGCGACCATGGTCGTCGACCAGGACCAGCGGGTGCTCAGCGACTTCGGCCCGCCGGTGCGCGACGCCGGGCTCGCCATCCGCGCCGCGCTCGCCGGTCGCCAGGTCGGCACCCCCGAGATGCTCTGGCCGTGGCAGGCGCGCCCGCTGATCGTCGCCGTCCCGGTCAGCGACGGCGGCGCCGTGCTCGGCATCGTGCTGACCGCCTCGCCGACCGGGCACAGCCGCCGGGTGGTCACGCTGAGCTGGTCGGTGCTCGGCCTCGGCGGCCTGCTCGCGGTGGCCGCCTGCCTGGTCACCGCCCACCGGCTGGCCGGCTGGGTGCTGCGCCCGGTGACCCGCCTCGACGCGGCCGCGCACGAGATCGCGGCCGGCGACAGCGCCGCCCGGGTGCAGCCCGGCCTCGGCCCGCCCGAGCTGCGCCGGCTGTCGGCGAGCTTCAACGAGATGGCCGACGCGGTCGCCGAGTCCCTGGAACGGCAGCGCTCGTTCGTCGCCCACGCCAGCCACCAGCTGCGCAACCCGCTCACCGTGCTGCGCCTGCGCATGGAGGACCTCGGCGGCGACCTGGCCGACCCGCAGTCGCGCGCCGACCACGAGATCGCGCTGGCCGAGACCGACCGGCTGGCCGACGTGCTGGACGGCTTGCTCGCCCTGGCCCGGGCCGAGCGCGGTCAGCATCACGTCGTGCCGATCGACGCGGCCGCGGTCGCCGTGGACAGAGCTTCAGCGTGGCAGCCGCTCGCCACGCGCAACGGCATTGTTCTGAGCGCCTCGTCGTCCGCCGAGTTGCCGGCCTGCGCCGTGCCGACCGCGCTCGACCAGTCGCTGGACGCCCTGATCGACAACGCCCTGAAGTTCACGCCGGCGGGCGGGCGGGTCGAGGTGGCGGCCGCGCCGGCGGAGGGCGGCGTTCTCGTTTCGGTACGCGATTCCGGCCCCGGCATGACCGAGGAGCAGTGCCGCCGCGCGACCGAGCGGTTCTGGCGCGCCCCCGACGCCCAGAACGTCGACGGCGCCGGTCTCGGCCTGTCCATCGTGAACGTCCTGATCGACGCGTCGGGCGGCCGCTTCACGCTGGAGGCCGCCCCCGACGGCGGCCTCGACGCCCGGATCTGGCTGCCGGCCGCGCCGTCGTCCTAGACGCTCGCGTATGGAACAGGGCGTCTGCCGCATGGATCATCTCATCGCCCTGCGGTGACATGGAGTCATGACTCGTACCTGGGATGTCCTCGCCGCCTCCGCCACCGTCGGGAGCGGCCTGCTCGCCGGCGTGTTCTTCGCGTTCTCCGCCTTCGTCATGAGCGGCCTGCACCGGTTGCCCGCACCGGCCGGCGCCGCCGCGATGCGCTCGCTCAACGTCACCGCCCAGCGCCCGCCCCTGATGATCGCCCTCTTCGGCGTCTCGGCGCTGTGCGTAGCGGTGATCGTCCGGGCGCTGGCCACCTGGGCGCTCCCCGGCGCCGGCTGGCTGCTGACCGGCGCGATCCTGACCATCGTCGGGGCGCTCGGCGTCACCATCGCGGTCAACGTCCCGCTGAACGACCGCCTGGAAGCGGGCACGGTCACGTGGTCGCGTTTCCTGGCCGCCTGGGACCCGGCCAACCACGCCCGCACGATCCTCTGCCTGGCCGGCTGCGCCGTCCTGCTGATCGGCCTGCTCCGCCGCGGCTGACGGCCGCGTGCCCCCTCCGGCACGCGGCCGCCCCGCCGATCAGCTCCGCAGGAACGATCTGACCGCGGTGAGCGTGACCGTGTCGGTGAGGTAGCCGATGTGGGTCTGGCACGCCACGTAGTTGTTGGTCGCGCCGCTGAGCACCGTGCTCGTGTAGGGGATGATGATGCCGTCGCAGGGGGAGTACCACGTTCCGTAGCGGGTGCTGCCCGGGGTCTCGTCGCCGGCGCTCAGCGTGGCGATGAACGACGAGCCGGGATACATCTGCTGGCAGGTGACGTAGATCAGGCAGGCGCCCGCGTACGTGGTGCCGTGGTTGGCGCCGGCGATCGACGCCAGGTGCCGCACGTACTGGGCGCCGCCGAGCTGCTTGAGATACCAGAGGCTGACCAGGCCGCCCATCGAGTGGTTGACGATGTCGACCTGGGTCGCGCCGGTGCGGGCCCGCACCTGGTTGACGTAGGTGGCCAGCCCCTGGGCATTGCTGATGTTGTTGCCGTACGAGTTGTACTCGTACGCGAACAGCTCGCTGCTCGCATAGCCGCCGGCGCGGAACACCGCCATCGCGGTGGTCCAGTTCGAGGCGCTGCCGGTGTAACCGTGCACGAAGATCACCGGAGTGCCGGGCGCGGCGGCCGCGGGCGGGGCCGGGCTGAGCGCGAGCGCGGCCAGCACGATGGTGAGGAGGACGACGAGACGACGCATGAAACCTCCAAGGCGTTCGGGGTCTCTGCATCGTCAGTGCACAAATGTGGCTCGCGCATCGGCGAAATCACCGGCGGTCGTCTTCTTATATATTGGCGAGCTGTAGCGATGGTGCGACGGTGGGGAGTGAGACGAGTGGCCGAGATCGGGCTTGCGGAGGCGATCCGCGCGTTGCGCGCCGAGCTGGCGGAGTCGATGGTGGATGCCGAGGGGCAGCCGGTGAAGTTCCGGCTCGGCACCGTGGACATCGACTTCCAGGTCGCGATCGCGGAGGGCCTCGAGGGCCAGGCCGGCGTCAAGTTCTGGGTGCTCAACGCCGGGATGAAGGCGACCGACTCGTCGACCACCACGCACACGGTCAAGGTGCAGCTGCACCCGGCGACGGCCGACGGCGGCGAGGTCTGGACCGGGGATCGGGTGACCGAGATCCCGAACTGACCGGGCGCGCCGATGTCTGCACGAGGCCTCCAGCGGGCCCGCGTCGCCGAGGTCCTCGCCGGCGGGCGCGTCTACGGGAGCGGCTACCGGATCAGCACGCACCTGATCCTGACGGCCGCCCACCTCTTCCCTTCGGACGCCCACCTTTTCCCTTCGGACGACACCGGCCATCGCGTACGCCTGCCCGGCGGTGAGTTCGTGCGGGCCCGGCTGGCCTGGCGCGGCGACGACGAGCTCGACGTCGCGCTGCTGCGGCTGGACCCGTCGCCGGCCGCGATCGCGCCGGTTGCCTTCGGGGAACTGCCGGAGCGCGCCGAGCGGCCGCCCTTCGACGCCGTCGGCTATCCGTCGTTCGCCACCCGCACCGGCAACGTGCGCGACGCCCGGCAGGTCAGCGGCACGATCCAGCTGCTGTCGAACGGCAAGTCGGGCCTGCTCGACCTGAGCATCGCGAGCGCGGCCCCGCCCGACGCCGGGACCGGGGACGACCCGTGGCGGGGCTTCTCCGGGGCGGCGGTCTTCACCGGGGACGGCCTGCTCGTCGGCGTGATCTCGCGGCGGTTGCACCGCGCGGGCACGAGCAGCGCCGACGCCGCCAGCATCGCGGCCGCGTTCGACCGGCCCGGGTTCCGCGAGGCGCTCGCCGAGGACGGCCCGATCGCCGGCCCGGTCCCGCTTTCCCGGCCGCCGTCCGGCCCGCCGATGGCGCCCGTGCTCGGCCATCGGGAGGCGCTCGCGAGCCTGGTCGGGATGCGGCGGAACCTCGACGACGAGCGGCTGCCGTTCGTCGACCCCGGGCGGGAGCACGACTCGAACCCGGCCAAGCTGCTGCGCCGGCTCCAGGGCCGGGCCAACGACCGGGGCGTGGTGCTGGTCGGGCCGGCCGGCAGCGGCAAGAGCCGTACCTGCTTCGAGGTGGCCAAGCTGGCCGAGCTGGCCGGGTGGCGCGCGTTGCATGTGATGCCGGGTGAGCCGCTGGCGACCAACGAGCATCTCGCCGAGGCGATCTTCGACGGCGCCACGCCCGTCGTCGTGGTGATCGACTACCTGAACGAGTGCCGCGGCATCGACCTGCCCGATCTCCGCCAGCGGCTGCTCCCGGAGGCGGCGAGCCGGGGCATCCCGGTCGGGGTGCTGGCCTCGGCCCGTCCCGGCTGGCTCCTGAAGGCCGCCGGCGAGCACGTGCGCGGGCTCTTCGACAACGTCGAGCTGCGGGTGGACGGCGAGCACACGACGGCCGTACGGCAGAACATCCTGGCCGTGGAGGCGCCGGCGGCGCTCGCCGAGCTCGGTCCGGACCGCCTGGTGGCCGCCTGCGGGTCACGCCCGATCGTCGCCATGCTGATCGCGCGGGAGATCGAGCGCCGGGTGCTCGCCGGCACCTTCTCCGGCGACCTGCTCCGGCTCCGCACCGGCGACCTGCTCGGCTGGCTGGAGCGGCGGCTGGAGGAGGACGACCTGGCCATCCCGCGGCCGCGGTCGGCGCTGGACGTCGCCGAGGCCGGGCCGCTGGTCAAGGCCTGCGCCGCGCTCACCGCGGCGAGCCCGCAGAAGCGGCCGGCGGTCGAGGCGGCGGCGGCCCACGTCCTCGAGCGGCACGGGCTCGACCGGTGGCGGGCCGGGCAGCTCGTCGACGTCATGCTGGCGATGGGCTGGCTCGAGGTCGAGGGCGAGACCCTGGTGGTGGTGCACGACCTGGTGACCGACCAGCTTCTCGAGCAGACGCTGTTGCAGGCCCCGAGCGCCCGGATCAACCCCGCGGTCGCCGAGGACGTCCTCACGCCCTGCCTGCACGACGCCCGCACGGTCGGCCGCTTCGCGGTCAGCGTCGGCCGGCTGCTGCGCGACCTCGAGCTCGACGGCCGGGCCGACGACCTCACCGCGTTCTGCGACGACTGGATGCGCCGGCACGACCGCGACATCGGCCGGGTGCTGCAGGACGACCCGGACCCGGGCGGCTACGCCCTGGGCTCGGTGCTCGACGGGCCGCCGTGGTCGGCGACGGCGATCGACCGCTGGGCGACCCTGACCGGTCCGTGGCTGTCCGAGCACGGCCGGACCGCCCATGCCCGGCACGTGTTCTACAAGGGCCTTCGCATCGTTCCCGCGAACGAGGCGGATTCGCTGATGGACGGCGCCGCGGGGTGGGTGCAGATGCACCGCGGGCGTGCGGAGGCCAGCTTCGTGCTGGGCGCGCTGCTGCGCCGGCCGGATCTCGGTGAACGGGCGCCCGCCGTCCTCGACGAGGCGGTGCGGTGGCTGGACCGGCACCGGCTCACGTCCGGCGCCGCCTTCGTGATCAAGGCGTTGCTCGATCGCTCCGATCTCGGTGACCGGGCGGCCACCGTCCTCGAGCACGCCACCCAGTGGCTGGCGCAGCCCGGCAACGTCGCCGGCGCCGGCCTGGTCCTGGGTCCGCTGCTCAAGCGGCCGGACCTGGGCGACCGGGCGGCCGGCGTCCTCGACCAGGCCGTGCGCTGGGCCGCGCGGCCGGGCAACGACGCCGACGCCGGCTTCGTCCTGGAACCGCTGCTGGAGCGGCCGGATCTGGGCGATCGGGCGGCCGACGTCATGGACGAGGGCGTGCGGTGGGTGGAACGGCATCAGCTCAGCTCCGGCAGCACCTTCGTGATCAAGGCGCTGCTCGGGCGGCCGGATCTGGGCGACCGGGCGGCCACCGTCTTCGCCCACGCCGTGCGGTGGGTGCGGCAGCCCGGCAACATGGCCGACGCCGGCTTCGTCCTCGGCCCGCTGCTGGAACGGACGGACCTGGGCGAGCAGGCGGCCGACGTCGTCGCCGAGGGCCTGCGGTGGGTGGGACAGCACGACCCCGCGTCCGGCGGCGCCCGCGCGATCCGGGCCCTGCTCGAACGCCCGGACCTCGGCGATCGGGCGGTCATCGTCTTCGACCACGCCGCGCTGTGGGTGCGGCAGCCGGGCAACGCCTCCAGCGCCGGTTTCGTCCTGGGGCCGCTGCTGAAGCGCACGGACCTGGGTGACCGGGCGGCCGCGGTGATCGACGAGGCCGTGCGCTGGGTGCGGCAGCCCGCCCACGAGTTCGACGCGGACTTCGTCCTCGGTCCCCTGCTGGGCCGGGCGGATCTGGGCGGCCAAGCGGCCACCGTCGTCGACGTGGCGACCGGCTGGGTGCGGCAGCACGAGCAGGTCTCCGACACCAGCTTCATGATCAGGGCCCTGCTCGAATGCCCCGACCTCGGCGATCGGGCGGCCGCCGTGGTCGCCGACGCGGTGCGGTGGGTGCAGCGGCACGGGCATGTGCCGGACGCCAACTTCGTGATCCGGGCGCTGCTGGAGCGTACGGATCTCGGCGACCTCGCCCCGACCGTGGTCGCGCACGCCGTGCAGTGGGTGTGCGAGCACATCCGCAATCCCGGCGTGAGCTTCGTGCTGCGCCGGCTGTTCGAGCGGCCGGACTTCGTCGAGGTGCCGGAGGAACTGCTGCGGGCGATCGACGGCTGGGCCGACATCGACGCCGACGACGACATCGTCTACGTCTCGAAGATGCTCCTCAAGCGAAACCTGATTAGCACCAGCGTCTGCGCCGCCATCCTGCGGTGGATCGGGCGCCGCCCGTCCGACCCGGACTCGCCGTGGCGGCTCGCGGTCCTGTTGCGCCTGGTCGGCGACCGGCCGGAGTACGCCGCGCACTGGCCCGACCTCTTCGACAGCGTCGAGCTGGTGCTGGACAACGCCCGGGGCGGCGCCGACCCCGTACTCTCGTCGCAGTTGGACCTGATGGTGATGAACGTGGCCGGCACCTTCCGGCTCGGCTATTGGGGATCGCGGGCCGACGACCTGATCCAGCGGTGGTATTTCCTGGACCGTTCGATGTCCAGCGCCCGCGGCGTGCGAGAGGACAGCAACTTCGTCTCGCGGGTGGTGAGCCTGGTCGAGGCCGGCCGCATCCCCGTCCCGGAGGTCCCCCACCTGCTCGCCCGTCTCCGCGCCTGGGTGGCCGGCTGGGACGAGGGCCGCCAGCGAGGCCGCGAGCAGCGCCCGGAGAGCTTGTCGATAATCGACCGCGCCGGCCGCCGCCACCAACTCCCGCCGGCCGGCTTCCGCGATCAGGCCGACAACAGCAACGGGATCGTGGCCACGTAGGCCAGGCCGAGGATGACGCCGTGGCGGCGGGTGAGGCGCAGGCCGCGAAACAGCATCAACCCGGCGAGAACCGCACCCGACACCATGACGGCGACGAGGGCCGTCCCGGCGCGGGCCGGGGCGTTCCCCTGGGCGAAGCCGATCACCGCACCGCCGACCAGGCTGTTGAACAGGTTGCTCCCGAACAGGTTGCCGATCACCAGGTCGGACTCGCCGCGGCGCTGGGCCTGGATGGTGGTGACCAGTTCCGGCAGCGACGTGCCGATCGCCACCAGCGTGAAGCCGATGACCGCCGGCGACACCCCGAGCGCGGTGGCCGTCGCGGAGGCGCCGACGACCAGCATCTGCGCGCCGGCCAGCACGCCGGCCCACCGCCGGCCCGGTCTCACCCCGGGCGGCGGCGATCCCGGACACCAGGAACTCCGGCATGGAGGTGCCGAGCCCGATCACGACGACGCCGATCACCACCGGGCTGACGTACGCCGGTCCCGCTTCGGTGCGTCAGCGGCTGCCGCCCCGGAAGATGCGCAGGAAAAACAGGAACACGTTGAGGATGTCGAGGAAGATCGACGCCGCCAGGAGCGGCGCGGAGTCGACGTCGGAGGAGCGCCGCAAGCGCTGGAAGTCGAACATGATGAAGCCGGCGAAGATCACCAGGCCGAGCACCGAGTAGATGAGGGACCCGTACGGGATTCGTACGAAGATCAGCACGATGCCGAAGACCAGCAGGGCCACCAGCGCCCAGAAGCAGATCCGGGCCAGCGCCGCCAGGTCGCGGCGCGTCGCGTAGCCGGCCGCGCCGAACGCGGCCACGAACAACGCCGTCGCGGCGCCGGCCTGCCACAGCGCCTGCGGGTCGGTGCTGGCGTAGTAGACCAGCGTCGGGGCGATCGCCACCCCCATCAGCAGTCCGAACGCGGCGAGCAGCACGACCGTCGTCTGCCGCGAGCGGCGGACGGTGAACTGCATGGCGATCAGGGCGGCGAACGCGGCGAGGTAGGCGACGAAGGCGAGGCCGCCGGCGAGGTTGCGGCCGAGGTACGCGCCGAGCGCGAACAGTCCGGTGGTTCCGGCGACGTAGCCCATCGTCCGCGCGAACAGGGTGTGGCCGTGGTCGCGGGCGGCGATCCCGGCCGGGCGGTACGCGTAGTCCATCGCGGTCCTCCTACGGCTTGATCGAGCGGTAGTAGCGGGCCGCTCCCGGGTGGAGCGGCACCGGCAGGGTGGAGATCGCCGAACGGGAATCCAGGCGCTCGGCCGCCGGGTGGGCGGCGGCCAGCACGTCGCGGCGTTCCATCAGCAGGCGGGTCAGGTCGTGGGCCAGGCCGTCGTCCATCGACGACGCCACGACCAGCAGGTTGGGCACCGCGATGGTGGCCACGGCGGGCATGCCGTACGCGGAGACCGGCACGTCGCGCACCACGTACACGTCGCTGTAGGCCTTGCGCAGGTCGCTCGCCCACCTGGACAGGTCGACGATGCGCACCGACGCCCGGGTCGTCAGCTCCTTGATGCCGGTCACCGGCAGCCCGCCGGAGAAGAAGAAGCCGTCGATGTCGTCGGCCAGCAGGGCCGCGACCGAGTCGTCCAGGTTGAGCTTCTGCTGGTCGACGCCGGTCAGGCGGGCGACCGTGAAGAGGCGCTGGACGGTGACCACGGTGCCGGAGCCCTGGGCGCCGACCGAGACCCGGCGGTGGCGCAGGTCCTCCAGGGCGCGGATCGGGCCGTTCGCGCGGACCACCAGGTGCAGCAGATCGTCGTACACCCGGGCCAGCGCGGCCATCGACGGCGCCGGCACGCCGCCGGAGACCAGGACGTCGGCCTGGCTGAAGCCGACCTCGGCCCGGCCCGCGGAGACCAGCTGGACGTTCTCGGCCGAGGCCGCGGTGACCAGCACGCTCGCGTCGGTGTTCGGCAGGTCCTGGTTGATCACCCGGGCCAGCGCCGAGCCGATCGCGTAGTAGACCGCGGTCGGGCTGCCGGTCGCGATGCGGACCCGCCGATGTTGCGGCCTGCGGACGGCGCATCCCGCGACCGCCAGCGTGATCATCCCCGCGAGAAATGCGCGACGCGAACCGATCTGAAGCGTCACCTGCGCAAGTTTCCCTCAATTCCGCGACCGGGAGGTACCGGCCGAACGGGCCCATCGCCCACGGTATCGGGATGGACCACGATCCGGTACGCGACATCGTGCTCGCCGGCGCGCTGCCCGCCGCGTTCGAGTCGGCTTGTCTTCTACGCTGCGCCGATGTCCGGCCGGCCGGAAGGACCGCGCCTCTGATCGGCGACGCGGTGGCCGAGTTCGACCACGGGGACGCCGCGACACGGCTGACGTTGTTGCTTACCGGGTTGGGGTGCGCCGCCGACCGGGAGAGTCGCACCGGGGGTGGTCGGCGGCGCTACGACCTGCATCGGGTACTGGTGCCCGAGGCACAGCGGATGGCCGTCGCCCGGATGACGGCGGCGGCCTGGCGTCAGGGGCGGCAGGCGCTGCTGAGCGCCGAGGCCCTGGGCGCGTCCTCGCGGCGGCACGCCCAGCGCGTGACCCTCGCCCACGCGGCGTGGCGGGCGGCGCTGCTCGCCGGCGGCCGGCGCCGCCGCGGGGACCTGCTGTGGGTGCGCACCGGCGATCAGGAGCTGGCGGCGATGCTCGTACGCGCGGCGCGCCTGATCGGGGAGAACACGGAGGTGTCCCGCCGCCCGGGCTGCTTCATGGTCGCCGTCCCGCTCCGGGGCGCACTGTCGGCCGCCTGACCCCGTTCAAACCTCCCTCGTAGAAGTCGGACATCTCAGACCCGCGGAACCGCCTTCCGCCGGGCTGCCGGGCTCCTATCGTGAAGCTCGTTCCCGTTCGGCGAAGGGTGAGGGCATGGGGTCCGTACGGCGGCGGCTCGGCTCGTTGAGCATGCGCGGCAATCTGCTCGGAGTCGCGGCGATCGGCCTGCTCGTGGCCGTGGTGCTGGGCGTGGTCGGCATCCTGCGGATGAACGCCATCGCCGACCGGGCCGACGTCATCTACCGGCGGTCGCTGCTGCCGCTCACCACGGTGCAGGACGTCCAGCAGCTGATCTGGCACTCGCGCTGGGCCGGCCTGTCCGGCGCGACCACGGCCGACAAGACGAAGTCGCAGGCCTACACGGCCGAGTCGGCCGAGCTCATCAAGCAGGTGTCGGCCCGCATCGGCGACTACCGCTCCCTCGACGTGACGGCGGCCGAGCAGGCCGGCATGGATCGGGTCGAGACGGCCTGGAAGCAGTACCTGACCTATCGGGAACAGTCGACGGCGCTGCAGAAGGCCGGCGACATGACCGCGTGGCAGAACTTCCGCAGCACCAAGCTCAACCCGGCGGTCGTCGAGGCCGTCAAGAACATCGAGGACCTCAAGTCGCTGTCGCAGTCCAACGCCGCGACCGCGGCCGCCGCGGCGCACTCGGCGGCGTCCGGCGCCCGCCTCACGATCATCCTGACGCTGGTGGCCGGCGTCCTGCTGGCCGGCCTGATCGCCGTGGTCGCGGGCAGCGCGCTGACCCGGCGCCTGTCGCGCCTCGCCGAGACGATGTCGGCGATGGCGGCCGGCGACCTGCGCGCCCGCGAGCCCGACGCCGGCCGCGACGAGATCGGGCGGATGTCCCGGTCGGCGACCGAGGCGGTCGACCACATGCGGACGGCCATGCAGACGCTGGCCGACGCCAGCTCGGGCCTGGCCCAGCGCTCCGACGACATGACGCAGGCCAGTCGGGCGCTGGCCGGCAGCGTCGAGCAGGCGTCCAGCCGGGTCAGCTCGATCGACCAGGCGGCCGAGGCGGTCACGGCCGGCGTCCAGGCGGTGGCCGGCGGCGCCGAGCAGATGGGCGCGGCGATCCGCGAGATCTCGGTCAGCGCCACCGAGGCGGCGAAGGTGGCCGCCGACGCGGTCGACGTCGCGTCCGCGGCCGAGACCCTGATGACCAAGCTGGACGCGTCGTCGGCCGAGGTGGACAGCGTGGTCAAGACGATCACCGCGATCGCCGAGCAGACCAACCTGCTGGCGCTGAACGCCACCATCGAGGCGGCCCGGGCGGGGGAGACCGGTAAGGGCTTCGCGGTGGTGGCCGGCGAGGTCAAGGACCTGGCCCAGGAGACGGCGAAGGCGACCGAGGAGATCAGCCGCCGGATCGAGGCGATCCAGCGGGACGCCAAGGAGGCCAGCGAGTCGATCTCCGGGATCGGCCAGATCATCGGCAACATCAACGACTTCCAGAACACCATCGCCTCGGCCGTCGAGCAGCAGAGCGCCACCACCCGCAACATGACCGACGACCTCGGCCGGGCGGCCGGCGGCACCGCCGACATCAGCACCCAGCTCGCCGACGTCGTCGAGGTCACCTCGGCCACCCGCTCGGCCGCCGACGCCACCGAGGACGCGGCCACCGACCTGGCCCAGATCTCGACCCGCCTGCAGGACGTGATCGCCACCTTCCGCTACTGAGCGCGGTGCCAGGTAGAGACTGTCCCTCCCGGCAGGCGACGCCGGCGGCCTACCGTGGGGGCCGTGGAGATCAGCGACTTCCTGCGGGCCCGGCGCGCGCGGATCACGCCGGAGCGGGCCGGGCTTCCCGGGCACGGGCCGCGGCGGGTCGCGGGGTCGCGCCGCGAGGAGGTGGCGCAGCTCGCCGGGGTGAGCGTGGAGTACTACACCCGATCTGCGGCCGGCCATCGGGACCGTCGAGCCCGGATCGAGCTCCGAGACGGCGTTGCGCCTGCTGGCCAGCTGGACCGCTCCGCACCGTACGAAGGGAAAAGCATGACCGGAACCGCGCTGCTCGTGATGGATGTCCAGGAAGGGATCGTCGGCCGTTATCCCGACCCGGAGTACCTGCCGCGGCTGCAACAGGCGATCAAGACGGCCCGCTCGCGGGAGCTGCCGGTGATCTACGTGGTGGTCGGCTTCCGCCCTGGCTTCCCCGAGATCAGCCCGCGCAACAAGATCTTCAGCGGGGTGGCGTCGCGGCTGGGCACGCAGTCCAACGAGATCCACCCGGACGTGGCGCCGGCGCCCGGCGACATCGTCGTCACCAAGCGCCGGGTGTCCGCGTTCGCCGGCAGCGACCTCGAGCTCGTGCTGCGGTCCCGCGCGATCGACCACCTCGTGCTGACCGGCATCGCCACCAGCGGGGTGGTGCTCTCCACCCTGCGGCAGGCCGCCGACCTGGACTTCGAGCTGACCGTCCTGGCCGACTGCTGCCTCGACAACGATCCCGAGGTGCACCGCGTGCTCACCGAGAAGGTGTTTCCCCGCCAGGCGACGGTGACGGTGCTCGCGGCCTGGACCGCCTAAGGCTTGCCGAGCTCCTGCCAGCGGGACTCGGTCATCTCCACGCCGTGCTTCGTGGCGGCCTTCTTGATCCGCCGGAACGCCTCCTCGCGCTCGGCGTCGCTGACATCGCGCACCTGATCGAAGCGGGCGATCGCGTTGCGCACGTGCCCGGCGTCGCCGAGCGGCTCCTTGCGCAGCCGCGGAAACGCGAACTCGCTGTCCGGCATCTTGTTGCGCTCTTCGGCATTCAGCTCATGACCAGCCATGCCTCCGGTCATACCCGCTCCACATCAGAAAATGCCTCCCGAAATTACATGCACTAGTGAACCTTTCTGACGGGGGCGCCGTACTGGTGAGCGATGGGGAGGTCTTCGATGATCCGTACGTTGCTCGCCGGCGCCGCCGTGGTTGCCGCCCTTGCTCTGATCCCCGCGCCGGCCGAGGCCGCGCCCGGCGTGCCGACCCAGCTCAACGCCGCCGACATGGCGCTGCTCAACGGCGTGCGGCAGGCGGGCCTGTGGGAGATGCCGGCCGGGCAGATGGCCGCGCAGAAGGGGTCGACCGCCCGGGTGCGCCAGGTCGGTGAGGCCATCGCCAATCAGCACGTGCAGCTCGATCAGCTCGTCACCGACGCGGCCAACGAGCTCGGCGCCACCCTCCCGGCCACGCCGACGACCCAGCAGCAGGGCTGGCTGAACGCGTTGCAGAACGCCAAGGGCATCCAGTTCGACCAGATGTTCGTGACCCTGCTGCGCGCCGCCCACGGCAAGATCTTCCCGGTGATCGGGGCGGTCCGGGCGGCCACCCGCAACCCGGTCGTGCGCAAGCTGGCCGACCAGGCCAACGACTTCGTGATGAACCACATGCAGATGCTGGAGAGCACCGGCCTGGTCCGCTACGAGCGGCTCCCACCGGCCGCGATGCCGCCCGCCCAGGACCTCTCCGCGATCGGCATGGCCGAGGCGAACGCCGGCCTCAACCCGCCGGTCAGCCCCCTGGTGCTGTGGATGGTCCTGATCGGCATGCTCGGGGTGGGCGCGCTGGCCAGCATCCGCATCATGCGAGCGCGCCGCTGAACGGCACCGCCGCGGCCGCCCGCCCCGCGCGCCCCACGGCCGCCGGCCGCGCCGGCTCCGCGGCCGCCGGCCGCGCCGCGGCGCATGGCAGAGTAAAGAGCGTGACGACGCTCAACGCCGCCGAGGACGAGGTGGTCGGGGCCCTGCTGGCGGTGAGCCGCGTCTTCGTCGGCGTGGCCGCCCGCTCGCTGGCCGAGCTCGGCGAGGAGGTCACCCTCCCGCAGTACCGCACCCTCGTCCTGCTCGTCTCCCGCGGCCCGCAGCGCATCGTCGACCTGGCCCAGGAACTGGCCGTCACCTCGTCGACCGCCACCCGCATGTGCAACCGCCTGGTCCGCAAGGGCCTGGTCGCCCGGGCCGAGCGCGCCGAGGACCGCCGGGCCGCCTGGGTCACCCTCACCGAGCTCGGTCACACCCTGGTCGGCGACGTGATGCGCCGCCGCCGCGAGGCCCTCGCCGAGCTGGTCGCCGACCTCGTCCTGACCCGCCCGGTGGCCTTCGCCGCGACCCTCAACGCCCTGGCCGAGGCCGCCGGCGAGCCCACCGACGCCGAGTGGCAGCGCCGCTGGATCAGTGCAGAGATGCACGCTTAGGTGTTTTGAAGGGCGATCCGCAGCCAGTCCTCGACGCCCGCCACGTGCACGGTGGCCCAGGAACGGGCCAGGTCGGGCTGCCGGTTGGCGAGCGCGTCGAGGATGGCGGCGTGCTGCTCGCGGGTCCGCTCGACCGCGCCCGCCTGGGTCAGCCCGCGCCAGATGCGGGCCCGCGTCGTCGGCCCCGAGAGGCTGTCGATCAGCGAGCACAGCAGCGCGTTGCCCGCGCCGGCCGCGATCCGGTGGTGGAACTCCAGGTCGTTGGCGACCAGCTCGTCGATGCTCGCGTCTTCCTTCAGGCTGGCCAGCACCTTGCGCAGGGCGTCGATGTCGTCGGCCGACATGCGGGTGGCGGCCAGCGCGGTGGCGGCGGGCTCGAGGATGCGGCGCACCTCGAAGAACTCCAGCACCGTGTCGTCGCGGTGGAAGTCGACGATGAAGTTGAGGGCGTCCAGCAGCAGCTGGGGGGCGAGGCTGGTCACGTACGTGCCGTCGCCCTGCCGGACGTCCAGCACCCGGATCAGCGACAACGCCTTGACCGCCTCGCGCAGCGAGTTGCGCGAGAGCCCGAGCCGCTCGGCCAGGTCGGCCTCGCGCGGCAGCCGATCACCCGGCCGCAGCTCGCCGGCGACGATCATCGCCTTGATCTTCTCGATCGCCTCGTCGGTCACTGCCACGGAAACTCCCTACGCCAGACTGAGATGGTAGGTCCGCACGGCCGTCCCACCGAGCACCTCGGCGAGCGCGTCCCCGGGCAGGAGCGACTTCACGGTCGAGAGCCATTCGCCGTACCCCGCGACCAGCGTGCAAACGGGCCAATCCGACCCGAACATGAGGCGCTCCTGCCCGAACAATTCCAAGGCAGTCCGCACGTACGGCCGGAGCTCGTCCAAAGTCCAGCCCGGCCCCGCCTCGGTGACCAGTCCGGAGAGCTTCGCGCTCACCCGAGGACAGGCAGCGAGCGCGCCGAGGTCGGACGCCCAGGCATCGAGGTCGCCGCCCCGGATGTCCGGCTTCCCGAGGTGGTCGAGCACAAAGCGGACGTCCCCGAGGTCGTTCGCGGCACGGGCCGCCCCCGCGATCTGGTCGGCCCGAATGACCAGGTCGAACACCAGCCCGGCGTCCCCGATGGTGGCCAGCCCGCGCCGCACGTCGTCCCGATCGAAATAGAACGGATCCGCAAAGCCCTGGATCTGCTCCCGGACCCCGACGAGCCGTTCCCCGCCCGGCAGCGCTCGGTAGGTCTCCAGGGTGTCCTTCAGCGCCGGGTCGGCCGGGTCCGCCCACACCACCACACCCGATATTTCGGAAATGTCGGAAGCATAGCCCAGCAGCAGCCGAGCCTCGTCGGGGTCGCAGCGGCCGCCCTCGACCAGGACGGTGTGCGACACCCCGTGCGACGCCAGCTCGCGCCTCAGGTCAGCGGGGGTGAAGGTGCGGCGGATCGGTTCCAGGCCGGGTTCGTCCAGCCATGAGTAACCCTGGTCGGCGCGCCACAGGTGGTGGTGCGCGTCGACGATCATCGGGCGCTCACCGGGGTCGGCGCGTCCGGGCGCAAGAGGCCGTGGTCGACCAGGTCGGTCCACAGCTCGGGTGGGGGATCGGTGCGCGGGCCGAAGTTGGCGCGGGCCTGGCCGGGCGTCTGGCATCCGACCACGACCTTCGCCACCGCCGGGTGAGCGGCCGCGAACGCCAGGGCCGCGTCCGGCAGCGACACCCGGTGACCGCGGCAGATCTCGGCGATGCGGCGGGTCCGGTCGACGATCGGGGCGGGCGCCTCGGCGTACTCGTAAAGCGGCTTTTGACCGGCCAGGATGCCGCTGTTGAAGACGCCCACGTTGATCACGGCGACGCCGCGGCGGAGGCACGCGGGCAGAAGCGCGTCGAGGGCGGCCTGTTCGAGGAGGGTGTAGCGGCCGGCCAGCATGACGGTGTCGATGTCGGTCTCGGCGACGAAGCGCTCGAGGATGCCGGCGTCCTTGGAGCCGACGCCGATCGCGCGGACCACGCCCTCGGCCCGCAAGCGGTGCAGCGCGGGGTACGCCTCCTCGAGCGCCTGGCGGGCGTGGTCCTCGGGGTCGTGCAGCAGCACCAGGTCGACGCGGTTGAGCGCCAGCCGGCTCAGGCTGTCCGACAGGGACCGCAGCACGCCCTCGGCGCTGAAGTCCCACACCCGGCGGTGCGTCGCCGGCACCTCGAACAGATCGGGATCTTCCCCGGCCGGGGAAGGGTCGGGCACCAGCAGGCGTCCGGCCTTGGTGCTTATCTCGTACGCGTCCCGGGGAAGCCCGCGCAGCGCGGCCCCCAGCCTCTTCTCGCTCAGGCCGAGCCCGTAGTGCGGCGCCGTGTCGAAGTAGCGCACACCGCACTCCCACGCCGCCGCCACCGTCTCGTGCGCCGTCCGATCCGAGATCGCCGTGTAGAGGTTGCCCAGCGGCGCGCACCCGAGCCCGAACGACGCCGTCACGGCAGCTCCCACACCAGCCGCAGCCCGCGGTCGTTGCCGGAGTAGTCGTCCTCGACCTCCAGCAGCGCGGCCATCTTCTTCTGCCACGGCACGTTGGCCGGATGCTCGCGCAGGAACGCCCGCATCCGCGCGTAGTCGAGCACCTCGACGACGTGGAACAGGTCGAGGCCGTCCCGCCAGATCTCCCACGAGCGCACGCCCGCCTCGCGCAGGGCCCCGTCCAGGTCGTACGGGATCTCGGCGTGCAGCGACTCGTACTCCGCTTCCATGCCCGGCTTCAACCGGGTGTGCAGTGCGATGCGTTCCATCTAATCCTGCGCCTTCCCGGACGTGAGCCGCGCCAGCACGAGCGCGGCCAGGATGATCGCGCCGTAGATGGCCTGGATCCACTGGGCCGAGACGCCGCCCAGCGTGAGGATGTTGTTGATCAGACCGAGCACCAGCACGCCGCAGAGGGCGCCGAACAACGTGCCCTTGCCGCCGTCGAGGCTGACCCCGCCGATCACGGCGGCCGCGAAGACCGTGAAGATCATGCCCTGGCCCTGCGCCGCGGCCACCGAGCCGAGGCGGCCGGTCATCAGCAGGCCGGCCAGCGCGGCGAGCAGGCCGCCGACGACCAGAACCACCCACACCACGCGGTCGGTACGGATACCGGCCGCGCGGGCCGCGTCCACGTTGCCGCCGATCGCGTACACCGAACGCCCGGCCCGCAGGAAGCCCAGCGCGAGGATGCCGGCCGCGTACAGCAGGGCGCAGATCCAGATCGACGCCGGCAGCCCGAGCCAGGTCGCGTTGCCCAGGTAGAGCACCGACGGCGGGATGTCGAACAGGTTCTGCCCGCCGGTCAGGCCGATCTGCAGGCCGCGCAGCACGATCAGCATGCCGAGCGTGACGATGAACGCGGACAGCCGGAACCGCAGGATCAGCAGGCCGTTGAACGCGCCGATCACTGCGCCGGTGAGCAGGCACAACGGGATCGCCAGCGCGGTCGGCCACTCGGTGCCGAGGCCGTTGCTGGCGGATGGGATGACCAGGCCGAGCGCGAGCGCCGGGGCGAGCCCGATCGTCGACTCGAGCGACAGGTCGAACTTCCCGGCGATCAGGATGACCGCCTCGGCCAGCACCAGCAGCGACAGCTCGGTCTGCTGCTGAAGCACGTTGACCAGGTTGGACTTGCTCAGGAACACCGGGTCGATGATCGCGCCGACCACGATCAGCAGCACGATCGCCGGCACCAGGGCGAGGTCGCGGAAGCGGGCGAGCCGCAGCCGGGGCCGCGACGTCGCCCGGGCGGTGGCGAGGGTTCCGGTCACGACTGCACTCCTTCGACGGCGGCGACCAGCTCGGTGTCGTCCCAGCCCCGCGGGTCCTCCCGCACGATCCGGCCGTGGAACATGACCAGCACCCGGTCGCAGCCGCGCAGGTCGTCGAGCTCGTCCGAGACGATCAGCACGCCGGTGCCGGACGCGGCGGCCTCGGCGACGGCGTTCAGAAGCGATTCCTTGGACCGTACGTCGACCCCCGCCGTCGGGCTGACCAGGACCAGCGCCTTCGGGTCGCTGGCCAGCGCCCGGGCCAGCACGACCTTTTGCGCGTTGCCGCCGGAGAGGCCGCTCACCGGCTGGTCGGGCCCGCTGGTGCGGATGTCGTACCGCTCGATCATCGCGACCGCTTCGGAACGTCGCCGGGCCGGCAGCGCCAGGCCCCCCGGGCCCAGCCGGTCGACGGTCATGGTCGCGTTCTCGGCCACCGACAGCAGCGGGACCAGGCCCTCGCGGTGGCGGTCCTGGGGCAGGTAGCCGAGGCCGGCCGCGAGCGCGGCCGGGACGCTGCCCGGCCGCGGCGTCGTCCCGGCCACCGTGATCGTGCCGGCGTCGGCCCGGTGCAGGCCGGCGATGGTCTGGGCGAGCGCGTTCTTGCCGCTGCTGCCGGAGCCGATCAGCCCGACCATCTCGCCCGCGCGGACGGCCAGCGTGACGTCGACGTAGCGGTCGGCCAGCGTGAGCCCGCGCAGGGCGAGCACCTCGCTCCCCAGCGCGTCCGATCGGTCCCGCCGGGCCGTGACCGGCGCGTCACCGGTCATCGCCCGGACCAGGTCGTCGTGGGGCAGCTCGGCGACGGAGGCGGTGAGCACCTTGCGGGCGTCGCGGAACACGGTGACGGTCTGGCACACCTCGTAGACCTCGCGCAGGTGGTGCGAGATGAACAGGAAGGTCACCCCGGACGCGCGCAGGTCGCGCATCCGCTCGAAGAGACGGTCGATGGCCGCCGCGTCGAGCCGGGCCGTCGGCTCGTCGAGGATGATGAACCGCGCGCCGAACGACAACGCGCGGGCGATCTCGACCAGCTGGCCCTGCTCCACCGTCAGGTCACCGGCCATCGTGCCGGGATCGATCTCCACCCCGTACCGGTCGAGAAGGTCCTTCGCCGTGCGGCGCAGGCCGCGCCAGTCGATCAGGCCGCGCCGGGTCCGCTGGCGGTTGAGGAAGAGGTTCTCGCCCACGGTGAGGGTCGGGATGATGGTCGACTTCTGGTAGACGCAGGCCACCTGCCGGCGCCACGCGTCCCGGTCGGCCAGGGGCGGCGCCGGCTCGCCGCCGAACGTGACCGTCCCGGCGTCGGCCCGTTGCAGGCCGGTCAGGATGGACACGAGCGTCGACTTGCCGGCGCCGTTGCGTCCCACGAGCGCGTGCGTCTCCCCGCTGGTCAGGGTGATGCCGGCGTCGTCCAGAGCGGTCGTGGCGCCGTACCGCTTGGTGATGCCGCGCGCTTCGACCGCCGTCATATCTGGTTGCCCCACAGGGACTTGTCGTCGACGTTGTCCTTGGTCACCAGCGGGGCGGCGAGCTGGTCCTCGAGGGTGCCGTTGCCGACGTCCACGATCGTCGAGTCGTGGTCGGTCGGGCCGGGCTGGAACGTCTTGCCGTCCAGCGCCGCCTTCGCGTAGAAGAGCGCGTACTTCGCGTACAGGTCGGCGGGCTGGGAGACGGTCGCGTCGATCTCACCGTTGCGGATCGACGCGTACTCCTGCGGGATGCCGTCGTTGGAGACCGCGAAGATGTGCTTCGGGTCGGTCGGGGGCACGATCAGGCCCTTCGACTTGAGCACCTGCAGCGTCGGGGCCAGGAAGGCGCCGCCGGCCTGCATGTAGATGCCCTTGATGTCGGGGTGCTGGGCGAGCCGGGTCTGCAGCGCGGCGGCCGCCTTGGCACCCTCCCACTCGGTCGGCTCGGCGAAGACGGTGATGCCCGGGAACTTGGACTTCATGCAGTCCGCGAACGCTTCCGACCGGTCCCGCCCGTTGACCGAGGACAGCGAGCCCTGGAACTCGATGACCTTGCCCTTGCCGGCGAGCTTGTCGCCGAGGAACTCGCACGCCTTCTGGCCGTAGGCCCGGTTGTCGGCGCGGACCACCATGAACACCTTGCCCTTGTCGGGGCGGGTGTCCACGGAGACCACCGGGATCTTCTTGGAGTCGAGCGTGGTGAGCGTGGAGGCGATCGCGCCGGTGTCCTGCGGCGCCATCACGATCGCCTTGGCGCCCTGGCTGACCAGGGCCTGGGTGTTGGCGACCAGCTTCGAGACGTCGTTCTGCGAGTTGGTCGGGGTCATCATGTTGATGCCGAGCTCACCGGCGAACTTCGGCACGTACTTGGCGTAGGAGGTCCAGAAGTCGGTGTCGGCGCGGGGGAAGTCGACGCCGATGGGCGGGTTGCCGCCGGCCGCGGCGCTCTGCGTCTTGTCGTCGGCGCAGGCGGCGGTGGCGATCGTGGTCAAGGTCAGGACGGCGGCGAGCGCCGAACGGGATGCGTACCTCATCGTGGTCCCCTCTGCGAGAGGTTGATCGGTAACATGCCTGTAATTGATCGGATGTTTACCAGTCCTCGATGGACCAATGCAAGGGCTAGGCCCGATTTATCGCATCATCCATCCGATGTGTTGCGAGGGACTCCGCTCGCATGGTGGAGCTGAACCCGGGCCGGACCGGCGCCTGGTAACGGCCGTCGCGAATGACCACGGGATCCTCGAAGTGCTCGTGCAGGTGATCGACGTACTCGATGATCCGGTCCTGCATCGATCCCGAGACGGCGACGTAGTCGAACATGGCCAGGTGCTGCACCAGCTCGCACAGGCCGACCCCGCCGGCGTGCGGGCAGACCGGTACCCCGAACTTGGCCGCCAGCAGCAGGATCGCGATGTTCTCGTTGACGCCGGCGACCCGGGCCGCGTCGAGCTGGAGGTAGTGCAGGGAGCCGGCCTGGAGCATCTGCTTGAAGACGATGCGGTTCTGGACGTGCTCGCCGGTAGCGACCTTGATCGGGGCGATGGCCTCGGCGATGGCCCGGTGGCCGAGGATGTCGTCCGGGCTGGTCGGTTCCTCGATCCACCAGGGGTCGTACGGGGTGAGCTCGCGGATCCAGGCGATCGCGTCGGGGACGTCCCAGCGCTGGTTGGCGTCGACCGCGATGCGGATGTCGGGGCCGCACGCCTCGCGGGCGATCCGCAGGCGGCGCCGGTCGTCGTCGAGGTCGGCGCCGACCTTGAGCTTGATCTGCCGGAAGCCCTGGTCCACGGCCTCCTTGCAGAGACGCCGCAGCTTCTCGTCGTCGTAGCCGAGCCAGCCCGGTGAAGTCGTGTACGCCGGGTAGCCTCTTTCCGAAATTTCGCGCTCTCGCGTCTCTCGCCCGATTTGACCCTTCGTCAAGATCGCCAGCGCCTCGTCGCGGGTGAGCGCGTCGGTGAGGTAGCGGAAGTCGACCAGGTCGACGATCTGCTCCGGTGACATCTGCGACAAAAGCCGCCAGACCGGCAGCCCGGCTCGCTTGGCCCTGAGATCCCAGAGCGCGTTGATCACCGCCCCGATCGCCATGTGCATGACGCCCTTCTCCGGCCCCAGCCACCGCAGCTGCGAGTCGTGCACGAGCAGGCGCCACACCGCGCCCAGGTCGTCGTCCACCGGCCGCCCGATCAGGTAGGGCCTCAGCGCCGCGATCGCCGCCGTCTGCACGTCGTTGCCGCGCCCGATCGTGAACGCGAACCCGTGCCCTTCGTGCCCGTCCGGGTCGTCCGTCCGCACCACGACGTAGGCCGCCGAGTAGTCCGGATCCGGATTCATCGCATCCGACCCATCCAGGTCGAGAGAGGTCGGAAACCGGATGTCGTACGTCTCGAGCGCCGTGATCACGCTCATGCCGGTGGTCCGATGATTGCCGTCGTCCCGGGACTGGGGCGCGCTCGTCCGTGCGTTCGCAGCGTCATACATCGGATGTCTATCAGCCCGGTGTGATCGAGACAAGACGGGGTACCCCGGTGATCGTCACCGTGATCCGTTTAATGGGGGAACAGGTCATGACATCTCCACAGGGCATTCCCGTGGGCATCCCGATCGCCGTCGGCCTGGCCGCGCGCCGATCCCGGCAGGAGTACTTCGACCAGCAGGGCGGCCCGATCATCGGGGCGTCCGACGCCGACGCGGACGCCGCCGCGTCGGGCGCCGACATCGATCTGTCGCACGCCATCCGGGACTCGGACGGCGTACCGGTGGGGGAGGCCGACGCCGAGGCCGACCGCGTGCGATCGGGCGGCTGACCGGGACCTACGGCCCTGCCGCCGCCGATTGCCGGGCGGGACGCTGAGGACATGATGACAAGCAGCGTCCCGCCGTCGCGGCGCGTGCTTGTGGAGTGCGTCCACTCCGCGACCGCCGCACCCTCCCTGCACAACAGCCAGCCGTGGCGCTTCCGCATCCGGCGCAACACCATCGACGTGTACGCGGACAGCACGCGCCGCCTCGCGGTGCTCGACCCCGAGGGCCGCGAGCTGATGATCAGTGTCGGCGCGGCGATCCTCACCCTGCGGCTGGCCCTCCGCGAGGCCGGCTACCTCTCCGACCTGCAGCTGTTCCCGGCCGCCGGCATCGTGGCCCGTGTGACGGTCGCTCACCCCGAACCGGCCGGCGAGCACATCGCCGCCCTGGCCGCCGCCATCCCGCACCGCCACACCAACCGGCTGCCGTTCGCCCATCTCCCGGTCCCGCCCGCCGTGCTCGACGAGCTGCGCGCCGCCGCCCGCGCCGAGGGCGCCGTCCTGGCCGTGGCCTCGCCGCCGGCCGCCGACGCGATCCTGCGCCTGGCCCGCACCGCCGACGACTGCCTGCACGCCCGCCCCGGCTACGGCAACGAGCTGGCCCGCTGGACCGGCGACCGCCGGCACGACGGCGTACCCGCCTGGGCCGCCGGTCCGGGGGACACGCTCGAGTCGGTCCCGATCCGCGACTTCACCGAGCTGTCGCCTGCGGCGCGCCCGGGCGAGCCGTTCGAGCCCCGCCCCACGCTCCTGATCCTGGCCACCACCGGCGACACCCGCACCGACTGGATCCGTGCCGGCCAGGCCCTGCAGCGCGTCCTGCTCACCGCCACCTGGCGTGACCTGGCCGCCGCCCCGATCGGCCAGCCGGTCGAGGTTCCGACCGTGCGCCGCCGCCTGCTCGACCCGGCCGCGGGCTTGTCGGTCCAGATGGTCCTGCGCGTCGGTTACGGCCGGATGGCCGGCCGCACACCCCGCCGCCCGGTGTCCGAGGTGCTGGCACGCCCCTCCTGAGCGGGTGCGCCTGCCCGCCGGCCGCGGCCCGCGGGGCGCGAGGTGCGCGGACGCCCCTCCTGAGCTGTTGCCCAACTTGTTGCGGGCACGTTAACGTGTGGGAGCGCTCCCATCGACGGACGTAATTCCCCCTCGGAAGGAAGCCCGTGTCCCCTCTCCCCGCATCCCCCCTCATCCGGCGGCTGACCCCCGCCCTCGCCGTCGCGGTGGCCGCCGCGGGCGTCTGGATCACCACCGCCGGCACCGCGAACGCCGGCGTCGTCAGCGGCAACCTCTACCGCGACACCGACACCGCCGTCGCGCGCTGGGTGGCGGCCAACCCGGGCGACTCGCGCACCGCGGTCATCCGGGACAAGATCGCCAGCCAGCCGGCCACCCGCTGGCTGTCGAACTTCAACGTCTCCACCGTGCAGAACGAGGTGTCGGGCTACGTCGGCGCGGCCAACGCCGCCGGGCAGATCCCGGCGCTCACCGTCTACGGCATCACCAACCGCGACTGCGGCGGCGCGTCCGCCGGCGGCGCGCCCGACCTCGGCACGTACCAGACCTGGATCTCGAACATCTCCCGCGGCCTCGGCAACCGGACCGTGCTGATCATGCTGGAGCCCGACTCGATCGCGCTCCAGACCTGCCTCAGCTCCGGCGAGATCACGGCCCGCGACCAGGCCCTGCGCACCGCCACCCAGACGCTCAAGGCGGCCAACCCGAACGCGAAGGTCTACCTCGACGCCGGCCACTCCGCCTGGAACAGCGCGAGCGTGCAGGCGGGCCGGCTGGTCGCGGCCGGTGTCGCCGGCGCCGACGGGTTCTACTCCAACGTCTCCAACTTCAACTCCACCAGCGCCGAGGCCTCGTTCGGCCGCGGCGTCATCTCGGCGCTCAACGGCCAGGGCGTGAGCGGCAAGCGCCAGGTCATCGACACGAGCCGCAACGGGGGCGCGTCCGGCGACTGGTGCGGCGACGACAACACCGACCGCCGGATCGGCCAGTACCCGACGACGAACACCGGCGACGGCAACATCGACGCGTACCTGTGGGTGAAGCCTCCGGGCGAGGCGGACGGCTGCAAGTTCGCGGCGGGATCGTTCCAGCCCGACCTCGCCTACAGCCTGGCCAGCAGCGCGCCCAACCCGCCGACGACGCCGCCGACGACCGCTCCCACGACGTCGCCGACCACGCCGCCCACCACCACGCCGACCACGCCGCCGACGACGGGTCCCACGACCCCGCCGACGACCGTGCCCACCACGATCCCGCCGGTCGGTGGCTGCACGGCGACCTACCAGACCGCGAGCTCCTGGCAGGGCGGCTTCCAGGGCATGGTCACGATCAAGGCGGGCAGCGCCGCGATCGCCGGCTGGACGGTCACCTGGCCCCTCGCGAGCGGCCAGTCGATCACCCAGCTCTGGAACGGCGAACTGTCCACGAGCGGCGGCGTCGCGACCGTCCGCAATCTGTCCTGGAACGGCTCGCTGGCCCCGAACGGCACCGCGTCATTCGGCTTCCTGGCGAACGGAACCGCGAACACGCCGACCATTTCCTGCACCGCCCGATAGGCGATTCCGGCCGGCGGGCCTCACCAACCGGTGAGGTCCGTCAGCCGCGATCGCATGTAGTCGAGCGTGTCGTCCTCCGGCACGGCCGCGTCCCAAATCTTGTCGAACCGCCGCCGGTGCCGCGCCACCGATTGATCCTCGACAATCTCGTCGAACAGCCCGCTCTCCCGGTAGAGCACCTCGCCGCGCCCCTCCGACCCGAGCGTGAGCAGGTCGAACGTCGCGTTGTTGGTGACCGCCGTCTCGAACTTGAACGGGATCATCCGCATCCGCAGCCGCTCGTCCGCCGCGAGCTCGGAGAGAAACTGCAGCTCCTCGCGGAACACCTTGGTCCCGCCGATCGGGCGCAGAAAGACGGATTCATCCAAGAGGGCGTACGCGGTGAGCCCGCGGCCCAGACGGGACAGCATCGTCTGCCGCCGCCGTTCCCGCGCCTCGGCGCGAACCCGTCGCGCGGCCGGCGGCACGTCGTCGCCGAAACTGTCCAGATTGGCCTGGGCGTAGGCCGGAACCTGGAACGGGCCGGGCATGAAATAGACCTGGTAATAGCGAATCTCGGCGGCTTCCGCCTCGTACTCGATGAGCCGCAGGGTCGCGTCGGAGAGGTGTTCCCGGAACTCCGGCGCGTGGTACCACTCGGTCCGCCGCCGGGTCCGCGCGATCTTCGCGATCGCGATCAGCTCGGCCACCGTGTCGCGGTCGCGCACCTCGAGGAAGCTCAGCAGCGGCCGCAGATCGTTCGGCGCGATCGACACGTCGCCGGTCTCGATCCGGATCACCTTGCTGACCGACCACTCCATCGCCTCGGCCACCTGCGGCTGGGTGAGACCGGCGCGCTCGCGGGCATCACGAAGCGCCAGCCGGACGTGGCGGCGGGCGACGGTCGGCGAGAAATCCTCGGGCACTGATCGGACTGTAGCGGTAGATTCCCTCCCGATGACGTCCCACTACGGGCGTGGCGACCTCCAATTTGCGGTAAATGCCCTGGTGGGTGCCCGCGTGGTCGAGGTTCGCCGCACGCTCGACATCGCGATACTCGGCCTCCGCCGAGGCGACGAGAGCGTCCGGCTCCACGCCCCGTGCCCGTTGCGCGTCGTGTACGCCGGCCGCGTCATCCTCGGCTCGGCCGACATGCGCTACCCGTTGGACCGCGCGGCCGACCGGGCCGGGGCGTTCGACCGCTACGAGACGCAGTACGACCGTTCGGCCACCACGATCACGAGGCTGCTGACCGAGGAGCGGCACGAGGTGACGGTCGCCGAGCTGCGCCCGGCCGGCGCCGTCCACCTGGAGTGCACCGAGCGCCTCCAGGTCGACGTCGTGCCGGACGTGGCCGGCCCGATCGAATGCTGGCGCCTGTTCACCGAGTCGTCCGACGAGCACTACGTCTTCGAGTCAGGCAAGCGGAAGCGCTGAGGCCCACTTCCGGGCCCGCTCGGTCTCGCCGTCGAGCAGGGGACCCGGCGTGCCGGAGACCCGGAAGCTCTCGGCCGGAGCGACGAGGTGGCAGCCCAGCCGGCGCAGTTTCCGATGGGCCTTGCGCGCGGCCGAGCCGGTCGGATAGCGGGTGTCGATCCGGGTGTCGAAGGCGGCCGCGGCCACGCCGGCCAGCCTCGGCGAGGCGTCCAGAAATTCGCGCAGACCGCCGCCCTCGTGGGTGGCGCCCTGCTTCACGGCGTCGGCCCGGCTCGACGCCCGGGTCAGCCCGAGCGCGTGGGTCGGGCCGCCCACCACCAGCAGGTCGTAGCCGCCGGTCGCGGGCAGCGTCGCGGCGTCGGCCATGGTGACCTCGTAGGACGTTTCGAGCCCGTCCGCGACCGCGCGGGCGATCGCCTCGGTGTTGCCGAACATCGACTCGTACACGACGAGCGCCTTCATGACGTCACGGTCCTTTCCACGGCCGGGCGCCCCGCGAAGATCCGGCCGGCCCGGCGGGTGGGCCGGACGGCAGCGAGGGCGTACCTCCACCGTCGCCGCCCGGCCGCCTGGTGGTCAGGGCCGGAGGACCGTCCGTGCCGGGACCAACGGCGGCGGGCTCAGCGCAGCCGGAACAGGACCTCGCCGGCCTGCGGGATCACCATCGTCTCCGGGTCGCGCGTGAAGGCCTCGACGTCGACCGTGGCCGGGTCCCGATAGTCGAGGTTCGCCCGGCGTACGACCTCCTCGGGAATGCCCGTCGCCAGCGTGACCGTCACGCGGTCGTGCTCACCGGTGGCCTCGTCCCAGGTGCCGGCGCCGCGCAGGTGGGTCGAGTGGGCCAGGACGCCCCAGTGGTGGTGGGCGAACTTGTCCCACTGCTTCACGAAATAGTCGCGGCAGTGGTAGCCGATCTCGTCGATCTCGGGGTGCATCTCGGAGATCCGCGTGATGTGCGGGGCGTAGAGGATGACCTGGCCGCCGTCGGCGACGATGGGTTCCACCTTGTAGAAACCCTTGGCGCCGGTCCACATGTCATCGTACTTTTCTGGAATTATCGACAAGATTCGGCGTACGGGCGCATCAAGGTATTGAATGTGCGTTTCGGCGGAGATGTCGGCGCAGGCGGCCCATGCCTCCTCCGGCGCGCCGAACGAGGCCGCGTGCAGGGCGCCGGTGCCCGACTGCACGACCAGGCACAGCGCCAGCCGGCGGCTCGGGATCAGGGCCGCGGCCTCGTGGATCAGCGCGCGGACGGGCGTGATGCCGCGCGTGCCGATGATCGAGGCGCTCGTGATCAGCGCGCCGAGCCAGTGCGAGAAATCGATGATCTCCTGGCCCGCGACGCCCGGGAAGAAGTACTTGTCGCCGCCCGAGAAGCCGACCACCTCGTGCGGGAAGACCGGGCCGACGACCAGGCACACGTCGTGCTCGACGACCGCGCGGTTGAGCGTGACGTCGACCGCGCGGCGCATCCGGCCCTCGGCCAGCTCGGCGACCCGGTCGGCGCCGATGACGCCGAGCGAGACCAGCGCCGACGGCTCCCACCACTCGTGGTTGCGCACGTCGAAGCCGGGGTAGGGGCCGCCGAGGTGCTTGTGGAGCTGTTCCTCCGACATCGGCGCGTGCGTGCCCAGCGCGACCAGGACGGTCACCCGCGCGGCCCGGCCCGTCAGCGCCTCGTGGACGGCGCCGAGCAGGAGCGGGAGCGGGCAGCTGCGGGTCGCGTCGGGGACGACCACGCACACCGACTTGCCGTCCAGGTCGGCGGCCGCGAGCCGGCCGGCGACGAAAGCGCGTACGGTCTCGTCGTCGAGCACCTGGTCGGCGGATCCGATCGTGTCACCCATGTGCGCAACCCTCCGTCGTGTGCGCGCGGCCCGCAAGCCGCCGCCCCGCTAAGGTGCACTGATGTCCAGCACCCGGCAGATCCAGGACGTGCTCTGGAAGGCCGCCGACAAGCTGCGCGGCACGATGGACGCCTCGCAGTTCAAGGAGTTCGTGCTCGCGCTGGTCTTCCTCAAGTACGTGTCGGACGCCGAGCCGTTCGTGGTTCCCTCCTCCGCCCGGTGGGCGCGCATTTCGTCGTCTTCGTCTTCGGTGCCTCTGGGGGCCCGGCTCGACGCCGCGATGGAGGCGCTCATGGGCGCCAATCCGGCGCTGGCCGGCGTGCTCCCGCGGATCTTCTCGAACGTCGACCAGGAGCGGCTGGCGTCGCTCGTCGAGCTGATCGGCGGGCTGCGATTCCCGGCCGGCGGCGATCTGCTCGGCGAGGTCTACGAATACTTTCTCGAACGGTTCGCGCGGGCCGAGGGGAAGCGGTCGGGCGAGTTCTACACGCCGGCCGGTGTGGTGCGGCTGCTGGTCGAGGTGCTCGAACCGTTCCGGGGACGGGTCTACGACCCGTGCTGCGGTTCCGGCGGAATGTTCGTGCAGGCCGCCCGCCTCGTCGCGCGGTCGGAGGAGATCTCGGTCTTCGGGCAGGAGGCGAACGAGCGCACCTGGCGGCTGGCGAAGATGAACCTGGCCATCCACGGCATGGACCCGGCCGGGCTGGGGGACCGGTGGGCGGACACGTTCGCCGACGACCGGCATCCCGGGCTGGCCGCCGATTTCGTGCTGGCCAACCCGCCGTTCAACATGAGCGACTGGGCCCGCCGCCCGGCTGATCCGCGGTGGCGTTACGGTGTGCCACCGCTGGCCAACGCCAACTACGCGTGGTTGCAGCACATCGTGGCCAAGCTCGGGCCGTCCGGGAGCGCGGGCGTCGTGCTGTCGAACGGGTCGATGTCGTCCCGGCAGTCCGGCGAGGGGGAGATCCGGGCCGCGCTGGTCCGCGACGATCTCGTGGCCTGCATGGTGGCGCTGCCCGCGAACCTGTTCCGCACCACCGCGATCCCGGCCTGCCTGTGGTTCCTGGCCCGGAACAAGGCGGCGTTCGGCCGCGGCGGCGAGGTGCTGTTCGTGGACGCGCGCCGGCTCGGCACGATGGTCGACCGGACCGAGCGGGTGCTGTCCGCCTCGGACATCGGGCGCATCGCCGCGACCTATCACGCCTGGCGGGGATCCTCGTACCGGGACGAGCCCGGCTTCTGCTACTCGGCCTCGCTACCGGAGGTGGCCGATCGCGGATACGTGCTCACCCCCGGCAGCTATGTCGGGACGCCGGAGGGTGACCCGGACGCCGAGCCGATCCCCGACCGGATCGCCCGGCTGACCAAGGATCTGTTCGTCCGGTTCGAGGAGACCTCCCGCCTCGAGGCGGTGGTGCGGGAGCAGCTGGGGCGGCTCGATGTCTAGCTGGCCCCGGGGGACCGTGCGGGACGTCGCGGCGCCGAAGGGGCTGGTCGGCGGCCCGTTCGGATCGGCGCTGGGCGGCAAGGACTACGTGGCCGCCGGGGTGCCGGTCATTCGCGGTTCCAACCTGTCCTCGGCCGGGTTCTTCGACTCGTCGGAGTTCGCGTTCGTCACCGCCGGGAAGGCCGCCGCGCTCGGCCGCAATCTGGCCCGGCCCGGCGACGTCGTGTTCACCCAGCGGGGCACGCTCGGGCAGGTCGGCATCGTTCCCGACGGCCCGTTCGACACCTATGTGGTCTCGCAGAGCCAGATGCGGTTGCGGGTGGATCCGGCCCGGGCGGTGCCGCGCTTCGTGTACTACCAGTTCCGGACGCCGGCCCTGATCGACGCGATCCGCAACAGCGCCATCACCACCGGCGTGCCGCACATCAACCTCGGCATCCTCGCCGCGCTACCGATCGTGATCCCGCCGCTCTCGGTCCAGGCGGCGGTCGCCTCCGTGCTCGGCGGCCTGGACGAGAAGATCGCCGCGAACGCCCGCCTGGCCGAGACCGCCTTCCACCTGGCGGCGGCCGAGTTCGCCCGCTCGTCCTCGCCGTCGGCGGCCGCCCTTGCCGAGCGTGCTTCGCTGTCGTCGCCCCTCCCGGCCGGGCCGGATTGCGCGCTCGGTGACGTGCTCGATCTCGTCTACGGCAAGGCCCTTCCCGCGGCGCGGCGGCGGCCCGGGCCGGTCTCCGTCTACGGCAGCGGCGGCGTCTCCGGCACGCATGACCGGGCCCTCGTCGGCGGCCCGGGCGTGATCGTCGGGCGCAAGGGGACGGTCGGCTCGATCCACTGGTCCCCGGGCGACTTCCACCCGATCGACACCACCTACTACGTGCGCCTCAAAGATCGGAGCCTTTCCCTCCCGTACGCCTATTTCCTGCTCCGCGGCCTCGGCCTGTCCGAGATGAACTCCGACTCGGCCGTGCCGGGCCTCAACCGGTCCCGGGCCCTGGCCGTCCCGGTGCGGCTGCCGGCGGCGTCGGCGATCGCGGAGTTCACCGAGCGTGTCCGGCCGCTGTTCGCGCTGCGTGACCAGCTGGCGAGCGAGAACGACGCGCTGTCCGATCTGCGCGACTACCTGCTGCCCCGGCTGATCGCGGGCGAGATCGAAGTGCGATAGACCCGATATCGATTCGTGGCGGCCCCGGCACGCCGCCGAGACCGGGCCTGCGTTGACTTCCGGCCATGAGCGCACAGATCGAGGTTGTGCGGACGGGGATCAATCCATATCGGGCGACGCTGACGATTTTTCTGGTCATCGTGGCGGCGACCTGGTGGCGGCCGATTCACCCCGCCGAGCAGGCCATGCACCATTCACTCACGCTGATCGGCCTGGTCGCGCTGATCCTCGTGCAAAGGGCGCGGCCCCTGCCGTACGCCTCCTTTCTCCTGATTCTGATTTTCCTGACCCTGCATTCGATCGCGGCCCGCTGGATCTACTCGTTCGTGCCCTACGACGACTGGACGCAGGCGCTGTTCGGGGTGCGGCTGTCCGACGCCTTCGGCTGGCAGCGCAACAACTTCGACCGGCTGGTGCATTTCTCCTACGGCCTCTGCCTCGCCCCGGTGATCTACCGCGCGCTGCGCGAGTGGCGCGGTTGGCGTCCGCTGTGGGCGGCCTTCGCGGCGGTCGATGTCGTGCTGTCCACGAGCGCGCTGTACGAGCTTTTCGAATGGGGCGTGGCAATGACCCTGGCGCCCGGCGCGGCCGAGGCCTACAACGGCCAACAGGGCGACATGTGGGACGCGCAGAAAGACATGAGCATCGCCACTCTGGGCGCCGTGGCCGGGGTGCTGGTCGGCCTCTTCTCCGCGAATCTTCGAGTCGAAGCCCCGCACGGGACGCTGCCGAAGCGATAATCGCATTCCGGGATGACCATCCGCCGCTGAGCCAAGCGCCGGGACGGCTGGGGAGGGTGGATGAGGCGCCGTTCGAGCCGCTGGGCGTCCTCGTCCATCACCGCTCTGCTGCTGAGCGTCGCGATCGGGCTTGTCGTCAACGTGGCCACCGGCACCATCAAGGCGCCCGATGCATGGTGGTGGACGCCGGCGGTGTGGGCGATCACCGTGGTGCTGGTGGCGGCGGCGGCCGGGGTCCAATACGCCCAGGCCCGGTCGTCACGCGCGGGGCGCTCGGACGACCCGGTGGCCGAGCTGGCGGCCCGGCTGGAATCGGACTGGGCGGTGGAAGCGGTCCGGCGCGAGGTGACCCGGCCGGTGCCGTTGCGGGTGGCCTGGTCGTCGACGGGCCGGCCCGCGGCGAGCCGGCAATCCGTCTTGGGAAACGCCGCCGGCGGCGACTGGCGGCAACTTCCGCTGCGAGGTCAGACCGATCTGCCGCAGCGGGGCGATCCCGACAAGATCAATCAACAGATCGTGACGGCCTACCGGGCTCTGCCGCGGCGGCAGTTGATTGTCCTCGGCGAGCCCGGCGCCGGTAAGAGCGTGTTCGGACTGCTCCTGACGCTGGGCCTTCTTCGCACGCGGGAGGACGCCGGCGAACCGATCCCGGTGCCGATGGCGATCAGCCGATGGGATCCGGCCGAGCCGGTGGCGATGTTCGTCGCCGGGCGCCTGGCCGATGACTACGCCGACGTGTTGTCGTCCTTCGGCGATCCCCGGCAGGTCGCCGATCGTCTGATCGAGCACCGGCGGATCGTGCCGGTGCTCGACGGCCTGGACGAGCTGCCCGGCAACGCGCTCGGCCGCTCGCTGCGCGCGTTGGACGCCTACGCCGCGGCGGGCATGCCGCTGGTGGTCACATGCCGGACGCGTGAGTACGAGCAGAGCGTCGCGGGCAGCGAGACGATCCTGTCCAGTGCGGCGGTCGTCGAGCTCGAGCCGGTCAGCATCGAAGCGGCGATCGATTTCTTGTCCTATCCGGCATTGGCGCGGTCGAGATGGGAGCCGGTCTTCGCCCGTCTCGGCGAACGGCAAGGGGCCTCGTCCGACCCGTTGGCGCAGGCCTTGGACACCCCCTTGATGGTGGCTCTGGCCCGCACCGCCTACCTCGAGCCCGCGTCCAGGCCCGCCGACCTGCTCGAGCTGACATCCCGGGCGGCCGTCGCCGGGCGTCTGATGGACGAGTTCGTCACCGCCACGTACACCCCGCGTTCCGACGAGCAGACCCGGGAACGGCGGCATTACCGCCCGGACCGAGCCCGGCGTTGGCTGGGCGCGCTCGCCTATCACCTGTATCAGACCGGCACCCGCGACCTGCATTGGTGGCAGGTCAGATCCGACCTGCTCGCCACCCACAGCTTCGGCAGCCGGGCGCTGACCCTGTGCACCGCGACCCTGGCGGCGGGTCTCGTCGCGGGATCGGCCGGCGCACTGGCCGGAGTGAGCGCCGGCTGGTCGGCCGTCGCCGGGATGCTGGGCGTGACGATCGCCGCGACCGACCGGCTGCGGTCGTTGTGGCCGCACGGATATCCGCCTTTCACCCGCGGAGCCTTCGGTGACCCGCGACGGCAGCGCCTCGAGCGCGCCGCGTTGTTGCTGGGCTATGCGGCCGCCGGAGCCGGCCTGGTCGGGCTCATCACCTCGGCGTGGGCAGTCGTGGTGCCGGCCTGTTCGATCCATGCATTGGTGACCGCGGTCGTGCCACCGTGGCGGCCACGTCCACCCGTCCGTCGCCATCCGGGTGGGGAGCAGGCCCATCACCGCCGCATCGTGGCCGCGGCCTTCGGTCAGCAGGCCGTGATCGGCGGCGCCGTGTTCGCCCTCGTGGCCCTGGTGACACACGACCCGGCGGTCACCGTCGGCGTCACGGCCGGTCTGGTCTACGGCGGCGCCGCCGGCCTCGTCGTCGGTGGCGGGGAATGGATCCGGTACCGGCTCACCCACGCCGGCCTCGCCCTCCGCGGCCGGCTTCCCTGGGGCCTTCAGTCGTTTCTCGCCCACGCCCATCGGCACGGCGTACTCCGCCAGGCCGGCTCGGTGTATCAGTTCCGGCACGTCATCCTGCAGGATCACCTCGCGCAGGTCGAGCGCATGCGCCATCTCCGGAACCGGGCCGCGGCCGGCGACGGCCGCGCGGTGTGGCGGTTGGCCGATCTGCTGGCCGAGCAGGGCGACGCGGCCGAGGCGATCGACCTCCTGCGGACTCGGGCCGGCACCGGCGACCGGGTCGCCCTCTGGCGATTGGCCGAGTTGCTCGCGGAGCAGGGGCGCGTCGACGAGTTGCGGGTGCTGGACCAGACCGGGGACGACATCGACGTACGACAGCTGGTTGATCTTCTTGCCGAACAAGGGCGGGTCGACCAGTTGCGGGCCCTGGCCGGGACGGGTGACCGTGCGGCCGGTGAGCGGCTGGCCGACCTGCTGGCCGAGCAGGACCGGGTCGACGAGCTGCAGGCGTTGGCCGACCGGGGGAACCGCGCCGCCGTCCGCCGGCTGGCCGATCTGCTGGCCGCGCAGGGGTACGCCGACGAGTCGGCCGAGCTGATCCAGACCCTCGTCTCCGGCCTCGGATTGTCCGACCTGCTGGCCGGGCACGGTCCCGTTGCCGAGGCGATCGGACTTCTCCGGCGATCCGAGTCGTTCGGCGCCGGCCCGCTGGTCAAGCTGCTGGCCGAGCAGGGGCGCGTGGATGAGTTGATCGAGCGGGCGGTGGCCGGCGACTGGAGCGCCGCCTCCGCGGTGACCGAGCTGCTGGCCCGGCAGGGTCGGGTCGATGACGCCGTCGGCCTGCTGCGCACGCTGGCGCGCCGGGGCGGTGGCGACGCGGCCGACCGGCTGGCGAGGTTGCTGGCCGAGCACGGCCGGGTCGAGGAGTTGCGGGAGCGGGCCGACGGCGGTGACCGGGCTGCCGCCTATCGGCTGGCGGAGTTGTTGGCGCGGCGGGGTCGCGTCGACGAGGCGGTCGGCCTGTTGCGGGACCGTGTGCGTGGCGGTGACCGGAAGGCCGCGGGCCGGCTGGCCGATCTGCTGATCGAGGTTGGTCGCGTGGACGAGGCGGTTGCGTTGCTGCGGGGCCGTGCCGACGCCGGTGACGTGGTGGCCGCCCGGCGGTTGGCCGAGTTGCTCGCGAGGCAGGGCCGGGTCGATGAGGCGATCGCTCTCCTGCGGGCGCGTGCCGACCGAGCCGACCGTGTCGCCGCCGGACAGCTGGCCGGACTGCTGGGCGAGCACGGGCGTGTCGAGGAGTTGCGGGAGCGGGCCGACGGCGGTGACCGGGCCGCCGCCTATCGGCTGGCGGAGTTGCTGGCGCGGCTCGGTCGCGTCGACGAGGCGGTCGGTCTGCTGCGAGGCCGTCTCCGTGGCGGTGACCGGAACGCCGCGGGCCGGCTGGCCGATCTGTTGATCGAGGTGGGCCGCGGCGATGAGGCCGTTGCCCTGTTGCGGGGCCGCGCCGACGCCGGTGACGTGGTGGCCGCCCGGCGGTTGGCCGAGTTGCTCGCGAAGCAGGGCCGGGTCGACGAGGGGATCGCCCTGTTGCGGGCGGCCGCCGACCGCGGCGACCACGTCGCCCGGGGACGGTTGCCCGACTTGCTGGCCGAGCACGGCCGCAGCGATGAGGCGGTCGCTCTCCTGCGGGCGCGGGCCGACAGCGGCGACCGGGTCGCCGCCCGGCGGCTGGCCGAATTCCTGTCCGGTCCGGCGTAGACGGCGCACCGGCCGGCCGGTGCAGGTCGCCGGCCGCGCCGTTCGGGTACCTTCGACCATCGGCCAGACTTTGGTCGATCCTGCGCGACGACCTGCTGCCACGGCTGATCGCGGGCGAGATCGACGTGCGATGGACCCGATATCGATTCGTGGCGGCCCCGGCACGCCGCCGAGACCGGGCCTGCGTTGAATTCGGGCGATGAGCGCACTTTCGAATGGGGCGTGGCAATGACCCTGGCGCCCGGCGCGGCCGAGGCTTCTCCGGGCGCCGTCACGGGCGTTCTGGTCGGCCTTTCGGCGGCCCGGCGGCGCCGGTGACCAGTCCCTGGCTGACCGAGCCGTCGCCGAAACGGCAACTCCCGCGCGAGCGGCTCGAGGAGCGCATTCTCCAGTTGCTCGCATCGCAGAACATGTGCGTGCTCGCCACAACCGGCCCGAGCGGCCCGCTGGCGACGCCGCTGCGCTATTACGCGCTCGATTTCGCGGTGATGTTCACGGCCGCGCCGCGCTCGCCGAAAATGCGCAACCTCGCCGCCGACCCGCGGGCGTCGGTCGGCATCTTCGCACCACTGGCCGGCCTGGCCAGCAGCCGCGGCGCCCAGCTGTTCGGCGAGGCGCGGGTGCTGCTGCCCGGCGACCCCGGCCGGGACCGTTACTGGGCCGCGTTCCGCTGGGAGAACGAGCACGCCGAGCTGGGGCGTTCCCTCGCCGAGCCGCCGTCGGACCCATTGGTCGTCATCGAGCCGGTCCGGATCGTCTACACGGAGCATTGGCTGCGCCGCGAAGGCTTTGCCGCTCGTCAGTTCTGGACTCAGACGGCCGTACCAGGCGGCGATTTGAGAAATGATCCCGCCTCCGTGACATAACCGCCGCGGCCGGCCCGGACGGCCTCGGCGGCCAGCCGGATCAGGTCGATGTTGACGCCGGCCGCGCCGCTCGGGTCGTGCACCTTCAGCCGGACGTCGAGGCTCACCTCGGCGCCGGCCCAGCCCCGCGCTTCGACATTGATGTGCGCGATTTTCTGCGACTTCAGGTGCGGCAGATATCCGAGTGGCGCGATCTCCACCCGGCCGGAGCCGATCGCGTTCAACTTCGATCGATGCTTGGCGCCCGGGTTCTCGACGAGATTGCGGAAGTCCTCGGTGCCGCCGAGATTGACCTGATACGAACTGGTCAGCGTGAGGCCGCGTTCCTCGAGCAGCCGCAGCAGCGTCCGGTGCAGCACCGCGACCCCGAACTGGCTGGCCAGGTCGTCGCCGATCAGCGGCAGGCCGGCCGCCTCGAACCGCTCCAGGATGGACGCGTCCCGGGCGACCGGATCGGCGGTCGTGTTGACGAACGCGGCCTTCGCCGTCAGAGCGGCCTCGGCGTACGCGCGGGCCGTTTCCGGGCGGCCGCTCGGCGCCGAATAGAGGACCACCTCGGCGCCGTTCAGACTCTGCGCGATGCTCCCGGCGTCGGCCTCCTTCTCGATGCCGGGCCGCACCGATACGCCGGACGGCGCCAGGTCGGCCTCCAGGCGCGGAAAGTTGTTGGGTGGCTCGAAAATCGCCTCGTTCAGGTCCTTGCCGACCTTGCCCGGCGACCGGGCGAAGGCCGCGACGACGTCGATGTCCCCGACGCCGAGGCCGGCGATCTGCGGGCGGTGGATGCCGACCAGGCTTCCGGTCCGCCGGTAGAAGGCGATGCCCTGCACCAGCGCCGAGGTGTTGTTGCCCACGCCGACGACGGCGACCCGCGCGTTCTCGATCATGGTGATGAGGCTACTGGCGCGAGACCATCGACCATCGGCCAAACTTTGGTCGATGCCCGGTTTGTACGGCTCCCCTTCCGCGCTTCCGGGCGTAGGTTGAATCCCATGAACAAGCTCATCAACGACCCGTCGGGAGTGGTCCGCGACGCTCTCCGGGGTCTCGCGGCGGCACATCCAGACTTGCGGGTCGACCATGAGCAGCGGGTGGTCTTCCGCGGCGACGCCCCGGTGCGGGGAAAGGTCGGGCTCGTTTCCGGCGGTGGTTCCGGCCATGAACCGCTGCACGCCGGTTTCGTGGGCATGGGGATGCTCGACGCGGCCTGTGCCGGCGAGGTCTTCACGTCTCCGGTTCCCGATCAGATGGTCTCCGCCACCAAGGGGGTCGACGGCGGCGCCGGCGTGCTCCACATCGTGAAGAACTACACGGGCGACGTCATGAATTTCGAGATGGCCGCCGAGCTCGTCGCCGCCGAGAGCGGCACCGAGGTCGTCGCCGTGGTCACCGACGACGACGTGGCCGTCCAGGACAGCCTCTACACGGCGGGCCGCCGCGGCGTCGGCGTCACCGTGCTGGTCGAGAAGATCGCGGGCGCCGCCGCCGAGCAGGGCCGGCCGCTCGCCGAGGTGGCCGAGGTCGCCCGCAAGGTCAATGCGAATGGCCGCAGCATGGGCGTGGCGCTCACCTCATGCACCGTGCCGGCCGCCGGCAAGCCGACGTTCGACCTGCCCGACGGCCAGATGGAGGTCGGCATCGGCATCCACGGCGAGCCGGGCCGCCGCCGCGTGCCGATCGCCAGTGCGGCCGAGATCGCCGAGATGCTCGTGTCGCCGATCCTCGCCGACCTCGACTTCACCGGCGGCGACGGTGTCATCGCGTTCGTGAACGGGATGGGTGCGACGCCGCTCCTCGAGCTCTACGTGATGTACCAGGAGGTCGCCTCCATCCTCGAGAAGAACGGGATCGGCATCGCCCGGTCGCTCGTCGGGCCGTACATCACGAGTCTCGACATGGCCGGCTGCTCGGTGACGCTCCTCAAGGCCGACGACGAGACCCTGCGATTGTGGGACGCCCCGGTGCGCACCCCCGCGTTGCGGTGGGGAGTCTGACCCATGGCCGACACCGTCGACCTCGACGCGTTGCACGCGTGGATCCGTGAGTTCGCCCGCCTGATCGCCGAGCACAAGCAGATGCTCACCGAGCTCGACTCGGCGATCGGCGACGCGGACCACGGCGCCAACATGGACAGAGGCATGGCCGCGGTGGTCGCCGCCCTGGAGAGCGAGGCCCCCGACCGGCCGGCCGAGCTGTTCAAGCGCACCGGGATGACCCTGGTGAGCACGGTCGGCGGCGCGAGCGGCCCGCTTTACGGCACGGCCTTCCTGCGCATGTCGGCCACCGCGGGCGACGCCGAGACGTTGGACGGCAACGACCTCGCCAAGGTTCTGCGCGCGGCGCTGGAGGGCATCACCGCGCGCGGAAAGGCGGTCGAGGGCGACAAGACGATGATCGACGCGCTGTCCCCGGCCGTCGCCGCTTTCGAGAAGGCGGTCGGCGCCGGTCAGCCGTTGAGCGAGGCCCTCGACGCGGCGGTCCGGGCCGCGGAGGAGGGTCGCGCCGCCACCATCCCGATGGTCGCCCGCAAGGGCCGGGCGAGCTACCTGGGTGAGCGCAGCGCGGGTCACCAGGACCCGGGCGCCACGTCGGTGACGTTCCTGCTCGCCGCCGCCGCGACGTCCCTGGCCTGAGTCCGATGGTCGGCCTGGTCGTCGTGAGCCACAGCCGTGCCCTGGCCCGGGCCGCGGTGGCCCTGGCGATGGAGATGCCGCACGCCGGCGACCTCGCGGTCGAGATCGCCGCCGGCCTCGACGACACCACCCTGGGCACCGACGCGATGGCCATCATGGCCGCGATCGAGACGGCCGACCGCGGCGACGGCGTCGTGGTCCTGATGGACCTGGGCAGCGCCGTCCTCTCGGCCGAGCTGGCCTTGGAGATGCTCGACGACGCGGTGCGCGATCGGGCGGTCCTGTGCCCAGCCCCGCTGGTCGAGGGCTTGGTGGCCGCGGTGGTCGCGGCGGCGTCGGGCGCCGCCCGGGATGAGGTGGCCGCCGAGGCCGTGGCGGCGTTGCAGGGCAAGCAGTCTCAGTTGGGCGTTCCGGCATCCGACGATGTCCCGCCGGCCGCGTCGGGTGGCGATGCGGCGGCGCGGGTCACCGTCACCAACGCTCATGGGCTGCATGCTCGGCCGGCGGCGCGGCTTGTCACCGAGGCGCGGCGGCTTGATGCGGCGGTGGAGATCCGCAATGTGACGACCGGGTCGGGGTGGGTTTCGGCGGGGAGCCTCTCCCGGGTGGCGACGCTCGGCGTGGTGCGGGGACACGAGATCGAGGTGCGAGCGTCCGGCGCCCGGGCACGCGAGGCGGTCGACGACATCGTGGCCCTCGCCGGGCGCGAGTTTGACGAAGTTGCGGTCGCCGAGGCCGGAAGCGCGGCCCAATCGGCGGCGGGTGAGGCGTCGCGGTCGGCGGCGGGTGAGGCGTCGCGGTCGGCGGCAGGTGAGGCGTCGCGGTCGGTGGCGGGTGAGGCGGCGCGAACGGTGGCGGGTGAGGCGTCGCGGTCGGCGGCAGGTGAGGCGTCGCGGTCGGTGGCGGGTGAGGCGGCGCGAACGGTGGCGGGTGAGGCGGCGCGGTCGGCGGTGGGCGAAGGCGCTTCGGCGGGTGTGGGCGGGCTGGCGGATGGCGTGGCCGGCGGCGGCGCGCGAGGCTCGCGCGGGCAGGCGGCATCTGCTGGCATCGGCATCGGTCCTGCTTGGTCGCCGCGAAGTCAGCCCGCCTTACCCGACATTTCGGAAATGTCGGGTAAGGGCGACGCCGAAGAGGAGTTGCGGCGGGTGGGGGCGGCCATCGAGGCCGTGCGAGCGGAGATCGGGCGGGCCCGGGACCTCGCGGGGGCCGAGGGCGGGATCTTTGAGGCACATCTGCTTCTGCTCGAGGACGCCGACCTGCTGGAGGACGTTCGGGGGCGGCTCGACAGTGGAGACTCGGCGCCCAAAGCGTTTGCGGGAGCGGCGGAACGGATTGCTCGGGAGTTCGAAGGGCTCGGGGACGCCTATCTTGCGGGGCGCGGGGCCGATGTGCGCGCGGTGGCGGGGCAGGTTGTTCGGGCCTTGGCCGGGGGCGGGGCGGGCACTCTCGACGGGGACGGGGTTCTCGTGGCCCGCGACCTCACGCCCGGCGAAGCCGTGGGACTGGCGCCCGATCGCGTGACGGGGGTGCTACTGGCGGACGGGAGCCCTACGTCGCACGGGGCGATTCTGGCCCGTACGCGGGGGATTCCGATGGTGGTGGGGGCCGGGGCGGGGGTTCTGGACGTCGCGGACGGGACGATCGTCGCGCTCGACGGGGGGACCGGGGAGTTTGCGCTGGGGCCGGATGCGGCGGGGCTGGCGGAGTATCGGCGTCGGGCGGACGTGCGGGCGAAACGGCATGATGCGGCGGTCAAGCGGGCGGGGGAGCGGGCCGCCACGAAGGACGGCGTGGAGATCGCGGTGGCGGCCAACGTCGGCTCGGTGGCGGACGCGCGGAAAGCGGCCGAGCACGGGGCCGATCTCGCGGGGCTGGTGCGGACCGAGTTCCTCTTTCTCGACCGGGATGCCGCTCCCGATGTGGAGGAGCAGGTCACCGCGTACCGGGAAATCGCCGAAGCGCTCGGCGGGCGGCGCGTCACCCTGCGCACGCTCGACGTGGGTGGCGACAAACCGCTTCGGTATGCGGCGCCGGTCGGGATCGAGCTCAATCCGTTTCTCGGCGTGCGGGGGCTGCGGTATTCGCTGCGGCGGCCGGAGATGTTCCGGGCGCAACTCGCGGCGATTGTCCGGGTCGCCCGGGAGACTCCGGTCAGCGTCATGTTTCCGATGGTGAGCAGCGTGAGCGAGCTGGTCGAGGCGCGGCGGATGCTCGACGCGGAACGGCCGCCGGAAAGCCTGCGGGTCGGGATCATGGTCGAGGTGCCGGCGGCGGCGCTCAAGGCCGCCTCGTTCGGACCCTATGTCGACTTTGTCAGCGTCGGGACCAACGATTTGACGCAGTACGCGCTGGCCGCCGAGCGCGGGAATCCGCAGGTGCCCGCCGACGGGCTCGATCCGGCGGTGCTGCGGCTGATCGAGGTGGCGTGCCGGGAGCTGGACCGGACCGTGGCCGTGTGCGGCGAGCTCGCGGGGGACGAGGCGGCGGTTCCGCTGCTGGTGTCGCTGGGCGTGCGCGAGCTGAGCGTGGCCCCGCCGGCGGTGCCGCTGGTGAAGGAGGCCGTGCGCGCGATGACGATCGACCGCACGATGGCCGCGCGGGCGCTGGGGCTGGCCGACGCCGACGCGGTCCGGGCGATGGTCCGGGCGTTGGTGGCCGGCGAGCTCAGGCGATGAGGAGGCGATTCGTCGGGCGGGTGAGCGCGACGTAGAGATCGCGGGGGTTCGCCCCGATCTCGTCCGCGCCCACGATGATGACCGTGTCGAACTCGCGGCCCCGGCACTCGGAGACCGGGATGGCACCGTCGACCGCCCGGCCGTCGGGGCAGATGATGGCGGTGAGCTCGCCCGGGCGGATCTCCGCGCCGATGTCGGTGATGTGCCGCGGCGACGGGCCGTGCCGCAGTGACCGGCTCAGCCGCTGGCCGGGTGCGATCCGCGCCAGCAGGTCGCGGCTGTACTCGAGGATCTCGGCCGTGGTCCGGTAGTTGACGCTCAGCGTGTGCAGCTCGAACCGCTCGCCGACCGCCTCCGGCCAGGTCGTGATGGTCGAGCCGCGACCGGCCTGAGCGAAGTCCCCGACCACGGTCATCGACCGCGACGGGCAGCGCCGCAGCACCGCGCGCCAGTCCATCTCGGTCAGCTCCTGCGCCTCGTCCACCACGACGTGCCCGTACACCTCCTCCGGCGGCCCGTCGACCAGCTCGCTCGCCTCGTCGAGAAGCGCCAGGTCGGCCGCCGTCCACCCGGCGCCGGGCGCGCGGCGCAGCGACTCCAGCCCGGCCGGCGGGTCGGCGAGCAGCCCGGACACCACGTCGGCCGCGGTGAGCGCCGGCCACAGCCGATCGAGGGCCGCTCCGATCGGCGGATCGGGAAGGACATCTTCCTCGACGGCGGCAGCGACGCCGGCCAGCCCCAGCGATCGCAGGTCGGCGGCGACGGCCGCATCGAGGTCGATCCCGGTGCTCGCCGCCGTCTCCGCGTCGATCCGTTCCAGCGTCGCGGCGAAGTCCCGCTCGAGCGTCCGCCGCAGCTCGGCCACCAGGTACTCCTCGAAGGCCTTCCGCCCCAGGTTGTGCGGCAGGTTCGCGGCCACGCCGGAGGGCCGCCGGGCCCGCACCCAATCCGCGAGGGCATCGGCCACGACGGCCCGCCCCTTGAGCCGGGCGACTTCCGCCGGTTCGGAATCGGTGACCGCGCCGCCGGCGATTCCGGTGCGGGTGGTCAGCCGGACGTCGTTCTCCCCGAGCGACGGCAGCACTTCGGAGATGTATTCGAGAAATCGCGCGTCCGGCCCGACCACCAGCACCCCGCGCTCGGTCGCCGCCGGAAAAGCGAAGAGGACGTACGCCGCCCGATGCAGCGCCACCACGGTCTTGCCGGTTCCGGGCCCGCCCTGCACCACCGTGATCCCGCGATGTCCGGACCGGACGATGGCGTCCTGCTCGCTCTGCAGCGTCCGGACCGCGTCGCCCATGCGCCCGGTCCGGGGCGCCGCCAGCGCCTCCGCCAGCGGCCCGTCGCCGAGCACGTCATCGCCCCGCGGCGCCGACCCGTCCAGGATCTCGTCCGCGATCGCCGCGACCTTCCGCCCGTCGAGCCGCAGATGCCGCCGTCGCCGCAGCCCCATCGGATGCGCGGGCGTCGCCTCGTAGAACGCCGCCGCGGCCGGCGCCCGCCAGTCCACCAGCAGCGGTTCGCCGCCGACGCGGAGCCCCCGCCGCCCGATGTGCAGCGATTCCCCGCCGGCCCGGTCGATCCGTCCGAAGACCAGCCCCGCCTCGGCCGCCCGGATCGCCCGCAACCGCGCACGCAGCAGCGCTTGCCGCTCGCCGCCGGGTCTCGACGCCAGCTCGCCGAGAACCTCGCGTTCCTCATCGTCGAGCCGTTCGTACATCCGGGAAACCAATGCCTGCTCGTCCACCGCTCCCATTGTCGGCAGATTCCCCGCGGAAGTAAGTCTTGACTTACCTGGCCCCGTCAGCCGGTTGCTGCAGGCCGGCCAGCAAGGCCCCCGCCGATCGGCGCCAGATCGCCGCCGCCTGGTCCGCCGGCCCCAGCACCCCGCGCAGTTCGAGCGACGCCAGCCCGTGCACGAGCCCGAACAATGTCCGCCCCACGTCGAATTCGGCCCGTCCCGGAAAGACCCCGTCCGCGATCGCCCGCCGCACCACGCTCAGCACCCGTTCGAAGCTGCGATAAACGAGCGCGAACAACGGATCCGCCTGGTTCGCGTCCGCGCTGACCGTGCCGAAGAACAGGTCGTAGAGCTTGGGCTTTTCGAGGGCCGCCGCCCGATAGGCCAGCGCCAGGTCCATGATCTCGGCGATCGGGTCCGGCTGCGGCGGAACCGATTCGTGATGGCGGCGCATCGTCTCGGCCACGTCGACCGAGAGCGCCCGCAAGAGGCCGTCCTTGTCGTCGAACAGGCTGTACACCGCGCGGGTGGACGTTCCCACGGCGGCGGCCACCCGGCGTACCGAAACCGCGGTGGCGCCCTCGGCATGAAGGATCTCCGCCGCCGCGGAGAGCAACGCGGCCCGGGTTTGCGCTCCGTGCTCCTTCGGACGTCCCATGCTTCCCCACGATACGGGACGCTGTTACGTTACGCCGTATCGAAACTCGACGGGAGGTCATCATGGATTACGACGTCATCGTGGTCGGCGCCCGGGTGGCCGGTTCCGCGACCGCGATGCTGCTGGCCCGCGCCGGCCTGCGCGTGCTCGTCGTCGACCGGGCCCGATTCCCGAGCGACACCCTCTCCACCCATCAGGTGCAACTTCCGGGCGGCGCACTTCTGCGCCGATGGGGCATTCTCGACCGGCTGATCGCGTACGGGACCCCGCCGGCCCGCAGCGTGACCTTCGACGCCGGCCCGGCCGTCCTGCGCGGGGAGTACGCGACCTTCGACGGCGTCGACGCGGTGTACAGCCCGCGCCGAACCGTGCTCGACACCCTGCTGCTCGACGCCGCCCGCGAGGCCGGCGCCGAGTTCGAGGAAGGATTCGCGGTCGAGGCCCTGACCACCAACGGCCTCCAAGGCAGTAGCAAGGGAAGCTCCACCACCCGCACGATCACCGCCGGCCTCGTCATCGGCGCCGACGGCAAGCACTCCACGGTCGCCAAGGCCGTCGACGCCGGGCGATACCGGGTCCGCGCACCCCGATCGGCCGCGTGTTACGCCTATTTCGAGGGCCTCCCGGTCAAGGGCGGCGAGGTCTACACGCGTCCCGGCCGCGTGCTCGGTCTCTGGCCGACCGACGAGGGGCGGACCATCCTGTACGCCGGGATGCCCCGCGCCGATTTCGACCGGTTCCGCCGGGACCTCCGAGCGGCCGCCGCCGACGTGGCCGACCTGGGCGAACGCCTGGCCGCCGCCACCCTGGTCGAGCACGTCCGAGCCACCACCGACCTCCCGGCCGTGATGCGCCGCCCGCACGGTCCGGGTTGGGCCCTGGCCGGCGACGCGGGACTGGTCATGGACCCGATAACGGGCCAGGGCATCGGCAACGCCCTGCGCGACGCCGACGCCCTGGCCACCGCCGTCGTCGCCGGCACCACGAGGGCGTTCCGCGAATTCCACCGCGAGCGCGACCGGGCCCGTCGCCCGATGTACGACCTGACCGCCCGCCTGGCGTCGTTCCGCCCCGACCCGGCGAACGAGATCCTGTTCCCAGCGGTGGCCGAAAGCCCGGCCCAGACAACGAGATTCCTCGGCGTCCTGACCGGGACCGTGCCGATTCCCGAGTTCTTCAACCCGTCGAACTTGCGCGCCCTCGTCGGCACGAAGGGTCTCCTGCGGATGCTCGCGGCCCGGGCGGGAGGCGCGCTGAGCCGATCGCCGGGCGACGTGGCGCCGGGAAGCACCCGTGGAAAGCCGGGGGCGGGGTGGGGGGGGGGGGGGAGGGGGCGGGCGGGTGACTTTGGGGGGGCAGGGGGGGGGGGGGCCTGTTTCTGCTGGGAAGGGGGTGGGAGGGGGGGGGGGGGGGGTTGTTGTTGGGCGGGGGGGGGGGGGGGCGGAGAGAAAACGGGGGAAAACCCCCCCCCCCCCCACCCCCCCCCCCCCCCCCCCCCGGCCGGCTACATCGGGCGGGCCAGGCGGTAGTACGCCTGGTTCCAGCGGACACGGTCGGCGAAGTCGTAGGGCGTGGTCTTCTCGTCGATGACCAGCAGCTCCGTCCGGACCATGTCGGCGAAGTCGCGCAGCGTCTCGGCGCCCACCGCCTGGGTCATCACCGTGTGGTGCGGGCCGCCGGCGGTGAGCCAGCACTCGGCCGACGTCGACAGGGACGGCGCCGGCTTCCACACCGCACGGGCCACCGGCAGGCTCGGGAGTGGCTCGTCCGGGCGTACCACCTCAATGGTGTTGGCCACCAAGCGGAACCGGTCGCCCATGTCGGCCAGGCCGATCACCACGCCGGGCCCGGGGGTCGCGTCGAAGACCAGCCGCACCGGGTCCTCGCGGCCGCCGATGCCGAGCGGGTGGATCTCGCAGCGCGGGCGCTCGGCGGCGATGCTCGGGCAGACCTCGAGCATGTGCGCGCCGAGGATCTTCGGCTCGCCGGGGCCGAAATGGTAGGTGTAGTCCTCCATGAAGGACGTGCCCTTGCCGGTCCCGGCGCCCATCGCCTTCACGGCCGCCAGCAGCGCCGATGTCTTCCAGTCGCCCTCGCCGCCGAAGCCGTAGCCGTCGGCCATCAGCCGCTGCACGGCGAGGCCGGGAAGCTGCCGCAGCCCGCCGAGGTCCTCGAAGTTCGTGGTGAACGCCCCGAACCCGCCGTCGGTCAGGAAGCGGCGCAGTCCGACCTCGATCTGCGCGGCATACCGCAGGGACGAGTGCCGCTCGCCATCCTTACGCAACGAAGGCGACAAATCGTAAATGTCGGAGTACTCCGCGACGAGCGCATCGACGTCGGCCGGCAAGACGGCGTCCACCACTTCAACGAGATCATTGACGCCGTACGTGTTGACCGAGACGCCGAAGCGCAGCTCGGCCTCGACCTTGTCGCCCTCGGTGACGGCCACGTCCCGCATGTTGTCGCCGAACCGGGCCAGCCGCAGCGTGCGCAGGTGCTGATATCCCGCCGCCGCCCGGATCCAGGCGTCGATGCGCTCCGCCACCACCGGGTCGGCCGCGTGCCCGGCCACCGTCTTGCGCGGCACCCCGAGACGCGTCTGGATGAACCCGAACTCGCGGTCGCCGTGCGCCGCCTGGTTGAGGTTCATGAAGTCCATGTCGATCGTCGCCCACGGCAGCGACTGGTTGTGCTGGGTGTGCAGGTGCAGCAGCGGCTTGCGCAGCGCGTCCAGCCCGGTGATCCACATCTTGGCCGGCGAGAACGTGTGCATCCACGCGATCACGCCCAGCACCGACGGGTCGGCGTTGGCTTCGAGCATGGTCTGCCGGATCGCGCCCGAGTCGGTCAGCACGGGCTTCCCGACGATCTCGGCGCTCACCCCGGCGCCGACGAGCAGCTGCTGGATCTCGGCCGACTGCGCGGCGACCTGGTCGAGGGTCTCCGGGCCGTAGAGGTGCTGGCTGCCGGTCAGGAACCAGATTTGGGGCTTCATGCGACGGGCTCCTGTCCGTAGACGTTCTGATAGCGGGCGAAAAGGGAGTCGATGTCGGCCTGCGGGATCGGGACCGGCTCGCCGAGCTGCCGGGCGATGTGCACGGTGCGGGCGACGTCCTCGCACATCACGGCCGCCTTGACCGCGTCGCGCGCGGACCGGCCGATGGTGAAGACGCCGTGGTTGCGCATGAGCACGGCGGGGGAGCGGTGCTTTTGAAGCGTTTCGACGATGCCCCGGCCGATGGAGTCGTCGCCGATCAGAGCGAACGGCCCGACGGGAATGTCGCCGCCGAACTCGTCGGCGATCATGGTGAGCACGCACGGGATGGGCTCGCCGCGCGCGGCCCACGCCGTCGCGTACGTGGAATGGGTGTGCACCACGCCCTGCACGTGCGGCATGTGCCGGTAGACGTACGCGTGCGCGGCCGTGTCCGACGACGGCCGGTGCTCGCCCTCGACCAGGTTGCCGTCGAGGTCCGTCACCACCATCGCGTCCGCCGTGATCTCGTCGTAGGCGACGCCGGACGGCTTGATCACGAGCAGGTCCTCGCCCGGGACGCGGGCCGACACGTTGCCCGCCGTCCACACGACGAGGTCGTTCCGGGTCAGTTCCGCGTGCAGGTCGGCGACCATCCGCTTGACGTCGAACAGGACGCTCACGCGGTCGCCTTCCGCTGGATGGCCCGCAACTTGCGCATGACCCGGTTGGCGCCCCGCCCGAAGTAGTCGTGCAGCGTCGAGTACTCGGCGTAGATCTCGTCGTAGATCGCCGCGGCCTCGGCCGACGGCCGGTAGACGTCCCGCTGGACGCTTCCCATGGCCGCGGCCGCCGCGCGTACGGACGGATAGGCCTTTGCCGCCGCGGCCGCGTGGATCGCCGAGCCGAGCGCCGGTCCCTGATCCGAGCCGATCACCGAGAGCGGCATGTTCAGCACGTCCGCGTAGATCTGCATGAGCAGCTTGTTCTTGAGCAGGCCGCCGGCCGCGATGAACTCCCGCACCGGCACGCCCGCCGCCGTGAACGTCTCGACGATCTTGCGGGTGCCGAAGGCGGTGGCCTCGATCAGCGCGCGGTAGACGTCCTCGGGCCGGGTCGCGAGCGTCTCGCCGACCAGCAGGCCGGAGAGCTCGTGGTCGACCAGCACCGACCGGTTGCCGTTGTGCCAGTCGAGCGCGATCAGCCCGTGCTGCCCCGGCGTCTGGCCGATGGCCAGCTCGGTGAGCCGCTCGTGCGTCCACTCGGCGCCCAGGTTGTCGACGTAGTGGCCGAAGATGTCGCCGACGCCGCTCTGCCCCGCCTCGTATCCCCAGAGGCCGGCCACGATGCCGCCGTCGACGACCCCGCACATGCCCGGGACCTCGCGGATCTCATCGCCGTTCATGACGTGGCAGGTGGACGTGCCCATGATCGCCACCATCTGGCCCGGCTCGAGCGCCTGCGCCGCGGCCGACGTGACGTGCGCGTCGACGTTGCCGACCGCGACCGCGATGCCCTCGGGCAGTCCCGTCCAGGCGGCGGCCTCGGCGGTGAGCGTGCCGGCCGTGGCGCCCAGCTGACCGATCGGCTGCTCGATCTTCTCGGCCACGAAGTCCGCGAACGCCGGGTTCAGCGCGGCGAGGAACTCCCGGGACGGGTAGGCGCCGTCCTGGAGGATGCCCTTGTAGCCGGCGGTGCAGGCGTTGCGCACGTACGTGCCGGTCAGCTGCCAGACGATCCAGTCGGCGGCCTCGACCCAGCGCTGCGTCGCCGCGTACGCCTCGGGGTCCTCCTCCAGCAGCTGGAGTCCCTTGGCGAACTCCCACTCCGACGAGATCAGCCCGCCGTAGCGCGGCAGCCAGGATTCGCCGCGCTTCGCCGCGAGCTCATTGATGCGATCCGCTTGCGCTTGGGCGGCATGGTGCTTCCAGAGTTTGACGTACGCGTGGGGACGTCCCCGCCACTCGTCCAGCTCGCTGAGCGGCGTGCCGTCGGCGAGCGTCGGCACCATCGTGCAGGCGGTGAAGTCGGTGCCGACGCCGATCACGTGCGCCGGGTCGATGCCGGCGGCCCTGATCGCCGCGGGCACGGCGTGCTTGAGAACGTCTGTGTAGTCGCTCGGCACCTGCAGGGCCCAGTCGTGGCCGAGCGGGGTGCCGTCGGGCAGCGACTCGGTGAGGACGGCATGGCGATAGTCGTGCACCGCGGAGCCGAGCTCCGCGCCGTCCGCGACGCGAACGACGACCGCGCGGCCGGAGAGGGTGCCGTAATCGACACCGACCACGCAGGCCACGGAGAGGTCAACGGGCATGGGGGGATACCTCCACGTTGAGGGGGCGTTTCAGCATTGTTATCGCTAACAACACAGGTGTCAACGCCACTCGACGGGAGCGATTGTTATCGCTAACATGCTGCAGGTCAGCGCCTTGCCCGGCCTGCGAGCTCCGCTCGACCCCGTGCGCCTTGCCTGACCGCGCGTCTTGCCTGACCGCGCCTGACCGCGCGTCTTGCCTGACCGCGCCTGCCCAGCCGCGTGGCCCGCTTAACCGCGCCGGTCCAGCCGCGTGGCCCGCTTAACCGCGCCGGTCCAACCGCGTGGCCCGCTTAACCGCGCCGGTCCAACCGCTCGGCCCGCCTAACCGCGCTTTGCCTAGCCGTGCGCCCTGCCCTAACCGTGCGCCCTGCCCTAACCGTGCGCCCGGCCCAACCGCGCGCCCGGCCCAACCGCGCGCCCGGCCCAACCGCGCGCCCGGCCCAACCGTGCGCCCGGCCCAACCGTCCGACCGGCAAGGTGCACTCTAGGCGGCCAAGCAGCTCCGATGACCGGTCGGGAGCTGATTCGTCCGGCAAGACCATACGACCGGTCGGACCTTTTTGTGCGTGCGGGCGACACCGGCCGGCGCGGGGAGATCGGCGGTGCGGGGAGGCCGGCGGTGCGGGGAGGCCGGCGGTGCGGGGAGGCCGGCGGTGCGGGGGAGGCCGGCGGTGCGGGGAGGCCGGCGGCGCGGGGAGGCCGGCGGTGCGGGCACGGGGAGGGCGGCGGCGCGACGGAAGCGGCGGCGCCGGAAAGGTGTGGAAGCGGTGCTAGGCGGGCCGCCGGCGGATGGCCAGGATGCGGCGGCCGCACTCCAGCAGATGGGCGCGCTGGGTTTCGGTGTCGGGGGCGGCCTCGCTCGGTGTCGTCAACGGCGCCGTCATGCCGCTCAAGAAGACCATCAAGGCGGTCTGCGTCAGGGGGTCCGATTTGGGGCCCAGGATCTCGTCGACGATGCGGTTCCACCAGCCCACCAAATCGTGGTGGGACTCCATCAGGCGGGCCACGTACGGATCCCCGATCAGGACCGCGAAACGGGAGTGGTTGTCGACGATCAGGTTGACCATGCCGGTCACGAACTCGTCCAGGCGGGCGGCGCGGGAACGCTGGGCGGCGGCGCGGTCGAGGATGTCGTCCAGCGACGTGAACAGCGGCGCCAGGACGCCCAGCACCAGGTCGTCCTTGCTGCGGTAGTGGTAGTACACCGCGGCCTTGGTGACGCCCATGTCGTCGGCTATCGCCTGCAACGACGTGCCCTCCACGCCGTCGCGGGCGAACAAGCGCAACGCGGCCTCGTGCAGCGCGGCCCGGCCGGCGCCGCGCGGTCGCACCCCGGCACCCTGCGTCACGCCCTTCATCGTATCGACACACGTGCGAAAAAACTAGCCGATGGGCAAGTGTGAGCCTTACCGCTTGGCTAGTAGAAAGCTAGCCGATCGGTAAGGCTCAGCTCTACGGTTGCCGTGCCGAAACGTAAGACGCCTAGCACGTAAGAGGGGGAGACTTCGTGGCGACCTTGTTGTACCGGCTCGGCCGGTTCTCGTTCCGCCGGCGCAAGCTGGTGGGCCTGCTGTGGGTGGCGGTGCTCGTCCTGTTCGGGGTGGGCGCGGCCACGCTGAGCGGCCCCACCAGCGACGCGTTCTCGATCCCGGGAACGGAGTCGTCCCGCGCGCTCGACGTGATGGCGGAGAAGTTCGGCGCCGGGTCCGGGGGCGCGGAAGCCAAGGTCGTCTTCACCGCCGGGGGCGACGCGAAGCTGACCGGCGCCGAGCAGAAGGCCGCGATCGAGAAGGCGGTCGCCGCGCTGGAGAAGGCCCCGCAGGTCACCTCCGTCGCCGACCCCTTCACCGCGAAGACGATCTCGCAGGACCTCCGGACGGCGTACGCGACGGTCAACTACGGTGTCGCCGCCGGTGACGTGACCACGGCCGCCCGCGACGCGCTGTTCGCGGCGGGGGACGAGGCCAAGACGGCCGGCCTCGGCGTCGAGTACTCCGGCGAGATGGTCGCCACCCAGGAGGGCGGCCACTCGAGCGAGGCGCTCGGCGTCATCATCGCCGCGTTCGTGCTGGTCATCACGTTCGGCGCGCTGGTCGCGGCCGGGCTGCCGCTGCTCACCGCGATCATCGGCGTCGGGCTCGGCATGACCGGCATCCAGATCGCCACCGGCTTCTTCGACCTCTCGTCGTCGACCTCGGCCCTGGCCACCATGCTCGGCCTCGCGGTCGGCATCGACTACGCGCTGTTCATCGTCTCCCGCTTCCGCCACGAGCTCGCCCAGGGCCGCGCGGGCGAGGAGGCCGCGGGCCGCGCCACCGGCACCGCCGGCTCGGCCGTGGTCTTCGCCGGCCTCACCGTGATCATCGCGCTCGCCGCGCTGAGCGTCACCGGCATCCCGTTCCTGTCGGCGATGGGCCTGGCCGCCGCGTTCACCGTGGCGATGGCCGTGGTCATCACGCTCACGCTGACCCCGGCGCTGCTCGGCTTCGCCGGCAAGAAGGTGCTCGCCAAGAAGGACCGCGCGGCGATTCGGCCGGGCAACGGCAAGATGCCGTTCGGCGAGCGCTGGGTCCGGCTCGTGCTCAAGAACCGGGTCGTCGCCCTCGTGCTCGCGCTCGGCGTGATCACGGTGGCCGCCCTCCCCGCCCTCGACCTGCACCTGGCGCTGCCCGACGACAGCACCGCGTCGCCGGCCTCGACCCAGCGCAAGGCCTACGATCAGCTCGCCGAGGGGTTCGGCGCCGGCTTCAACGGGCCGCTCATCGTGATCGCCGAGCACACCACCGCGGCCGCCGCGGCCGCCGCGCAGAAGACCATCTCCGGTCTGAACGACGTCGTGCTGGTCACGCCGCCGACCATGAACAAGGCCGGCGACACCGCGCTGCTCACCGTCATCCCGGGCAGCGGCGCCACGGCGGGGGCCACCCAAGACCTGGTCGCGGCCATCCGCGACCTGCCCGACGTCGACGGCGCCGCGCTCGCGGTGACGGGCACGACGGCGATCAACATCGATGTCACCGACAAGATCACGAAGGCTCTGGTCCCGTACCTCCTGATCGTGGTCGGTCTTGCCTTTGTGCTCCTGATGCTGGTGTTCCGCAGCGTCCTGGTGCCGCTCAAGGCGACGCTCGGGTTCCTGCTCTCGGTCGGCGCGACGTTCGGCGCCGTGGTCTTCGTCTTCCAGCAGGGTCACCTGGCGAGCCTGATCGGCGTCGACTCGACCGGCCCGATCATCAGCCTCATGCCGATCTTCCTGATCGGCATCCTGTTCGGCCTGGCCATGGACTACGAGGTCTTCCTGGTCACCCGCACCCGCGAGGAGTTCGTGCACGGCGCGGGCCCGGACGAGGCGGTGATCAGCGGCATGAAGCACGGCGCCCGGGTGGTCACGGCCGCGGCCCTGATCATGATGAGCGTCTTCGCCGGCTTCATCCTGGCCGACGACACCATCATCAAGACCCTGGGCTTCGCGCTGGCGTTCGGCGTGGCGGTCGACGCCTTCCTCGTGCGCATGACGATCGTCCCCGCCGTGCTGTCGCTCTTCGGCAAGGCCGCCTGGTGGCTGCCGCGCGCGCTCGACCGCGTGCTCCCGAACGTCGACGTCGAGGGCGAGGGCCTGACCAAGCACCTGGCCGGCGATGCGGCGGAAACCGAGGAGAAAGAGCTCATAGCCGCCTGACGTACGCGTTCAGCGCCGTCCCGGGACCACCCCGGGGCCGGCGCTTCCGTGTTGTCGGCGAGCACCCGCCGCACCCGCTCCGAGTAGCCGGCCAGCTCGGCGTCGATCCGCGCCGACGCCCCGTCGCTCAGCAGCACCAAGGCGCGGGGACCGGGGTCGGACGCTCTGCTTACCTATACGCGCGGCCGCCGGCCGGACCGGCGGCTGCGCGAGCATCCCGCCGCGCGGGCCGGCCGGCGGGTGCGACGCGCACAGCGACACCGATGTGTGCCGGCTGAGCCGCCGCATCAGGCCGGCGTCGGCCGCTGACCGTCCCGCGCCGGGGCCGTCGTTTCGCGCCGGGACCGCTGTCGCGCGCCGGGACCGCTGTCTCGCGCCGCGGCCGCTTTTCGCGCCGGGACCGCTGTCGCGCGCCGCGGCCGCTGTCTCGCGTCGGGACCGCTGTCTCGCGCCGGCACCGCTGTCTCGCGCCGGGACCATCGCCTCGCGCCAGGCCGCCGCGCCGTTCCCGGGCCGGGCCGCCCGCCGGATGACGGTGCCGAGGGCGGCGCCGATCAGCAGATGGTCGACCGTCCGGATGGCCGCCTCCGTCCCGCCGGCCCGGGCGTCCAGTTCGTCGGCGAGGTATTCGGCGCGCTGCGAGTCGCGCTGATTGACCCCGGACGAGCGCCGATGGCCGGCCGGCGCGAACAGCTCGGGCGCGGCGTCCCGCTCGACGGTCCGGCCCTGCTTGACCACCTCCGCCAGCCGGCCGAGCCGCGGCCGCGGCAGGAACGCGACGCCGAGCAGCAGCAGGACGCCCAGCACCTCGGCTCAACGAAGATCAGGCCGAGGACGAGGACGAGGACGAGGACGAGGACGAGGCCGAGGCCGGCGATCGCCGGCACCGCCGCGATCAGCAGCACGGCGGCGGCGAGCGTGACAACCCACGCGGGTGTGGCCGATCGGCCCCCGGGCGAGGCCGGCGAACCGGGCCGAGGTCAGCCGGAAGGACGGGCGGCGCTCCGGTCAGCCCGGTATCTCGAAGACGTGCAGCGACTCCTCCTCGACCCGGCAGGAGGCGGGCTGGCTGTCGCGCTTCGCCCGGTCGGAGACGGTCACGATGCGGTCGGGGGCGAGCCAGGCCACGCCCTCGACCGTGCAGTAACCGGGCGGGAAACGGTCGGTGCGGCCCGGGCCGGCGGTCCAGGTCGCCGGGTCGAGGTCGCCCACCCACAGGGCGCCGGACTGCTGGGAGACGATGGCCAGGCGGCGGCCGGCGAGGGAGAGGGCGGCGTAGTCGGCCAGGCCGGTGCCGGCCGGCAGGGCGACCTTCGCCTCGGGATGCCAGTGGTGGCGGCCGCGGCGGAAGACCAGGAGGCCCTCGTCCTCGTGCAGCGCCAGCAGGTACGGGATGTCGCCGACGCGTACCACCTCGAGGCCCTCCATGCCCTTGTTCGGGCGGGCGATCGGGTACTCGAGCCAGGCCGCGTCGACGAAGACCAGCTTCTCGTCGTATTCCTCGACCCGCGCCTGGAAGCCGCCGTCGCGCGGCGCCGACTCGACCAGCAGGTAGAGGTGGCCGGTGAGCGGGTCGCGGGCGATGTCCTCGTAGCCGTCGGACGGGCCGGTCGCGGTCGACACCAGGTCGGACGGCGCCAGCGGGCCGGCGGCGATCCGGGCGACCATCCGCAGGTTGTCGAAGATGACCAGGTAGTAGTCGTCGACCGCGATCACCCCGCTGGCCTCCAGCCGGCCGGGGCTGCCGGCCGGCAGGAGGCCGCGGATGCGGGTTTGGCTGATCAGTCTCATCAGAAGGTCGCGCCGCTCGCGCCCGCCGGGAACGTCTTGCGCAGCGCGGCCAGTTGCTCGTGCGCGCTGTCGCAGCGCATCCGGGCGTAGTGGTAGATGCCGAGCACGAACTCGTTGGCGTGCCGGAGCTCCTGCTGCTCGTGGCCGGCCCGGTAGACCTCGTCGTTGGTGAACTGCCGGCCGGTGAACGGCGCCGAGTTCGGGAGACCGGCCTCGAAGTACGCCGAGGGCACCACCCGCGGCCAGAGCGCGTTCATGCGATCGGTCAGCGCGGCCGGCGTGAAGTCGGTCGCCAGCAGATGGTCGATGTGGTCGAGGTAGTACTGCGCGCAGTCGTGATCGGCCAGCAGCTTGGTCACCAGCGGAATGCGGGACAAACCCTTCCCCTGGTGGTACGCCTTCGTGTTGGCCGGCCAGTCGAGCAGGTCGGTGTACTGCCAGGCGGTCCCGAAGTAGTCGATGCCGAGGCAGTTGTCGTAGTCCCACGGGATGAAGGTGAAGTACGGCTTGTCCAGGAAGTCCTTCGGCGAACCGGACTTTCCCGCGTTGTAGAGGTAGTAGTTGGCCGGGGTGGCGAAGTAGTTGTCCCAGCTCCCGAGCAGCACGTTGAGGCCCGCCCAGCGCAGGAAACCCCGTACGTCGAAGAGGTCCTGGATCTCCGCCATCGAGCCGCCGTGCAGGGCCCGGATCAGGTCGGCGAGATCGTCGTAGGTGTTGAGGTCCTGGTCGTCCTCGTTGGTCTTGAGCCGGTAGGTCAGATCGGGGTCGTCGTGGCGGGTGAAGTACTGCTTGCCGCCGTCGTCGCCGTCCCGGCCGGCGCGGTGCTCGAGGGTCGCGCAGCCGACGTCGCCGCAGTAGGCCTTGTAGAGGTTGCCGTGGTTGTTCGCGCCGAACCGCTCCTTGAGGAAGCCCCGGTCCACCTGCTCGATGAGCGAGTAGAGGCCCTGGTACGCGCCGTTGATCGCGACCCGGGCGTAGGTGTGCCGGGCGGCCGGGATGCCGATCTTGCGGAACAGCGCCCAGGCGATCGCCTCGCGCATCTGGGCCGGGTCGTTGTACATGGACTTGAGGTTGAGCCGGGACATCCCGACGATCCGGTCGTCGTCGTCCCCGGGGTCGACGTCCACCTTCCACGAGCGTTTGGGCGCGTACTTCGTCCGGTTGCCGCTGTTGACCAGCGAGAACGTGGTGCTCGTGTAGAGCACGCCGGCCTGGTCGGGCGGCGGGATCGGCCGCTGGTCGGCCGGGTCGGCGCGCCAGAGGGCGACGCGCGCGTTGCCGCTGGACTCGACCGGCACCTCGGGCTTCATGTCGGCCGGCGGCCAGTCGGTGATGGCCACCTGGTACGTCGGCAGGGCGAAGAACTCCTCGCGGCCGATCGAGGCCTTCTTGAAGACGGCGGCCAGCGGCTCGGCCCCGGGCTGGGCGAGCAGCGCCGTGAACTCGGCCTGGGTGCGCAGGGTGGCGTCGCCCGGTCCGCGGGGCCGGTTCGCCTTGGCCGCGAGATCGCGGGCGGGGCCGGCCGGAAGGTCGGCCAGGACGATCGCCCGGTCGTCGTCGATACGGGTTTCCATCACCCCATGTAGCGCCTAGTTGCGGGCGCGGTGAACCCAAAAGTCAGGATGGCGTCAGGAGCCGCAGCGGCGCGCCCGCCCGCCACGCCGCGATGTCCTCGACGACCTGCCGGTACATCGTGCGCAGCCCGGCCTCGGTGACGTAGCCGAGGTGGGGGAGCAGGACCGTGTTCGGGGCGCCGCGCAGCGGGTTCCCGGCCGGCAGCGGCTCCACGTCGTACACGTCGAGGCCGGCCCCGGCGATCTTCCCCGTGGTCAGGGCCGCGACCAGGGCGGCCTGGTCGACGATCGGCCCCCGCGACGTGTTGACCAGGATGGCGGACGGTTTCATGAGCGCCAGCTCGCCGGCGCCGACGAGACCGGCCGTCCGGTCGCTGAGTTTGAGGTGGATGGTGAGCACGTCGCTGGTGGCGAAGAGCTCCTCCTTGCTCACCCGCTCCGGGGCGTCGAGGTTCTGGCTCCAGGCGATCACCCGCATGCCGAAGGCGCGGCCGATCGTCGCGACCTGGCGGCCGAGCCGGCCCAGCCCGAGGACGCCGAGCGTCGTACCGGCCAGATCGGCGCCGACCGTGGTCTGCCAGCGTCCGTCCCGCAGCGCCCGGTCCTCGGCCACCACGTGCCGGCGGCAGGCCAGGATGAGCGCCCAGGTCAGCTCGGCGGTGCCGGTGGCCGCGCCGGACTCGGTGCCGCAGACCGTCACACCGTGCGCGGCCGCCGCCCCGAGATCGATCGACGCGTTGGCCATGCCCGTCGTCACCAGCAGCCGCAGGTGCGGGAGCCGGTCGAAGATCGCGGCCGGGAACGGCGTCCGCTCGCGCATGGCCACCACGACGTCGGCGCCGCGCAGGGCCGGGACCGGGTCGCCGAGGTGCTCGTGCCGCACCTCGACGTCGGCGCCGAGGGTGTCGAACGGGCCGTACGACCGGGCGACCCGCTGGTAGTCGTCCAGGATCACGATCTTCATGCGTTTCACCGTACGGCGTCGAGCTTGTCCCGGATCGGCGCCGCGTCCTCGAAACCGAGCGGCTCCAGGATGGCCAGCGCGCCGGTCCACGCGACGCGGGCGCGGGCGGTCGCCCCGAGCGCGGCGTGGGCGTCGCCCAGATGGTCGAGCGCCTCGGCCTCGTCGGCGCGGGCTCCGACCGTACGGAAGAGATCGATCGCCTTTTCGTAGTTGCGGACCGCCTCGGCGAAGTTTCCCCGCCGGTACCAGGCGTATCCGATGCTGTCGAGGGCGTTCGCCTCGCCCGACCGGTTGCCCATCCGGCGGTGCATGTCGAGCGAGCGCCGGCAGTGCTCGACCGCCTCGTCGTGCCGGCCGAGCAGCGTCGAGTACCAGCCGACCGAGTTGAGCGCGTCGGCGTGCGCCTGGCTGACCCCGGTCTCGGCGGCCAGTTCCAGCGCCCGCCGCGCGTGCGGCAGCGCCTCGGCGTACTGGTGCCGGCGCTCGTGCAGCCAGGCCAGGTGCCGGTTCGCCCGGGCCTCCTCGTGCCGGTTGCCGACCTCGGCGAACAGGTCGATCGCCCACTCGTAGTGCGCCTCGGCCTCGTCGTGCCGGCCGACCGGGGTCAGCGCGTTCCCGGAGGCCAGATGCGCGTGGGCGGCGCGCGCGTCGTCGCCGAGCTCCCGCGCGGCCCGCAGCGCCGCCTCCTGCACGGCGGCCTGCTCGGTCCAGTAGCCACTCCGGTACAGGTAGGTGGTCATGACGTCGGCGAGCCTCGGCACGTACGCGGTGAGGTCCGGCTCCCGTCCGGCCCGCTCGAGCGCGGCGGTCAGCGGGCCGAGCTCGCGCCCGAACCACGCGAACGCCTCGTCGATCGTCGCGAACGATCCGACCACCACCCCGGCGGGCGGGTCGAGCGGCTCGATGTCCCGGTGGTCGATCAGCGCGGCGTCGGCCGCGTGCGCGGTGTGCAGCAGGTGCAGGAGACCACGGCGTACGGCGCCGGGGTCGTCGCCGAGCTCGCCGGCGTACTCCAGCAGCAGGTCGTGCACGCCGTACCGGTCCGCCGGCCGCTCGGTCACCAGGTGGGCCTCGGCGAGCCGGGCCAGCGTGCGCCGCGCCTCGGCCGGCGACCCGGCGGCCAGGCTGGCGGCGAGCGCCACCGTGACCTCCGGCTCGCGCCAGGCGCCGAGCAGCGTGAACATCCGCGCCGCGGCGGGGTCGAGCGCCGCGTACGACCGGGCGAACACCGACCGCAGATCGGTCGCGAGGTCGTCGCCGCCGAGCGCGTCGAGCCGCCCGCCCGGCCGGGCGAGATCGTCGGTCAGCTCGGCCAGCGAGAACGCCGGGCGCTGGAGGGCCCGCGCCGCCACCATGGCCAGCGCCAGCGGAAGCCGTCCGCACTGGACGGTCAGCCGGGCGATCGCGGCCGGGTCGTCCTCGGCCCGCCCGTCGTCGATCCGGCCGAGCAGGAACTCGTGGCTCTCCGCCTCGCTGAACACGTCGAGGTGGACCGGGCGCGCCCCGCCGGTCGCGATCAGCCCGGTGAGCCGGTTGCGGCTGGTCACCACCGCGAGCGTGCCCGGGGCGCCGGGCAGCAGCGGCCGGGCCTGGGCGGCGTCGCGGACGTTGTCGAGCAGCACCAGCATCCGGCGGCCGGCCAGCTCGCTGCGGTAGAGGTCGAGCTGGGCGTCCACGTCGGCGGGGATCCGGCGGGGCGGCACGCCGAGCGCGTCGAGGAAGCGGCGGACGGCCTGGGCCGTGGTCAGCGCGGACGAGCCCGGCCCGAAGCCGCGCAGGTCGAGGTAGAGCTGGCCGTCGGGGAAGCGGTCGCGGACGCGGTGCGCCCAGTGCACGGCGAGGCTGGTCTTGCCGACCCCGGGCGGCCCGGTGACCAGGCACAGCGCCACGGCGGTCGGCTGGCGGGCGGCCCGGTCCAGGACCTCGCCGAGGCGGTCGAGCTGGGCGCGGCGGCCGATGAAGCCGTACGCGTCGGGCGGCAGCAGCGCGGGACCGCGGGCCGGCGCCGCGGGTTCGCCGCGCAGGATCAGCCGGTACGCCTCGGCGAGCTCGCGGGACGGGTCGGCGCCGAGATCGTCGGCCAGCCGCTGCCGGAGCGTGGCGTAGAGGCCGAGGGCTTCCGCGGTGCGGCCCAGGGCGAAGTGGACCCGCATGAGCATGGCGGCGACCGGTTCCGCGTACGGGTCGGCGCTGAGCAGGTCGGTGAGCCGGCCGGCGGTGTCGGCGGCGTTGCCCCGGCGCAGCTCCGCCTCGGCCCAGGCGAGCGTCGCCTCCTGGTGCTCGGCCCGCAGGGCGGCGCGGGTGGCGGCGGCCCAGGGGCTGGGCAGGCCGGCCAGCGGGACGCCGCGCCACAGCTCGAGCGCCCGGCGCAGAAGCGCGGCGCGCTCGCCGGTCTGGTCGCCGGTCTGCTCCCGGGCGCGGGCCACCAGCGCGCGGAACTGGTGCAGGTCGACCAGGCCGGGATCGCCGTCGAGCAGGTAGCCGCCGGAGCGCCGGACGAGCCGGACGCCGCCGGCGGCTTCCAAGATCTTGCGGAGCCGGGCGAGGTACGAGTGCAGCGTGGCACGCGCCTGGCCGGGCGGCTCATCGCCCCAGACCCGGTCGATCAGGACCTCGGCGCGCACCGGCCCGGGGTCACAGGCGAGCGCGGCCAGGACGCTGCGCTGGCGGGGCGTTCCCAGATCGACCGGTCCCGCCGGACCCCACATCTCCACCGGCCCGAGCAACCGAAGATCCACCCACCGCCCCCGTCTGTCCCCGCGCCCCCGCCGGACACAGAGATATTGACGGCGGTACACCCATCGGTCAATGGCCGCGACGGTCAGTAGGTCGACGTGCTCGGATTGATGAACTCGCTGTTGTAATGGAGCTCGCCGTACGCGTACGACACGTACCCGCCGTCGTCGACCATCGGCGAGTAGCACGTGTAGCGCTTGAGGCTGTCGCTCCAGGTGAGACCCGAGCACGAGTAGCGCAGCAGGTCCCGGGTCCGGGTGACCTCGGCCCGTGCCCCGCTGACCCTCGGGTAGTCGTCCATGAAGATCGAGATGCGGGCCCACGCGGTCCGGCAGGACGGGCTGTAGCGCAGGTCGAGGTAGCCGATGACGATCCCCCCGCTCCGCGTGATGAAGACGCTCCGGGCGTTGGTGGCATCGCCGGCGCACCCCATGGCGATCGGGTCCTTGCCGTTGCACTTCGAACCGCACCATGCGGCGAGCGCGGCCTGCGGCTGTGCGACGACGACTCCCGCGCTCAGCACGAGCGCCGCGAGAATCCCTGCCACCCTGGATCTGATCATGTGAAGCCTCCCCGTCGTGGTGCGGACGCCGGTCAGGCTGCACCACGACGGTGGAGGTTTCCTTGCAGAATTCCTGTGGCGTTACCGGTGCAGCTCGACCGGTTCCGCCGGGAGAGCGTCGGCCGTCACCGCCTGGTCGTGCCGCTTGCGGGCCGACGGCAGCGCCAGCGACGCGATCACGGCGATGACCGCCACCCCGGCGCAGGCCCAGAAGCCGGTGGTGAACGCGTGGTCGGCCGGAACGCCCTGCGCGGTCAGGTCCGAGGCGACGATGGCCGCCACCACCGCGCTGCCGACGCTGCCGCCGACCGTGCGGACGATCGCGTTGACGCTGGTGGCCTCGCCGGTGTGGGTGGCCGGGACGGTCTCGATGATCGCGTTGGACATGGCCGCGAAGACCAGGCCGATGCCGGCGCCGGTGAGGAAGCCCGAGACCAGCAGGTGCCACACCTGGTCGTGCATCACCGCGGGCAGCGCGAACGCGGCGACGACCGCGACCGAGCCGAGGAACAGCGGCAGCTTCGGGCCGTAGCGCCGCTCGAGCAGCCCGGACAGCGGGCCGAAGACGAGCATCATGAGCGTGGTCGGCAGCAGGAACAGGCCGGCCTGCGAGACGCTCTTGCCGAAGCCGTAGCCGGTGACCGCCGGCAGCTCGAGCAGGGTCGGGATCAGCAGGAACGTGCCGAACATCGCGAAGCCGAAGGTCAGGCCCACGATATTGGTCGTCCACACGCCGCGCAGCGCCATCAGCCGCATGTCGATCAGCGGCTCCTTGACCCGCAGCTCGACGAGCACGAAGACGACCAGGGCGATCGCGCCGATGATCAGCAGCGTGAGGGTCTTGGCGTCGCCCCAGCCCCACTCGCGGCCCTTGCTGATCGCCAGGAGCAACCCGACCAGCGACACCGAGAGGATGGTCGCCCCGAGCACGTCGAGACGGCCGGGCGCGCGTACCGGCGACTCGGGAACCCCCGCCAGCACGCCGGCCAGCGCCACCCCGATGAGCACCAGCGGAAGCCAGAACAGCCAGTGCCAGGAGAGGTGGTCGACGATCGGGCCGGCCGCCACGATGCCGAGGCCGGCGCCGATGCCGAAGATCGCCGAGAGCAGGCCGACCACGACGCCGACGCGTTCCCGGGGCAGCTCGTCGCGGACGATGCCGATCGACAGCGGCAGGATCGCGCCGGCCGCGCCCTGCAACGCGCGGGCCGCGATCAGCACCGGCAGGCTCGGCGCGAGGGCGGCGAGCAGCGTGCCGGCGGCCAGGATCACCAAAACCGCGAGCATGACCTTGCGCTTGCCGATCATGTCGCCCAGGCGGCCCAGGATCGGCGTGAGAACAGAGGCGGCCAGGAGGTACGCGGTGAGCACCCAGCTGATGTCCTCGGTGGACGCGCCGAGGTCCTTGCCGATCACCGGCAGCGCCGGGGCGACGAGCGACTGGAGCACGGCGAAGGCCAGGCCGCCGAGCGAGAGGAAGAGCACCACGCGACCGGTGCGGGGCTGGGACGACATGGATCCCCCGTAAGTAAACGTCTGCTGACTTCGGCACGGTAGTCTTCGTGACCCGTCGAAGTCAACAGGCGTTTACATCGGCTAGGCTGCTCTGCGTGACCGTTCCCCGACGCCGCGACGCGACCAAGACCCGGCGACTGCTGCTCGAGGCGGCCCGGCGCCGTTTCGCCGAGGAGGGGTACGCGGCGACCACCGTCCGCGACATCGCCGAGGACGCCGGGGTCAACGTCGCCCTGATCAGCCGCTACTTCTCGTCGAAGGAGGGCCTGTTCGAGGCGTGCCTCACCACGGCGGGGGAGGACCTGCGGCGTACCACCGGGGAGGTGACGGCCGACCGGGTCGCCGAGACCATGGCCGGCCACATCGCCGGGATGGCCTCCTCCGACAGCATGGCCGCCCAGCTCGCCCTGCTGCTGCGCTCGTCCGGCGACGAGCGGGCCGACCAGATCCGGCTCTCGGTGCTGCGCTCGTCGGCCGCCAAGCTGGCCGGCCTGGCCGGCGAGCCCGACCGGCACCTGCTGCGCGCCGAGATCGTGCTGGCCGCCGCGATCGGCATCACGCTGCTGCGCTCGTCGACCCCGGTCGAGCCGCTCGCCTCGGCCACCGAGGCCGAGCTGGTGGCCCCGCTGCAGGACCTCGTGAAGGCGATGCTGGGCATGCGTTGATTGCCAGCCATCGATACGGTGGGCCGATGTCACGATCGACACGACGGCTGCTCGCCGTTGCCGCAACGCTCGGAATCGTGCTCGGGGCCGGCACTCCGGCCTGGGCCATCGCCAACGGCGAACCGGTGCCGGACGGCAAGTACACGTTCTCCGTCCGGCTGACCATGACCGGCATCCCCACCGCCGACGGCGGGCGCCGCAACAGCGCCTGCTCCGGCGCCCTGATCGCGGCGCGCTGGCTGATCACCGCGGGCCACTGCTTCCGCGACGCCAACAACGTGCGCGTGGACCGTCCGGTGGCCGACCTGACCACGGCCACGGTGGGCGGCCGGTCCGCCACCGTGATCGCCGTCCGCCAGTCCCCGACCGCGGACGTCTCGCTGGCCGAGCTCTCGGCGCCGATCTTCGGCGTCCGCCCGATCGCGCTGTCCCGCACCGCCCCGGCCACCGGCGCGATCCTGCGGGTGACCGGCTACGGCGCGACGACCAGCGTGAACCCGGTGCCGTCCACGCAGCTGCGGACGGGCCAACTGTCGGTGGTCACGGTGGGCGACGCGGTGCTGGGCCTGCACGGTTACGCTCCGGCGCCGGACACGACCCCATGCCCGTACGACTCGGGTGGCCCCTATTTCGTCGAGCAGTCACACCGATGGCCCCGGCTGGTCGCCGTGGTGAGCAACGGCCCGAGCTGCCCGCACACCCAGATCGAGACCGCGGCCCGCACCGACAACATCGTCCCCTGGATCCACACCGTCCTGCGCACCGTCCACTGACTCCCTTCAGTTCCTCGCCCTGACGGCTGGCCCGGGTCACCCGTCAGGGCGAGTCCCGTCGCGTGCGCGAGGCACTACGGTCCGGTGATGGCGACTCCCTTGGACCTCTGGGGCCAGCGTGGATACCCGCACGCCGACATCGTCGGCGAATCGCACCACGCCGACGCGATCCGCCACGTGCTCGGCAACGACTTCAAACCCGAGGGCGCCGCGGTCATCGCGGTCGCCACGCTCGTGCCCGAGCCCGCCAACCAGCACGCGGTCGGCGTGCGCATAGGCGACCGGCCGGTCGGCTATCTTCCGCGCGCGGAGGCCGTACGCTATGCGCCGATCTTGACCTTCCTGGTCTCGCAGGGCTGGTCGCCGCAGGTGGCCGCCCGCGTGTGGGACGACCGCTCGCTCCGCGGCTCGGTGCGCCTCGACCTGGCCGAGCCGCACCTGCTCACGCCCGTCAACGCGCCGCCCGCCGGACCGCACCGCCTGCTCCCCACCGGAAACGCCATCCCGGTGACCGGCGAGGATCATCATCAGGACACGCTGCGGCCGTTTCTGCGCCCCGAGGGCGAGTGCTGGGCCCACGCGACGTTGCACGAGTCGCCGGACCAGCCTTCGGCCGAGGTCCGCCTCGACGGCGCCCGCATAGGCTTCGTGACCCCCACAACGAGCGGCGACCTGCTCCCCGTGATCAGGCATCTGGCCGCCCAGGGCCGCACCACGGTGGTTCGGGCGCTGATCCGCGGAAATCAGCTCAAGACCGACGTCATCCTGTACGCCTTGCGCGCCCACGAACTGCCGCCCGGCTGGCTCGCGTCCGCGTCCTCGTCCGCGCCGTCCGCTTCCGCTACGGCTTCCTTTGCCGCTCCTTTGACCGCTCCTTTGACCGCTCCTTTGACCGCTCCTTTGACCGCTCCCTTGACTGCTCCCTTGACCGCTCCCTTTGTCGCGGCCGACCCCGTCACCGTGACCGACCTTGTCTCCGCGCCGGGCCCGTCCACCGCCCCGCGTCCCTTCCTCGCGCCGCCCATCCCGCCCCGGCCGACGCGACCCGCCGACGCCGCAACCGAGCAGATCGCCCCGGTGCCGGCAGTTCCCCTGCCGCCGGGGTCGCGTGACCATGGCCCGGTCACGGCCGTTCCCGTGCCGCTGAGGTCGCGTGACCATCGCCCGAGCCCGTCCGTGCCGGTCGTTCCCGCGCCACCCGGCCTGCGTGGGTCGCTTGGGTCGCTTGGGTCGCTTGGGTCGCGCGACCCCAGCGGGCCGATCGCGGGTGTTCCGATGACCGTGGCGCCATCGCCGCCGGAGATCCGTGACCACGGCCCGATCCCGCCGCCGCCCACCGGTATCCGCTTCGCCGCGCCACCCGGCTGGCCGCCCGCACCCACCGGCTGGACGCCTCCTCCTGGCTGGCGGCCCGACCCCGAATGGCCCCCGGCCCCGCATGACTGGCAATGGTGGGTGCCCGTCTGGGACTGACCGTCCCGCCCGGCGAAGTCCCCCCGCACTCATCGGCGGCGCCCTGTGGACAGTCGCGGAAAATTGTCGTAGCTGGGCTCTAAACTCGCCCCACCCAGTTAGAGGGTGGGGCCACAGCCGACCGCGACGGCGCGCAGCCCGCCGAGACGGGGTGGCCCCGATGCGACGGCGCGGACGATGCGACGGCGCCGACGATGCGACGGCGTGGGCGCGGTGGTGGCGCTGGCGCGGTGACGGTGACAGCCCGGGTGTGGCGACCGCGGGGACGCTGCGACGGTGCGGGCGCGGTGGCGGTGCGGCGCGGTGACGGTGACGGTGACTGCATGGGTGCGGCGATGGCGGGGACGCTGCAACGCCTCGGGCGCGGTGGCGGCGCGGCGCGGTGACGGCACGGGTGTGGCGATGGCGGGGACGCTGCGACGGCGTGGGTGCGGTGACGGCGGGGTGCGGCAACGGCCCGGGGTGCGGCAAGGGCGCGGGCACTGCAACGCGCCGAACGGCGGGCACCAAGAGCTGACCGATCGGGTGACCGCCCGCGGCCGTGGAAACCAATTCGCCGCGTAGATCGGATTAACTCGGCGCCGTTTGTAGATCTTTTGACTGAGCTCCCGTCGAAATGGGTGCTCTAATCGCGCCCATGCCGATCAAGCCCTATGGCGTCCTCCGCGCCGTCGTTGTCGACCGCCGGATCGAGACGGCCGACACGCCGCACTATCAAATTCATCTGCGCGCCGCCGGGGTCGATTACCGGGCCGCGGTCAATGTGCGGTCGCAGCAGCGGCCGCCCGAGCTTCTCTACGTCGCCGTCGACGACTTTCAGCATCCGCTGCTCGAGCGCGTCGCGGCGCTGCCCGACGGGTTCACGGAGCTGACCAGCGACGGGGCCGGCGCGGCGCTCGACTACATCCGGGGCAATCTCTTCGCGCGCGAGGCCATGCGGCCGGTGCCGACCGCCGAGCCCGGCCCCGAGAACGACCTCGGCGACTTCCTCGACCACTACGTTCAGCGCGCGCTCGGCGATCCGCAGGCGCGGGCCTTCGTGTTCGGTCAGGCGTGGGGGCCGGAGCCGACCACCAAGGACAAGGTGTTCGATTTCCTGCCCGGGAACGGCGTCCACGACGTCCATATGAATCAGGGCAACAGCGGCCGTTTCGCCGACGACGACGGCATATTCCAGGACGGCGGCCTCCTGCTGAACTATCAGGACGGCAAATGGGTGGCGATCTTCCTCGCCTTCCAGTCCCAGTCGTTCCACACCGACGACACGACCGGGCACACGATCCCCACCGAAGAGGATCAAGATCAGCAGACGGTCGTACGCATCATTGCCGCCCTCGCGAACCCGATCGGTCCCGCCCCCGAGCCCGAGACCGTCACCCTGCTCAACGCGTCCCCGGCCGGCATCGACCTCACCGGCTGGCAGCTCCTCGACCGCGCCGGCAACCGCCACGACCTCGACGGGCAGCTCCCGGCCGGCGATGCGCGAAGGGTGAGCGTCGCCGCCCCGTTCGCGCTCGGCAACCGGGGCGGCACGATCACCGTCCTCGACGGCCGCGGCCTCAAGGTCGACGGCGTCGCCTACACCGCCGACCAGGCCGCCGAGGAGGGCTGGACCATCACCTTCTAAGCGACGGCCGTTCCAGGCGACGGCCGTTCCAGGCGACGGCCGGGCTGAGCGACGGCCGGGCTGAGCGACGGCCGGGCTGAGCGACGGCCGGGCTAAGCGACGGCCGGGCTAAGCGACGGCGACGGCCGTTCCAGGCGACGGCCGGGCTAAGCGACGGCGCCGGCCGGGCTAATTGACGGCGACGGCAGCGGCGGGCGAAAGCCGGATCGCGCTCCACGAAACCGGCGGCAACGACGCGGAAAGCGCCCCCTCCGCCGAAATCGAAGCCGACCCGGCCCGGGGCACCACCCGGTCCGGGTCCTCGGCCGTATTGGTAGCGGTCAGATCGGAGTCCGAAAGTGTCCAGCACTCGGCAACGACGTACGACCCCTCCAGCGAAACCGACAAATCGCAAGAAGAAGACTGATCCCGGTTAACCGTAAAAATGGTGATATCTCCGGTCTCGGCATCATGCGTCGCCACGGCATCGACGACCGGCACGGCCCCAAATCGCGCAGTCTCGTAAGAAGGCGACGACACCTCGACCCGCAGCACGGAACCGCGAGCGAGCCGCGAGGTAAGCGCAAACGGATGGAAGATCGTCTGCCGCCAGGCCGGCCCACCCGGCTCGGTCCGAATCGGCGCGATCACGTTCACCAGCTGCGCCTGACACGCGGCCGCGACCCGATCAGAATGCCGCAACAGCGAGATCAGCAAGCTCCCGACCACCACCGCATCGGCGACGTTGTACGAATCCTCGATGACCCGGGGCGCGATCGGCCATTCGTCGTACGACCGATTGGCCTCGAATTCCCGGATGTACCACACGTTCCATTCGTCGAACGAGATCTGCAACCGCTTCGGCGACTTCAGCCGGGCGGCCACGCTGTCCGCCGTCGCCACCACGCTGTTCACGAAATGGTCCATGTCGACGGCCGAGGCCAGGAAGCTGCCCACGTCCCCGTCGATCACCTCGTAGTAGGCGTGCGCCGAGATGTAGTCGACCTGGTCGTAGGCCAGCTCGAGCACCTCCGACTCCCACGCCGCGAACGTCGGCATCGACGAGTTCGAGCTCCCGCAGGCGATCAGCTCCAGGCCGGGCTCCGCCGCCTTGAGCGCCCGCGCCGTCTCGGCCGCCAATCGCCCGTACTCGTGCGCGGTCTTGTGTCCGGTCTGCCAGGGCCCGTCCATCTCGTTCCCGAGACAGAACATCCTGATCCCGTACGGCTTGTCCGAGGCGAAAGCCCGACGCTGCTCCGACAGCCGCGTCCCCGACGGGTGGTTCAGGTATTCGTGGACGTCCAGCGCCTCCTGCACGCCGCGGGTCCCGAGGTTGAGCGCGTACATGACCTCGACGTCGGCCTTGCCCGCCCAGCGCATGAACTCGTCGATGCCCACCTCGTTCGTCTCGAGGCTGTGCCAGGCGAGGTCGCGCCGGACCGGACGGTCGGCGACCGGGCCGACGCCGTCCTCCCAGCGGTATCCGGAGACGAAGTTCCCGCCCGGGTAGCGCACGAGCGACACGCCCAGCTCCCGGGTCAGCGCCAGCACGTCCTCCCGGAACCCGTCGGCGTCGGCGGTCGGGTGGGACGGCTCGTAGATGCCGGTGTAGACGCAGCGGCCCATGTGCTCGACGAACGAGCCGAAGGTGCGGCGGGAGACCGGCGCGATGGTGAAGGCGGGGTCGAGGCGAAACGAAGCGTGCGGCACGGTACTCCCGAGATCACTTGAGGCTGCCCACCGACAACCCGCCCTGCCAGTACTTCTGCAGCGTCAGGAAGGCGATGATCAGCGGTACGAACGAGACGAGCGAGCCGATGATGATCAGGTTCCACAGCGACTGGCCGCCGCCGTTGTTGGAGCTCGCGAGCTGCTGCCACAGGTTGATGCCGACGGTCAGCGGGTAGAGCCGCGAGGTCGACAGCATCATCAGCGGCAGGAAGAAGTTGTTCCAGGTCGCCACGACCGACAGCAGCAGCACGGTGACCACGCCGGGGCGCATCATCGGCAACGCCACCCGCCAGAACGTGCGCAGCTCGCCGGCGCCGTCGATCCGGGCGGCGTCCAGCAGCTCATCGGGGACGGACGCCCCCGCGTACACCCGCATGAGGTAGACGGCGAAGGGGCTGAGCAGGGACGGCAGGATCACCGCCCAGATGGTGTCGACCAGCCCGAACTTGCTCATCAGCACGAACGTGGGGATGACCAGCGCGGTCAGCGGCACCATCACCGAGCCCAGCACCAGGGCGAACACGATGTTCCGGCCGCGGAAGTCGAACTTCGCGAAGCCGTAGCCGGCCAGCACCGAGACGATCGTGCATCCGATGCCGCCGGCGAACGCGTACAGCGCCGAGTTGCCGAGCCAGCGCAGGTACTCGCCGTTGTTGTAGGTGAACAGGCTCTTCAGGTTGTCGAAGAGGTGGAAGCCGTGGAACCAGAGCGAGCCGGTGCCGGCGAACAGGCCCTCGGCGTTCTTGGTGCTGGCGACCGCGATCCACCAGACCGGGATGAGGAAGTAGGTGGCCAGGGCCAGCAGGGCGAGCTTCGCCCACAAATGGCGGGGCTTCATGTGAAGAGGCTCCCTCGCTTGCGGGTGGCGATCATGAAGATGGCGACGGCCACGAACACCACGAAACCGAGCGCGAACGAGATCGCCGAGGCGTAGTTGAACTGCGCATAGTTGAAGGCCAACTCGTACGCGTAGATGTTCGGGGTGAAGTCCGGCGTGATCGAGCCGTTCGCGATCGGCCGCAGGATCTGCGGCTCGCTGAAGAACTGGAGCGTGCCGATCAGCGAGAAGACCAGGATCAGGATGAGCGCCGAGCTGACCATCGGCACCTTGATCCGCTGCGCGATCTGCCGCCCGGAGGCGCCGTCGATGCGTGCCGCCTCGTAGATCGTCGAGTCGATGCTCTTCAGCGCCGCGTAGATGATGATCATGTAGTAACCGGACCACTGCCAGGTCACCACGTTGAGCAGTCCGTAGAAGACGTTGCCCTGGCTGAGCAGGAACGGCGCCCGCACGTCGAAGAACGAGGCGATCTGCTCGATCGGGCCGAAGCTGGGGGAGTAGAGGAAGCCCCACATCAGCGCCCCGAGCACGGCCGGGATCGCATACGGCAAGAAGATCGTGAGGCGGGCGAACTTGGCCAGCCGCCCGGTGATCTCGTCGAGCAGCAGCGCCGCGACGAGCGCCACGAGGATCTGCAGCGGGATCACGACGACGCTGAACCGCAGCACGAACCACAGTCCCTTGCGGAACGACGGGTCGCTGAAGGCCCGGGTGTAGTTGTCGATCCCGGCGAAGGTGGTGCCCGTGGCCAGGCCCTTCGTCCAAAGACTCAGATAGCCCGCGTACGCCAGGGGCGCGACCCGGAACGCCAGAAAGATCACCAGGAACGGGGCGATGAAGAGCCAGCCCACGCCGCCGCGACGTCTCTTGCCGCGGCGCTCGGCGAGGGGAGTAACCGTGGAGGAGCCGGCGCTCACCGGCGTCTCGACTGCCATGGGGTGCACTCCAGGGGAGGAGGCCGGGCGGCCGAGGCCGCCCGGCCGGCGATCACTGAACCGTGAAGCCCTGCGTCTTGGCGTACTGGACCAGCTGGTTCTGCAGGTCGGTCGCCGCCTGGGAGCCCGTGGTCCCGCCGTTGTTGATCTTCGCGATCTGAGCCTGGAGCTGGGCGTAGTAGTAGACGGTGAAGGGGCTGTAGACGGCGCCCTGGTAGGCGTTCTCGGCCGGGACGTAGATGTCCTTGTTGACGGTCTGCCCGTTGAAGAAGTCGATCTTCGCGTTCAGGAACTCGTCGGACTTCAGCACGCCCTGGTTGAGCGGGAAGATCGTCTGCGTCTTCCAGCCGTCGGTCAGCGACGCGTCGTCGGCATAGAGGCCGAGCGCGACCTTGGCCGCGGCCGCCTTGTCCGCGGCCTGCGAGGTGACCGCGAACGCCGAGCCGCCCCAGTTGACCGAGACCGGGCTGTTCGCGTCCCACTGCGGCAGCGGCGCGACCCCGAACTTGCCCTTGTCCTTGCCGGCGCCGACCCCGGCGCCGGTCAGGTAGCCGGGCGCCCACGCCGCCGAGACGTAGGTGGCGTACTTGCCGCCCACCATGCCGGCGATGTAGTCGGTGGTGAACTGGTCCTCCTTGCCGACCAGGCCCTGCTTGGACAGGTTGCCCCAGTAGTCGAGCACGTCCTTGGTCGCCTGGTCGTCGACCTTGATGGTGATGTTCTGCTTGTCGGCCAGGTTGTAGGTGAACGGCGCGGCGCCCTTCTGGATCATCAGGGCGGTGGTCACGGCCGGCACGTTGCTGCCGAAGTCGCCGAAGACCGGGCCGCCCGCGTCCTTGACCTTCTTGGCGTCCGCGGCGTACTCGTCCCAGGTCTTCGGGGGTTCCTTGATCCCGTACTTCTGGAACACGTCGGTGCGGTAGATCAGCGCCATCGGGCCGCCGTCGACCGGGGCCGCGTAGACCTTGTCGCCCTGGGAGACGTCCTTCCAGGCGCCGTCGCTGAAGTTCTTCTTGACGTCGGCGGCGCCGTACGGGGCGAGGTCGACCAGCGCGTCCTGGATCTCGAAGCCGACGAGCTGGTCGGCCTCGAGCATGACCACGTCCGGCGCGCCCTTCTTGGCCGAGATCGCGGTCTGGAACTTCGCGTACTCGGGCTGGCCCTGGCCGGCGTTGGTCCAGCAGGCCTGGACGTCGGTGTGCTGGTTGTTGAAGTTGTCGACGACCTTGGCCATGTTCGGGTACCAGGCCCAGACCAGGACCCGCTTGGCGTCCTCGTGAACGATCTTGTTGGTGCAGTTGGTGGGCTTGGCCGCGGTCCCGCCGCTACCGCTGTCGTCGTCCCCGCCGCCGCAGGCGGCCAGGCCGAGGGCGAGCACGACGGGGGCCACCACAGAAAGACTCTTCTTGAAGCGCATTCCTGGCCTCCTCTTACCGGTGGCGCGTCTTCCCGAGGGCAGCAAAAGTCACGGGCTGTGAGGCCAGCACCGGGGGAGGACGCGCTATCTGGGTGGATGCCGAGGGGAGGGGGAGCTCACCACTCGTCGGTGATGTGTGATGTAAGTTCCGTTTGCAGCGCTGCAAAGGACTATGCCTCGGCCGTTCAGCTCTGGCAAGAGGCAACGTCGTGGAAATACTTTCGTTATCGCAGCAACAAATGGGGGAGGCGTTTCGTGCGAGAAACTACGCTGCGTGATGTTGCCGAGCTGGCCGGTGTGTCGCCGCGGACCGTGTCCAACGTGGTCAACGGCTACGCCAAGGTCACCGACAGCACCCGGGCCAAGGTCGAGCTCGCGATCGCCGAGCTGGGCTACCGGCCCAACGTGCTCGCCCGCAACCTCGCGACCGGGCGTTCCGGGCAGATCGTCGTCGTGGTGCCCTACCTGGACACGCCGTACTTCGCCGAGTTGCTCCAGGCGGTCATCCCGGCGGCCCGCAAGCTCGGCTACAACGTGCTGGTCGACCAGACCGACGGCGACCGCGAGCACGAGGGCGAGCTCATCGGGCGCGGCTCCCGCCGCTTCCTCTTCGACGGCATGATCATCAGCCCGCTGGGACTCGCTCAGGAGGATCTGTCCGTACGCGATCCCGACCTTCCCCTGGTCGTGCTGGGCGAGCGCCGCTCCGACGGCACGTTCGACCACGTGGGCATCGACGATGTCGCGGCCTCGACCGAGGCGGTGTCGCACCTGATCGAGATCGGCCGCCGCCGCATCGCCGCGATCGGCGACCAGCCGTACCCCACCGGCGAGGCCGCCCAGCTGCGTACCCGCGGCTTCCGGGCGGCGCACGAGGCGGCCGGCCTCGCGGTCGACGAGTCCCTGATCATCGGCACCGCCCGGTTCAACCGGATCGACGGCGCCACCGCGATGGCCGCCCTGCTCGACCGGGCCGACCCGCCCGACGCCGTGTTCTGCTACAGCGACCTGGTCGCCTCCGGCGCGATCCACACCGTCCTCGGCCGCGGGCTGCGGGTGCCCGAGGACGTGGCGATCATCGGCTACGACGACATCGAGGACGGCCGGTACAGCCAGCCGACGATCAGCACGATCCAGCCGGACAAGAAGGCGATAGCGCAGATGGCCGTAGACCGCCTGGTCATGCGGATCGGCGCGCCGTCCGCGGTGCCCGGGGTCGAGCTGCGAGCGGCACACAAGCTGATCGCCCGCCAGAGCACGATCGGCTAATTGATCGAGTAGCGCGGCACCCCTATCTTCGGGGCCATGACAGGTGGCACGGCTGCGGCCGTCGTCGGTGGAATCATCTGCGTCCTTCTCATCGTCGTGGTCGCCGTGCTGGTGGCCACCTTCAACCGCCTCGTCCGCCTGCGCAACCAGGCGGACGCCTCATGGGCTCAGATCGACGTGCAACTCAAGCGCCGGTACGACCTCATCCCGAACCTGGTCGAGACCGTCCGCGGGTACGCCGCGCACGAGCGGGGCACGCTCGACGCCGTGGTCGCGGCCCGCGGCAACGCGATGTCGGCCGCCCAGGGTGCGGGCGTAGTGGAACGGGCCGAGGCCGAGGGCGCGCTCACCCAGGCGCTCGGCCGGCTCTTCGCGGTGGCCGAGGCCTACCCCGACCTCAAGGCCAACCAGAACTTCGCGGCGCTCCAGGCGGAGCTGGCCAACACCGAGGACAAGATCGCGTACGCGCGGCAGTTCTTCAACAGCGCGGTCCAGACCTACAACAACGCCGTGCAGACGGTGCCCACCAACCTGATCGCCGCGGTCACCGGCTTCCGGTCCCGCGAGTTCTACCAGGTGGCGGGCGACGAGCGCGGTCCCGTCCAGGTCCGCTTCTGACCATGGCCGACCTGCTGGTGGCGTCCGCCGCCGTCGGTGTCTGGTTTCTGGTGTACGCGTTCTGCCGGGTCCTCACCCGCCCCGCGTCGCCGTCGGCCGCACCCGCCACGATGGACCTCGGGCCGGAGTCGCCGGCCCTGGTCAGCCTGCTGGTCAACCGCTGGGCGCTGACCGAGGACGCGGCCGAGTCGACCCTGCTCGACCTGGCCGCCCGGCGCCATTTCGAGCTGCGCCAGCCCGCCGCCGATCCGCTCCAGACGACGGTGCACCTTCCCTCGCCGTCGCCCTCCGGGATCTCCGCCACCTCCTTCTCTACAAGATCAACTGAGCTCAAGCCCTACGAGCGGCAAGTCCTCGAGCGCATCCAAGGTCTCGCGGTCGACGGGGTCGTGCCGATCACCGCGCTCACGTTTCGCGACGCCGGGCAGTCCGCCCGCTGGAACCGGCGCCTGCGTCAGTCGGTCTTCGCCGAGGCGCGGGCGGCCGGGCTGTCCCGGCGGCGGATCAGCAAGACCGTCGCGACCATGCTCTCCGTTCTCGCGGCCGGCGTCGGCGTCGCGGTCGGTCTGGCCGCGCTGCACTACGGCATCGGCAAGACCGAGGACGACAAGCCGCCCGCGCTCGCCTTCGGGATCTTCACGTTCGCGGCGCTCAGCGCGCTCGGGGCGCGGTCGCTGGGGGAGCGGGACACGCCGGCCGGGCGCGAGGCCGCGGCCCGGTGGCTCGGCGTGCGCGACTGGCTGCGCGGGCACGAGCAGTTCGCGGAGTTGCCGCCGGCCGCCGTGATGGTCTGGGATCGCTACCTCGCCTATGGCGCGGCGGTCGGGGCGGCCCGGCTGGCCAGCGCGGTCCTCGATCTGGAGATGGGCGACAAGAAACTGGTCTGGTCGTCGTTCGGCGGGACCTGGCACCGGGTGCGGGTGCGGTACCCCGGCTTCTGGCCCCGATTTGGCCGTCCCCTGCCCTACCTGGTGCTCAGCGCCGCGGCGTACCTCCTGGTCGGGCTCTTGATCGTTCGTTTCTTGCGGCCGATCGACTACGCCGCGGCCGCGGGCGTGCTGCTGATGCTGCTCGGGTCCTACGTGCTGGTGCGGGCGCTGCTCGACCTCGCGCTGGTCCGCGAGATCACCGGCGAGGTGCTGTGGCGCGAGACGTGGAAGACGAAGCGGCAGAACAACGACGATCCGGCCGTGCCGTGGCTCGACCACCTGGCCGTCGACGACGGATCGTCCGACCGGACCACCGCGTGGGGCCTGCCCGTGCCCGCCGCGGCATCGTGCCAGGACGGCGACACGGTCACCATCAGTGTCCGTCCCTGGTCACGCCGCGTGGTGGCGGTCGCCCTGGTCGGCGGCGGCCGGTCACGAGAGCTGGCGTCGACCGTGACCGAGGAGGAGACCGGATCGCTGTCGCTGGCCGTGATGCCGTCAGTCGCGCCCCCGCCCGTGTTCGCCGCCGACGACATCGCCCGGGTCGTCGGCCAGCCGGTGAAGTTCGCGCCGTTGCCGCTCGGCCTGCAATACCTTTCGGTCTCCCGCGACAAGCCGGTCATGCTGGTGCAGTCGATGGCCGGCCTGCCCGGCCGGGTGGCGTGGCGGGCCAACAGCCGCGGCACGGCCCTGCCCGGAGGCGCTTTCGTGAACGGCGACCGCGCGGCGTTCCGGGTCGGCGAGACGACGTACGTGGTGACCCTGATGGGCGACGGCCGCGTGGGCCGCGACCACCTGCCCTGGCTGGTAGCCCAGGCTGCCGCCCGCGCGGGAGGCTGACAACCGATTTACCCCCGGGAATACAAGTTGTCCCGATGGCGACCTCCGGGGTCCCCGCTCGCTCCTTGCCCGAGCTCGAGACGTTCTGGACCCCGTGGCACGCGGTGCTCTACTCCGGCATCGCCGCCTCCGGGCTGACGCTGGTGTGAGATCTTCGTGAGCCCGAGCCACGAGTTCAGCTCGGCGCCTCAATGTCGTCCGAGGCTTCGTACGGGGTGGACCGGGGCCGACATGGGCTGAGCATCATGATGCTGGCTCGGGCCGCGGGGAGCCCGTGTGTTGGACCAGCAGCGCGGCGATCGCGAGCAGGCCGGCGCAGATCAGCAGGGCGATGGGCATGGTGGCGAGGTGAGCGACGGCGGCGATGGCGAGCCCGCAGGCGATCTCTCCGAGGTATTTGGCTTGGGCGAGCAACGAGTGCACCGTGGCCCGGACGGCGCTGACGGTCTGTTCGTTGATCCAGATGGTGGTGAAGGTGCGGGTCAGTGGCAGCGCGCCAGCGGCCAGGAGCACGGCGAGGCTGCCGCTGTTTCCCTCGGGTGCGATGGCCAGGCCGGTGACGCCTACCGTGGCGACCGTGCAGGCGGTGACGAAGCCTCGTCGCAGCGTGTGGACACCGTAAATGTGTGGCCTCACCAGGCGTAATGCGGCGGCGCCGGCGAGGCTCATCAGCACGCCCAGGCCGCCAAGCCACAGCAGGGGATCGACGGATAGCCCGACATCGACCAGTCTTAACGGGTAGAGGCGGCCGAACGCGTTGACGACTCCATTGACCATAAACGTCGCCGCGAAGATGCCGAGGATGACACGACTGGTGCGCACCAAGGCCGATCCGCGCACCAGGATCGACCAGGAAGCGGACCATCGCTTCACGCGGACCGGCCGGAACCGGCGCTCAGGGAAGCACGCCACGACATAGCCGCCGAGCAGCAGCATGGCGGCTCCGGCAACCATCATGGCGGAGCGGGGGTCGGTCAGCCATGCCAGCCCGCTGACGCTCACCAGTCCGGCGACCGTCCCGGTCAGCTGGGCCTGCTCCGCTCGCATCAACACCGCGGCGACGGCTGTTGGCTCGTCCAGTTCGTCGCTGATCCATGCCACGTCTGCTCCGCTGGCGAAGTTCCAGGACAGTCCCCACAGCATCTGCGTCGCCAGCACCGGCACGAAATCGCTGACGAGGCCGGTGGCGAGCATGGCAGTGCCCATGAGGACATGCGAGATGACCAGCGACCCCTTGCGGCTCACCGTGTCGGCGAGCATGCCCGCTGGGACCTCGAACACCAGCGCGGCGATTGACTGACCGACACCGATCAACACCAGCTCGGACGCCCGCAGATGTGCGTCGACGACCAGGTAGACGCTGGTGACCGCCCACCAACCTCGATGCAGAAGTGCACGGCACCATGTCCACCTCACAAACCGCGTGGCGAGGCCGGAGTCACCAGTCATCGTGGACGACTGCGGATCTCAGCTAGCACCACCCACGGGACTTTACGGATTGTTCGCCGCCTGCCGCCAACGGTTAAAGCTACTGGGTTTGCCTACCGTGACCTGCGCTTTGTTCGAGAGTTCGGGTCCCACTTTCCGGGTTGCCTCGATCGGCTGATTTCGATGTTCGCGAGTTCCGGACCCACCTGAGCTGGTGGGAGCCTCGGTTGGTCTGGACGGGAGCACGCCGATGCCGCCGATGTCGAAGGTTGGCCCCGGGACGCGCCAAGACGCGCTGAGACGCCCCGGCACGCGCGCGGGCAAGCGTGCCCGCGCACGCAACAATCAGTCCGAAGCGGACAAGAATACGCAGCGTGACGAAATCGGCCCCGGCCTGACCGATATCCGACCGCCGGGGGCGCGCAGCAACGTCGATGTATGAAGATCGCTAGGCTACCCCCGCATCCCATCCAAACGCTGCTGAGGAGACATTGTGGAAGGCGCGCCGACCGATCCGGCTGACGTACCTGACCAGCGCACCGCCTCCGAGCGGGCCGCCTCCGAGCGAGCCGCATCATTACGCGCTGTGTTCGCCTCATCGCCGCGGGCGGGGCAATTGCCGGATTCGGCTGCGCGGCCGGCGGCGTTCGGCGGCGGCGGCGACCCACATCCCGTCAGCCCGCCGACGCCCCACCCACGGAAGCGCCGCCGCCTTCTCTGGCTGCTCCCCGTCCTCGTCGTGATCGTCCTCATCGGCGCCGCCATCGGCACTGGCGAGATCCACATCGCCCGCCCCCAGCACGCCGGCCAAACCCAAGCCCGTGCCCAAGACCAAACCGAACCCCCGACCACGCAACCCGAGACGACCCCGCAGACGGGACTGGCCAATCCCGCGATCCCCGCCGAGACCCCGACCTCAACCGCATCGGCCGCCCCGGCACCGGGCGCAAACGGCACCGCGACCCCCACCCCGAACGGCCGCCCCAACCCCACCGGCGCCAACCTCGCCCTGCACAAACACGTCGAAGCGTCCAGCCTCGAAGGCCCGGGCTTCCCCGCCCAAGCGGCCGTGGACGGCAACCTCACCACCCGCTGGAGCAGCGGCTTCACCGACCCGCAATGGTTCCTGGTCGACCTCGGCGCCCCGTACGCGATCCGGGACGTCCGCCTCCGGTGGGAGCACGCCTACGCGATCAACTACCGCGTCGACGTCTCGACCGACCTCAAGCGCTGGACCACCGTCTATCGCACCACGTCCGGCACCGACGGCGCCCGCGACGTTCCCCTCGAGCCGACCGCGGCGCGCTACGTGCGGATGTACGGCACCAAGCGCAACAGCGCGTACGGCTACTCACTGCAGGAATTCGAGGTCCACTAACCGAACTTGCGCGCCTGGTCGAGGTGGTGCCGGACCGCCGCGTACAGGTCACGGCTCGTCAATCCCACCCCGGGGCCGAGCCGGTCCACATCCGCGGCCGCCGCCCGATGCCAGCGCGCCGCGTGCTCACGGCAGGGGAGGCAGGTCACGCTCTCCGGGCGGGCCGACGTCATCGCGTACCCGACCTCCAGTCCACACCCGGTGACGACCGACGCGGGCGAGTCCGCGATCAGGCCGAACGTCGAGGCCAGCATGTTCCGGGTGGCGGCCTGCCGGTTCAGGTTGCGCTCGACGTGGATGTGCGGGCTCATCTCGCACCTCGCGGGCGCAGGCCGTCGAGGATGACGGCGAGGATGCGCTCCCGGGCGGCCGCGTCCTGCCGCGCGTACTCGATCGCCTTGGAAGTGCCCGCAAGCAGACCGATCAGATCGGCCACCTCGAGTTCCTCGCGCACCGCGCCGCTCGCCTGGGCGCTGCGCAGCAGTGCGCCCAGCGCCGCCGCCACCTCGGCATGCACCTCCGCCGCCGCCTGCTGGACATCGACGCCGGCCGACGTGAGCAGGCCCGCCAGCGCGTTCTTGACCTCGCCCTGCTCGGCCGCCTGCCGCAGGAAGGACGCGAGCGCCGCGCCCGGATCGGGACCCTCGGCCAGCCGGTTCGCGTCGTCGGCGAGCCGGTGCAGGCGCGCCACGAAGACCCCCTGGAGCAGCTCCTCCTTGGTCGGGAAGTGCCGGAACACGGTTCCGATTCCGACCCCGGCGGCGCGCGCGATCTCCTCGGTGGACACGGTCGTGCCCTTCTCGACCAGCACCTGCTCGGCGGCCTCGAGGATGCGGGCGCGGTTGCGGCGGGCGTCGGCGCGCAGGGTCATGGGAATCCCGGGGTAGTAAACGGAGTGCGTACTCCGTATATTCGGAAGCGGAGTGGAGACTTCTATTTTACCGGAGGGTTCCGATGAGCACACCCAAGCAGGTATTCGAGCAGCTCACGGCCGGCATCGGCAGCGGTGACTGGACAAAACTGCATCTCCTGTACGCGGAGGACGCATCCGTGGAGATCCCCTTCATGATGCCCGGGCCGGTACGCCTGAACGGCCGCACGCAGATCAGGGACCACTTCGAGCAGCTTGCCGGGCGGATCACGTTGCGGCCCGAGGACGTGCGCGTCTACGAGACCGCGGACCCGTCGCTCATCGTGGCGGAGTGGAACTACGACGTGCGTGGCGTCAAACTTCCCAACATTCAAGTTCTGCGCGTACGGGATGGGCTGATCGAGGAGACGCGGGATTACCACCACCACGCCGCCATCGCGAACCTGTTGAGCAGTTGATGTCGAGAACCGGGGTGCCGCGTTCGTGTAGACCGTGAGACACGAAGGGAGATCTCATGAGGCAGTATCTGCTCAGCGTCTACCAGCCGGACGGTGACCCGCCGCCCCCGTCGATCCTCGAGCCCATGATGAAGGAGCTCGGCGCGCTGAACGACGAGCTCAAGGCGGCCGGTGCCTGGGTCTTCGCGGCCGGCCTGCATCCGCCGTCGACCGCGACCGTGATCCGCTCGCCGGACGGTGAGGCGGTGCTGACGGACGGCCCGTTCACCGAGGGCAAGGAGCACCTGGGCGGCTTCACCGTGATCAACGCGGCCGACCTGGACGAGGCGCTCTCCTGGGGCAGCCGGATGTCGGCGATCCTCTCGCCCCTGTCGATCGAGGTCCGGCCGGTCGCGTGAGCGACATCGAGGACATTTTCCGTACGGAGTACGGCCGCGCCGTCGCGGTCCTGGCTCGCCACTTCGGCGACATCGAGCTCGCCGAGGAGGCGGTCCAGGACGCGTTCGTCGCGGCCGTGCGCCGCTGGCCGTCCGACGGCATCCCGCCCAGCCCCGCCGGCTGGATCATCACCACGGCCCGCAACCGGGCGATCGACCACGTCCGCCGCGAGTCCCAGCGCGCCACGCGCGAGGCCGCGTCCCGTCCCCAGCCGTCGGAGCCCGAGCCGCCCGAGCCGCCCGAGCCTCCCGAGGAGGACGACATGCTGCGGCTGATCTTCACCTGCTGCCACCCCGCCCTGGCGCCCGCCTCCCGGGTCGCCCTCACCCTGCGCCTGCTGGGCGGCCTCACGACGACCGAGATCGCCCGCGCCTTCGTGGTCCCCGAGCCGACCATGGCCCAGCGCATCTCCCGGGCCAAGGGCAAGATCCGCGACGCCGGCATCCCGTACCGCATACCGCGCGACGAAGACCTACCCGCCCGCCTGGGCGCCGTCCTCGCCGTCCTCTACCTGATCTTCAACGAGGGCTACGCCGCCTCGGCCGGCGACCACCTGACCCGCACCGACCTGACCACCGAGGCGATCCGCCTGACCCGCACGCTGGTGGCCCTGATGCCCGACGAGCCCGAGGCCCGAGGCTTGCTGGCCCTGATGCTCCTGATCGACGCGCGCCGCCCCGCCCGCGCGACCCCCGCCGGCGACCTGATCCTGTTGTCCGCCCAGGACCGCACGCTCTGGAACCGCCCGCAGATAACCGAGGGCCAAACTCTCCTGCGCGCGTGCCTGCGCCGCAACCGCCCCGGCCCGTACCAGCTGCAGGCCGCAATCAACGCGGTCCACGCCGATGCGGATTCCTCGATCGACACCGATTGGCCCCAAATCCTCCTCCTGTACGACCACCTGGCCGCCCTGACCCCCACACCGGTGATCGCGTTGCACCGAGCCGTGGCGCTCGCCGAGGTGGAGGGCCCCGCCCCGGCGTTGGAGATAGTCGAGGCCCTGCCCGGCCTGGAGTCCCATCACGTCCGCCAGGCAGTCCGAGCCGACCTGCTGCGCCGCCTGGGCCGCTTCGAAGAGGCCGCCGCCGCATACGCGGAAGCCGCCGCCCAGACCGGGAACACCGCCGAGCGCCGTTTCCTCGAGGCGCGCGCCGCCGAGTTGGAGGCCTGAGCCCGGCCGCCCCTCCTTGCCGGCCGTGCCCGCCGCGGTCCGTCACGCTGCGCGACCCCGCGCCGTCGCCGGCCGTCACGTTCCGCCGAGTCGCAGCGGCCGGCCCGCCGGAGGGGCTCCCACGAAGTTCGGGGACGCGGCCGCGCACGGGGGTGACGCGGCCGCGCGAATCAGAGACGCAGTCGCGGGCAGGCAGTGGCGGCCACCCACCCACGACAACGCCAATCGATGCGCCCACGTGCGGAGGCATCGAACGCATCAGACACCGAAAGAACCGTCAATGCAACAGCTCTGTCTCATTCCGGCGATCGAAACACCGTGATCTGCTAACTGAGAGGGATCGGGCGTAACCGGCCTGAATCGAGACCCATCTAGTCTGATTTAGTGAATCTCGACCCGGTCGTCCGCCTGATCGAGGACCGCGGCGCGACGGCCCAGATCTGTATTCTGCGCGATGGCCGAATCGTCCTCGACCGCGCCTGGGGCGTCGACCGCGACACGCCGTTTCTTCTTTTCTCGGCCGGCAAACCGCTCACCTCGATGCTGGTGCACGGCCTCGCCGCCCGGGGCGCGCTCACGCTCGACGACCCGATCGCGCGCCATTGGCCCGACTTCGCCGGGAACGGCAAAAGCGCCATCACCATCCGGCAGGTGCTGCGGCATCGCTCCGGACTCCCGTACGCGCAAAGCCTCGGAACCGACGCACTCCGCGCAACCGATTGGGACCGTTCGGTCCGCGCGCTCGCGCGGGCCCGCCCGCACTTCGAGCCCGGGCAAGTGCCGGCCTATCACGTGCTCAGCCACGGTTTCCTCCTGGGCGAGGTGGTGCGGAGAGTAACCGGCGAACCGCTACCCACCGTGTTCAGCAACGCCGTCTTCAAGCCGCGCGGCATGACCCGCACGACCCTCGGCGGCTCCCGCGTGCCCCTGCGCGGCGGCACGCTGATCACGCAGACCCTCTTCAACCGCCGCGCCGTCCGCGACGCCGTCATCCCCGCCGCCACCGTCGCGAGCACCGCCCGCGACCTGGCGCGCTTCTACCAGTCGCTGCTCGAAGACGGCACCTGGCGAACCGCGACCGTCCCCACCAGCGATGGCGAGCGCGACCGGTTCACCCGAGTGCCGATCCGCTGGTCGGAGGGCTTCCAGCTGGGCGGCCTGGACGAGGAGCGCTACATCGGCCGGCACAGCGACCCGACGGCTTTCGGCCACAACGGCTCGAACGCCTGCATAGCCTGGGCCGACCCCACCCGCGGCCTGGTGGTGGCCTACTTGACCAACCGCCTCACCGGCGGCCCCGGCCGCTCACCCCACCAGTCCGCCATAAGCGACGCCATCCTCAGAGCAGCCTCCTGAAGCCCCGCCGCCCAGCGTCGTGCCCGCCCAGCGTCGTGCCCGCCCAGCGTCGTGCCCGCCCAGCGTCGTGCCCGCCCAGCGTCGTGCCCGCCCAGCGCCGTGCCCGCCAGCGCCGCGCCCGCCCGGCGCTGCGCCCGAGGGGTGCCGCGCCCGAGGGGTGCCGCGCGCCCGCTAGCAGCCGCATGCCCATCCCGCACGCCGTGCCGCACGAGCGCATCCCCGCTCGCCCCAGCACGCCCGCACCTCTCAGCGCGCCGGACGACACCCCCGGCATCACGGTGGCTTCCTGAGCTCCAGCGTGATCTCGTCATGAATCGCGATGCCGTAGTCGCCCACCAGCGGAATCGACGGCTTCACCCGCCTCGACGCGTCCACCCCGCCCGGCGTGACCCCCACGATCCGCATCCCGCGGCGCTGGTAGAACCGCAGCGCGTCGATGTTGTCGTTGGTCGTGATCAGCCACAACCGGTCGAGCCCCCGCGCCCACGCGAGCTCCGCCGCCGCGTCCATCAGGGCCGTGCCCACCCCGGCCTGGCGCACCACGGCGTCGACCGAGACCACCTCCAAACCCTCACCCCCGATGTCGTACGTCAGGAGCCCGGCCAGGCGCCCCCGCCTCTCGGCCAGCAACGCGGGCAGGGTGGCCGCGTCGTACCGAACCCCGTGCCCCACCACGATCGTCTCGCCCCACGAGCGGGTCAGCAGGTCGACGATCCGGGGATGGTCGGCCTGGGTGGCGGCTCGGATGGCGATGGGGTTCACGCCGGTGACGTTAGGGCAGGAACGGCGCGAAGTAATCGGCCACGAGGCCCGCAATTTCCTCGGCCGGAAGAACGCCGTCCACCTCGATAATGCGAACGCCTTCCGCCCTGGCCTTAAGTACGACGTCGGCCGCTATGAGTCGATCGCGCTCGATCCGGTTGCGGGCCGCCAGCTCCGGATCGCTGACCGCGTGCCCGACCCGCCTGGCCCGGGGGATCGCCCGCGCCTGGCGCCGTCGCCACTCGTCGGTGGGCACCAGCACGACCATCCGGCGCGGGTCGGCCACCCGGGCGACGAACTCCGGCCGCAGCCCCCACCCGTCGGCGATCACCGTGTGCGGCGTGACGATCCCCCGGAGGTCGTCGAGCACCCACCCGAACCGTTCCGGAAAGCCCCGCAGCACCCGCGCGGCCATCTCCGCCGGGCTGGTCCGGATCCAGGCCTCCTCCGCGTCCGGCTCGATCCGGTCGAGGGCGTCACCCCGGCGCACCCGCCCCGCGAGCCGGCGGTCGTCGTGCCCGCGCGCGTCGTGGAAGTCGTAGTGGTAATGAACGAGGCCGAACCGGTCGGTCAGCAGCCCGGCGACCGTGGTCTTCCCCGCCCACTGGCCGCCGCCGATCCAGAGCGCCCGCTTGATGGTGCCGTCGATCGTCCATTGCATGAGATCGACGGTGCTCGTGATCGCGTACAAGATCAAGTCTTGTATGTCAGACCCTGGTCTGATGTATTTGGCTTAGCGGGCGAGTAGCTTTCCCGGGCATGGAGGCACAGCTCACGGCCATGCGAGGCGAGCTCGTCGGGTTCGCTTACCGCATGCTCGGTTCACCATTTGAAGCGGAGGACGCCGCGCAGGAGACCTTGCTGCGTGCGTGGAAGCACGGGGGCGATTTCGATCCCGTACGCGGTTCCTTGCGCACGTGGGTCTACCGGATCGCCACGAATGTCTGTCTCGACATGCTCCGCTCCGCCCAGCGCCGCGCCCGAGCCGTCGACTTCGCCTCCACCGCCGCGCCCGGCGGCGACCTGGGCGTCCCGCTGCCCGAGTCGACCTGGGTGCTCCCCATCCTCGACCGCTCGATGGGCCTCGACCGCTCGGTGGCCGACCCCGCCGACGTGGCCGTGAGCCGCGAAACCATTCGCCTGGCCTTCGTGGCCGCCCTGCAGCACCTCCCGCCCCGCCAGCGCGCCGTCCTGATCCTGCGCGACGTGCTGTGCTGGCCGGCCGACGAGGTCGCCGCCCTGCTCGAGACGACGGTCCCGTCCGTGACCAGCGCCCTCCAGCGAGCCCGGGCCGCCCTGCGCAAGGCCGACCTGCCGCCCCCGAGCCCGCTCTCCGACGCCGCGAAACGGTCCCTGCTCGAGCGCTACGCCGATGCCTTCCAGCGCGACGACGTGGCGGCCCTGGTCGCCCTGCTGCAGGAAGACGTCATCAACTCGATGCCCCCGTTCACGTGGTGGATCCGCGGCCGCGACACGGTGGCCACGGTCATGGCCGCGTCCGACGGCTCGTGCCACGGCGCCCGCCTGGTCTTCGAGTCGGCGAACGGCGGTCTCGCCCTGTGGCAGGAACGCCCCACCGGCCCCGGCGGCGCGTTCGAGCCGTTCGCCCTGTTGCTGTTCGAGTTCGGAGACAGCCTGATCTCGACTGTGACGACGTTCCTCGGCTTCCGCCCGCCGCCGATTCCCGACGACGACGCGGTGGCCGGCGGAGAGGAGGCTCAGGCGCCGCGATAGCCGGGGATCTGCCGTCGCTGGGTGGCGCTCGCAACCCAGTGGCCGATGTCCAGCAGTCCGGCCAGGATGACCCAGAACCAGCCCCAGCCGGTCAGGCCCACGCCCGGGACGTAGAGGACCACATAGATCAGCGTGGCGAAGGGCAGGAAGATGATGCCCAGCAACGGCACGATCCACGTGTCGAAGGCGGTGTTGACCAGGACCGGCCGCGCGATCCAGATGATGAACAGGCCCAGGCGCGGAAAGACTCCCGCGAACAACGCGAACAGGCAACCCACGTCGCCACCTCCCGAGATTGGTGGCGTGATCGTCGCGCCCCGCCGCGCGAGAGGCCTCACCCCGCCCGAATGAATCACGCGGCGGCCCGGGAGCGCGGCCGGCGGCGAGCGCGGTTGGCGGCGGGCGCGGCTGACGGCGAGCGCGGTTGCGGCTGACGGCGGCAGCGACCTGGGCGGTTGGCGGACGCGGCCGGCGGCGGCTGCGGGCATTGGTGCGAGGTGCGGCGCGCGCGGTGGAGGCGCGGGCGCGGTGAGGGCGCGGTGAACTGTGGTCGAGCGCAGCCGTAAGGCTCGGTTGGATGTCACCGGGGACCCGTGACATACGGCCCGGATGATTGGCGCTGCTCAGGGCGAGCATCGGAATATGTCCATGCGTCGGGTGGCGCCCGCGATAGCGCTCTTCTTTGTCTCGCCCCTGGTGGCCGAGTTTCTGCTGGGCGACTTCACGCTCGCCCAGCTGCCGTTCCTCATTCTGCTGGCACCCGCCTACGGGGGTGCCGCCGTGCTCATCCGCGAGATTGCCCGGCGTACGGGGCGCGGCTGGCCGACCATGCTTCTGCTCGCGCTCGCCTATGGGGTGATCGAGGAGGGGCTCGAGACGCAGTCGCTGTTCAATCAGCACTACCTCGACCAGGATCTGCTGGCCCACGGGTTCGTCCCGGCGCTCGGCATCTCGGTCTCCTGGACGCTGTTCGTCCTGGCCATCCACACCATCTGGAGCATCAGCACGCCGATCGCGCTCGTCGAGGAATGGACCACGCGGCGGACCGTGCCCTGGCTGAAGGTTCCGGGGCTCATCGTGACTAGCGTGCTCGCGCTGATCGGGGCGGTGGGCACGTTCGCGATCTCCTACAGCGACGGTCACTTCATGGCCTCGCCCGCGCAGCTCACCAGCGCCGCCGTCGTCGCGGGCGCCCTGATCGCGGGGGCGTTCCTGGTGCCGAAGAACCGGGCCGCGGACGTGAGCGGCAAGCGGGCGCCGGCGGCCTGGATCGTGGGTGTCGTCGCGCTCGCGGTGGGGGCTCTGCTGATGGCCGTGGATCCGCTGCCGGCCTCCGTCGCGGTGGTCACCGTGCTGGCGGCGTTCGCGGGGACGATCGTGGCCGTGTGGCGCTGGTCTGATCGGCCGGGCTGGGACGGACGGCATCGGCTGGCGCTGGCCGGCGGAGCCCTGCTGACGTACGCGTGGCACAGCTTCACGATGTACCCGGTGGTCGGCGCCTCGGCCGCGTTGCGGGTGGCCAGCCACGTGGTGTTCGCGCTGGCGGCGGTGGTGCTGCTCGCCCTCGAGGCCCGGCGCGTGCGGGACCGCGAGGCGCGCCCGGAGGTCGGCGCGGCGCCGGCGGCGATGACGGTCTGACCAGCCAGAACGGGTGACGGGGTGACGGGGGTGGCCGGGCCGTCACCGTGGGGTCATACGATCTGGCGGTACGCCTGTCCGCGACCACTTGGGGAGTTCCGGAATGGAGACGCTGGAGTTTCAGGCCGAGGCTCGGCAGTTGCTGCAACTGATGGTCCATTCGATCTATTCGAACAAGGACATCTTCCTGCGGGAGCTGATCTCGAACGCCTCGGATGCGCTGGACAAGCTGCGGCTTGCCACGCTCCAGGACGGGCTCGAGGCGGACACCGCCGACCTGCACATCGAGATCGCGGCCGACAGCGAGGCCCGCACGCTCACCATCCGTGACAACGGCATCGGCATGACGCACGAAGAGGTCGTCGAGCTGATCGGCACGATCGCCAAGTCCGGCACGGCCGAGCTGCTGACCAAGCTGAAGGAGGCCAAGGAGGCGCCGGAGCTGATCGGCCAGTTCGGCGTCGGCTTCTACTCGACGTTCATGGTCGCCGACAAGGTCACCCTCGTGACGCGCAAGGCCGGCACCGAGGGCCACGGCACGATCTGGGAGTCGGCGGGCGAGGGCACGTTCACCATCGGCGACGCCCCGGACGCGCCGGTCGGCACCAGCGTGACGGTCCACCTGCGGCCGAAGGACGAGGAGGACGCCCTCTTCGACTACGCCGACGAGTGGAAGATCAAGGAGATCGTCAAGCGGTACTCCGACTTCATCTCGTTCCCGATCAAGATGGGGGACGAGACCCTCAACTCGATGAAGGCGCTCTGGGCGCGCCCGCGATCCGAGGTCTCGGACGACGAGTACCACCAGTTCTACAAGCACATCAGCCACGACTGGAGCGATCCGCTCGAGATCATCAACATGAAGGCGGAGGGCACCTTCGAGTACGAGGCTCTGCTGTTCCTGCCGAGCCGGGCGCCCCACGACCTGTTCCAGCGGGACGCGCGCCGCGGCCTTCAGCTGTACGTCAAGCGCGTGTTCATCATGGACGACAGCAAGGAGCTGATCCCCGACTACCTGCGCTTCGTCAAGGGCGTGGTGGACGCGGCCGATCTCTCGCTGAACATCTCCCGCGAGATCCTCCAGCAGGACCGGCACATCCAGATGATCCGCCGGCGTCTCGTGAAGAAGGTCCTTTCGACGATCAAGGACCTTCTCACCAACAAGCCCGAGGCGTACGCGACGTTCTGGCGCGAGTTCGGGCGGGCGCTCAAGGAGGGTCTGCTCAACGACCCCGACAACCAGAAGGCCATCCTCGACGTGTCGACCTTCTCGTCGACCTTCTCGAAGGACGAGCCGACGACGCTGGCCGCCTACATCGAGCGGATGAAGGAAGGTCAGGAGGAGATCTACTACCTGACCGGCGAGTCGCGGTCGCAGGTCGAGAACTCGCCGCACATGGAGGCGTTCGAGGCCCAGGGCTACGAGGTGCTGATCCTCACCGACCCGGTCGACGAGATCTGGGTCGAGGCCGTGCCCGACTACGACGGCAAGAAGCTCCAGTCGATCGCCCGCGGCACCGTCGACCTGCCGAAGGACGCCGACGAGCCGGAGCCCGAGGGCGACTTCGCGCCGCTGCTCGGCTTCCTCAAGGAGAAGCTCGACGAGAACGTCAAGGAGGTCCGGCTGTCGCACCGCCTGACCACCTCGGCGGCCTGCCTGGTCAGCGACACCGACGACATCACGCCGACGCTGGAGAAGATGTACCGGGCGATGGGCCAGGAGGGCCCGCGGGTGAAGCGGATCCTCGAGCTGAACCCGAACCACCCGCTGGTCAGCGGCCTGCGCGCGGCCCACGAGCGAGCAGCGGACGACGCGGCGCTTCCGGAGACGGCGGAGCTGCTGTACGGCACGGCGCTGCTGGCCGAGGGCGGCGACCTGGAGGACCCGGCGCGGTTCGCCAAGCTTCTGGCCGACCGCCTGGCCCGCACGGTCTGAGCGATCAGGGAAGGGCCGCGAGCCACGCTCGCGGCCCGGCGTGCGAGACACGAATGCCGGCCACCCGAACGGCAAAGGCGATGGCATCCGACAAGTCGGATTTGCCGGAGTGAGGGAGCGCGCCGGCGGGCCGGGGGAGGTCGGCGTCGGCCAGGGCGACCGCGAGCGCGCCGTGGAAGGCGTCGCCGGCGCCGGACGTGTCGACGGCCTCGACCGGCGGGACGGGGACGGCACCCGACCGCGAGCCGCTGAACCAGCGCACGGGATCGGGGCCGTGCGTCACCACGACGTGAGGCGCGCCGATCGCGGCGGCCAGGGCGGCGTCGGTGGGGGCGGACTCCGAAGGGTGGCGAAAGGCGGAAGACGCGGCGACGACCTCCGCACAGGGCAGCACGGACGCGAAGACCGGCCGCCAGGTGCCGGCGTCGACGAGCAGGCGGCGGGCGCTGCGGGCGGCCGCCAGCGCCAGGAGCGGATGGTGGCCGTCGACCAACGTCAGGTCGGCGTCGGGGAGGCCGGGGACCGAGACGACCTGGTCGCCGGCGTTGCGGCTGACGATCGTGCGCTGGCCGGTCGACTCCAGGACGGTGATGGCCGAGACGGGCGGTGGCGCGCCCGACCCCTCGGCCGCGTCGATCACTTCGACGTGGTGGGTGGCGAGGTCAGCGAGGATCAGCGACGCCAGCGGATGCGCGCCCACGGCCGTGACCAACGTGACGGTCGCGCCCAGCGCGGCCGCCGTGATCGCCGCGTTGGCCGCCGGGCCGCCCGCCGCGATCTCCACCCCCAGCGCCTGTGCCTTCTCGTCCACGCCGGGAATCCGGGACACCCGGTAGACCAGGTCGACCGTGACCAGGCCGGCGCAGAGGACATGGGTCACGTGGCGAGATCGTGGAAGAACGTGCCGATGCCACGGAACGCGTTCATGATCCCGTCCCAGAGGCTCCGCGCGATGTCCGCCGCCGGCCCTGGTTGGGTGCCTATGTAGAAGATGAGGAGGATGAGCAGGATCCAGCCGACTACCTTCTTCATGCCGGTCCCCTTCCGCGGCCCGGGCGTGCCTTACATGATCGTGTCACGTCGGCGCACGTCCTTCGCGGACCTTCACCCGCGCGGCGGCATACCGAACAGATCACAAGCGCTCTCCCAGCACACCATGCGCAGCCATTCCTCGCCGAGCGACAGACGGGCCAGGGCTTCCAGCTGATGCTCGTAGGCGTACGGGATGGCCGGGAAATCGCTCCCGAGCAGAACCTTCCCGCCCAGCCCGAGATCGTGCAGCCGGGGCAGCAGGTCCCGGGGGAAGGGCGCCATCTCCTCGAAGAAGTCGGTGAACGCCATCGTCGTGTCGATCCGCACGTTCGGATGGCCGGCCGCGAGGTCGAAGAAGCCGGCGTATTCGGGCGCGCCGGCGTGGGCGATGATCAGCGACAGCCGCGGGTGCCGCGCCAGCACCTCGCCGATCGGGCCCGGCCCGGTGAATCCGCTGGCCACCGGCCCGGAGCCGGCGTGCACGACGATCGGGGTCCCGGCCTCGGACAGCAGGCCCCAGGCGTCGGACAACAGAGGCGACCGCGGGTCGAAGCCGCCCACCTGCAGATGCAGCTTGAAGATCTGTGCGCCCCGGTCGAGCGCCGCCCGCGTGTAGTCGAGCACCCCGGGCTCGGGGAAGAACGTCGCGCTCCGGAGGCAGCCGGGCGTACGGGACGCGAAGTCGAGCGTCCATTCGTTCAGCGAGGCGGCCATGTCCGGTTTGTGGGCGTAAGCGAGCGACGAGAAATGCCGTACACCCCATTTGTCCAGTAGGGCGAGCCGCTCCGGGACCGGCAGGCGATAGCGGATCGGCCACGGCCGGCCGAGCAGCGGCCCGGCCGCGTCGAAGTGCGCCCACACCCGGCGCTCCATCCGCGGCGGCAGGAAATGGGTGTGCACGTCGAACAACCCCGGCAGCCCGAGCTGCGCGCAGAACTCCATCACATTGCCATCCTAGGACTTGACAGCGACTCCTAAGTGACAGCTACTGTCAAAACATGGCTACTTCCAAATCACGCTGGTACGCGTTGGCCGCCCTGGCCCTGAGCACGCTGGCCATCGGGCTGGACACCACCGTCCTCAGCGTCGCCCTGCCGACGCTCAGCCGGGACCTGCACGCCTCGACCGGCGACCTCCAGTGGTTCACGAACTCCTACCTGCTGGTCCTGGCCGCCGTGCTGCTGCCGGCCGGCATGCTCGGCGACCGCTTCGGCCGCAAGAAGCTGCTGCTCGGCGCCCTGGTCGTGTTCGGCGCCGCCTCGGCCGCCTGCGCCTGGTCGGCCACCACCGGCCAGCTGATCGCCGCCCGCACCGCCCTCGGCCTCGGCGCCGCGGTGCTGATGCCGCTGTCCGGCGCCGTGCTCACCGTGCTCTTCGACAACAAGGAACGGTCGAAGGCACTGACCGTCTGGCTCACCGCGAGCGCGCTCGGCATCCCGCTCGGCCCGCTGCTGGGCGGCTGGCTGCTCGACAACTTCTGGTGGGGCTCGGTCTTCCTGATCAACGTGCCGCTGGTGGCGATCGCGCTGGTGGCGGTCACGCTCTGGGTGCCCGAGTCGCACGGCGAACGCGGCCGCCGTTTCGACCCGCTCGGCGTGGTGCTGTCGGCGGGCGGGCTGGTCGCCCTCACGTACGGGATCATCGAGGCCGGGGAACGCGGCTGGGGTGACCCCCGCTCGCTGCTCACCGTGGTCGCCGGGGTGATTCTGCTCGGCGCCTTCGTCCTCTGGCAGAAGCGAAGCACAGCGCCGCTGGTCGATCTGGCGCTGTTCCGGTCCCGTGCCTTCACCGGCGGCGCGGTGCTCGCCACCCTCGCCAGCTTCGGCATGCTCGGCCTGCTCTTCGCGCTGCCGCAGTTCTTCTCGATCGTCGGCGGCCAGGACGCGTTCGGCTCCGGCCTGCGCCTGCTCCCGGTGATCGGCGGCCTGCTGATCGGCGCCCGGGTGGCCGAGAAGGTCGCCGCCCGCGTCGGCGCCCGGCCGGTGATCGCGGCCGGGCTCGCGCTGATGACGGCGGCGATGGTCGCCGGCGCGTTCACCCACGTGACCAGTTCCTACGGCTTCGTCGCGGCCTGGATCACGGTGGCCGGCATCGGGCTCGGCTGCACACTGCCGCCGTCGATGGACGCGGCCCTCGGCGCGCTCACCCCCGAGCGCAGCGGCGTCGGCAACGGGCTGCTCCAGGCGATGCGGCAGGTCGGCGGCGCGATCGGCGTCGCGGTGCTGGGCACGGTGCTCAACGGCGCCTACCGCGACGACCTGCCGGCGGACGCCCCGGCCGCGGCCCGGGAGAGCGCGGCGGTCGCGACCCGGCTCGGCGATCCCGGCCTGGCCGGCGCGGCGCAGCACGCGTTCACCCACGGCATGACCACGTCGCTGCTGGTGGCGGCGGCGGTGGCGGCGATCGGGGCGGTGCTCGCGCTGGTCCTGCTGCCGAGCCGGGCCGCCGTCGCTCCGGTGGAAGGTGAACGGCTGGTGCTGGCAGAATCGGGACTATGACGTCGTCCCTGCCCGCCGGCCTGCGCGAGCGCAAGAAGGCGAAGACCCGGGCCGCCATCCGCGATCACGCGATGCGCCTGTTCGAGGAGCAGGGGTACGCGGCGACCACCGTGGACCAGATCGCGGAGGCGGCCGAGGTCTCGCAGAGCACGTTCTTCCGCTACTTCCCGACCAAGGAAGACGTGATCCTCACCGACGACTACGACCCGGTGATCGTCGAGTCGATTCTCGCCCAGCCGCCCGGCACGTCGCCGGTGCGGGCCCTGCTCAACAGCATGCGCGACGTCTTCCTCCAGCTCAGCCCCGAGGAGTGGGAGAGCGAGCGCCGCCGCCAGCGGATCTATCAAAGCGTCCCCGAGCTGCGGGTCCGCGCGATGAGCCAGACGATCTCGGCGGTCGACATGCTGGCCGCGGCGCTGGCCCAGCGGGAGGGCAAGCCGGCCGACGACATGACCAGCCGGGTGGTCGCCGGGGCCATGGTCGGCGTCGTGCTCGCGGTCGCGCCCCCGGGCGGCGCGAACGGTTTCGATCCGGCCGACTTCAGCAAGGTCGAGGACGCCCTGCGCATCCTCGAGCGGCAGTTCACGCCTCGCTGATCAACCGCTCCCGGGCCTCGGCCAGGATGCGATCGGAGATCTCGGTGCCCGCGGTCGCGCGGGCGAGAACCAGCGCGCCGACCAGCGTGGCGACATCGGTGAGGCTCCCCAGCTCGCGGGCATAAAGAGCAATTCCCTGGGCGTACGCCTCGACGGCGCCCGCCTCGTGCCGGCGCGCGAGGTCGCCGCCGAACCCGACCGCCGGGCAGCCGTCACCGGGCCGGTCGCGATGCTCGGGGGAGAGGTAACCCCGTACGAAATCGTCGTGGTCCGCCGTGGCCAGGTTGTCGGAGAGATCGTCGAACGCCTGCCCGACCGCCTCCGCCACCAGCGCCTCCTTGGAGGCGAACTGCTTGTAGAAACCGCCGTGCGTCAGGCCCGCCTCGCCCATCACGTCGGCCACGCTGACCCCGTCCACGCCGCGCTCGCGAAACAGCCGGGACGCCGTCTCGACGACCCGCTTCCGGTTCTCCTGCGCCTGCGCCTGCGATACCCGTCCCATGCTTCGACTATAGCTATAGATGGCGTGTGTCATCTATTACGTTGCCACCGTTAGATGACAGTCGTAATCTAATCCGCATGGACCTCACGAACTCCGTAGCCCTCGTCACCGGCGCCAACCGCGGCCTCGGCCGCCACTTCGCCGCCCAGCTGATCGAGCGCGGCGCCAAGGTGTACGCCGCCGCCCGCGACCCGCAGTCCGTCGACCTGCCCGGCGCCATCCCGCTGCGCATCGACATCACCGATCCCGGCGACATCGAGCGGGCGGCCAAGCTCGCCACCGATGTGACGCTGCTGGTCAACAACGCCGGCACGAGCCTCCACCAGACTCTCGTCGGCGGCGACCTCGACCTGATCCGGGCCGAGATGGAGACCCACTACTTCGGCACGCTCGCCGTCACCCGCGCGTTCGCCCCGGTGATCGAGGCCAACGGCGGCGGCGCGATCCTCAACGTGCTGTCGGTGCTGTCCTGGTGGCATCCGGCGGGCGGCGGGGCGTACAGCGCGGCGAAGGCCGCCGGCTGGGCGCTCACCAACGCCGTACGCGAGGAGCTCGCCCCGCGCGGCATCGCGGTCGCCGGCCTGCACGTCGGTTACATGGACACCGACATGGCCGCGAGCATCCCGGCCGACCAGAAGACCGACCCCGCGATCGTGGCCGCGCTCGCCCTCGACGGCGTCGCGCAGGGCCTCCCCGAGATCCTCGCCGACGACGTGACCCGCGGCGTGAAGGCGGGGCTCGCGGGCTGAACGCCGGTCCGCGCCGATCGCCGCGACATGCTTCAATCCCTTGCATGAGGGTCACCGCCGCCGTCGCTGATCAGCAGAGCCTCCCCGCGCTCCAGTCCCTTCACGACTGGCTGCGGCGCGCGCCGGAGCTCGAGGTCGTGGCCGTGCCGAGCCCCGCGCACCAGGGGGCCGCCGAGATCGTCAACATCGTGCTCAGCAACACGATCGCGCTCGGCAGCTTCCTGGTCTCGCTGCGCGCGTGGCTCGGCACCCGCCCGGCCAAGCCGCCGATCACGTTCGAGGTCGGCGGCGTGAAGATCACGGTGCCCGACGACTCGCCGGAGAGCCTGGCCGCGCTGGAGAAGGCGCTGCGGGCCATCGATGACCAGTGACGCCGGCCTGCCGGACCCGCGGCGGTCCCGGGCCGTCCTGGTCGGGCCGGCGGCGTACGAGCATCTGAGTCCCCTGCCGGCCGTCCCCAACAACGTGGCCCGGCTGCGGGAGCTGCTCGCCGACGACGGGCTCTGGGGGCTCCCGGCCGGCAACTGCGTGACGCTGACCGACGCCGAGAGCACCGACGAGGTCGAGGAGGCGCTGCTGACCGCGGCGCGCGAGGCGTCCGACACGCTGATCTTCTACTTCGCCGGGCACGGGCTGCTCGACCTCGACTCGGGCCGGCTGTTCCTGGCGCTGGGCCGGGCCGAGTCGGCGCCGATCGTGCGGGCCATCGACTACGACCGCATCCGCCGGGCGGTGCGGGAGAGCCGCTGCCCGTCCAAGGTGGTCATTCTCGACTGCTGCTACAGCGGGCACGCGACGATGGGCGATTTCGCGGCGCAGACCGTGGTCGAGGGCACTTACCTGCTGACCGCCTGCGGCGAGCTCAGCCTCGCGGTGGCGCCGCCGGGCGCGCGATACACGGCCTTCACCGGAGCGCTCGTACGCCTGCTGGCCGACGGCATCCCGGGCGGGCCCGACCTGCTCGGCACCGAGGACGTCTACTGGCGGCTGCGGGAAGACCTCCAGGGCGCCGGCCACCCGCTGCCCGTGCAGCGCGCCGGCAACCGCGGCCACCGGATCGTGCTGACCCGCAACCGCGCCACGCTGCCGGCCCCCGCGACGTCCGCGCGGTCCGTCCCGCGTCCGGCGCCGCCCCAGGCGCCGCCCACGCCGTGGCTCGCTCCGGCCGCCGTGCTCGGCCGCGTCCGCGAGATGCGCGAGTCCGGCGGCGCGCGGGCGGCCGAGGCGTTGCTCGACGCCGTCGGCGCCGGCCGCGCACCGCAGGAGGTCGTCGGCATCGTCGAGGCCCTGGACGCGGGCGACGCCATGGCCGACGCCGACCGGGTGCTGGCCGCGGCCGCGGGCCGTCCCGCCGCCGAGATCGCCGCCCTCGTCGGGGTCCTCATCCGGCTGCACCGCCCGCGCGTGCTCGACCGGGCCCGTCGCGCGGTGGCCGCCCGCGAGCCGGTGCCGGTCGCCGCCCTGCTCGTCCCCGACCAGCGCGACCCCCTGCTCGACGCCGCGGTCGACGCGCGGTTCGGCCGCCCCGAGGCGATGGTCGCCCTGGTCGCCGCGATCTCCACGGCCCCGGCCCTGAACGGCGGGGTGCTCGACGCGCTGCTCGAGCGCACGGCCGGGCGCATCCCGCCCGCCGACGCGGCCGCGCTGGGCGACGTGCTGCGCGACGCCGGCCGCGAGGAGGCGGCGTTCCGCGTCTACCAGCCGGCCGAGGAGGTCCTCGCCGCACGCCCCGCCGCCGACGTGGTGGCGCTCGCCGTCGCCCTGCACGAGGCCGGCCGGCACGACCAGGCCCGGCGGCTGATCGGCCGGGCCGTCGCCGCCTGCCGCGACGCGGCCGGGTTCCTCGCGCTGCTGCGCGCGACCGAGTCCGCGTCGCTCTCCGGCGCGTCGCCGGCGGGCTCGTCGTTCTCCGGCGCGTCGCCCGGGGGCTCGTCGTTCTCCGGCGCGTCGCCCGGGGGCTCGTCGTTCTCCGGCGCGTCCTCCGCGGGCTCGTCGTTCTCCGGCGCCTCGCCCGCGGGATCGTCGCGTCCTGGCGCGTCGCCCACCGGCTCGGGCTCGGACCCGAGGGCCGAGCTGCCCGGGGCGGTCGCCGCGATCATCGCGGGGGCCGCCGCGACCCTGACCGCCGAGGCGCTGCTCGGCATGGCCGGCGAGCTGTGGCGGGCCGGCCGCGACGACGAGGCCGGCGACCTGCTCGCCCGGGCGGCGGCGACCCGGCCGATCGGCGAGACGATCGGCACGCTGGGCGCGCTCGCCGACGCCGGGCGCCCGCTCGACATCCGCCGGGTCGTCGAGGCCGCGGCCCGCCGCGGCCCGGACGAGATCGCCCGGCTCGCCGCCCACCTCCAGGACACCCGGGTCGAGGCGGTCGAGCCGCTGCTCGACGCGGTGCTGGCCGGCGGCTGGTCGCTGACCGGTCAGGTCCTCGTCCACCTCGAACGGCGCGAGCCGGTGCGCTACCTCGCCCGCCGGCTCGCCGCGTCGCCGCCGGGGGCGATCCTCGCGGCCATGCTCGAGGCGGTGCGGGCCGGGCAGCGGACGAGCGGGCGGATCCTCGCCGAGGCCCTCACCAAGGCCGCCCAGCTGCCGGCGGCCGACCCGTTCGAGCGGGCCAAGCTGGCCATCGACGTGATCGCGGGCTCGCCCGAGCCGGCCATGTGCCTGATCGTCGGCACCTCGGTCGACTCCGCCGTGCTGGCCGACCAGCTGCTCACCGAGCCGCCGGAGATCCTGACGACCGTGCTCGGCCGGCTGCACGCCCAGCGGCAGGGCCGCCACGTCGACGCCGTGCTCGACCGGCTGGTGATCCGCCCCGAGGACGGCGTCGGCTGGATCCGGCTGCTGGCGACGGCGCCGCCCCCGCCGGGCGCCGACGGGTGGCAGCCCGACCTCGTCGACGCGTACCTGCGGCTCTTCCTGCGCCGGCACTCGCCGGTGGCGATCGCCGAGCTGGTACGCGACCTGAACGAGAACGGGCACACCTCGGTCGCCCGGCGGGTGATCCGCGCCGTGCGTCTCGACAGCACCCGCCACGCGCGGCGCTTCGAGGTCGCCCAGGCGCTGGTCGGGTTCCCGCGCACGGCCGCCCTCTGGAACGGCTGGTCGGCCGACGCGACCGAGCTGGCGAGCGCGGCCGCGATCGACGAGCTGCACCGCCGGCTGGGGGATGGGCCGGGGCTGCCGGGCACGGTGCTGGGCGACGCCGACGACTGGCGGAAGGAGCTGTCGCTGGCCCCGGGTGAGTGGCCGCTGTGGCATCTGACGGTCTACGCCGGCCTGTTCGACAGCGCGGTGGTCGGCTTCAGCAGCAGCGCCCTGCACATCAAGGGCCGGCCCGCGGGGCACACCGGTCCGCCGCCGGAGTTCGTCATCGCGTACGTGCAAATGTTCGATCTTCATTTCCGCACCGAGCGCACGGTGATCGAGCTGCGCCGGGACCCGCCGCCGGGATATGGCGGGCGGCCGCCGGTCTTCCACTGGCCGGTCAACGCCGCCGTCCTCGGGCGCAAGCGGGTCGACGCGCTGGTGACGCTGCTCAACCAGGTGGCGGACGCGGTGCGGCAGGGGCTGGCGCCGCTCAGTGGCGGTCGACCAGGGCCTGGCGAGCCGCACGTTCGGCCCGCAACACCCGCTCCGTAGCGTCGGGCGCCAGGCCGGGCTCGCCACTGGCCACCGCGTACGCCTCCCGCAGCTTCAGCAGCAGGCCCGCGAGCCGGGGTCCCTCGCCGTGCCCGCGCCGCAGCTCCGCCGTGGCCGCCGCCACCTCGTTGATCGCGCCGTCGAGATGCCGGGCGGCCGCCCGGTTGCGCACCAGGGCGGCGGCGGCCAGGCCGAGCCCGCAGCCGAGCAGGGTCTGCACCAGCCGGTCGCCGACCAGGCCGGCCGGCGGTGTCGCGCGGCCGAGCTCGCCGACCAGCAGCGCGAGCGGGGTGATCGCCAGCATCGCGAGGCCGTAGTTGCGCACCACCAGCAGCTCGGCGCAGACCTGGGCGACCGCGATCGAGGCGACCAGCGTCCACTTGTCGCCGGGGAGGGCGACCGCGGCCGCGGCCAGGAACAGGCCGGCCGTCGTGCCGGCGGCGCGCTGGATGGCCTTCTGGAACGTCAGGCGCAGCGAGTCGGCCTGGAGCACGGCCACCGCCGAGAGCGCCGCCCAATAGGGATGGCCCAGCCCGGTGCCGTGGGCCAGAACGCCGGCGGCGGCCCCCGCGGCCAGGGTGCCGGCGGCGACCCGGGCGGCGGCCGGCCACAGCGGGCCGGGCGGCCGGCGTGCGGGCTCCCTGAGCAGGAGGGTGGCCAGGCGGCGGCCGAGCACCTCGGCGTCCTCGCCGCCGTCGGCCGGTGGGGCCGGGGCCCGGCCGCGGCGGGTGGCCGCGTCGGCCAGGGCGCGCAGCTGGGCGGCGGCCGCGGGGTCGTGGCCGTGGAGGCCGCTCAGCTCGGTCTCGGCGTGGGCGACCAGGAGGGCCTCGACGTGGCGGTCGGGCGGGACGGCGCGCCACGCCTTCTCGACCGCGAGGGCGGCCTGGTAGCGGGCCTGGATGCCGGGCGGGCCGTCGGGGGCGTCCACGAGAGCGGCCGAGGCGCGGAGGGCGCGGCTCACGGCCAGTCTCATCGGAGCGTCGCGGTCCACGAGCACGCCCGTCATCGCGATCAGCCAGGCGAGCGCGGCGGCGGCCGCGCTCAGCACGATATTTCTCGGCAGATCGGGTGCGGGGATCGCGGCGGTGACGGCCGTGGCGAAGGCGAACATCAGGCCGCCCGGCGGGCCGACCCGGAAGCGGCCGCACAGCAGGGTGGCGAGGCCGCCGACGGCCGCGACCGACGCGATCGTGGCGACCTCGTGCCCGTCGGCCAGCGTGCCGATGCCGACGCAGGCGACCAGGCCGGCCGCGGCGGCGGTCAGGACCCGGGCGCGCCGGCGGTAGGGCTCGTCGCGGGCATAGAGGGCGGTGAACGCGCCGAACGTGGCGACCCCGGCCCACGACGGCCGGTCCAGGGCGACGAGCAGGACCAGCGGGATCGCCACCGCGAGCCCGGCGCGCAGCGCGAACGCCCAGGCGGCGTCGACCCGGCGGACCCGGGCCGCGGCCCGGACATCCGGCCCGATCGACCTGCGCACCCCTCCGTTCTACCCCGCTCCACCCGCCAAGATTGAAAGATGTGCGCGCGGGGTACTCGCGCGCGCATGACGCCCCTCGCTGCCGAGGCCATCACCGACGCCGGAACCACTCAACTCGTCCTCGCCGCCGTGCTCGGCATCGCGGCCGTCGTCCTGCTGATCGCATGGGCGAAGTTCCACCCGTTCCTCTCCCTGATCATCGGCTCGGCCGTCCTCGGCCTGGTCGCCGGCGCCTCGCCCGGCTCCACCGTCACCTCGTTCACCAACGGCCTGGGCATGACGGTCGGCAGCGTGGGACTGCTGATCGCGCTCGGCTCGATGATCGGCGCCCTGCTCGCCGACTCCGGCGGCGCCGACGGCATCGTCAACCGCATCGTCGACCGGGTCTCCGGCAACGCGCTGCCGTGGGCCATGGCCGGCGTGGCCGCGCTGGTCGGCCTGCCGCTGTTCTTCGAGGTCGGCGTCGTGCTGCTGGTGCCGATCGTGCTGCTGGTGGCCCGCCGCACCGACATCGGCCTGCTGCGCGTCGGCATCCCGGCGCTGGCCGGCCTCTCCGTGCTGCACGGTCTGGTGCCCCCGCACCCCGGGCCGCTGGTGGCCGTCTCGAGCCTGAACGCCGACCTCGGTCTCACCCTGCTGTTCGGCCTGATCTGTGCGATCCCGACGGTGATCGTGGCCGGCCCGATCTTCGGCAACTGGATCGCCAAGCGGGTGCCGCTGCCGGTGCCCGCGCTGCTCACCACGGCCGGGGCCGGGGTGAGCGCGGGCTCGGCGACGGCGCCGGGCACGCCCGCGTCGGGCGCCTTCTCCGGAACGGCGTCCAGCGAGGTCTCGATGTCGGCGCCGGGCGACGAGGACATCGCCGAGAGCGGGCCCGAGCCGCGGGCCGCCCGCCACAACCCCGGCTTCTGGCCGGCCGTGCTGACCGTGCTGCTTCCGATCGTGCTGATGCTGGCCCGCGCGATCGGCGAGCTCACGCTCGACAAGGGCAACAGCGTCCGTACGGCGCTCGACGTCCTCGGCAACCCGCCGGTGGCCCTGCTGTTCGGCGTCCTCGTCGCGATGTGGACGCTCGGCCACCGCTCCGGGATGGATCGCCGCGAGACCAACGCCGTCCTCGGTGGCGCGCTGCCGCCGATCGCCGGCATCCTGCTGATCGTGGCCGCCGGCGGTGGCTTCAAGCAGGTGCTGGTCGACGCCGGCGTGGGCAGCGTGGTCGCCGACGCCGCCCAGGACGCGCACATCAACGTGCTGCTGCTCGGCTGGCTGGTCGCGGTCGGCATCCGGGTCGCCACCGGCTCGGCGACGGTCGCCACCATCACCGCCGCCGGCATCGTGGCCCCGCTCGCCGCCACCCTCGACCGCCCCGGCGTCTCCCTGCTGGCCCTGGCCATCGGCTGCGGCTCGCTGTTCTTCTCGCACGTCAACGACGCCGGCTTCTGGCTGGTGAAGGAGTACTTCGGCATGACCGTCGGCCAGACCATCAAGACCTGGTCGATCATGGAGACGATCATCTCGGTGGTCGGCGTGATCTGCGTCTTCATCCTCAACGTCTTCGTTTGACGCGGCCTACCGCCCGGCCCGCATCCCGTCGAGCAGCGCGCTCAGGACGCGGGCCAGGCGAGGCTCCACGTCGACCACCGCGTGCGCCAGCTCCGGCGTGGCCTCGTAGAACGCCCGCAGCGTCGTCCCCGGCGCCGCCATCTGCCAGAACGCCCCCGCCAGGCTGGTCGCCGTGGCGATGAGGTCGATCGACTGTTCCTCGGTGAGCCCCAGCACGCGATGCAGATCCTCGGTGAGGGGCCCGATCTCGCGGCGCGTGGCCAGCTTGTAGTCGAGAACCGCCTGCAGCGAGACGTTCCGCTCGAGATTGAGCGGCGCGTGGGCCAGCAGGTCGCAGAAGAGGGGTCGCTCGACCAGCGTCTTCGCGATGGCCGCGCCCACCGCCGCCGCGTTGCCCGCCGCGCCCGCCGCCGCGTTGCCCGCCGCGCCCGCCGCCGCGTTGCCCGCCGCGCCCGCCGCCGCGTTGCCCGCCGCGTTGCCCGCCGCGTTGCCGGCCGCCGCGCCCGCCGCCGACTCGACCGCCGCCGGCATCTCGGCCAGCGCCGCGCGTAGCGCCGCCGACCAATCGCGCCAGCCCTCCGCCGTCAGGGCCAGGAAGATTTGCTCGCGAGTCTCGAAATATCGCAGCATGGCCGATTTGTGCATGCCGACCGCCGCCGCGACGTCGGTGAGGGTGATGTCGCGGACCGGCCGCGCGCCGGCCAGCGAGCGCGCCGCCTCGAGGATGTCGCGCTCGCGCTGCTGCTTGGCCGCGGCGCTGCGGGCGCGCTGCGGAGTCGCTGAGGTCACACCCCAATCTAACACAACGCTGTTGCGGTAATAACGCAACCGCGTTTTACTAAGTGCATGAGCGAACAAACCTGGTTCATCACCGGCTCCTCCCGCGGCTTCGGCCGCGCCCTCACCGTCGCCGCCCTCGAGGCCGGCGACCGCGTCGCCGCCACCGCTCGCAAGCCCGAGCAGCTCGCGGACCTCGCCGAGAAGTACGGCGACCGCATCCTGCCGATCGCGCTCGACGTCACCGACTTCGCCGCCGCCAACACCGCCGTCACGGCCGCGGTCGCGAAGTTCGGCCGGCTCGACGTGGTGGTCAACAACGCCGGTTACGCGAACATCGGCCCGATCGAGAGCACCCCGGAGGACGACTTCCGCCGGCAGTTCGACACCAACTTCTGGGGCGTCTACCACGTGACCCGGGCCGTCCTGCCGACGCTCAAGGCGCAGGGCGGCGGGACCATCGTGCAGTTCTCGTCGATCGGCGGGCGGGTCGGCGGCAGCCCGGGGCTGGGCTCGTACCAGGCCGCCAAGTTCGCCGTGGACGGGCTCACCCGCGTCCTCGCCGTCGAGACCGCGCCGCTCGGCGTGCGCACGCTCGTGGTCGAGCCGGGCGGCTTCGCCACCGACTGGGCCGGGCCCTCGATGAGCTTCCACGACGTGCCGGCCGAGTACGACGCCACGGTGGGCGCTCGCATCCGCGACATGGACAACCCGCGCCTGACCGCCGGCGACCCGGCCCGGGCCGGCGAGATCCTCGTGCGGCTGGTCAAGCGCGACGACATCCCGACCCACCTGGTGCTCGGCGCCGGGGCGCTCGCGATGGCCCAGGACTACTCCCGGCGGCAGCTCGCCGAGGCCGGGGCCTGGGGCGAGGTCAGCGGCTCGGCCGACTTCGACCAGCCCTACCCGGTGGCTCTGCCGGAGTGATCAGGCGTCGGCGCAGGCGTCGTCGAGCTTCTGCCCGACCGTCTGGAACTCGCCGTTCGCGTAGGCCTTCGGGTCCGGCTGCTGCGCGCCCGCCGTCAGCGAGGCGGCCACGGCGCTCAGCGCCGACCGGAGATCGGGGTCCGGTGTCCGGACGGCCTCGGCCGTGAACTGGCCGGCCATCTCCGTGAACGTGTCGCGCAGCCCCTGCGTGTTGTGCGGGCCCGAACCGCGGATGTAGCCGGCGAGCTTCACCGCGCCGTCCGTCAAGATTTTGTAGGCGGTCGTGCAGACGTACTTGGGGACGCCGGCCGAGGCCGACGGGGTCGGCGCCACGCTGAACGGGACCGGCGCGTCGACGGCGCTGGGGGAGATCTCGATCGCGCAGCCGGTGGCGAGCGCGAACGTCGCGACCAGGGCGAGGGGCACGGCGGTGAGGCGGCGTCGCGGCACGGCGTTCTCCTTCATCGATCCCGGGTACGCGCGGCAAGCATAGTTACCCGCCGGTCAAGATATTGAACACGAGCCATGGGGTCGCGACCGGGTTAGCCCAATCGGTCCGATTTGCGTTCGGCGACGCAACTTCCGCGCGGAGACCGGCGTTGACCCGCAATGTGCTCAACTTGCGGAAAAGCGGTAAATCGGTCGCTCGCCGGACCTTGATCGTCGGCGTCGCGACGGTCGTGGTGGCGGCCGGCGGCGCCGCCCTCGCCGAGGTGGTCTCGCCCGACCCCGTGACGTCGCCGTCGTTCAACGGTCCCGTCTACGCGGTCGCCTATCGGGGCGGCACGGTCTACGTCGGCGGCAACTTCACCAGCGCCAACGCCGGCGGAAAGAACGTTTCCCGTACGCGGCTCGCGGCCTTCGACGCCAAGACCGGCGCGCTGCTGCCGTGGAACCCGAGCGCCGACGCCAACGTGCGCGCGCTCGCCGTGGACGGCGACGTGGTCTACGCGGCCGGCGACTTCGACACGATCAGCGGTGAGACCCGGGACGCGGTGGCCGGCATCGGCGCCACCAGCGGCCTGGTCACCTCGATGCGGCACACCGTGCTCGGGCAGCCGAACGCGCTCGCCGCCGGCAACGGCCGCCTCTACCTCGGCGGCCGGATCACCTCGATCGACGGCGTGCCCCGGTCCAACCTGGCCGCCTTCACGCTGGCCACCGGCGCGCTCGACGCGTGGGCGCCGACCGCCGACGACGTCGTCAACGCCGTCGCCCTGACCGGCGACCGCGTCTACCTGGGCGGGCGCTTCCACAAGACGAACGGGGTGAGCTCCACCCTGCGCCTCAGTGCGGTGGATCCGGCCACCGGCGTACTCGATCGCAGCTTCCTGCCCAAGCCGGTGTCGCAGGTCTTCGCGCTCACCGCCGATGACACCGGGGTCTACGCCGCCCTCGGCGGCCTCGGCGGCCGGGCCGTCGCCTACACCCGCCTCGGCGCCACCCGCTGGACCCGGGTGTTCGACGGCGACGCGCAGGCGATCGCCGAGCTGGGCGGCACCACCTACGTCGGCGGGCACTTCGACAAGGCCTGCACGACCTCGAACAACGGCATCAAGGGCGTGTGCACCGACGGCTCGGTGCCGCGCGGCAAGCTCGCCGCGATTGACGCCCAGGGCAACCTGCTCGACTGGTCACCACAGGCCAACGGCGTGGCCGGCACCCGCCAGCTGGCGGTCAGCGCGGCCCTCGGCGCGGTCAGCGCGGTCGGCGACTTCACCGTCGTGGGCGGCGCGGCCCGCAAGCGGTACGTGCAGTTCGACGGCGTCGCGCCGAGCGAGGAGCGGGCCACGGTCAACGCCGACTACGTGGCGTCGTACAACTTCGACACCACGATCGCGGACGGCACGTTCGACGACGGCTCCGGGCACGGTCACCTGCTGCGGGCCGTGACCCGCAACGACGGCAAGGTCACGCTGACCGCGCACGGCAGCGGGCAGGCGCTGACCTTCCCGCCCAAGTGCACCGGGACGACCTGCCCGCGACTGGTGCTGCAGGCCGCGGACACCCCCGACCTGAGCCCGGCCGCCAAGCCGATCCGGTACGGGGCGTCGGTGCTGCTCGCGGCGGCCGAGACCAGCAGCGGCGAGAACATCCTCCAGAAGGGCTACTCGACCGGCGGTGGCCAGTACAAGCTGCAGGTCGACGGCGTCTCGGGCAAGCCGAGCTGCGGGATGGGCGGCAACGACGAGACGGCCGTGCACCTGGCCCGCAGCCGCCAGTCGATCGCCGACGGGTCGTGGCACACGCTGGAGTGCCGGCGCACCGGGCCGACGCTCTCGATCGTGGTGGACGGTCAGGTGCAGGCGAGCGCGGCCGTGCCCGAGGCGCTGTCGGTGGTGTCGAGCATGCCGTTCAGCGTCGGCGGCAAGGGCGTCGGCGCCGACAACGACCAGTTCCACGGCTCGGTCGACGACATCTGGATCCACATCGGCTGAAATTTCGGGATTTAGGGGGTGGGGGCGGTGACCGCTACCTGCGCGTCCTCGCCGCTCCCGCTCCCGGTCCCGCCGCCGCTCCCGCTCCCGCCGCCGGTCCCGTCACCGCCGCCGGGGCCGCTGTTGTCCGCGGTGGTGGTGGTCGCCTCGGGCGCGGTGGTGGCCGCGGTGGTCTCCTCCGGCGCCGACGTCGTGGTCTGCGTGGTCGCCGCCCGGCTCGGCGTCGGCTTGGTGGTCGCCGCCGGGGCGCCGGGGTTCGTCGTCGCCGTCTGGTTGTTCGGCGCGGTGGTGCTGCCGCGCGTGCTCTGCTTGGTCTGCTTGGCCTTCTGGCTGCCACCCGGAGCGGCCGGAGCGCTGGCGCCGGGCGTGGTGGAGGTCGAGCCGCCCGGCGTGTCGTCGTGGCCGAGCAGCCCCGGATTGAAGATCGCCAGCACCGCCGCGGCCGTGGCCAGCAGGACCACCGCGGCGATCACCGGCAGGAGCCAGCGCCGGCCGCCGCCCCCCGGGGGAGCGGGAAGAACACCCGTGTCGTGCAGGGGAGAGCCCGGCGCCGCAAGAGGAACGGCCGACCGCGCCGCCGGCCCGGAGCCGGCCACGCCCGGAGCAAACCCACCCGCCGCACCCGCGCCGGCCGCACCCGGGGCAAACCGGCCGGTGCCCGCCGCACCCGCGCCCGCCGCACCCGCGCCCGCCGCACCCGCACCCGGGGCAAACCGGCCGGCAGCACCGGTCCCGCCCGCGCCGTTCGCACCCGCGCCGGCCGCGCCGGCGGCAAATCCGCCGGCCGCCAGCCCGCCCGCCGCCAGCCCACCGGCCGTGCCCGCGGCCGCCGCCTCCGGCCAGCCGCCGTCGATCGTCGTGGTCGCGGCCAGGATGGCGGTCGTGTCCGCGCCGGCCACGGCCAGCTCCGCCGCGTGCGCCATCGCCGCCGCCGACGTGAAGCGGGACTCCGGGTCCTTGGCCATCGCCGTCTCGACGACCGCTCGCACGGCCGGCGGAACGTCGCCCGGCAGCGGCGGCGGCTCGTCCCGCAGGTGCTGCATCGCCACGTGGATCGGGTTGTCGCCGAGGAACGGCGGGTGGCCGGCCAGGCAGTGGTAGGCGACGACGCCCAGCGCGTACACGTCCGCCTTGGGTCCGGTGATGTCCTTGGAGACCTGCTCGGGCGCGATGTAGAGCGCCGTCCCGACGACCTCCTTGGCCCCGGTCAGCGCCGCCGACTCGGCCGAGCGGGCCACGCCGAAGTCGACCAGCACCACGGTCCCGTCCGGCTCGATGATCAGGTTGCCGGGCTTCACGTCCCGGTGCACGATGCCGGCCTGGTGCGCGGCCTCCAGGGCCTTCCCGGCCTGCGTCACGATCGACATGGTCTCGGCGGCGGTGAGCCGGCCCCGGGTGGCGATCCGCTGGTTGAGCGCCTCGCCGTTGACCCGGGCCATCACGATGTACGCGTCGGGGCCGCTCTGGCCGTAGTCGTAGACGTCCGCCACCCCGGGGTGGTGCAGAACCGCCATGGCGCGCGCCTCGTGCCGGAACCGGGTCTGGAATCCCTCGTCACCGGCCCGTCCGGCGTGCAGGGTTTTGACCGCGACGTCGCGGCCGAGCACGGTGTCGGTGGCTTGCCAGACCTCGCCCATGCCGCCGGCCGCGATGCGGTCGTCCAGCCGGTACCGATCACCGAGTATTTCTCCGGGGTGGGGCATGGTGTCCCCTCTACCCACTTGGCGCGGCGCTGAAATCTCCCGTCCGCCGTATCTTCTGCCAGCCGAGCCGGCGCCCGGTGAGCGCCGCCAGCGCCGAGGACAGCAGCACCGCGTACATGACCTGGCGATAGACCACCTGCTGGAGCGGAAGAGTCCAGAGCGGGCGCAGGCTCTCGCGGTCCAGCCGGAACGCCATGACCGCGGTCAGCACCTGCACGACCAGCATCGCGAGCCAGCCCAGCAGCGCGATCCGGCGGTCGAGGAAGAACACGCCGTAGACGGCCATCAGGTCGATCAGGGGAGCGAGCAGGGGGAGGACCACGCTGAAAAGAGCGATGAACGGGATGCGCGTACGCCCGAAGTGGCCCCGCCGGTGCTTCCAGAGCGCCTGCATCGTGCCGTAGCTCCACCGGTAGCGCTGCCGCCACAGCTGGCGCGCGGTGGCGGGGGCCTCGGTGTAGGCGATGGCCGTCTCCTCGTACACGACCCGCCACCCGGCCTGCTGGATCGCGCAGGTCAGATCGGTGTCCTCGGCCAGGGTGTCGTTGCTCAGGCCGCCGACCTCGGTGAGCGCCGCGCGCCGGAACGCGCCGAGCGCGCCGGGGACGGTGGGGATGCAGCCGAACGTGTCGTAGAGCCGGCGGTCGAGGTTGAAGCCGATCACGTACTCGATGTGCTGCCATTTGCCGAGCAGGCCGCGGCGGTTGCCGACCTTGACGTTGCCGGCGACCGCGCCCACCCGCGGGTCGGCGAACGGCTGGACCAGTCGCTCGACCGCGTCCGGGGTGAGCACGGTGTCGGCGTCCACCATCACGATCAGCTCGTCGCTGCTGAAGGCGATCCCGGTGTTGAGCGCCGTGGCTTTGCCGCCGTTCGGGACGCGTACCACCCGCACCTTGTCCTGATTTTTCAGGACTTCTCCGGTGCCGTCGGTGGACTCGTCATCGATGACCAGAATCGACACCCCCGGATGCGTGGACCGGGCCATGGACGCGACCGCGGGCCCGATCGTCGAGGCCTCGTTGTAGGCGGGCACCAGGATGGTGACGGGATCTCGCACCGGGGGACCCCACGACCAGGTGGGCGCGCGGCGGCTCCGGGCGTGCTTGCGGGCGAAAACGAACAGGATCAGCGTGCGTACGACGATGAGCCCGCCGGCCACGATCAGCAGGAGCCACAGCAGGCGCAGGATGGCGTCGGCGCCGCGGACCGACCACACCAGCGCGCCGCCGCGCCACATCTCGGCGGTCCCGGCCCGCGGGTTGGCGGTGCCGGTGACCGTACGGAATGTGTAGCCGTTCTCCTGGAGCCGCGGGATGAGCCGGTCGAGGGCCGCCACGGTCTGCCCGCGATCGCCGCCGGCATCGTGGAAGAGCACGATCGCGCCCTCGTCGCCGGGCGGGGTGGCGTTCTGCACGATCTTGTCGACGCCGGGACGCCGCCAGTCCTCGCTGTCGACGTCGTCGAGCACCGTCAGGTAGCCCTGGGCGCCCATCGCCCGTACGGCCGCATAGTCCTTGTCGGTGAGCGCATCGGCCACCGAGGAGTAAGGCGGCCGGATCAGCGCGGTCTCCCGGCCGGTCGCGTACGCGATCGCCAGCTGGGCCTGCGAGTTCTCCAGGTCCCGCCGCCAGCCCGGCAGCGACGCCAGGTCGGGATGGGTGAAGGTGTGCGCGCCGATCTCGTGCCCCTCGGCCGTGATCCGGCGCGCGAGCTCGGGGTGCCGGGCGACCTGCGAGCCGATCACGAAGAACGTCGCCGGCACGTGGTGGCGGGCCAGCACGTCGAGGATGCGCGGCGTCCAGGTCGGGTCCGGGCCGTCGTCGAAGGTCAGCGCCACGGTCCGGGCCGGCAGCCGGGTCGAGCTCGGCGCGTCGCCGGTCATGTCGATCACCGGGCCGCCGTCCCGGACCTTCGCCGGCACGTCGCTGTCCTTCGACGAGCGCGGATTGGTGCCGTCCGGGCTGAACCCGGCGTCGGTGTAGAACTCGACCAGCACCACGGTGGCGATCAGCAGCAGCGCGGCGAGGGCGAAGATGGCCCGCAGCGGCCCGCCGCGCTTGCTCGCCGGCGGTGGGGGAGCGCCGTAGACGGTCACCGCGCGCAGGCCGACGGGCAGGGGGCGTGAGCCGGCGGCGGCGTGGCCGGGCCGGTGAACTGGGTGATCCAGACGGTCAGGACCAACAAGATCAAGAGCACACCGATGACGTACGCGATCCAGCGCACCCGGCGCCGACGGGACCCGCTCGGATCCACAAAGATCGGCGACGGCGGGGTGTCGTCCCTGATCACGTCCGTGAGAGCTCGTTCCGGCGTCGGGGCCTTCCCGACCGCCCGGCTCACGCTGGCCCGGCCTTTCGACGGCTTGCGCACGGTGGCGCGTCCGATGGGCTTCTCCGCTGGCTCGTCATCGACCACGCCATCGACGCTAAGAGATGGTCGTCAAGATCACCCGGTGAAGCGGAACGCCGGCGTACCTCTCAGGAGCCCGTCCGGCAGCCGGCGACCGCACACGACCAGCAACAGTTCGCTCGCCTCCCCGCTCAGCGGTTCACCCTCGCCCATCTGCCAATCGAGGTCGGTCGCCTCGAGCCGCACACCGCTCAGATCCGTACCGAAGAATCGCACGTTCTTGTCGCGCATCGAATCGAGAATGAGCCGCACCCGGTCCGCCGGCGGACGCCGTTCCAGCCCGAGCGCCACCGCGATGTCGAGCCCGTGAATGACGTCGTGGGAAAGCGCGCCGGCCTCACCCCCGCCGGGCGGACTCCACCGGTGCTCGACGTTGTCCCGCAGCGAGGCCAGCAGGTCGGCGTCGCTCAGCCGCGCGGTGTCCCGGCGCGCCATCCGGTCGGCCATCAGGTTGAAGTTGCCTTTCGCCTTGGCCATCTCGAGCGCGAACTTGGGCGCCGACATCCGGAACGGCATCGTCATGTGCGCGACCACCTCCCGCACCCGCCACCCCTCGCACAAGCTCGGCGCCGCCCACTGCTCCGGCGTAAGCCCGCCGAGCATCGCGGCCAGCTCCCGCCGCTCGGCGATGATGTTCGCTCGCACCGTTTCCACCGGTTCCCTCTTTCCCGCGCGCCCGTTGCACGCACAGAGGGGATACGACGCGGGTCGCCGAAACTAATCGCTCGTCCCCTACCGCGTTCGCTCATCCCTTCCGGGGGAGGTCAACCGGCGCCGGGACCGCGAGGCTGCGGTGATGGCGTACTACCCACCCGCGGTGACCGACGTCCGGGGCGTCGCGCGTCGCCGACCCCCGTGGCTGACCATCCTGCTCACCGGGCTGGTGCTGTGGCTGCTCACGGTGGCGATCACCTTCATCACCGGGAACGCCAACCTCGTACCCACGCTGATCCTGCTCGGCAGTTTTCTCGTTCCGGTCACCTTCGTGGCGTGGGCCTACGAGCACCGCGACCAGGCCACCATGCCGGTCGAGCTGCTGTTCAAGTGCTTCATCGTCGGCGGCATCCTGGGCGTCCTCGGCGCCTCGATCCTCGAGTCCTACCTGGTGCACCCGTCGGCGTGGATGTTCACGGGCGTGGGCCTGATCGAGGAGGGCGTCAAGCTCGGCGCCCTGTGGTTCCTGACCCGGCACGTCACCGCCCGCTCGGTCCGCAGCGGCGTCATCCTCGGCGCCACCGTCGGCTTCGGCTTCGCGGCCTTCGAGTCGGCCGGCTACGCGCTGAACGCCATGATCACCGTCCAGGGCCTGTCGCTGCGCGCGCTGGTCGAGACCGAGATCCTGCGCGGCCTGCTCGCCCCCTTCGGCCACGGCCTGTGGACGGCCATCCTCGGCGGGCTGCTGTTCGCGACCGCCCGCTCCACCGGTCAGCCGCGGATGACCGGCAGGCTGGTCCTGGGCTACCTGGGCGTCGCCCTGCTGCACGCGCTCTGGGACTCCATGCACGGCATCGCGATCATTCTGACGTACGCGCTGACCAGCTCGGCCGCCCAGCAGCGGCTCTTCGCGCAGGGCTGGATCCCCCGCCCGACCGGCGCACAGGTCCACCTGTTCACGATCTTCTCGATCGGCGGCATCGTCGTCATCACCCTGGTCGCCCTCCTGTGGCTGCGCGCCGTCTGGCGATCTTCCCCGGACCGGTAGCTTTGCGACGCGTTCCTGCTTCTGCCGCGTTCCTGCTTCCGCCGCCCGGTAGCTTTGCGGCGCGTTCCTGCTTCTGCCGCCTGGGTAGCTTGGGGGCGCGTTCCTGCTTCCGCCGCCCGGTAGCTTTGCGGCGTGCATCCGGGCGACGCGATCCTGCTGGTGCTCGGCGGGGTCGGCGCCGGCCTGACCGGCTCGATGGCCGGCCTGGCGTCCCTGGCCAGCTACCCCGCCCTGCTGGCCATCGGCATCCCCCCGATCGCCGCCAACGTCACCAACACCGTCGCCCTGCTCTCCAACACGGTGGGCACCGCCGCCGGCGCCCGCCCCGAACTACGCGGCCACCGCGACCGCCTGATCCGCCTGTGCGCGATAGCCGCGGTCGGCGGCCTGGCCGGCGCCGTCCTCTTGCTGGCCACCCCATCCTCGGCCTTCGAGCGCATAGTCCCGCTGCTGATCGCCCTGGGCGCCGCCCTGCTCCTGCTGCGCGACCCGCTGCGCCGCTGGGCCGGCCACCGCACGATGTCCCCGCCCCTGCTGGCCACGGCGGTCTTCCTGATCGGCATTTACGGCGGCTACTTCGGCGCGGCCGCCGGCGTCCTGATGCTCGCGGTCCTCTCCGTGGCCGCCACCGAGCCGCTGCCGGTGACCAACGCTGTGAAGTCGATCGCCCTCGGAGCCGCCAATCTGGCCGCCGCCGTCATCTATGCCGTGATCGCTCCCGTGGACTGGCCGGCGGCCGCCGTGCTCGCCACCGGGTGTTTGGTGGGTAGCTGGATCGGGCCTGGCTTGGTCCGCCGCACGCCGGAGAGGCCGCTACGCTTCGCGATCGCTGTCGCTGCGCTGGGGTTGGCCGGTTATCTGTGGTGGCGGGCGGTTTCCTGATTTCTCGCCGCGCCCGCCCCGTCGCCGGCCGGGCCAATGTCGCGGAGGAACCCGACTGTTCGACGCCACTGTTTCGCTGTGCGGGCTCGGTGCTTCGCCGGCCGCCGGCCGCCGCTCTGTCCGCTGTGGCCGCTGTGGCGCGTTCGTGGGGTGCGGTGCTCATTGGGTGCGGTGTTCATCGGGTGCGGTGCTCTTGGGCGCCGTGCTCATTGGGTGCCGTGCTCATTGGGTGCCGTGCTCATTGGGTGCCGTGCTCATTGGGTGCCGTGCTCATCGGCTGCGGTGCTCATTGGGTGCGGTGCTCATCGGGTGCGGTGCTCGTGGGCGCGGCGCTCGCGGTCCGCGGGTGGCATGGCCGGACCGCCATGGCACGGCGGTGGTGGGTTGCGCTCGGCGTGGCTCGTTGCGGCGGGGTGATTTGAGTCCGCTTGCCCGTTTGGACCGCCCTCCCGCAGTAAGCGCTGAAGAGTTTGTGCGTCCCACGAGCAGAAACTCTTCAGCGCTTACTGCGGGAGCCCCACGCCGGGCAGAGCACGTTTTCCCGATCACTGCACGCTTTCCACATTGGCGGGTCGTCCACAGGCGAGGCCGGCTCATCCGCTTGATCTCCGCGTTTTCCGCCACAATGACCAGCGGGGGCACCCCCTGAGGAGGGCGGGCTGGCCGTTGGGGCGGGTTGAGCGACAAAGCCCAGCGGGCGGTGCGGCGGTTCGGGTGGCGAAGGTGGCTCTGGTAGCGAGGCGGCGGTTCGGGTAGGCGCGTGGTGGCGGCTCGAGCGGCATTCGGAGTTAGCGGGGCTCGGGCGGCAAAGCGGCTCGGGCGATGCCGCGACCCAGCGGCTCGGGGCGATGCGGCGGTCCGGCGGCTCGGGCGATGCGGCGGTCCGGCGGCTCGGGCGATGCGGCGGTCCGGCGGCTCGGGCGATGCGGCGGCCCGGCGGCTCGGGCGATGCGGCGGCCCGGCGGCTCGGGCGATGCCGCGACCCGGTGATCCGGTGATCCGGCGGCCCGGCCGCTCGGGCGACACGGCGGCTGGGGGTGCGATGACGCGGCGGCGAAGCGGCTCAGCCAGTGCGATGACGCGGCCCGCGGCCTAACGCGGCAAAAAGCGACCCCCGAGCCAATGAAAAGGCCCGCCCAGGACATCCCCCAGGCGGGCCTATCCCCAAAATCAATCACTCACCCAGCGCAACCTTCTCCCGCCGGGGAAGCCACAACGCCACCACCGCCCCAGCCGCCACGATCGCGGCCCCCACCAGCACCGCCGGCCGCAAACCGTCCACGAACGAATCATGCGACACATAACTGCCGTACGAGCTGAAGATCGACGCCAGGGCGGCCACCCCCACCGCCACCCCCAGCTCGCGGATCGTGTTGTTCGCCCCCGACGCCACGCCCCTCTGCTCGGCGGAGACGCTGGCCAGCGCCATCGTGCTGATCGGGGCGAAGGTCAAGCCCATGCCCACGCCGGCCATCAGGAAGGCGATCACCAAGTCCGAGTAACTGACCGTAGCGGTCGTAGCCAGGCCCATCCACAGGATCGCGCCGGCCAGGAGGACCTGGCCCGTGAAGATGAGGTTTCGCTGGCCGATGCGGTCGCCGAAGATGCCGGCCAGCGGGGCCACCACCATCGGGGCCATCGTCCACGGCAGGGTGCGCAAGCCCGAGCCGAGCGGGCTCAGGCCCTGGACCACCTGGAAGAACTGGGCCAGCAGGAAGACGGCGCCGAACGTGCCGGCCGAGAAGGTCAGCGTCACGATGTTGACCAGGCTGAAGCCGCGCGAGCGGAACAGCGACAGCGGCAGCATCGGGTTCTTGTTACGGGCCTGCCAGGCGATGAACGCGGCGATCAGCACGCCGCCGCCGATCAGCATGGTCAGCACCCGGGTCGAGGACCAGCCGTGGTCGGGGCCGTCGACGACGCCCCAGATCAGCAGCAGCATGCCGGCGGCGGAGAGCACCAGGCCGAGCGGGTCGAGCTTGCGGGCGCCGCCGCGGGACTCGTCGAGCACGGTGGCGGCCAGGACCACGGCCACGACGCCGACGGGGACGTTCAGCCAGAAGATCCAGTGCCAGTCGAGGCCGGAGACGACCGCGCCGCCGACGACCGGGCCGACGGCCACGCCCAGGCCGCTGATGCCGCCCCAGATGCCGACTGCCGCCGTGCGCATGCGATCGGGCACGGCCTGGGCGAGCAGGGTCAGCGCGAGGGGTGCGACGGCGGCGCCGCCCAGGCCCTGGATCGCGCGGGCCGCGGTGAGCTGCCAGGACTCGGTGGCCAGGCCGGCCGCGAGCGAGGCGAGCGTGAAGACCGTGATGCCGGCCAGGAACATCCGGCGGCGGCCGATCCGGTCGCCGAGCGCGGCCGCGGTCAGCAGGAACGCGGCGAACGGCAGGGTGTACGCGTTGACGAACCACTGCAGGTCGGCCAGCGACGCATTGAGGTCGGTGCGGATCACCGGCAGCGCGGTGCTCACGACCAGGTTGTCCAGCGTGACCATGAAGGTCGGGATGCCGACCGCGGCGAGCACCGCGGCCAACGGGCGGGAGGAACGCTGAACGGAAGGGCGGACAGCGGTGGCGGTCATGGAAACCCCCGTAGTTGTTATCGACTGATAACTAGGACAGTAGTTATTCACTGATAACCTGTCAAGCATGACCCAGCGCACACGTCTCACGGCGGAGGAACGGCACGAGCAACTCGTCGCCGCCGCCGTCACCGCGTTCAGCCGCGGCGGCTATGCCGGCACGACCACCGATCAGGTCGCCCGCCTGGCCGGCGTCTCCCAGCCGTACGTGATCCGCATCTTCGGCACCAAGCAGGAGCTCTTCATCGCGGCCGTCAACCACTCCGGCGACCGCATCGAGGCGAAGTTCCGCGAGGCGGCCGGGCGGGAGGCGACGCTGGCGAGCCTGGGTCACGCCTACGACGACCTGCTGGCCGAGCGCGAGGTCATCACGCTGCTGCTGCACGGCTTCACCGCCAGCGCCGACCCGGCCATCGGCGAGCCGGTGCGGGCCTGCTTCGGGCGGCTCTACGACCTGGTCAAACAGCTGACCGGGGCGAGCTCGGAGGAGGCCCGCGACTTCTTCGCCATCGGCATGCTGCTGACCTGCCTGGGCGCGATGGGCGTGGTCGGCCCGCAGCCGGTGCCGCAGAAGCCGTGGATGGACGATCTGCTCAGCACGTTCACCGACCACTGACGCGGGTAACCACGAGCCATGACCAGCAACGAGCAGACGGTTCCGGGTGCGAGCACCGACCAGCACATCACCGGCCAGGACGAGGAGGGCACGTTCCTCACCGACCGGCCGCCGACCTCGAGCACCCCGTCGAACGGCAGCAGCAACAAGGGCATCAACAAGCTGCACGCCAACCGGCCGGACGTCGAGGAGGAGCTGGGCCGCAGGATCGACGAGAGCAGCAGCTAGATCAGCGGGCCGTGCGCGGTCTCCCATGGGATGGCGGCGACCCGGCGGTACCGGCGCGTCCGCCGGTTCCACAGGACCACCACCACGATCAACGCGAGCACGGCGGCGATCCACAGCCAGGCGCGGGGTCCCAGCGCGTACGGCGGGGAGCCGTGCCGGATGCTGCCCGATGCGATGGCGTCGGTCGCCAGGTCGATCCACAGCAGGTCGCCGGGCACGGCGATCGCCGTGACCGGCGCGGCCGCGCCCGGCGTCAGCCGCAGCACCCGCGACGGGTTGTTGACGAAGGCCAGCGCGTCCCCGCTCGCGGTCCAGCCGAGCAGGCTGCCGGTCGTCGCGCCGGCCACCGACGGCAGCGCCGGCCCGTCGGCCGCCTCGCCGGTCGCGGCGTCGACCCAGTGCGGCGCCCAGATGAGGTCGGTGGTCAGCGCCAGGGCCCGGCCGTCCGGCGTCCAGGCGCCCTTGCCGGCCAGCCGCGAGCCCGCGGGCGGCACGAACGACGAGAGGGTGCGCCCGGTCCTGTCGGCCACCACGATGCGGTGGTCGCTCTCGTACGCCAGCCGGCTCCCGTCCGGCGACCAGGCCGCGGACGACCACTCGTCGGCCGGCCCGAGGTCGGCGCCGGAGTCGGCCGCGACGTCGAGCAGCGTGAGCCGGGCGCCGCCGGTCACCAGCTTGCGGCCGTCCGGCGACCACGCGAACGGCACGCCCCAGCCGTCGAGCCTTATCCCGGTGCGGCCGGTCGCCAGGTCGACGATGCGGTCGGGAGTGGCGATCCGCCGGCCGTCGGGGGAGAGCAGCACCGCGTCGTCGACCGGGCCGACCTCGAGCGTCCGGTAGGTCTCGGTGGTGGCGCCGACCACGCCGGCCAGGGTCGGGTCGTCGGTGAGGCCGCCGAAGCGCCAGCCGTAGCCCATGAACACGGCCGACGCGGCGCCGAGGTGCGGGCTGCCGGTGGCCGGGATCGAGCCGAGGGCGGGCGAGCCGATCCGGTCCGGCAGCGAGGGGCCGGGCGCGTCGGCGGGCTGGACCGGGGCCGGCCGGGGCGCGAACGGGATCACCAGCGCCAGGCCGGCGAGCACCAGAGCCCAGGCGACCGCCGTCCGCCGCCTGGTCCGCCGGGCCGTCGACAGGCTCCGGGCGTACACGTCGTAGGTCTTGGCCTTGGCGCCCTCGCGCCGCAGCTCCTCGCGCAAGCCGATGGTCATAGCTTCCCCTCCGAAAGAGGTGAATCCTCCGAAAGCACGTCCGCGAGCAGGCCGGGCGCCATCTCGCGCAACCGGCGCAGGGCGTCGTGGGCGTGCCGCTTCACCGTGCCCACCCGGCAGCCGAGCACGTCCGCCGCCTGGGCCTCGGTCAGGTCGTCGTAGAAGCGCAGCAGGATGACCGCGCGCTGCTTCGGGCTCAGCCGGGCCAGCGCCTGCGCCATCGTCAGCCGCAGCGCGGTCGCGTCGGCCGGGTCGGCGTGCGCGGCGCCCCGCGGCTCGGCGGCCAGGTGCTCGGGCACGCGCCGGCGCCGCCACCAGCTGATGTGCTGGTGGTACATGGCCTGGCGCACGTAGCCGTCCGGGTTGTTGTCGCGCACCCGGCGCCAATGCCGGTACGTCGCGGCCAGCGCGCTCTGCAGCAGGTCCTCGGCCAGCTGGTGGTCGCCGGTCAGCAGATACGCGTGGCGCGACAACGCCGGTGAGCGTTCCCGGACGAACTCCCGGAACTCCATTCGCCACCCCCTCGCCGAACAGGACGCCTCCGGGGCGCCGAATGGTTGGGGGCGGCCGCGGTCAGATGTTGTGGCGGGTGTACGCGGGCGCCCGCCAGCCCAGCATCGCCTCGGTCATCCGCACCGCGTCGACGGTCGCGGCCACGTCGTGCACGCGCACGATCCGGGCGCCGTGCACGATGCAGAAGACCACCGCGGCCAGCGTGCCGGAGAGCCGCTGCTGCTGGGGCGCGTCCAGCGTCTCGCCGATGAAGTCCTTGTTGCTGACCGCGGCCAGCATCGGGTAGCCGACGGCGGCGATCTCGTCGAGCCGGCGGGTCAGCTCCAGCGAGTGCCGGGTGTTCTTGTTCAGGTCGTGGCCGGGATCGATGATGATCTGGTCCGGCCGGACGCCCCGCTCCAGCGCGAGCGCCACCCGCTCGCGCAGGAAGGCGGCGACCTCGGCGGTGACGTCGTCGTACTGCGGCGACGGCCAGAGGGTGCGCGGCGGCGCGAGGCTGTGCGCGATCACCAGCTGGGCATCGGTGCCGGCCACGGCGTCGGCCATCGCCGGGTCGCGCAGGCCGGAGGTGTCGTTGATGACGCCGGCGCCCGCCTTGATCACCTCGCGGGCGACCTCGGGCCGGAACGTGTCGACCGAGACGACGGCCCGGTCGCGGGCCTTGATCACGACCGGCAGCACCCGGTCGATCTCCTCGGCCGCGCTGACCTCGGGGCCGGGGGCGAACGGGACGCCGCCGACGTCGATCCAGTCGGCGCCGGCCGCGGCCGCCCGGTCGACTGCCTCCAGCGCGCGGTCGAGGGCGAACGTGCTGCCCTTGTCGTGGAACGAGTCGGGGGTCCGGTTGACGATCGCCATGACCGCGACCTGCCGCGCGAAATCGAAGGCGCGGCCGCCGATCAACCGCTTGCTGTGCTGTTCACCCACGGTTCGCGAGGGTAACAGCGACGGTATGAGACTCGGATACAAGTTGGCGGCGGAGGCGTTCGGGCCCAAGGAGCTCGTCCGCCAGGGTGTGCTGGCCGAGAAGGCCGGCTTCGACTTCGCGGAGATCAGCGACCACTACCACCCGTGGCTGGACGTGCAGGGGCACTCGCCCTTCGCCTGGTCGGTGCTGGCGACGCTGGCCGCCAAGACCTCCACGCTCGGGCTGGCGACGGGGGTGACCTGCCCGACCGTGCGGTACCACCCGGCGATCATCGCGCAGGCGGCGGCGACGCTGGCGATCCTGTCGGACGACCGGTTCACGCTCGGCATCGGCTCGGGGGAGCGGCTCAACGAGCACGTGGTCGGGCGGGGCTTCCCGGCCGTGCGGGAGCGGCAGGAGCGGCTGGCCGAGGCGCTGGACATCATCAACTTGCTCTGGGAAGGCGGCTATCAGTCCTACGACGGGCGCCATCTCCGCCTGGAGGATGCCCGGGTCTTCGACCTTCCGGACAAGCTGCCGGCCATCGCGGTGGCGGCCGGCGGCAAGCAGGCGGCCGAGCTGGCCGCGACGCACGGTTCGGGTCTGTTCGCCACCGAGCCGCGGGCGGATCTGGTGGAGACTTTCGCCGGCGCGGGCGGAAAGGGCCCGAAATATGTGGAGATAGCGGTGGCGTGGGCGCCGTCGAAGGAAGCGGCGGTCAAGGCCGCGCACGACACTACGAGGTGGGCGCTGCTCGGCTGGAAGGTGATGTCCGAGCTGCCCAACCCGGCCAACTTCGAGGCGGCGTCGGCGCTGATCCGGCCCGAGGACGTCGCCGGGAAGATGGTGGTCGGGCCCGACCCCGAGCCCTATCGGGCGGCCATCCAGGAGCACGAGAAGGCCGGCTACGACCACATCGTGCTGATGAACGTCGGCCCCGACCCGGACGGCTTCCTCGACTTCTGCGCCAAGGAGCTCAGATGAGCTCGCCCGTGGCGCCGCGGCCGGCGTCCGCGGCGCGCCGCAGGAAGTCCGTGATCACTTCGAGCTGCTCGGCCGAGTAGGCGGCGCAGACCTCGTCCATCGCGTCGTTCATCCCGCGAAAGAGATCGAGCACCTCGCGGCCGCGCTCGGGCGCCGACCGGAGCACCACCGCGCGCCGGTCGTCCGGGTCGCGGTCGCGGGTCACCCAGCCCGCCTTCTCCAGCCGATCGACGACCCCGGTCATGGTCGCGGGATGGAGCCCGGCCAGCTTCGCGAGCGCCCCCGGCCCGAGCGGACCGTGCTGGTTGATCAGGTTGAGGCAGTCGAAATCGACGTCGCGCAGCTTCAGCCGGGCGCCGACCTGGTGGTTGAGCAGGGCGAGTTGGAGTGAGGTCTCGCGCAGGGCCTGCTTCACGCCGTTGGCGAGCCGTCGCGGGGTAGGTGATACGGAACTCATATCGTACGAGCCTCAAATTAGATGGTATGGTTTTCATATTATCTGAGGGAGGGGCCATGCGGCTCACCATTGTCGCCGCCACCGGCGGAATCGGACGTCAACTGCTGCGCCAGGCGCTGGACGCCGGCCACGAGGTCACCGCGATCGCGCGCAGCCCCGAGAAGATCAAGGACGAGGTGCGGACCGTGTACGCCGACCTGGCGCACCCGGCCATCGACGGCACGCTCGCCGACGCCGTCCGGGACTCGGACGCGATCCTGTCCGGGCTCGGCGCGCGCACCAAGGCCGAGGCGGGCGTCGCCTGGCGCGGCACACAGTCCCTGGTCGAGGCCGCGAAGGAGGCCGGCGTGCGGCGGCTCGTCGTGGTCAGCGCCGCCCCGATCGCCACGGTCGCGTCACCCGACCGCCCCCACCCGCCGCGGCACGACCCCGGCGAGGGCTTCTTCATGCGCAACCTCGGCACCCCGTTCGCCAAGGCCATGTTCCGCACCCACTACGAGGACCTCGCCCGGATGGAGGACGTGGTGCGCGCCAGCGGGCTCGACTGGACGGTCAGCCGGCCGCCCAAGCTCACCGACAAGCCACTGACCGGCCGATACCGTACGGCCCTCGACCGCAACGTGCGCGGCGGCTTCTCGATCTCCCGGGCCGACGTCGCCCACCATATGCTCGCCTGCGTCCTGCTGCCGGACACGATCGGGCACACGGTCGGGGTGGCTCAGTAGAGAACGGCCAGCACCACCGGGTGGTCGTTCGCGGGCCACCGGCCCTCGAGATGAAGGTCGCCCTCCGCGCGGGCGGGGGAGAGGACGCGGCGCACGTCGAGGCGGGCGGCCTCGGCCACGACCACGGCCGGGTCGCCGTCCTCGACGCGGACCAGGCGGCCCACCGGGTCGGAGGCGCGCGCCATGCCCGAGCCGCGCACGGTCATCAGCGGGTCGCGCCGCTGCGGGCCGTCGTCGGTCTCGATCATCTCGTCGGCCTCGTGGCCACCGGTCCGGATCGCCGTGGCCAGCGCCTCCACGTACACCGGATCGCCGACCGCGTCGTACACCCACCGGGTGCCCAGCACCGAGTGCTCGGTGGTGCCGATGAGGAAGAAGTCGCCCTCCTCGAGGGGCTCGGCGCGGTACGTCATCGGCACGTGCACCAGCGGCCCGTCACCGGAGCGCACCACGAAGGTCTCGACACCCACCTCGCCGCCCGGGTCGTCGAAGCGGAACGCGGCGACCCGCTCCAGTCCGCCGGCCTTGTCGTCGGGATACCAGTGGCGGCCGGGGAGCCAGGCCTCCAGCAGTTCGAGCTTCGTCGGTTCAAGGGTGGCCCGGTGGATGGTAGCCATGGGCGAACCCTAAGCGATCGCAAACGATCTTTCCTGTCCACCCCGACCGTGTTCCGTCGCACATCGCCTGGTAGTCGCCCGCGCCCCGGCCGTCGGCAATGGACCGGCGGCGGTCGCGTCTTCGTGAATTCTTGGATCATGGGTCGAACTCGTTCCGGAACCTGACGTAGTCTTTGGGACCGCCGGACGGGGGAGGTGGTGCCCATGCCGGACTCGCCCGTGCTCGGCGACCTCGCGACCCCCGTGCGGGTCATCGACGCCGACACCGGCGTCGGTGAGATCGAGGCGATGATCCGCACCGACCCCGAGCTGCTCGGCCTGGTCGCGGCCGCCGGCGGCACCATGTACGTGCTCGACCGGCCCTACCTCGAATCGGTTCTCGCCGGACGCCTCGGCTACGGCCGCGCGCTGCTGTTCCGCCGCCCCGCCCACGCCATCCTGCGGGCGCCCGCGCTCGTGCTGCCGGCCGAGACCGCCTGGGACGACGCGGCCCGGGCCCTGCTCGCCCGCCCCAACGCGGCCAAGGCCATCCCGGTGGTGGTCCGCTTCGACGACGGCCGGCTCGGCATCGCGCCGGTCGGCCCGCTCGTCGAGCACCTGAGCCGCCGCTACGAGACCCTCGCCCAGCAGGACATCCTCACCGGGCTCGGCAACCGGCGGCGGCTGGCCGAGGTCGCCGACGACCTGCTGGCCGGCGACGACCGTACGGTCGCGCTGATGTTGCTCGATCTCGACCGGTTCAAGGAGATCAACGACGAGCTCGGCCACTCCCGCGGTGACGATCTGCTGCGGCAGGTGGCGTCCGCCTTGGTGTCGTTGCTGCCCGCGGGCCTCTCCGGGCCGGGCGTCTCCGGGCCGGGCGTCTCCGGGCCCGGCGTCTCCGGGCCGGGCGTGTTCCGCCTGGGCGGGGACGAGTTCGTGCTGCTTCTCGACGATCCGCCGGATGACCTCGAGGGGTTCGCCCGCCGCGTGCTGCACGGCATCCAGGGCCCGTACACGGTGGCCGGGGTGCCGATCACCGTCGAGGCGTCGGCCGGCATCGCCCGCACCGCCCCCGGCCGCCGCGACCTGGGCGGCCTGCTCGCCGCCGCGGACACGGCCATGTACGCGGCCAAGCGGCACCGCACCGCGGTCGAGCTGTGGCGCCCCGAGCTGGCCGCCGAGTCCGCCACCGACCTGCGCCTGCAGGCCGAGCTGCGCGCCGCCATCGACCAGGGCCAGCTGGTGCTCCACTACCAGCCGCTGGTCGACGCCCGCACCGGCGAGACCGCCTCGCTCGAGGCGCTGGTCCGCTGGGACCACCCGCGCCACGGCCTGCTCGCCCCCGCCGCGTTCGTGCCCGGCGCCGAACGCTCCGATGTGATCACCGCGCTCACCGACCGGGTCTTCGCCGACGCCGTGCGCCAGGCCGCCCGCTGGCGCCGCGCCGGCTGGCGGGTGCCGGTCGCCGTCAACCTGCCCGCCCCGGTCCTCGCCCAGGACCGCATCGTCGGCGTCGTCGCCGGCCTGCTCGCCGAGCACCGCCTGCCACCCGAGGCCCTGAAGGTCGAGATCACCGAGAGCGCCGTGATGACCCGCCCCGAGCGCAGCGCCGACCGCCTGCGGGCCCTGCGCGACCTGGGCGTGCGCATCGCGATGGACGACTTCGGCACCGGCTACACGTCGCTGGCGCTGCTCACCCAGCTGCCGCTGGACGAGCTCAAGCTGGACCGCGCCTTCGTCCACCGCATCCACCACGCCCAGGACCGGGCGATCGTCGAGGCGGTCGCCGCGATGGCCAAGGGCCTGGGCCTGACCCTGGTCGCCGAGGGCGTCGAGGACCAACAGACCGCCGACATCCTCACCGCGGCCGGTTTCGACATCCTCCAGGGCTACCATTTCGGCCGCCCGGTGCCGCCGGCGTTGCTCGGCGCCCCTCACACGGCGGTGGCGTGATGCGCGCTCCTGCGCGGCGCCCGTCCCACGGCGGTGGCGTGATGCGCGCCCTGCTCAGCGTTCTCCGGGCGGCGGTGGCCTGATGCGTGTCTTGATCACCAACGACGACGGCGTGGACGCGCCCGGCATCGCGGCCCTGGCCGCCGCGACGACGGCGGCCGGCCACGAGGTGATCGTCGCCGCGCCCGCCGAGGAGGCCAGCGGCATGAGCGCCGCCCTGACCGCGGTGACCGAGGAGGGCCGCATCCTGATGGGACGGCATCCGCTCGGTTACGCCGTGGCGGCGTCCCCCGCGTACATCGTGATGCTCGCGTTCTTGGAAGTTTTCGGCGACCCTCCCGAGGTCGTGCTGTCCGGCATCAACCGCGGCGCGAACGCCGGAAACGCGGTGTTGCACTCGGGCACGGTAGGCGCCGCCCTGACCGCCGCCGCCCACGGCGCCCGAGCGATGGCCGTCTCCCTGGACGTGATCGACTGGTCCCCCGACCCTTCCCGGGGCGGCGCCGCGATCACCGTCGCCGACGACGCCGCCCTGCACTGGACCGCCGCCGCCACCCTCGCCGCGACCCTTCTCGACGACCTGGCCGCCCTGCCCACCGGCACGGTCCTCAACCTGAACGTGCCCGACCGCCCCGAGATCCCCGAGCTGCGCCGGGCCACGCTGGCGTCGTTCGGCCAGGCCCAGATGACGATCGCCGAGGCGGGCGAGGACTTCGTCCGCATGACCGTCCGCCAGACGAGCCGGGTGCCCGAGCCCGGCACCGATTTGGCAGTCTTGGCCGAGGGTTATGCGACAGTGACCGCGTTGACGCCACCGGCCGAGGCCCCCGGCGTGGTCATCCCTCGCCAGCGCACCGGTCGCTCGTGACCAGCTCGCGGGCCCACTCGACGGCGACGCCCGGAGATCCGCCGGTGTTGGCGTAGAGCGCGTCGATCAGCAGCCAGATCCGGTCCGCGGTCACCGTCGGCGCGCCCAGCTCGGCCACCAGGTCGTCGACCTGCTTGCGGGTGTCGCGCAGATAGGCCCGCGCCACCTCGGCCGGCTCGTCCTCGCCCGCCGGGAACTCGGTCAGATAGTTCCGGAACGCGCACCCCCGATAATCCTGGCGCTGCACCCAGGCCGCCACCTCGGCGACGAGCGCGACCAACTGCTCCGCCGCGCCGCCCTCCCTGCCGAGCGCGCCGCCCTCCCTGCCGAGCGCGCCGCCCTCCCTGCCGAGCGCGCCGCCCTCCCTGCCGAGCGCGCCGCCCTCCCTGCCGAGCGCCCCGCCCTCCCCGCCGAGCGCACCACCCTCGGCCGCCTGATCTCGGTCGGCTCCTCCCGCGCCCACCGCCGCGACCGCCCCGGCCGCCGATCGGTCGCGCTCCGCCCGCACCAGCGTCAAATACGCCGCCACCAGCGCCGCCTTGCCGGGAAAATACCGATAAAGCATGTTCTTCCCGCACCCGGCCGCGGCGATCACCTCGGCCATCCCCACCGCGCGCACGCCCCGGACGTAGAAGAGCGCCGCCGCCGCCGACAGGATGCGCTCGCGCCCGGACGGGTCTGCTGCTCGTGCCATGAGTGACAAGTCTAACGGACCGATCGGTCCGTCAAGCGCTTAGTATCGGACCGATCGGTCCGGCACATCCGAGCAGGGAGGCACCCATGCGGGACGCCGTCATCGTCGACGCGGTTCGTACCCCGATCGCCAAGGGCAAGCCGAACGGCGCCTATCACGACATCCACCCCGTCGATCTGCACGCACACGTCCTCAAGGCCCTCATCGAACGCAACGAAGGCGTGGACGAGGACGAGGTCGACGACATCATCGGCGGCACGGTCGCGCAGGTCGGCGAGCAAAGCCTGAACGCCACCCGGCTCGCCGCGCTGGCCGCCGGCTTTCCCGAGTCGGTGCCGGGCGTCACGATCGACCGGCAGTGCGGCAGCAGCCAGCAGGCGCTCAGCTTCGCCGCCCAGGGTGTCGTCTCCGGCGCGTACGACCTGGTCATCGCCTCCGGTGTGGAATCGATGTCGCGCGTTCCGATCGGCTCCTCGGCCTACGTCGGCGGCGCCCGCGCCGACGTCGGCGGTCCCGCCCTCGCCCGCCGCTACCCGGGCGGCCTGATCCCGCAGGGGATCAGCGCCGAGCTGATCGCCCGCAAATGGGCCCTCTCCCGCACCGAGCTCGACGAGTTCTCGGCCCTCAGCCACCACCGCGCCGCCGAGGCCTGGCGGCACGGCCACTTCGACGGGCAGATCACCAGCATGAACAATCTCAAGATCGACGAGACCGTACGCCCGGGCACGACCGCCGAGACGCTGGCCGGCCTGCGCACCGCGTTCGAGCACCCGTCCTGGGAGGAGCGCTTCGGCCCGATCGACTGGAAGGTCACGGCCGGCAATTCCAGCCCGGTCAACGACGGCGCGGCCGCCCTGCTCGTCACCACCAGTGACAACGCCCGCAAGCACGGATGGCGACCCCGCGCCCGCATCCACACCGCGACCGTGACCGGCGACGACCCGATCCTCATGCTCACCGGCATCATCCCGGCCACCGCCAAGGTCCTCGACCGGGCCGGCCTGACCGTGGCCGACATCGACGCGTTCGAGGTCAACGAGGCCTTCGCGTCGGTGGTGCTGGCCTGGCGGGCGGAGACCGGCGCCGACCTCGCCAAGGTCAACGTGGACGGCGGCGCGATCGCGCTCGGGCACCCGCTCGGCGCGAGCGGAGCGCGACTGGCCACCACCTTGCTCGGCGTGCTCGAGCGCACCGGCGGCCGTTACGGACTGCAAACCATGTGCGAGGCCGGCGGCACCGCGAACGCCACGATCGTGGAGCGGCTGGACTGAAACGGCGGGGCGGATCGTGAAGACTGGCGGGCATGCCTGCCTCGTATCCCAGCCTGCTCAGCCGCACCCAGCGCTTCCGTCTCGGCCGGCCGACGCGCCTGACCCTCACCCCGGACGGGCGGCGCGTGCTCTTCCTGCGCTCGCGCGGCGGCGAGGACCCGGTGCGCTGCCTCTGGCAACTCGACATCGAGACCGGGGCGGAGCGCCTGCTGGCCGATCCGCTCACGCTGGGCGCGGGGCAGGACGCGCCCTCGGCGCAGGAGCGGATCCGGCGGGAGCGGGCGCGCGACCAGGGTTCCGGCATCGTGGCCTACAGCTTCGATTCGGCCGTACGGGTCATAGCGTGCACGTTGTCGGAGAGCTTGCACGTGGTCGGGCCGCGCACCGGCACGGTCACCGAGCTGCCGGCGATGACGCCGCTCACCGATGCGACGGTCGGCCCGGACGGCGACCTCGTCGCGTACGTGCACGACGGTGAGCTCCGGCTGATCGGGACGGACGGCTCGGGTGATCGCGCGCTCGCCTCGCCGGATGGCCCCGAGGTCACGTACGGGCTGGCCGAGCACGTCGCGGCCGAGTCGATGGAGCGGAACCGGGGCTACTGGTGGTCGCCCGACGGCAGGCGGCTGGCGGTGGCGCGGGTCGACAACGCGCCGGTCGAGGTCTGGTGGCTGAGCGACCCCGGCAACCCGGCCGCTCCGGCGACGGCCCAGCGATACCCGGCCGCCGGCACCGCCAACGCGGTGGTGTCGCTGTGGATCTACACGACCGAGGGCGAGCGGGTCGAGGTCAACTTCGGCTGGGACGAGTACGAATATCTGGTCGACGTCGTCTGGGACGGCCACGGCCTGCTCGCCGTCCTGCAGAACCGCCCCCAGTCGGTGCTGCGGATCGTCGCCGTCGACCCCGGCACCGGCAGCGCGTCGGTGGTCGCCGAGAGCCGGGACGAGGCCTGGACCCAGATCGTCCCCGGCGTCCCGGTCCGCACCGCCTCGGGCGCCCTGGTCTGGACCGCCGACGTGGACGACACCCGGCACCTGACCGTGGACGGGAAACCGGTCACCCCGGCCGGTCTCCAGGTGTCCGAGGTGCACGGCGCCGACGGGGAGGCCGTGCTGTTCTCGGCCCAGGAGGAGCCGACCGAGCGGCACCTGTGGAGCTGGTCGCCGGCCGACGGCGCGACCCGGCTCACCACCGATCCCGGGTGGCACTCCGGGATCCGCACGGCCGGGACCACGGTGGTCAACAGCGCGACACTGGTCGGCCGGGCGATCACGGCCTCCGGGCGTACGGTCAAGGATCTCTCGATGCGCTCCCCGCTCGTACCCTCGGTGAAATTGATCCGGTCCGGCGAGCGCGAGTTGCGTACGGCCATCGTGTTGCCGTCGGCCTGGGAGGGTGAGCGCCTCCCCGTGCTGATGGATCCCTACGGTGGCGCGGCCATGCAGAAGGCGATCGCCGACCGCGACTACTACTACGCGTCGCAGTGGTTCGCCGACCAGGGCTTCTGCGTGATCGTCGCGGACGGGCGCGGCACACCCGGGCGCGGGCCGCGGTGGGAGCGCACGATCTACGGCGACCGGTCGACCCTGCTGATCGAGGACCAGATCGAGGCCCTGCACACGGTCGCCGACCAGTACCCGCTCGACCTCACCAAGGTCGGCATCCGCGGCTGGTCGGCCGGCGGCTACCTGGCGGCGCTCGCCGTGCTGCGCCGGCCCGACGTCTTCCACGCGGCGGTCGCGGGGGCGCCGGTCACCGACTTCATGCTGTACGACACGCACTGGCAGGAGCGCTTCTTCGGCGACCCGCGGATCGACCCCGGGCCGTACCGCCGCGGCTCGCTGATCGACGACGCGGCCGGCCTTTCCCGCCCGCTGATGCTGATCCACGGCCTGCGCGACGACAACGTCTACCCGGTCCACACGATGCGCCTCTCCGCGGCGCTGCTGGCCGCCGCCCGCCCGCACACCGTGCTGCCCCTGCCCGGCGCCAGCCACATGCCGCCCGGCACCGATCTGCTCACGCCCGAACTGCTTTTCCTGCGGGAGGCGTTGAACATCCCTTCCGCAGCCCGGAGTTGACCATCCCTTCCACAGCCCGGAGTTGACCATCGCCTTCCACAGCCCGGAGTTCACCATCGCCTTCCTCGGCCCGGAGTTCACCATCGCCTTCCACAGCCCGGAGTTGACCATCCCCTTCCTCGGCCCGGAGTTGAACATCGCCTGAACGTCGGAGATCATGCGCTCCACAGTGGATTTTGGGACCGCTCCCGCCGGTCTAGCTTTCCTGCCATGCGCGTGCTCATCGTCGCGGACAGCGGCGGGGTCCTGCTCGACATGCTCGCGCTGCGCCCGTGGTGGTCCCGGCACGAGACGTCCTGGGTCGCCCCGCCGGCCGCCGACACGCTGGTCGCGCTCGACGGCCTCGACGTGTGCTGGCGCCCCGGGTGGCTCGCGGCGTGGCGTCGGCTGCGCCGGGTGCGACCCGACGTCGTGATCTCGGCCGGCCACCGGATCGCCGTGCCCTACTTCGTCGCGGCCCGCCTGTGCCGCGTGCCGTCGCTGTGGGTGGAGACGTTCACCCAGGTCGGCCCGCCGGTCGGCAGCGCGCGACTGTGCTCGTGGCTCGCCGGCGCGGTGCTGACCCAGCGCCCGTCCCGTCCCGGCGTCCATCTCGGCGAGCTGCTCTGATGGCCCGGCTGCTGGTGACCGTCGGGATGGGTTCATGGCCGTTCGACCGCCTGGTCACCGCCGTGGCGCCGCTCTGCGCGTACCACGACGTCTTCGTCCAGACCGGCGCCTCGTCCGTGACGCCGCCCTGCCCGCACGACCGCTACGTCCCCTTCGACGAGATGCAGCGCCGCCTCGCCGACGCCGACATCGTCATCACGCATGCCGGAAGCACCGTCCGGCTCGTGCAGCGCCTGGGCCGCGTGCCGATCGTCGTAGCCCGCCGCCGGCGCCTGGGCGAGACCGGAAGCGACCGCCAGGAGCGCTTCCTTCGCTTCGAGGAGGCCGCCGGCCGCGTCACCGCCGTCTGGGACGTGGTCGAGCTGCCGGCCGCCGTGGCCGAGTCCGCGTCGGTGCCGGCCCCGTCCCCGGTGGCGCTCCCGCCCGCGGTGGAGCCGGAGTCGCTGATCGCCACCCTGGACGCCGTGGTCTCCCGCCTGCGCCGCTGATTGCCCCGCCCTCCTACGCTCGGGTGCATGGATCGACCGGTTCTCGCCTGCCCGCTCTGCCGCTGCACCGAGTTCGAGCACGAGGAGTCCCGCCAGGACAGCCGATGGGGCTTCACCAGCCACCGCATGACCCTGATGATCTGCCGCCGCTGCCGGTACGTGCTGCACTTCTACGACAGCCACAGCATCTTCGACTTCGACTGAGCAGTTTGGGCCGCGGCAGTTCGTCGGGCCGCGCGCGTCTTCTCGGCCGCGCCCGTTCCTTTGGCCGCGCCCGCTCCTTTGGCCGCGCCCGTTCCTTTGGCCGCGCCCGCTCCTTTGGCCGCGCGCGTCTTCTCGGCCGCGCCCGTCTTCTCGGCCGCGCCCACCTTCTCGGCCTCGGCGGTCAGGTCGATGATGCGGTCGACGCGGTCCAGCCCCTCGGTGCGGTGGGTCAACAGCAGGACGGTGCGGTCCGCGGCGGCGTCGAGCAGGTCGGCCATCAGGGCTTCGGCGAGGTCCTCGTCCAGCCCTTCGGTCGGCTCGTCGAGAATCAACAGCTCGGGCTCGGCCAGCAGCGCCCGGGCCGTGGCCAGCCGGCGCGCCTGCCCACCCGACATCGTGGTGCCGCCGGTGCCGAGCCAGGTGTCCAGCGTGAACCGGTCCTCCAGGCGGACCCGGGCGAGCACCGCCTCCAGCTCAGAGTCGGAGGCGGCAGGCCGAGCGAGGCGCAGGTTCTCGCGCACCGTCGAGGCGAAGATGTGCCCGGTATCGTCGCCCACCAGCACGATGCGACCCCGGATCTCGTCCTCGGCAAACGTGCACAGGTCGCGACCGCCGGCCGTGATGACGCCGGCGCGGGGGTCGAGGAGGCGCGCCAGGACGGCCCCGAGTGTGGACTTCCCGGAACCGGAACGGCCCACCACCGCCACCCGGCCCCCGGCGGGGATGTCGAGGTCGAGGTCGCGCAGGGCCGGCTCTCGGGTGAGATCCCAGCCGGCGTCGAGCCCGCGGATCGCCAACGAACCCAGGGGCGCGGGCACCGGAGTCGCCCCAGCCGTCGGGAACGTCGCGCGAGTCGCCCGATCCGTCGGGAACGTCGCGCGAGTCGCCCGATCCGTCGGGAACGTCGCGCGAGTCGCCCGATCCGTCGGGAACGTCGCGGGCGCGGGGGCCGAGGTGAGGGCGGCCAGGCGGGTGGCGGCGCCGGCCTCGCGACGGCGGGCGATGGCCGCGTCCGGGAGGGTCAGGACCGTCTCGCCGAGGGCGACGATGGCCAGCAGCACCACCGCGGTCCACTCCGGGGTGAGGGTGGCGGCATGGGTCAGGGCGTAGGCGGCGCCGGTCACGGCCAGGCCCCAACCCAGGTGGGCCAGGGCGTTCGCGCGGCCGGCCGACGCGGCGGCGCGCGTCTCGAGGCGGGAGAGGGCGCGACTGCGGGTCTCGGGCACCCGGCTGTCGGCGAGCTCCTCGATGCCGTCCACGGTCTCGACCATGGCGTCGCGCAGGCGGGTGCGGGCGGCGGCGGTGGCGGCGTCCTCGCGCGAGGCCTGATGCGCGGCCAGGGCCGGGGCGACGACGGCGGCGACGAGCAGCCCGGCGACGACGGGAACGGCGACCGGCGGCGCGAGGGCCACGGCGGCGAGCGCGGCGACGGCGATGGTCACGGCCGCGGTGAGGGCCGGGAGGCGGCCCCGGAGCAGGCCGTCCACGCGGGCGTCGACGTCGTCGACCACGCGGGCGAGCAGGTCACCGCGGCGGCGCAGATGCGGGCCGGGGGTGCGGGGGATCAGCGCGGCGTAGACACGCGAACGCCGTGCTCCGAGCCGGGAGAAGGCGAGGTCGTGCGACACCAGCCGTTCCACGTAGCGGAGCAGCGGGCGGGCCACGGCGCTTCCGCGGACCAGGACGACCGCCGTCGAGAGCGTGAGCACCGGTGGCAGCGTCGCGGCCCGCACCAGCAGCCAGGCCGCGGCGCCGGTGAGGAGCAACCCGGCCAGGGCGGAACCACTGCCCAGCGCGACCGCTACCGGCCACGGCAGGGCGCGTCGCGGGGCCGGGATCGGGATCGGGATCGAATCCGAGCGGCCGGCCGGGCGCGCCTCGGGGGCCGTCGACGCGGAGGGCGCCGGCGGGACCAGGGTGACAATCCGGTCGGCGGCGGCGAGCAGGGCCGGGCGGTGGGCCACGACGAGGACGGCGGAGCCGGTCGCGGCCGCCTCGCGCAGGCGGGCGATGACGAGGCGTTCGGTGTCGGGGTCGAGGTGGGCGGTGGGTTCGTCCAGGAGCAGCGTCGCGGGGGACGCGGCCGCGCGGTGGAGCAGCGCGGCGAGGGCCAGGCGGTGGCGCTGCCCGGCGGAGATTCCGCTGCCGTGTTCGCCCAGCGGGGTCTCCGGCGGCAGGTCGAGGCCGACGGCGGCGAGGGCGGTCACGGCGGCCCCGCGCGACGGGAACAGGTCGGCCACGGTGCGAGCGTGCGGCAACGTGGGGCGCTGCGGCAGATAGAGCGGCGCGGCCGCATTGAAGGCGCCGGCCGTGGCCGGATGCAGGCCGGCCAGCACGCGCAGGGCGGTGGTCTTGCCGGCGCCCGAGGGGCCGCGCAGGGCGACGATCTCGCCGGGCGCCACCGACAGCGCGGGCAGGAAAAGGGCGTCGCCGCCCGCGCCCGGATAGCGAGCGCGCAGGCCCTCCACCGCCAACCCGACGGGCCCGGCCATGGAGGGACGGATGGTGGCGGGCCCGGTCGCGGGGGCGCGGGCGACGGAGGACCCGGCGGATGACCCAGTCGCGGAGGCGCGGCCGGCGGCAGACCCGCCGGAAGACCCGGCCGTGGAGGCGCGGTCGATGGGAGCCTGCCCGGACACGGCGGCGTCGGCGTGGGGCGCAGCCCCGGTGAGGATCTCGTCCACGTCGGCGATGACGGCGGTTGCGTCGGTGGCGGCGTGGTAGCGGGCCGCCATCTCGCGCAGCGGGCGGTAGGCCTCGGGCGCCAGCAGGATCACCAGGAGGGCGGGGGCCAGGGAGAGGTGGCCGGCGGCTACGCGGAGGCCGGCCTCTACGGCGATCAGGCCGACCGAGAGGGTGCCGACCAGGTCGAGGGCCGTCGAGGAGAGGAACGCGACGCGCAGCACGCGGAGGGTCGCGCCGCGGTGCTGGTCGGTGAGGGTGGCGATCGTGGCGGTCTGGCGTTCGGCCCGGCCGAAGACTCGCAGGGTGGGCAGGCCGCGCACCACGTCGAGGAAGTGGCCGGCCAGCCGGGCGTCGGCCTGCCAGCGGCGGCGGGCCTGGGCCTGGGTGGCCCAGCCGATCAGGGCGCCCAGCAGCGGGATCAGCGGAAGCGTGACCAGGGCGATCAGCGCCGACGCGGGGTCGACGACGGCCATGCCGAGGATGACCAGTGGAGGCAGGGCCACGCCGAGCACCAGGGACGGCAGATAGCCGCCGAACCAGGGGCGCAAGGAGTCCAGCCCGCTGGTCAGCACCGTGGTGAGGCGGCCCGCGCCGAAGGCGGCCACCCAGGCGGGACCGCGGCGGGGGAGGGTGGCGAGCATCCGGCGGCGCAGCTCGTCGGTCACCCGGGCGGCGGTGGCCACGGCCACCCGCTGCTCGGCCCACGACGCGGCGGCCCGCAGCAGATAGGCCGAGGCGAGCAGGCCCAGGGCCCACCAGCGCGGCGCGGCCACGATCAGCGTGAGGGCGACGGCAACGAGCACGGTGGACGCGGCCTGCAAGAAGCCGAGCGCGGCGAGGGCCGCGACGCCGCGACGGGCGGAACGGGCATGCCGCAGCAGCCGCGGGTCGATCGGGCCGCGGCCGGCGGAGGCGGTGGTCCGGCTCGAAGCGGTGCGTTGGCCAGCGGCGGGGGGTTGGCTAGCGGCGGTGGGTTGGCTGTCGGCGGCGGGGCCGCCGCCGACGGCGGAGGGGCGGGCGGGCGGAGCGTCGGGTGGGTGGTGGGAGACGGCGGCGGTCATGATGGCACCCGCTCGCTCGCCACGCGGCGGCGGAAGATGACGTAGGAGTAGGCCTGGTAGGCGAGCACGCCGGGCAGGATGACCACGCCGAACCCGGTGAGCAGGCGCAGGGCGGACGGCGTGGCGGCGGCGCCGGACATGGTCAGCGACCACGCCGCGGAGAGGGTGCTCGGCAGGACGACCGAGCCGTGGGCGGTGAGGACGGCGACCACCGCGCCCGCCACGCCGGCGGCGGTGGCGGCGAAGGACAGGGCCTCGCGGCCGTTGCGGGCCAGGATGCCGGCGGCCAGGGACAGGGCGGCGGCGCCGAGCACCACGCGCGAGCCGGTGCCGAAGCCGATCAGGAGGAGTGCGGCCGCGCCGCCGGTGCCCAGCCACCCGGCGAGGGTGCGGGCCCGGCGGCGGACCGGGCCGCTCGTGCGCAGGCTGAGGAAGGTTGCGCCGAGCAGCACCGCGGCGAAGAGTGCGGCCAGCGCGCCGGCGCCGGCTTCCCAGGTGAGTACGGGTGAGAGGCTGCGCCCCAGCCCGCGACCGGTGACCGAGCCGTCCGGCCCCAGCGCCAGCCCCCGCACGAAGACCGACAGCAGCGCGCCCCACAGCAGCACGATCGCGGCCGAGCTCGCGGTCAGGGCCGCGTCGCAGCGCCGCCGCCAGCGAGCGCCGTCGCCCTTGCCGCGGAACTCCAGCGCCACCCCGCGCACGGCGAGCAGCAGCAACAGCGCGGCCACCGGCAGGTAGAGCCCGGAGAGCAGCGCCGCATACCAGGCGGGGAACGCCGCGAACGTGACACCGATCGCGGCGACCAGCCACACCTCGTTGCCGTCCCAGAACGGGCCGATCGTGCGGACGATCGCGCCGCGCTCGTGGTCGTCGCGGCCGAGCAGCGGGCCGAGCACGCCGACCCCGAAGTCGAACCCCTCGAGCACGAAGAACAGGACCCAGGCGAGGACGACGATCGCGAACCAGAAGGTGACCATGATCAGATCCCTCAGTAGACGGGCGCGAGCTCGGGCGACGTGCCGGCGGCGGGGGCGGGGTGCAGGGGTTGTCGCGCCAGGTGCCGGACCAGCCGCAGCCACACCACGGCCAGCACGCCGTAGACGATCGCGAACCCGGTGAGCGACGCGATCACCTCGGCGCTGGTCAGCCCGGGGGAGATGCCGTCGGCCACCTTCGAGATGCCGAAGGCGATCCAGGGCTGCCGGGCGGTCTCGGTGAAGATCCAGCCGAGCGTGTTGGCCGCGGTCGGCAGCAACGGGATGAGCGGCAACCACCGGGTGAGCCAGCGAGGAGCGGAGCGGCCTTTGCGCGTACGCCAGAGGTAGAACGCGGCGACGGCGGCCGCGAGCATCCCCGCTCCGATCATCAGGCGGAAGCTCCAGAACGCGACCGGGATCATCGGCACGTAGGAGCCCGGCCCGTACTGGGCGGCGTACTGGGCCTGGAGGTCGTCGATGCCCTGGACGGTGGCGCCGGGCGAGCCCTTGGCCAGGATCGACAACAGCCACGGGATGTCCAGCGAGAACGACGGCAGCGGCGTGCCGACCGTGAAGATCGAGAACGGCGCGCCCCGCGTGGTCTCGTAGAGCGCCTCGGCCGCCGCCATCTTCATCGGCTGCACCGAGGTGATGACCTTGCCGAGGTGGTCGCCGGTCAGCGCGGTGGCCGCACCGCCGGCCAGGGTCACCCACGCGCCGAGACGGGCGAGCGTGCGCATGGCCGGCTCGTGCGCCATCCGCCAGACCGCGATGGCCAGCACCAGCGCCCCGCCGACCATGGCCGCCCCCGACAGCGTGTGCGGGAACGCCGCCAGGTTGACCTTGTTGAGCAGCAGCTCGGTGAAGGACGTGAGCCGGGCCCGGCCGGTGACGGGATCGATCGCGTACGCCACCGGGTTCTGCATGAAGCTGTTGCCGGCCAGGATGATGAACGCCGACAGCACCGTGCCCAGCGAGACGATCACGATCGTGGCCGCGTGCAGCAGCTTGGGCAGCCGATCCCAGCCGAAATACCAGAGGGCGAGGAAGGTCGCCTCGAGGAAGAACGCGAGCATCCCCTCGATCGCGAGCGTCGGCCCGAACACGTCGCCGTAGAACCTGGCGAACGCGCTCCACGCCATGCCGAACTGGAACTCCTGCACGAGCCCGGTCACCACGCCGACCGCGAACGTGACGATCAGTATCTTGCCGACGAAGCGGGCGAGGTCGCGGTACTTGTCGTCGCGCGTCCGCAGCCACGTGATCTCCAGGCCGGCCGCGATCGCCGCCAGGCTGATCGACAGCGGCACGAAGAAGTAGTGGTAGATCGTCACCACCGCGAACTGCAGCCGGGTCAGGTCCAGCACGTCCATCGGCTCCCCCTCGTCAGTCAGTACGACGCCGCGTAGTAGATACTACGCCTTGTAGTACGACGTTGTGCAGTAGACTTTGGTCCATGGCGCTGGGAGACCTGGAACGAGTGGTGATGAACGTCCTGTGGGACGCGGGCGAGCCGCTCACCGTCCGCCAGGTCCACGAGTCGATCGGGCCCGATCGCGACCTCGCCTACACGACCGTCATGACCGTGCTGCACCGCCTGGCCAAGAAGCGCGTGGTGGTCGAGCAGAAGGCCGACCGCGCTTATCGGTACGCCGCGACGCAGTCCCGCGAGGAGATGACGGCGTCGGTGATGCTCGACGCCCTGAGCGCGAGCACCGACCAGGACGCGGCGCTCGCCTACTTCGTCGGCCGGCTGCCCCCCGAGGCCCTCAAGGCGGCGCTCGAGGCCGTGACCAAGCGGAAATGATGGCTCGCCGATCCGCTCGTGGGTGGCGGGCGGGGCGGTGGGACGGGTGACCGCGCTCCTGCTCGGCGCGCTCGGGCTGGCCCTGTCGCTCGCCGTTCCGGGCATCCTCGCCCACGCCCGCTGGCCCGACCGCGCGCCGGCCGCGGCGGTGCTGCTGTGGCAGGCGATCACCCTGGCCGCCGTGCTCTCCGCGCTCGGCGTCGTGCTCGCTGCCCCGGAAGAGCTGGCCCGCGCGGCCGGCGCCGGCAAGCCGGTCACCGCCGCCGCCCTGGTCGGCGCCCTCGCCGTGGCCGCGACCATCGTGCTGCGGCTGCTCTGGTCGCTCTACGGCGTCACCAAGCGCTCCCGCGAGCGCCGCGCCCGGCACCGCCTGCTCGTCGACCTGCTCGACCGCGCCGAGCAGCGCGAGGAGCTCGACGACGACAACGTCCGCGTGCTCCAGGGCAACCTGCCGCTCGCCTACTGCGTGCCCGGCCGGGAGGCGCGCGTGGTGCTCAGCGACGGTGCGCTCCGGCTGCTCGACCGTCCTCAGGTCGAGGCCGTCCTCGCCCACGAGCAGACCCATCTGCGCCACCGCCACGAGGTGGTGATGGAGTCGTTCACGGCCTTCTATCGCGCCGTCCCGGCGCCGTTGCGCAGCCGGGCGCCGCTGGACGCCGTACATCTGCTGCTGGAGATGGTGGCCGACGATGCCGCACGCCGCCGCACCGGGTCCGCGCCGCTCCGCGGCGCCCTGGAACGCCTGACCGACGCCGTCCCTCTGACGGAGGATGTCGGTCCCGCGAAGGGCGACCAGGCGCGCCGTCTCGACCGTCTGGCGGCGCCGCCACGGTCGTCCGCGGCCCTCACCGTGACCGTCGCGGCCGGCGCCCTGGCCCTGCTCGTACTACCCACAGTGATCCTGGTCCTGCCCTGGCTCGACCAGGCCCTGGAGGCGTGGCCGTTCTAGTCACGCTGAGTAGCCTGCACGGTGCAAGCAGTTTCCTGGCCGTGGCAGCTTCAGTTAACGACTTGATCGGGAGTACGGTGGTCCCCGGTTCGGCAGCCCCCCATCGTCCATCCGGACGATCTGACGGACCACCGCCTAATCGTCCATGGCGACGAACCGGGGACCCGAGTAGTCGGGGTGAAGCCGCGATCCCCTGCGGCCGGGCGCGCTTCCCGCCCGAACCCGTCAGCTAACCCGGTCGGCGGCTTGATGGAAGAAGGGATAACGCACCTACGTGAAACGGATTGGGGCGCGCCGCGCCGCAGTTCTGCGCAGTCTCGCCTGCGCGCTCGCCGCGGTCGGGATCGTCTTCACCGGACCGTCCGTGGCGCAAGCGACTCCCTCGCCGGCCAGCGTCGAGGCCCAGATCGACAAGCAGTGGAACGAGCTCGAGCCGGTCATTGAGCAGTACAACGACGTGCACGGCAAGCTGCTCAAGAACCAGACTCAGCTGAAGAAGCTCACCACCCAGCTCACCCCGCTCCAGATCCAGGTGGATGTTGCCCTGTCTCAGGTGCGGGGGATGGCCGTCGACGCGTACATGCAGGGTTCGCCCAACGCGTTCAACGCCATGATCGTGAGCGGGTCGCCCACCGGGCTGACCGACAAGCTGACGTACCTCGATCAGCTTGCCCGTCACCAGCAGGACGAGATCGCCGGCGTCGCGAAACTGCGTGACAAGTACGCCGGCATGAAGTCCGATCTCGACGTGCTGACCAAGTCGATCGCGGCGCGCGACAGCCAGCTCGCGCAGCAGAAGGCCGCGATCCAGAAGAAGATCGACTCGCTCCAGAAGCTGCGGCTCGCGGCGTACGGCGCGGCCGGCGAGTCCGACGGCCCGTTCAAGACCGGGGCCTGTCCCGTCACCTACAGCCAGGACAAGGGTGGCCGCGCGGCGCAGCGAGCCTGCGACCTCGTCGGCAAGCCCTACGTCTTCGGCTCCGAGGGCCCGAACAGCTACGACTGCTCGGGTCTGACGAAGGCGGCGTGGGCCAGCGTCGGCGTCTTCCTCGACCACTACACGAAAGACCAGTGGAACGAGGGCAGGGCGGTGTCGCGGGACGAGCTGCAACCGGGCGACCTGGTCTTCTTCTATCCGGGCAGTCTCCATCACGTCGCCATCTACATCGGTGGCGGCAAGGTGGTGCACGCCCCGCACACGGGCGACCATGTGCGCATGGCGGTGCTCGACAAGGTGGGACCGATCGCCGGCTTCCGGCGTCCGGGCTGAGTTTCTCGGTACGTGCTTCGTGCAGCGAGGGCCGCCAGGGATGGCGGCCCTCGCTGTGTCCCAGCCCTCGACCTCTCAGCCCCCGACCTCTCAGCCCTCGACCCGGTGCGCGGCCCAGAACGAGGTGAGGCTGGTCGAGCCGGCGGCGGCCTGCGCGGCGGCCTTGAAGTCGGCCACCGTCGAGACGCCGTACCAGTGCGACGCCGCGTACGACTTGAGCAGGTTGGTCATCGCCGTCGTGCCGATCAGGCGGCGCAGGTCGTGCAGCGTGCACTTGCCGTAGCCGTAGACCACGGTGCTGTAGCGGCTGGAGTGCGCGTCCCAGTACGCCATCGAGTTCGTCAGCTTCTCGGCCGATGACTGCCAGGTGATGCCGCAGCCCGAGCCGGTCAGGCCGCGGTAGAGGTCGGTGGCGTAGTCGGTGAAGCCCTCGTCCAGCCAGGGCGTCGTGTACTCGTCGTCGCCCACGATCCCGTAGAACCACTGGTGGGCGAGCTCGTGCGCGAGGGCGGTCGAGCTGATCACGTCGAGCACGAAGCCCGGGTACTCCATGCCGCCGAACCAGTAGCCGTTGTCGAGCACCACGTCGGCCTCGCCGTAGGGGTAGGCGCCGAAGCGGGCCGAGTGCGCGTCGAGGGCGGCCCTGGCGGTGCTCAGCATCGAGTTGGCGCTCGAGGTGCTGATCGAGCTCACCGAGTACACGTTGACGGCGACGCCACCCGCCGTCGTTCCGGAGATCTTGCGGAACGGCCCGGCGGCCCAGGCGAACTCGCGCACCTGCTTTCCCACGGCGGTGGTGACCGTACGTCCGGAGCTCCCCGCCCGGTCGACGGAGGTGCCCGTGGCCGGCGCCGCGATCGTGCTCGGGTGATCGAGGGCGACGGTGTAGTCGGAGGCGAGCGCGTAGAACGACTCGCCGTTGTTCGTGTACGGATCGAGATGCCAGCCCGCCGCGTCGCGCACGGCCAGCACCGGGATCGCGTTGCCGATGAAGTAGTAGCTGCCGTCGTGGCCGAACCGGTCGATCCCGGCGGTCACCGTGATCGACAGGTCGAAGCCGATGCTGCCGGTCGCGCCCTGGGCCAGCGGCGCGGGCAGCGTGATCTTCAGCGCCGTGCAGGCGACCTCGAGCGCGCCCGCGGTGCCGCCGGTGGTGTTGGTGACCTTGATCGGCAGGGTCGAGCAGGTGCCGTGCGCGTTGTCCCACAGCCGCAGGTAGACCTCGGTGAGCGGGACGGCCGAGGCGTTCGAGAAGCTCACGCTCTCGTGGCCGGTCCAGACGCCGCCGGTCGCGTTGCTGGTCAGGCTGATGGTGTAGGCCGGGGTCGCCGGCGTCCGGGTGGCGTCGGTGGCCGCCGCGCTTGCCGGGGTGGCCGGCACGGCGATGGTCGCGGTCAGCGCGAGCAAGGCCGGAAGCACTCGTCTCATCATTCGACGAGAATGAATGTGTTCCTACATCTCGGGCAACGGAGGAATCCCTTGCCTGCTGTGGTGGTCGTAGAGCTTGAGCAGGGTCGAGAGCAGTTGGGCGCGCTCGGCCTCGGTCAGCGGCGCGAGCAGCTTTTCCTGCACGTCCCTCGCCCGATTGGTCAGCTGGGCCGCGCGCTCGTGACCGACCCGGGTCAGCGAGATGACGTTTCTGCGCCGGTCGGACTTGTCGGGCTCGCGGCGCACGTAGCCGTTCCGCTGGAGCTCGTTGAGCGCCGCGACCATGTCGCTGAGGTGGATGCCGGTGCGCCGGCCCAGGTCGGCCTGGCTCGCCGGACCCTCCTCCAGCAGGGAGTTGAGCAGGCGGTAGTGGTAGCCGCGGGCGCCGACCTCGGCGAAGCCGTCGTGGACCAGGCGACCGGCGTGCGCGGCGGTCTGGGTCAGCAGCCAGCTCGGCAGGCGTTCCATGTGCCAAGACTAACATTTTGTTTGCCCTTCTAACGTTGGTGCGGCTAACGTTAGCCGCATGAACGAATTCGCGCTACACGTTCCGCAGGCCGACCTCGACGATCTCCGCGACCGGCTCACCCGCACCCGCTGGCCCGACGAGCTGCCCGGCGCCGGCTGGGATTACGGCATTCCGCTCGACCGGGTGCGGTCGCTCGCGGCGGCCTGGGAGAAGTTCGACTGGCGGGCGCACGAGGCCGAGCTCAACGCGTACGGGCCGTCGGTCGAGGTCGTCGACGGCGAGCGGGTGTGGTTCCTGCACATCAGGTCCGCCGATCCGGAGGCGATCCCGCTGATCCTCACCCACGGCTGGCCCGGCTCGGTCGCCGAGTTCCTCGACCTGATCCCGCTGCTCACGGCCCATTTCCATCTCGTCGTCCCGGCGATACCGGGCTACGGCTTCTCGGGGCCGACCCGGTCCCGCGGCTGGGGGCAGGAGCGGGTCGCGCGAGCGTGGGCGACGCTCATGGACCGCCTCGGTTACGAGCGATACGGCGCCCAGGGTGGCGACTGGGGTTCCGGCATCTCCCGCCTGCTGGCGTCGGTCGCCCCCGAGCACGTCATCGGCGTGCACGTGAACTTCATGCCCACCGGCGGCGCCTGGGACGGGCCGCTCAGCGAGGTCGACGCCGCGCGGCTGGAGAAGACCCGGCGGCTGGCCGCCAACCGGCATCCGCACCAGGTGCTGTTCGCGGCGGCGCCACAGACCATCGCGTACGCGCTGACCGACTCCCCGGCCGGGCAGCTGGCCTTCATCGCGGAGAAGTTCCATCAGTGGGCCGACCCGAGCCGGCCGATCGCCGACGAGGTGATCCTGGCCGACGTCATGCACTACTGGCTGACCGGCACCGCGGGCTCGTCGTCCCGGCTGGTCAAGGAGACGGGGCTGGGCAGCGGGCCGATCCCGTGCCCGGCGCCGCTGGGGGTGGCGGTGCTGCCGCACGACATCGTCCAGCCGGTCCGTCCCCTGGTCGAGCAGCGGCACGACATCCGGCAGTGGACCGAGTTCCCGTCGGGCGGCCATTTCGCCGCGCTGGAGGTGCCTGATCTGCTGGCCGCCGACATCACCTCGTTCTTCGGCGGGTTGGGGGCGCGGGCATAATTCGGTGTCATGAGCGACTCGCCGCTGATCGACAGCCTGACCGCGGCCGTGCAGGCGCGGCCCGATGACATGCCGCTCCGGCTGCACCTGGCCGAGCTGCTGGTCGACGCGGGGCGGGGACCGGAGGCGATCGGACACGCCGCGCAGGTGCTGGCCCGCGAGCCCGCCAACGCGACCGCCCAGCGGCTGATGACCACGGCGCTGGGCGGCGGCGCGGCCCCCGCGCCCGAGAGCCGCCCCGCGGAGGGGAGCGGCCCCGGCGACGGAAGCCGTCCGGCGGAGGGGCGTGGTCCGGCGGAGGGGCGTGGTCCGGCGGAGGGGCGCGGTCCCGGGGAAGGGAGCGGTCCCGGAGACGGGAGCCGGCCCGGGGACGACGGCCGCCCCAAGGGGGACGAGACGGTCGACTGGGCGGCCATGGAGGAGGACTTCGGCGACATCGTGCCGCCGCGGTTTGCCAAAGCGGACGACGAGCCCGACCCGGTTCGGGGGCACGCCGACCGCACGTTCGACATCGAGACGTCGACGATCACTTTGGCCGACGTCGGGGGCATGGAGGAGGTCAAGAAGCGGCTCGAGGTCTCCTTCCTCGGGCCGCTGCGCAACCCCAAGCTGCGCAGCCTGTTCGGCAAGAGCCTGCGCGGCGGGCTGCTGCTCTACGGGCCGCCCGGCTGTGGCAAGACGTTCCTGGCCCGCGCCGTCGCCGGGGAGATGGGGGCCGCGTTCATCTCGCTGTCGATCACCGACGTGCTGAACATGTGGGTCGGCTCGTCCGAGCGCAACCTGCACGACCTGTTCCAGTCGGCACGCAGCCACGCGCCGTGCGTGCTGTTCCTCGACGAGATCGACGCGCTCGGGCACAAGCGCAGCCAGCTCAACTCGTCCTCGATGCGCACGGTGGTCAACCAGCTGCTCACCGAGCTCGACGGCGTCGACGGCAACAACGACGGCGTCTTCGTGCTGGCCGCGACCAACGCTCCGTGGGACATCGACTCGGCGCTGCGCCGGCCGGGCCGGCTCGACCGCACGCTGCTGGTGCTCCCGCCGGACAAGGCGGCCCGCGCCGCGATCCTCGAGTACCACCTGCGCGACCGCCCGGTGGCCGGCATCGACCTCGGCAAGGTCGCCGACGCGAGCGAGCACTACTCGGGCGCCGACCTCGCGCACGTCTGCGAGACCGCGGCCGAGTTCGCCATGCGCGACTCGATCGCCACCGGCGACATCCGCATGATCTCCCAGCAGGACATGCTGGCCGCCGTCCGTGAGGTGCGCCCGTCGACCGACGCGTGGTTCGCCACGGCCCGCAACGTCGCGATGTTCGCCAACGAGTCCGGGGAGTACGACGACCTGGCGGCTTACCTGAAGAAACGCAAGATCCGATGACCCGGTGACCGAGGACGACGCGGAGCAGGCCTATCGGCGGGCGCAGGGGCTCGCCGAGGTCGGGCGCTACGAAGAGGCCGAGCGGATCGCCCGGGCGGGGCTGGCCGGCGCCCCCGAGCATGGGCGGCTGCTCACGCTGCTCGCCTCCGTGTTGCGCCTGCGCCGGGAGTACGTGGCGGCGCTGGCGGCGGCCGGCGCGGCGGTGGCGGCCGATCCGGGCCTGGCCGACGCGCACGCCGAGCGGGCCGAGAGCCTGATGCTGCTGATCCGGGCGAAGGAGGCGGTGGCGGCGGCCGGGGAGGCGGTCCGGCTCGAGCCGTTCGACTCCTCCGGCTACCTGGTGCTGGCCCGCGCGCTGTCCCGGGACGGCCAGACCGCGCGTGCCCGGGAGGCCGCCGCCCACGGCCTGTCGCTGAGCCCGCGCTCGGTGGAGGGCCTGCTCACGGTCGCCGACGTCGAGCGGGACGCGGGCAACCGCGAGGTGGCGACGGCATCGGCGCGAGCCGCGCTCGCGATCGACCCGGAGAACGCGTACGGGCGCTGGTTGATCGCCATGCTCGACGCCGAGCGGTTGAAGGTCCGCCGCTCGATGCGCGCGCTGCGGGACGTGGCCCGCGACAACCCCGCCCGGCCCGACCTGATCTCGATGACCTGGCCGATCCGGGGCGTGCTGAGCGGCCTGCGCCGGGGCCTGGCGGTCGGCGCGCTGATCGTCTGCGCGCTGCTGGTCGCGGGACACTGGTGGTCGCACGCCACGACGTTCGCCCGGGTGCTCTCGGGCGTGCTGGCGGCGGTGCTGACCGGCTTCGGCGCGCGGGTGCTGGTGCCCGCCGGCCGGCTGCCGTGGCGCTGCCTGCCGCTGCTGCCGGCGATGATGCGGCGGGCCAACTACGGCGGCCCCGGGCTGATGGCGGCGGCGACCCTGCTGCTGGTGCTGCACGCGGTCACCGGGTGGTGGATCGCGGCGGCGCTCGCCCTGGTGCTGGCGCCCGTGCTGTGGTTGCTGGGCTTCCTCGAGATGCTGGGGGCCGGGCTCGACGACCCCGGGTTCCGGCAGGCGTTCCGCGACATCGGTGCCGAGTTCCGCGACTGGTGGGTCACCACGAAGAAGGACCTGCGCGAGGCCTGGACCGACCCGCCGGCCAAGCCCTGACCCGCAGCTCTGCTTACCAATACGCGCGGCGTGGCGGGGAGGGGTGGCGGCGTGGCGAAAGGGCGGCGGCGGGGCGGAAGGAGCGCGCGAGGCCCGGACCGACCCGCCGGCCAAGGCCTGACCCGCAGCTCTGCTTACCAATACGCGCGGCGTGGCGGAAAGGGCGGCGGAGAGGGTGGCGGCGTGGCGGAAAGGGCGGCGGCGCGGCGGAGAGGGTGGCGGCGTGGCGAAAGGGCGGCGGCGCGGCGGAGACGGTGGCGGCGTGGCGAAAGGGCGCGGCACGGCGGAAAGAGCGGCAGCGCGGCGAAGGAGCGGCGGCGCGAAAAGAGCGGCCCGCCGCCCGGCCCCGGCAAAGACCGGGCGGGGGGGAGGGGGAGGGCGGCGTGGGTTGAGGGCGGGGGCAGAGGTCAAGAACCGCCCGTGGGGGAGGCGGAAAAATTGGGACGTGGACTAG
>NZ_JBVJIU010000015.1:0-285514 GCF_055586105.1 Actinoplanes sp. NPDC051537
CCGCTCGTCCTCGTTCACATACCGGCCCCGCACCGCACGCCGGACGGTGATCGGGTTCGGGCCGTGCCGCCACCGTTAACCGGTCCGCGGGTTGATCCCGACCACCCGGGCCGCCTGCGAACAGTTCATCCTCTGCTCCACCAAGGCAAGGTAAACCGCCCGCTCCCGCAGCAACGGCCGGCCACGCTGCGGATCGAACGGTCCCGGACCTCAAACTCCATCATCAACACCCCTTCGATCGGATGTTGCAACGACCCAAGGAATCCGAGCTGCTGAGTGGGGCGAAACTAGCGCCCGGGTATGACATTTCCGGGTCGGCCATCCACAAGCGCGGTGGTTCGGTGGCGGCTCTTCATGTCGTGCGTGAGTGGGTGGTGCCGACCGTCGCTCCCGCCGGGACCCGGCCGGGCCGAGCAGGCCGCTGGCGCGCCCAAAACGCTCACCCCGGCCGGGCGACGTGCGTGAGTGGTCGCGCTTACCCCGGAAAGCGGCGCAGGCCGTCGGTGAGGAACTGGGCCACCTCGTCCGGTGAGTCCAGGGTCAGGTCGGCCGCGCTGGACACCTCGGCGCCCGTCTCCGGGTTGGCGACCGCTACCGCCACGCCGAAGAAGCCGGGGTCGACGGCCTCGCGGGCGCGCAGCGCGTCGAACGCCTTGATGTCGGACATGTCGTCGCCGAAGTACCAGGCGCAGCGCGCGTTGCGGACGCCCTCGGTGATGACCATGCCCTTGTCCTGGTCGACCGGGGGCTTCAGCTCGATCACCATGCGGCCGCCCTGGATCTTCAGACCGTGGCGCTCGGCCTGCTCGTGACCCCAGCGCTCGACGTCGGCCGCCAGCTGCGGCGCCGTGCGGTAGTGCAGGGCCACCGACAGCCGCTTGAACTCGACCAGGATCTGCGGCGGCAGCTCGGCCTTGGCCCGCTCGGCCAGGTCGCTCATGGCCGGTATCCACGGCAGCGCGGCCGGCTCGGTGACGACCGCGCCCTCGTGCCACACCTCGAGCCCGTACAGCCCGTAGAGGTCGACCCGCTCGAGCGACGCGAACCGTGACCGCAGGAAGCTGACCGGCCGCGCGGACACTATCGCCACGCGGTGCACCGACGCGGCGAGCCGCTCGAGCACGCCGGGCACGGCCGGGACCGGCTGCGACGCGTCGGGGTCGTCGGTCACCGGCGAGAGCACGCCGTCGAAGTCGAAGAAAAAGGTGGTCTCGGCCGCGCGCTCGGCCGTGACGGCCCAAGCCTCGGCGACGCTCGGCGGATGGTTCGGACGCTGAGTCTCTGCCACGAGGTCAGATTACCTGCCGGAAGTCCGGATGGCCGCCTGAGAAATTGCCGTGACCCGGGTTTTGCGTACTACCGCGTGGCCCGGTTGACCGCTAGCGTTCTAAGCATGACGCGGGGTCATCCCGGGTCAGCCGGCCGGCCCGGACCTGCGACAAGTGCGCCACAGGGCCCCGCAATCCGACCCTGTGCATGTGCCGGGGGCCGGAGGTGCGGACCGCGGGCGTCGACGGGTTGCACGCCCGCTGGAGCAGGCCTGTGACACCACGCCGATCTGACGCCGAGGTCACCAAATCCAGCAGCCGCGCCGATACGGGACGCACATCCCGCGATCGACACGCTGACTCCGAACCGGCCCCTGCGGGCCGTGTTTTCGTTCTGGACACCTCGGTCCTGCTGTCCGACCCGGCAGCGTTCCGCCGGTTCACCGATCACGAGGTCGTCATTCCCCTCGTGGTTATCACGGAGTTGGAGGGCAAGCGTCACCATCCCGAGCTGGGCTGGTTCGCGCGGCAGGCGCTGCGCATGCTGGACGAGCTACGGATCAAGTTCGGTCGTCTCGACCAGCCGGTGCTGTGCAACGACGAGGGCGGCACCCTGCGCGTCGAGCTCAACCACGCCGATCAGAGCGTGCTCCCGCACGGTTTCCGCAATGACTCGAACGACACTCGCATCCTCTCGGTCGCGCTCGGCCTGGCCGCCGAGGGCCGCGACGTCACGCTGGTCAGCAAGGACATGCCCCTGCGCGTGAAGGCGGCCTCGGTCGGCCTCACGGCCGACGAGTACCGCCACGGCCAGGCCAGCGACCCGACCTGGACCGGCATGGCCGACCTCAAACTGGCCGAGGAGCAGGTCTCGGCGCTGTACGGGGGTGAGGAGCTCGAGCTCGAGGAGGCCGAGAACCTGCCCTGTCACACCGGCCTCGTGATCCACTCGCCTAAGGGCTCGGCGCTCGGCCGGGTCACCCCGGACAAGACGATCCGCCTCGTCCGCGGCGACCGGGACGCGTTCGGCATCCGCGGCCGCTCCGCCGAGCAGCGGGTCGCGCTCGACCTCCTGCTGGACGAGTCGATCGGCATCGTCTCGCTCGGCGGCCGGGCCGGCACCGGCAAGTCGGCGCTCGCGCTGTGCGCCGGCCTCGAGGCGACCATGGAACGCAACCGCCACAAGAAGGTGATCGTCTTCCGTCCGCTCTACGCCGTCGGCGGCCAGGAGCTGGGCTACCTGCCCGGCACCGAGAACGAGAAGATGTCGCCCTGGGCGCAGGCGGTCTTCGACACTCTCGGCTCGGTGGCCCACGCCAACGTGGTGGACGAGGTCATGGCCCGCGGCATGCTCGAGGTGCTGCCGCTCACCCACATCCGCGGCCGCAGCCTGCACGACGCCTACGTGATCGTCGACGAGGCCCAGTCGCTCGAGCGCAACGTGCTGCTCACCGTTCTCTCCCGCATCGGGCAGGGGTCGCGGGTGGTGCTCACCCACGACGTCGCCCAGCGGGACAACCTGCGGGTGGGCCGGCACGACGGCGTCACGGCCGTGATCGAGGCCCTCAAGGGCCATCCGATCTTCGCGCACGTGACACTGACGCGTTCCGAACGGTCACCGATCGCTGAAGTTGTCACCGACCTGTTGGAGGACATCCCCCTCTGAGGTGACCCTCGGTCGGGGGAGCTTTCGACCGGTTTGCGCGTAAATTTAGTGTGAGCAACCTCACAAGAGTGCGTCGGCATTTCACATCTACTTCACGTTGCGCAATGGTGTTCGGCGAGCGCCATCGCGTGGTCATCTTCGTCGGAGATCGACGTCGGGCCACCAGCTCGATCGAGGTTGATCGAGTTGTCGGCCCGAGTGGTCGCGGTGCTCGCGGCACGGCCAACCGCCTCGGCGGCCGGACGTGCCGCGTCATTGCCCCCGACGAAGGGATACTTCGTGAGTCGGCCTTGGAGCCGAGTCGGAGTACGTTCCGCGTCGGTCGGCCTGCTGGTGGCGGGTCTGATCGGCGGCGTGTACCTCGGCAAGGACCGCGTGGTCCAGGCGCCACAGCAGAGTTCCGAAGCGTCGAACGTCGTCCAGGTGGATGTCGACGACATGCAGCTGCTCAAGCAGCGCCAGAGCCAGCACGCCGCGGCTCGTGCGTTCCAGCGCGAGGCCGAGGGCGATGCCGCCGAGAAAGCGGCCGCCGAGGCGAGGGCCGCCGCCGACAAGGCGCACGACCTCGAGACGAAGGCGATCGCGGCGAAGAAGGCCGCCGCCGACGCCGCGGCGAAGAAGAAGTCCGAGGAGAGCGGCGGGCCGGTGGCCTACACCGGGCCGGTTCCCAGCTCCTGCAACGAGTTCTCGGGCAGCCGCAAGACCGGCTGTGCCCTGATGCTCGACGCCGGCTTCGGCATCGACCAGTTCCCGTGCCTCGACAAGCTGTGGAAGAAGGAGAGCGGGTGGAACTACCGCGCCTCGAACAGCAGCTCAGGGGCGTACGGGATCCCGCAGGCCTTGCCCGGCAACAAGATGGCGAAGTTCGGTGACGACTGGAAGACCAACCCCGCCACGCAGATCAAGTGGGGTCTGGACTACATCGAGGGCCGCTACGACTCGCCCTGCGGCGCCTGGTCGCACTCGCAGAGTACCGGTTGGTACTGACCGGTCTAATTAGACAAAGCCGACAAAACGGGTCCAGCGCGGCGATCGCGCCGGACCCGTTTTGCTGTGATCAAATGCGTGCATGGTCCGAAATGCCGCGCTCATCCTCGTTGGTGCCATCGCGAGCGTGGCGGTTGCCTGCGCGCCGGCGCAGGCCGTCGCGTTCGACCATCCGCGCCCGATCCGCGAGGTGGTCGGCGGCGTCGTCGCGCCGCCCGGCAAGTTCCCGTGGATGGTGCGGCTCTCGATGGGCTGCGGCGGCGCGCTGATCGCACCCCGCGTCGTGCTCACGGCCGGCCACTGCGTCGACGGTACGGGCGACACCGCCACCATCAAGGTGGTCGCCGGGGTCGTCGATCTCAAGTCGCCCAAGGCGCTCACGGCGCACTCGGTACGCGTGATCCGCGCGACCGGCTTCCGCGACGAGACCCGGGGCGACGACTGGGCCGTCATCCGCCTCGACCACGTGCTCGACCTGCCCACGCTGGCCCTGGTCAACGACGCGTCCGACGATCGTGGCCCGTTCGTGGTGATGGGCTGGGGGCAGACCCGCGAGGACTCGGTGAAGCAGGAGCGGCGCCTGCACTACGCCCCGGTGCCGGCCGTCTCCGACGAGAAGTGCGCGAGCGAGTACCACAAGGCCGACGTCAAGCTCGTGCCCAAGGAGCAGATCTGCGCCGGCAAGCGGGGCATCGACACCTGCCAGGGCGACTCCGGCGGCCCGATGGTCGGCAAGGACGCGCTCGGCCAGTGGGTACAGGTCGGCATCGTGAGCTGGGGGCTCGGCTGCGCCCGCGACGGCTACCCTGGCGTTTACACCCAGATCTCGGCGTTCCGCGACGACATCCGCAAGGCCACTCGCAAGCTCGGCTGAGCCGAGCCGTGGCAGTGGTTGCCGTTGCCTGGAACCATGGATGCCATGGGTTACGGCGGCTCGGACACGCAGTCAGATGCGACCAGGTTCGGCACGGAGGCGTTCTACGCCTCTCTCGGGCGGGCCTTTGTGACGATGTGTGCCGTCATTCCGCTTCTGTTCCTGATCGAGGTGATCGACAAGGGCATCGGCGGCGGCGAGCTCGACGTGGCCGGCGGCATCATCCCGCACCACATCTCCGGCCTTGACGGCGTCCTGTTCAGCCCGTTCCTGCACGCCGGGTGGGACCACCTCTACGGCAACGCGGTGCCGCTGATCCTGGTCGGCACGTTCGCGCTGGCCGGCGGGGGGCGCCGGTTCATCTGGTCGACCTTCGTCATCATGCTGGTCAGCGGCCTCGGCGTGTGGTTCGTCGGCGATCCGCACAGCGTGGTCGTCGGCGCGAGCGGGGTCATCTTCGGTTACCTCGGCCTGCTGCTGACCCGCGGCCTGGTCGAGCGCAGCTGGTGGAACCTCGCGGTGGCCGCGTTCATCGGCCTCCTGTACTGGTACCAGCTCTACAACATCCTGCCGACCGACGCCGCGATCTCCTGGCAGGGCCATCTGCTCGGCCTGCTCGGCGGCGTGATCGCGGCGATCCTGTTCCGCCGCAAGAAGCCGAAGACCCGGCCCGCGCTCTACGAGCCGACCACGACGACTCTTCCTCCTATCTAGACGATCTATCTAGGCGGCATCTCCAGCGGAAAGCGGAGAACGGGCGGAGGAGAGCAGCGCGGCAACCCGCTCGACGGTCCGCAGGTCGCGATCGCGCGGCATGATGATCAGGTCGGTGAAGCCCGCGGCCGCGAACGCCGAGCACGCCCGCAGGGTCTCGTCGTCGGTGGCGGGCAGCGGGAACTGCACCCCGCGCCGCAGCGTCGAGGGATCACGGCCGACCGCCTCGCAATGACGGTCGAGCACCGTCACCAGGCGCGCGAGGTCACCGGGTTCGGTCTCGAAGGTCGCGGTCAGCCAGCCATCGGCACGCTCCGCCACCGTACGCAGGCCGCGTTTTTCGCCGTTGCTCGCGATCCACATCGGTAGGGGTCGTTGAACCGGCTTGGGATCCGACCGCAGTTCGTCGAGCCGGAAATGCGCGCCCGCGAAGGTGACCGACGGCTCGGTCCAAAGGCGGCGGAGGATCTGAGCGGTCTCGTCGAGGCGCTCGACCCGCTCGCGCGGCGAGAGCGTGGGAAAGCCGGCGGCGGGATCGGCAGCCGGATCACCGCCGGCGCCGATGCCCACCTCGAGCCGGCCGTCGCTGATCTGGTCGACGGTGGCCGCCATCTTGGCCAGCAGCGCCGGGTGCCGATAGCCCACGCCGGTCACCAGGGTGCCCAGGCGGATGCGGCGGGTGCTCGCGGCCATCGCGGCCAGGACGGTCCACGCCTCGAAGATGTCGCCGGTGCGGTCGCGGCCCATCGGGATGAGGTGATCGAAGGCCCAGGCGTGGTCGAACGGCAGGTCGTCGAGCAACGACCACAGCTCGCGGTAGGCGCCGATCGGGTAGTGCTGTTGGGACGCTTTCCAGCCGATTCTCATGACAGTCAGCATAGCTGATCGTCAGTAGTGCTGAACATATCCGGAGGGGGATAGGGTTTGCCCGTGCTCCCCTCGGGTCTTCACACGCGGCTGGGATATCTGCTCAAACACGCCCAGATCGAGCTGGCCGAGCGCGGCCGGGTGGCGCTGGAGCCGCTGGGGGTGAGCGGGCGCGAGCTTGCCGTGCTGACGGTGCTGGGCGAGGGGGAGCCGCCGGCCCAGCAGCAGGCGGCGGGACGGCTCGGCGTCGACCGTACGACCATGGTTGATCTTGTGGACGCGCTGGAGCGCAAGGGGCTCGTCGAGCGCAGGTCCGATCCGGCCGATCGCCGGCGCAACCTCGTACACCTCACCGATCGCGGCCGCGAGGTGCTCGCCGAGGGTGAGCGGGTCCATCAGGACGTGGAGAAGACGTTCCTCGGCGCGCTGAGCGTGGAGGAGGGGCAGCAGCTCAAGGAGTTGCTGCGGCGGGTGCTGCAGGCCTGAGCCCGGCGCACCCGCCGCCGGTGCTAGAGGACCGGGTCGCCCATCGGGACCGTGGGCAGGTGGCCGTCGAAGTCGACCGCCGAGTAGAGGGCGAGCTTCTCCAGCCGGTGGTACGAGTCGATGACCCGGATCGTGCCGCTCTTGGAGCGCATGACGATCGACTGGGTGTGCGCGGCGCCGGAGCGGTAGCGGACGCCCTTGAGCAGGTCGCCCGAGGTCACACCGGTTGCCACGAAGAAGCAGTTGTCGCCGGTGACCAGGTCGTCCGTGGTCAGCACCCGGTCGAGGTCGTGGCCCGCGGCGAGGGCCTTCTCGCGCTCCGGCTCGTCCCGCGGCCACAGCTTCGCCTGGATCATGCCGCCCAGGCACTTGAGCGCGCAGGCGGCGGTGATGCCCTCGGGCGTGCCGCCGATGCCCATCAGCACGTCCACGTCGGACTCCATCCGGGCGGCCGAGATCGCGCCGGCGATGTCACCGTCGGAGATGAACTTGATGTTCGCGCCCGCCTGGCGGACCTCCTCGATCAGCCGGGCGTGGCGGGGGCGGTCGAGGATGCAGACCGTCACGTCGGAGACGCTGGACCGCTTCGCCTTGGCGATGCGGCGCAGGTTCTCCGCCGTTCCCGCGTTGATGTCGACGACGTCGGCGCAGTCCGGGCCCACGGCGATCTTCTCCATGTAGAAGACGGCGCTCGGGTCGAACATCGCGCCGCGCTCGGCCACCGCCAGGACCGCGATCGAGCCGGGCATGCCCTTGCTCATCAGCGTGGTGCCGTCGATCGGGTCGACGGCCACGTCGACCTCGGGGCCGGTGCCGTCGCCGACACGCTCGCCGTTGAACAGCATCGGGGCTTCGTCCTTCTCGCCCTCGCCGATCACGACGGTGCCGCGCATCTGGATCGAGTTGATGAGCTTGCGCATGGCGTCGACGGCGGCGCCGTCCCCGCCGTTCTTGTCGCCTCGGCCCACCCAGCGGCCGGCCGCCATGGCGGCGGCCTCGGTGACGCGGACCAGGTCGAGAGCGATGTTGCGGTCGAGATCCTGCGGAACCCGGGCCGGCATAGGGACGCCTCCTCGCGACGTTGCGGGGCTGTTTGTCCACCGATCCTCACATGGCCGGACGTGCAAAGTCCCGCGTCAGCGACATGGTTAACAATGGGTGAGTGGAACCCGCGCCCATGACCGATCCCGCCCCGGAAAATCGCGAAAGCCTCCCGGACGGGGTGCCCACCGACCCTGCCCGAGTCCCGCGCCTGCGCCGCCGCGAGGAACGCTCGCCCCGCGACATGGCGCTCTCGCTGGGCGTGCTGCTGGTGCCGATCGCCCTGCTGCTGATCTTCTATCGGGTGGTGCTGAGCGGCGACGCGCCCGTGACCGTCGACCCCAGCGCCACCCTCGAGGAGGCCCGCGCCGCCGCCGTCTTCACCGTCGCCGCGCCGACCGGCCTGAGCGACGACTGGCACGCCGCGAGCGCCACGTTCAAGCGGGAGACGACCGGCGCCACGCTCCGGATCGGCTACGTCGATCCCGACAAGGACCCCGTGCAACTCGTCGAGAGCAACGTCCTGGCGGCCACGCTGCTGCCGGCCGAGCTGAGCTCGAGCGCCAAGGCGGTGGGCGACTTCCGGACGCCGGCCGGGGTGTGGCGGGTCTACGACGGGCGGCCGGGGGAGAAGGCGCTGGTCCTGGCCGAACCGACCCGCACGATCGTGGTCGTGGGCAAGACCGACGTGAAGAACCTGCAGACCCTGGCGTCCGCGCTGACCTAGACGGTCATCCGAGCTACTCGATGTTCTCCTGACGCGCGGCCCGGGCGGCGTCGATGCGCTCCCGGGCCCCGTCCAGCCACCGCTGGCAGACGTCGGCCAGCTTTTCCCCGCGCTCCCACAGCGCCAGCGACTCCTCGAGCGAGCTCCCGCCCTGCTCGAGCCGCTCCACGACGGTCGCGAGCTCGGAACGAGCCTGCTCGTAGCTCAATTTCTCGTCGGTCATCAGCTCTCCTGTACCGCCGCGCGCAACTCGCCCTCGGCGAGCCGCACCCGGACCACGTCCTTGGGCTCCACATCCGTCGCCGCGCGGACCACATGCCCGTCGGCGCGCTGCACGATCGCGTAGCCCCGCTGCAGCGTCGCGGCCGGCGACAGCGCCCGCAGCCGGGCCACCGTGTGCCGCAGCTCGTCGTCGGCCCGCCCCAGCCGGTGCTCGAGGCTGCGGACCGCGCGCTCGCGCAGCGCCGTCACGTCGGCCCCGCGCTGGTCGATCAGCAGCTCGGGACGGGCGAGCGAGGGCCGCGACCGCCACGACTCGATGCGGTGCTCCTCGCGCTCGATCAGCGTGAGCACCGCCCGCTCGATGCGGCGCCGGGCGATGTCGATCAGCTGCCGTTCCTCGGCCAGGTCGGGGACGATCCGCTTGGCCGCGTCGGTCGGGGTCGAGGCGCGCAGGTCGGCCACGTAGTCGAGCAGCGGCGCGTCGGTCTCGTGGCCGATCGCGCTGACCACCGGCGTGCGGGCGCCGAACACCGCGCGGCACAGCGCCTCGTCGGAAAAGGGCAGCAGGTCTTCCACGCTGCCGCCGCCGCGGGCGATCACGATGACGTCGATCGTGTCGTCGTTGTCGAGGACCTTGAGCGCGTCGATCATCTGCGGGACCGCGGTGGGGCCCTGGACCGGCACGTTGATCACCCGGAAGTCGACGGCCGGCCACCGGCGCCGGGTGTTCATCAGCACGTCGCGCTCGGCGGCGCTGGCCCGGCCGGTGATCAGGCCGATGCGCTGGGGGAGGAACGGCAGCCGGCGCTTGCGCTCGCGGGCGAACAGGCCCTCGGCCGCCAGCAGCTTCTTGAGCCGCTCGAGCCGGGCCAGCAGCTCGCCCAGGCCGACCTGGCGGATCTCGTCGGCGCGCAGGCTGAGCGTGCCCCGGGCCGGGTAGAACTCGGGCTTGGCGTGCAGCGTGACCCGGGCGCCCTCGGCCAGCTCGGGCGCGCCCGCGTCGAGCACGTCGCGGTGGGCGGTGACGGTGAGGCTGAGGTCGGCCGAGGGGTCGCGCAGGGTCAGGAACACCACCGACGAGCCCGGGCGGCGGCTGATCTGCGCGACCTGCCCGTCGACCCACACCCAGCCGAGCTTGGCGATCCAGGCCCCGACCTTCTGACTGACGACGCGGACCGGCCACGGCTCGTCCGGGGAGCTCTTCGGCGACGGCTCACTCACCCGGCCAGACTACGGAAGACCCCCGACATTCTCGTCGTCCGCTATCTCGGCCCGCTCCTCGGCGTGTGTGTGCCGCCCGGCCGGGTGACGCGGCGCCGGCCGGTACGCCGGGGTCAGCACCGTGGCCAGCAGCACCGCGAACAGGCCCGCGCAGCCCCAGAACAGCACGTCGGCGACGGCGTGACCAGCCTCGCGCATCGAGAAGGGAAAGCCGTCGCCGACCAGCGTGCTGATCACCAGACCGGGGACGCCGACCACGAGGCCGGCCAGGTAGGCGGGCCACCGCGGGCGCTTCTCCAGCAACCCCAGCGTGAGCAGCACCAGGCCGCTGCCCAGCAGCACGACATGGAAGATCACGTAGGGCGCGTCGTCGAGACCCATGGCGAGGTCGAGCAGGCCGAGCGCGATGAAGGCCCAGGCGATCAGCAGCCGGATCATGGTCACCGTCGAGGGCAGCAGTCCGTCCTCCTCGTCCTGCTCGCCTTCGCGCATGCGACCGAGTATCGCCGCAAAATCGTCCTAACTCGGCCGAAACGGCGGGGGTCAGGGCCGGCGGTGGCGCACCAGCACGGCGATCACCACCAACACCATTCCCACGTACGCCCAGAACAGCGCGTCGGTGGCGACGGCGACCAGGTCGACGGACCAGTTCGCGCCGTGGGCGAGGCGCTCGGCGGTCGCCGAGTCGTCGGCCACCGCGCCCCGTTGCGCCCAGGCGAAGGGCCAGCCGCGGTCCTCGACGTAGGCGAACATGCAGCAGGTGCGCGCCCGGGACGAGGCCAGCCCGGCCGCCGTGCCGACCACCGCGAACAGGATCATCGTGACGGCCGTGACCAGGCGCGGCAGCGCGATCCGGTGCGGCATGAGCAGCACCAAGCCGGCCGCCGCGAGGACGAGCCCGACGCCGAGGTCGACCGCCGCGGTCGGGCCGTGCACCGCGAACAGGGCCCAGGTGAGGCCGCCGACCAGCGAAAAGGCGCCGAGCAACCATCGGCCCGCCGCGACCCACCGATTGGTCGTCCGGTCCTGCGCTGTGTCGTGCGCCGTGTCCTGCGTTATGTCGTCTGCCACCGCACGAGTATCGACGATCGGCCCTGTGGCGCATCTCGCAGAGGGGCAGGGTCCACCGGGCGGCACGTACCATGGCCGGGTGACCGAAGCTCGTAAGCGTGTCCTGCTGGCCAAGCCGCGCGGCTACTGCGCCGGCGTCGACCGGGCGGTGCAGACCGTCGAGGAGGCGCTGAAGCTCTACGGCGCGCCGGTCTACGTCCGCAAGCAGATCGTGCACAACAAGCACGTGGTGAGCACGCTCGAGGCCAGCGGCGCGATCTTCGTGGAGGAGAACGAGGAGGTCCCCGAGGGGTCCACCGTCGTCTTCTCGGCCCACGGCGTCGCGCCCGAGGTGCACGAGCAGGCCCGGGCGCGCAACCTCAAGGCGATCGACGCGACCTGCCCGCTGGTCACCAAGGTGCACCACGAGGCCAAGCGGTTCGCCGCCGACGACTACGACATCCTGCTCATCGGCCACGAGGGCCACGAAGAGGTCATCGGCACCTCGGGCGAGGCCCCGGCGCACATCCAGCTGGTCGACGGGCCCGACGCGGTCGACAAGGTCGTCGTGCGCGACCCGGCCAAGGTCGTCTGGCTGTCGCAGACCACGCTCTCGGTCGACGAGACCATGGAGACGGTGTCCCGGCTCAAGACCCGGCTGCCGCTGCTCCAGTCGCCGCCCAGCGACGACATCTGCTACGCCACGCAGAACCGCCAGCACGTGGTCAAGGAGATCGCCCCGTCCTGCGACGTGGTGATCGTCGTCGGCTCGAAGAACTCGTCGAACTCGGTGCGCCTGGTCGAGGTGGCGGTCGACGCCGGCGCCCGGGCCGGCCACCTGGTCGACTATGCCGCCGAGATCCAGGACGAGTGGCTGGCGGGCGCCACGACGGTCGGTGTCTCGTCCGGCGCGAGCGTGCCGGAAGACCTGGTCATGGACGTGTTGTCGCACCTGGCGTCGCGCGGCTTCGGCGAGGTCACCGAGTACACGACGGCCGAGGAGCGCCTGACCTTCTCGCTGCCGCAGGAGCTGCGCCGCGACATGAAGAAGGCTCAGCTCAACTCGGGCGCCTGAGGCTGGCGCGGGGCCACCTCGACCTGCGGCGGCGCCGGCATCTCCTGCTGGGAGACGCCCATCTCGGCCAGCTTGCGGGCGCTGACCAGCACCCGCGACTCCAAGGAGCCAACCGCTTTGTTGTACGCCGTGACGGCCCCACCCAGCGCGGCGCCCAGTTTGCCGACGTGGTCGCCGAGGGTGGCCAGCCGCCCGTAGAGCTCCCGGGCCAGGCCGTGCACGGCCACCGCGTTGCGGGCCAGCTCCTCCTGCCGCCACGAGTAGGCCACCGTGCGCAGCATCGCGACCAGCGTGGCCGGCGTGGCCAGCACCACGTTGCGCCGGAACGCGTGCTCCATCAGCGTCGGGTCGTGCTGGAGAGCGGCGTCGAGGAACGGGTCGGCCGGGACGAACAGCACCACGAAGTCGGGCGACGGCTCGAACGCCGTCCAGTACTCCTTGGCCGCGAGCGCGTCGATGTGTGCGCGCAGGTGGCGGGCGTGCTGGTCGAGGCAGGCGTCCCGGGTGCGCTCGTCGCGCGCCTCGGCCGCCGACAGGTAGCCCTCGAGCGGCGCCTTGGCGTCGACGACGACGCTGCGGCCGCCATGCAGACGCACCACGAGGTCGGGCCGTACGCCCTGCTCGTCGGTCGCGCCGGTGACCTGCTCGGCGAAGTCGCAGTGCTCGAGCAGGCCGGCCGCCTCGACCACCCGGCGCAGCTGGTGCTCGCCCCACCGGCCCCGCACCTGCGGCGCCCGCAGCGCCGACACCAGCTGTTTCGTCTCGGTGCGCAGCTCGTTCGAGACCGCGCCCATCTGCCGCACCTGCTCGCGCAGCTCGGCGTAGGCGTCGACCCGCTCGTGCTCGAGCTGGGCCACCCGCAGCTCGTAACGGCGCAGCGTGTCCTGCAGCGGGGAGACGGCGAGGGCCACCGCCTCCTGGGACTGGGCGGCCGACTCGTACGACAGCGCGCGCATCGACTGCTCGAGCCGCTCCTCGCCGTCGCGGTGGGCCTGGACCGTCGCCTCGAGGCGCGCGATGTCGGCCGCCGCCCGCATGCGGGCCGCCAGCCAGCCGAGGGCGGCGCCGACCGCGAGACAGAGGAACACCACGGCCAGCGTCGAGACGGTCACAACGGGCAGATTGCCACACACGTACGACAAGACCGGCGAGGGTACCGTTGAAACATGAGTGTGTTGCTGATCGTGGGCATCGTCATCGTCGTCCTGTTGGTGGTCGTGCTCGTGCGCCGTGGCGGCGCGGCGAGCCAGCAGACGCAGCTCGAGGACGCGCGGGCCGACGCGCAACGGTGGTATGAACGTCTCGGCGGTCAGCTGATGAACCTGCACGGCGACGACCCGGCCGCGCGGCAGGCCCTCTCCGACGCGAGCGAGCGCTACAACGCGGCCGGTGGCCAGCTCCAGCAGGCCAACAGCGTGCGGCAGTTCGAGCTGGCCCGCGAGTCGGCGCTGGAGGGCCTCAACTACGTGCGTGCCGCCCGGGTCGCGATGGGCATCGACCCCGGCCCCGAGCTGCCGCCGCTGGCGAGCGCGCAGGGCGCCGGCCGGCTGACCCAGGAGCGCGAGGTCAACGTGCAGGGCCAGCATTACAAGGCGGGCCCGATGCCGGGCGCCGACACGCCGTACTACTACCCCGGCGGCCGCGTGCAGGGCCGCCCGGTCCCCGCCGGCTGGTATTCGACCCCGGTCTGGAAGACGGCGCTCGGCGCCGGCGCCGGCGTGCTCGGCGGCATGCTCATCTTCGACGCGCTGTTCTCGCCCGGCTTCGGCGACATGGGCTACGGCGACGGCTTCCAGGACGGCTACCAGGACGCCGCCCAGGACTTCGGCGGCAGCGACAGCATGGGCGACTTCGGCGGCGGCAACGACTTCGGCGGCGGCGGCGATTTCGGCGGCGGCGACTTCGGCGGCGGCGATTTCGGGGGCGACTTCTAGGCCGGCCGGTCCGCGGGCAGACGGCGGGCGAGTTCGCGGCTTCTAGGCCGGCCGGTCCGCGGGCAGGCGGCGGGCGAGCTCGCGGCGCAGGGCTCGCGGGCCCGGCCAGATCTCGGTGAGGTCGGCGGTGAAGGCGGTGCCCTCGGCGGTCTCGGTCATGGCCGGGCCGCCCGGGCCCTCGTCCTGCACCGGGTGCACGCGGTCGAGGTCGATCGGCGTGACCTCGAGCACCGAGCGCATGCCCTGGCGGCGTACCACCACGTGGGCGATGTCCGGCCAGGCCAGCAGGATCGGGTCGCTGTCCTGGGCGGCCAGCTCGAGCCCGCCGGACGAGATGCGGACCCAGGTCTTCAGCGCGCCGCGGGTCGACCAGGCGTAGGCGCCGGCCGCCAGCGTGCTGATCGCGGCCGCCTCCAGGCCGGTCTGCCACCAGGGGTTGCCGGTGCCGCCGACCATCAGCGCGGCGATCGGCGACACCGCGCCGAACGAGATCATCAGGAGCGCCAGGACGGTGATGAACGTCCGCCACGGCGAGGACCGGAACAGCACGGCGTCGGCGGCGGGCGCCTGGACCTGCTCGGGGGCGATCGACATGCCCTTCATGCTGCAACAGCGAAGGGGCCGGGACCGGCCAAACGCCGGTCCCGGCCCTCGTGATCAGAAGGCGCGGCCTCGTGATCAGAACGCGCAGGCGATGACCAGCTCGGGCGTCCGGTCGGGCATCCGGTCGAGCTTGGCGATCCGGCCGGCCGCCTTCAGGTCGCCCTCGATCAGCGCGAGCCGGTCGAGCAGCGCCGCCGGGCCGAGCGCCTCGGCCAGCGGCACGTCCGCCTTCATCGAGAGCTTCCGGTCGGACTTGGCCCGCCGCACCTGACGCAGCGCGTCGCCGGCCAGGTCGAGCAGGCCGGCGTCACCGTCCTCGCCGGCGACCCGGGTCAGCTCGTACCGCGTGGGCCAGGTCGAGCGGTGGACCGAGCCGTACCGCCACCACGACCAGACCTCCTCGGTCACGTACGGCAGGACGGGCGCGAACAGCCGCAACTGCACCGACAGCCCGGCCGCCAGCGCCGCCCGCGCCGAGTCGGCCGCCGGCCCTTCCGCGTACGCCCGCTCCTTGACCAGCTCGATGTAGTCGTCGCAGAAGGTCCAGAAGAAGTGCTCGGTGGCCTGCAAGGCCTCGGTGTGGTCGTACCGGTCGAAGCCCTCGGTCGCGGTGGTGACCACGGTCGCGAGCCGGGTCAGCATCGCCCGGTCGAGCGGCTCGGTCACCGGCTGCCGCAGCGCCTCGGCCGCGCCCAGCCCGAGCGCGAACTTCGACGCGTTGAGCAGCTTGGTCGCCAGTCGCCGGCCGACCTTGATCTGGGCCGGGTCGAACGCGAGATCGGCGCCGGGCCGGCCGTTCGCCGCCCAGTACCGGACCGCGTCCGAGCCGTTCTGCTCGAGCAGGCCCATCGGCGTGACGACGTTGCCCTTGGACTTCGACATCTTCTTGCGCTCGGGGTCGAGGATCCAGCCGGAGAGGATCGCGTTGCGCCAGGGCAGCACGTGGTTCTCCAGGTCGGCCCGCAGGACCGTGGTGAACAGCCAGGTCCGGATGATCTCGTGGGCCTGGGCTCGGTGATCCATCGGGAAGACCCGGCGGAACAGGTCTTCGTCGTCGAGCCAGCCGCCGACGATCTGCGGCGTGAGCGACGACGTGGCCCACGTGTCCATGATGTCGGGGTCGGCGGTGAAGCCGCCCGGGACGTCGCGCCGGGTCTCGTCGAAGCCCGGCGGACACTCCGAGGAAGGGTCAACCGGCAGTGCTGATTCGTCCGGTATGAGAAGCTGGCCGTAGTCCGGTTCGCCAGCGTCGTCGAGCCGGTACCAAACCGGGATGGGCACGCCGAAGAACCGCTGCCGGCTGATCAGCCAATCCCCGGTCAGCCCGCTCACCCAGTGCTCGTAGCGGTGCCGCATGTGCTCGGGGAACCACTTCAGCTCCCGGCCACGCTCCAGCAGGCGATCGCGCAGCTCGGGCTCGCGGCCGCCGTTGCGGATGAACCACTGCCGGCTCGTGACGATCTCGAGCGGCGAGTCGCCCTTCTCGTAGAACTTCACCTGGTGCGTGATCGGCGTGGGCTCGCCGACCAGGTCGCCGGCCTCGCGCAGCAGCCGGACGATCTCGCGCCGGGCCGCGTTGACGGTCAGGCCGGCGAACGGCTCGTAGGCCGCCGCCGGGACGCCGGCCGGGCGGTCGGGCAGGAAGCGCCCGTCGCGCCCGAGCACGACCCGCGTCTCCAGCTGGAGATCACGCCACCAGGTGACGTCGGTCAGGTCGCCGAAGGTGCAGACCATGACGATGCCGGTGCCCTTGTCGGGCGCCGCGAGCGCGTGCTCGTAGACCGGGACCTCGACGCCGAAGAACGGCGTGCGGACCGTGCGGCCGACCAGGTGCCGGTAGCGCTCGTCACCCGGGTGGAAGACCAGCGCGACACAGGCCGGCAGGAGCTCGGGCCGGGTGGTTTCGATCTCGACCGGGCCGTCCGGACCATGAAATTTCACGCGGTGGTACGCGCCGGGCCGCTCCCGATCCTCCAGCTCGGCCTGGGCGACGGCCGTGCGGAAACCGACGTCCCACAACGTCGGCGCCTCCGCCGTGTACGCCTCACCGCGCGCCACGTTGTTGAGGAAGGCGCGCTGCGAGACGGCCCGGGCGCGGGCCCCGATCGTGGTGTAGGTCAGTCCCCAGTCGACGGACAGCCCGAGCCTGCGCCACAACTCCTCGAACGCCTTCTCGTCCTCGGTGGTGAGTCGCCCGCACAGCTCGACGAAGTTGCGACGGGAGATCGAGACGGCGTCCTTCGGCGCCTTGGCCGGCGGCTGCCAATCGGGGTCGTAGGGAAGGTTCGGGTCGCACCGGACGCCGTAGACGTTCTGGACGCGCCGCTCGGTCGGCAGCCCGTTGTCGTCCCAGCCCATCGGGTAGAAAACGGTCTTGCCGCGCATCCGCTGGAACCGCGCGACCGTGTCGGTGTGCGTGAACGAGAAGACGTGCCCCACGTGCAGCTCGCCCGATACGGTCGGCGGGGGCGTGTCGATCGCGTATACATCCGCCCGCTCCTTGGAACGGTCGAACGTATACGTGCCCTCCCCCTGCCAGCGGCGCGCCCACTTGTCCTCGAGCCCGTCCAGCGACGGCCGCTCGGGAAGACCGGCGCGCGCGGTCATCTCCGTATCAGTCATGGCCAGAATGCTACGGGCGTACTCCCGCGTGAGCCCGGCAATATCCCGCGATGGGCCACTTCGACGACGGGTGCTCGCGACGATGGGTGCTCGCCGGGAGAGACGCTCACGCCGCCTCGAAGTCGAGCAACCAGCGTTTCACCGGCAGGCCCCAGCGGTAGCCGCCGAGAGAGCCGTCGAGGCGGAGCACCCGGTGGCACGGCGTGAACAGGGCCACCGGGTTGCGGGCGCAGGCCGAGGCGGCGCCGCGGATGGCGGCCGGGCGGCCGGCCAGGTCGGCGAACTCGGTGTAGGTCACGGGGCTGCCGGGCTTGATGTCGCGCATCACGCGCCAGGCGTGGGCCATGAACTCGCCGCCCGTGCGCTGCTCGACGACCACCCGATCGAGGGCGGTCAGGTCGCCGTCGAAATAGGAGCGCACGTGCTCGGTGACCGGGCCGATGTCGGCGGCGGCCTCGGCCGGCTCGAGCAGGGCCCGATGGATGAGGGGCAGCAGCTCGCCCACGTCGTCGGTGAAGCCCGTGGCGCGCACGCCACCCGCATCGCCCACCACGATGGTCAGCGGGCCGGCCGGGGTCTCCATGGTCTGGTACTTCAACATTTCGTCCTCCAACGGCGATCGGGGGGCAGGGACACAGCCTGGCCTTTCGCGGCCGGCCGCGTGCGACTTTCTTGGAGCCTGTGGATAACCAGCGTCAGGACGCCCGCCACAAGCGGATCAGCGCGTACGAGCGCCACGGCCGCCAGCGCTCGGCGTGCTTCTCCAAGGCTTTCGGCGTCGAGGGCAGCCCGAGCGCCGCGGCGCCCCGGCGCACGGCCACGTCGGTCGGCAGGAACACGTCCGGGTCGCCGATCGCCCGCATCGCCACGTAACCGGCGGTCCAGGCGCCGATCCCGGGCACCTCCATCAGCCGCGCCATCGACTCCTCGCGGTCGGCGCCCGGCTCCAGGTCGATCTTGCCGTCGGCCACGGCCGAGGCCAGCTGGCGGATCGTCTCGCGGCGCGCGGCCGGCATGCCGAACGCCGAGTCCGGCAGCTCGGCGATCGCCCGGGCGGCGGGGAACCCGACCAGGTCGGCGCCGTCGAAGCCACCGGCCGCGCGGATCATCCGGGTCAGCGTCGTGCGGGCGCCGGACACGCTCACCTGCTGCCCGACGACCGCTCGCACGGCCACCTCGAAACCGTCGACCGCCCGCGGCACGCGTACGCCCGGCTCGGTGTTGATCGAATCGCTCAGCGCGGGATCCGCACCCAGCGTGGCATCTACGGCATCGGGGTCGGCATCCAGATCGAAGAGCCGCCGGCAGCGGGCCACGGCCGGCGCGAGGTCGCGCACGTCACTCAGCCGCAGCGTCGCGGAGACCCAGCGGTCGGCCGGGGTGAGCGCGACGGTCGCGCTCCCATGCGGCAACACCAGACCGCGCCGGTACGTGTCACCCGACCGTTCCTCGACGCCCGGAAGTGCCCGTCGTTCGAGGAAGTCGAGCAGCGCCGGGACGTGCAGCGGAGACCGGTAGGCGAGCCGCAGACTGATCGTGCCCGGCTCGGCGTGCTTGATCGGGCGGTGTTCCCGCAGCTGGCTCGGCGTCTGCGCGTACACCTCCTGCATGGTGTCGTTGAATTGCCGCACGCTGCCGAAACCGGACGCGAAAGCGATCTCCGCGAGCCCGAGGTCGGTGGTCTCGGTGAGGATGCGCGCGGTCTGCGCCCGTTGCGCCCGGGCCAGCGCGAGAGGTCCCGCGCCGAGCTCGGCCGTGAGCATCCGGTTGAGGTGGCGCTCGGTGTAGCCGAGGCGGGTGGCCAGGCCCGGCACGCCCTCGCGGTCGACCACGCCGTCGCCGATCAGCCGCATGGCCCGGCCGACCAGGTCGGCCCGGACGTCCCACTCGGGCGAGCCGGGCGCGGCGTCCGGCCGGCAGCGCTTGCAGGCGCGGAAGCCGCCCCGCTGAGCGGCGGCCGCGCTGGGGAAGAACGTGACGTTCTCCCGTTTCGGGGTCATGGCCGGGCAGGACGGGCGGCAGTAGATGCCGGTGCTGGTCACCGCGGTGTAGAACCAGCCGTCGAACCGCTGGTCCCGGCTGTCCACGGCCCGGTAGCACCGTTCGAAGTCCAGTTCCATGCCGTTGAGTCTGCTGCGTCCCGGGGAAAATGGCTGGCGGGATTCGGACATGACCGTCAGCTCCGGGCGCGTCCCTGGGCAGTGCGTAGACTGGGCTTCCGTGAGCCTCACCATCGGAATCGTCGGCCTGCCCAACGTTGGCAAGAGCACCCTGTTCAACGCCCTGACCAAGAACGACGTGCTCGCGGCGAACTACCCGTTCGCGACGATCGAGCCGAACGTCGGGGTCGTCGGGCTGCCCGACGAGCGCCTGGAGAAGCTCGCCGAGCTGTTCAGCAGCGAGAAGATCATCCCGGCGCCGGTGAGCTTCGTCGACATCGCCGGCCTGGTGCGGGGCGCGTCCAAGGGTCAGGGCCGCGGCAACGCGTTCCTCGCGAACATCCGCGACGCCTCGGCGATCTGCCAGGTCGTGCGCGCGTTCTCGGACCCGAACGTGCTGCACGTCGACGGCAAGATCTCGCCCGCCGACGACATCGAGACGATCAACACCGAGCTGATCCTGGCCGACCTCCAGACGGTCGAGAAGGCGCTGCCCCGCCTCCAGAAGGAGGCGAAGCTCAAGAAGGACCGCGCGTCCGTGGTGGCCGCGGCCGAGGCCGCGTTCAAGGTGCTCAACGACGGCGCGACGCTGTACTCCGGCGGCCAGGGCATCGACCTCGACCTGCTCGCCGAGCTGCACCTGCTGACCATCAAGCCGTTCCTGTACGTGTTCAACGTCGACGAGGCCGAGCTGGGCAACGCGGCGTTCCTCGACGAGCTGCGCGCCCTGGTCGCACCGGCCGACGCCGTCTTCATGGACGCGAAGATCGAGTCCGAGCTGATCGACCTGCCGCCGGACGAGGCGATGGAGCTGCTGGAGTCGACCGGCCAGACCGAGCCGGGCCTCAATCAGCTGATCCGGGTCGGCTTCGACACGCTGGGCCTGCAGACCTACCTGACCGCGGGCCCGAAGGAGGCGCGCGCCTGGGTGATCCCGACCGGCGCGACGGCCCCCGAGGCGGCGGGCGTCATCCACAGCGACTTCCAGCGCGGCTTCATCAAGGCCGAGATCGTCAGCTACGACGACCTGATGGCCGCGGGCTCGATGGCAGCCGCCAAGGCGGCCGGCAAGGTCCGCATGGAGGGCAAGGACTACGTGATGAAGGACGGGGACGTCGTGGAGTTCCGCTTCAACGTCTGAGTCGCGCCGAGGGCAGCTCGAGCGGGTGAATTCGGTGGCTCGGGGCTGCCCCGGGCTTGACCAGGCAAAGCTCGAGGGATTTGCTGATGAAGGCTCCGCACCGGCTGGTGCGAAGCCTTCATCCAAGCGGCGACGCGCGCCACTCCTTCACTTCAGCAATGACAGGTTAACGCGCGACGCCGCTGCCTTTGAAGGGCAAGCCGCGTGATTAACACGAAGATCACGGCGATGGCGGCGGGCGAGAACGGGCCGAAGACCACCACGGCCACGGTTCGCGACCTGCAGTCGCTCACTGTTCCCATCGGGGAGCTGATCGCCAAGAAGCCGTCGCCGTACTACAGACACGCCGTGGAGGAGATCTCCGCCGTGCGCGATCTGGTGCAGCGCGACATGAGCGGAGCCAAGGGCGCGAACGCCAAGAACAAGCTCCCGGAATACATCGAGCGCCGGCTGGAGGACGGGGTCTGGACCGGGCCCGTCTGGAACTTCACCATCTGGCTGCCGAAGAAACTCGAGCACGACGGTGACTACCGCCGGAACACGGTGCGGGAGTTCGGGGTGGACCCCACCAACCGCGGGTTCTGTCTCGACGGGGAGTCCCGCGGGTACGCGCTCGAGTTGATGATCGAGAAAGAGGACGATCCGCAGCGGCGGTCCGAGCTGTTGGACATCCCCATCTTCATCAACATCTACGACGGGATCGAGCCGCTGGTCGCCGCCCAGCATTTCCGGGACATCAACGGCCTCGGGGTCGGCATCAACGCCTCGCTTCTGCTCGGCCACGACTACGCCGACCCGTGGATGCGCGTCACTCGCCAGGTCTTCTCGGGACTGGGCGTTCGCCTCGAGGAGGAGTCCCGCCAGATCAAGGTCAACAGCAACAAGGTGATGACCGTGGTCGCCGCGCGCGGCATGGTCGCCGGCGTCGCGCGGGGCATCAGCGCGGTGACGTACGGCGGTGGCTCCATCCCGGAGGAGGTCGACGGCAGACGGGTGGACTTCGACCGGCTCGCCGATGCCGCCGGCACCTGGCTCGGCCATGTGTTCACCACCATCGGAGTCGAGAACTTCCGGGACAAGGGCCGCGTTCTGCGGTCGGCGCCGGTCATCGCCGCCCTGGGAGCGCTCGGCCGGCCGTTCTACGACGGCAATGTGGACGAGCAGCTGGCGGCGAAATCCGCCCTCGCCTCGGTGCCGGACTGGTCGGTGAGCGAAAGATGGAACGGCATCGCCGGCAAGTTCAGCGCGGCCGGCGTGTTCAGCGTCGCCTCGGGCAAAGAGGCGGGGCACGCCACATTCCGCGCCCTGCGGGACGACCGGGATCCGGGCTTCCACCGCATCCGCGGCCTGTCTCCGGCCATGAGCTGATCCGTGCGCCGGCCCTCCTCGGGGGCCGGCGCCATCTTTAATGGCTGGGCCGGTGAGCCGTCGATCGGCTACTTTCCGCGCGTGGCCGAGATCTATGTGAGCACTGACATCGAGGCGGACGGCCCGATTCCGGGGCGTTACTCGCTGCTGAGCTTCGCGTCCGCCGCGTTCGATGCCGAGGGCACGATGGTCGGCACCTACAGCGCGAACCTCGCGACGCTGCCCGAGGCGATCGCGGACCCGGACACGATGGCCTGGTGGGCCGAGAACCCGGACGCGTGGCGGGCATCCCGCTCCGATCCGCGCGATCCCGGTGAGGCGATGAGCGAGTACCGGGCGTGGCTCGAGGCGCTGCCGGGCAAGCCGGTCTTCGTGGGCTATCCGGCGGCGTACGACTTCATGTTCGTCTATTGGTATCTCGTCCGGTTCACCGGCGGCAGCCCGTTCTCGCACTCCGCCCTCGACCTGAAGTCGTTCGCGATGGCGGTGCTCGGCACCGACTTCCGGGGCACCGCCAAGCGCACCATGCCGCGCGACTGGTTCGGGCCGGCCCGGCACACCCACGTGGCCCTCGACGACGCGATCGAGCAGGGCGAACTGTGGTTCGCCATGCGGCGGGCGGCCCGCTCCGGCGCCTGACGGCCCGAGCCGAGCGGATCCTGCGAGCCTCCTACGAGACTGACAGAGGCGGGTTGTGCATCCCGGCGAGATACGGCCGTGAGGCGACCAGGCCGAACTCCACCAGCGCGCGGGTTTGGCGATCGGCGAGCTCGTAGAGCTTCTCCAGCACGATCCTCAGCTCGGTCACTTCGGGGGCGTAACTTGATGTCGTTGCACGTCTTGCAGGCTGGAACGACGTTGCCCCACGCGCAACCCGACGTCCTTCCGATTGATCGGGATGAGGTGCTCCTCCACCAGAGGCTCCGCCAGGCCGCAGTAGGCGCAGTTGCCGCCGAACCGGGCGGTCAACGGGGCGGTCAGCCGCCGGAACGGTGGAAGTCCGCGGTTGAGGTCGTACTGGCGACCGGCGTCCTGCAAGAACAGGCGCACGATCCGATTGGGCACGTCTGAGTAACTGCGGAGCGGCATGCGTCCAGAGGTACCACGCACCGTTGAGGCGGCGCCCCAAGGCGCCGGCCCTCTCTGGGGAAAAGGGCCGGCGCCTTATTTCGGGGGCGGGTGTCAGGCTGGGTTTTGCAGCAGGGTGGTCTGGTCGACGACCCAGTTGCCGCAGTGGGGGCAGCGGTTGGTGGGGTCCGGAGCGATCTCGGGACGGCGGATCGGCACGGCTCGGCGGCCGTGCATGTTGGCGGCGGTCCACAGCGTGTACCACTCCTGGACCACCGCGGGCGGGACCTGGAAGTGCTCGGCCAGGCGGCGGACCAGCACCCAGGACGGCATCGCCTTGCCGGTGAGGACCTTGGACAGCGTGGCCTTGCTGTAGTCGACCTGCTTGCCGAGCGCGCTCAGCGACGGCTTGCCCGCCTGGACCACGGCGTAGTTGAGGCGTTCGATCAGGTCGCCGTACGCGGCCTCGGGGTTCATGAGCTTGGCCCGGAGCCGGGTCATCTCGTGGTCGCGCTGGGGGAGCGCGGTCGGGCCACTGGTGGCGTCGCGGGAGACGGGACGGCGCCGCTGACCGAGCGCTCCGCCCCACCGCGGGGCGGCGGCGGTCATGCCACACCGTCCGGGCGGCCGCGACGGCTCCACAGAAGCGTGCCGCCGGCGATGACGAGGAGAAGGACGACGGCGCCCCAGCCGGGTCGGTGGTAACGCACGGTTGCCGGCCGCGGGTCCCACCACTCCGGGGGAGTGGGTTGGTTGATGTCAGTGAACACGGACGATGGTTCCTTCCATCTGCAATTGGTCCTGGACCCCGAGAAAAGATCTCTGGTGAAGAGCGGCGGGCCCTGGTGGTGATCAAGGCCGCGTCGCCGTGGATCCGATTCCAGCACGCAGAGTTGCCCCGATCAAGTGGTCGCATGGGGGTCGGTTTGGTGCGCGGCCCGGCAAAATGATCGCGAATCGGTTTCACGATCATGGATTGTTCACGCATTTCGAGAATGGACGAAAAAGGGGCCGGCGAGAGCTCGCCGACCCCTTGATCTCGACCGGGAAGACCGCCACCACAGCCGCTTTCCGGTCATTGCTGTCGCCGATGCGGGGTCCAGGACCAACCGGACTCCATCGGGCGGAACGCGATCCGTACCCTACCCGGGCCGTGGGCTCGTGACTAGGCCCGGGACAGGTGGTGCGGGTGCCGCGCTACGTGAGCGTGTGCCCCGGCGGACGAGATGTGCCACCCCATGGCAACACCTCGAAACCGGCGAAGGGTGTTCGCAGGCGGCGCGGTCGGTTCGGAGCGGCGGATGATCACCGCGGGATACGCCGATGCGAAACGTCGCGAAACGACGGGGAACGCCGGGCCGGATCTTGATTCACCTGTTCGGAGGACCCGGCCGGCCGCCGGTCGCGGCGTTCCCGCGACGATTCGTATTTCTTTTGTACCGACGGTTGTCGGGCATTTCTGGTGAATGGCTCGTTGATCTTCTCACCAGGTGCCCGAAAAATGCGACGACGCCATTTCCCGAGACCCGTAGTGACACGCAACCGCTTCGCCATTTACCGGGAGTCAAGCCCTCAAAGCCGCGATGCGGCATTCGGGCGAAATTTCGGAAATCTCGGGCGGAGGTCCTCACGCACGGTGATGGTTGAGGATGTACGTCGTAAGGGCCCTCCCGCGGTTCCTATTGTTTCCCGACGAGGTCCCGCTCGTAGCAGACGGACAGATCCGAGTCCTCGTAGACCCCGTAGAGCGGGATCTGCCGATAGCCCTCGCGCTCGTAGAAGCGGATCGCGTCGGGCTGGGCCGACCCCGTCTCCAGGCGCACGGTGGTCCAGCCCCGGTCCCGGGCCTTCTGCTCGAGGGCGCGCAGCACCGCGGTCGCCACCCCCGAACCGCGGCTGCCGGGCTCGACGTACATCCGCTTGACCTCGGCGCTGGTCGCGTCGAGCCGGCGGAGGGCGCCGCACCCGACCGGCCGGCCCTCGGCGATCGCGACCAGGAAGACGTCGATGTCGGCGGCCGAGGGCGCGGCGCCGGGCTCGTGATCGTCGCTGCCGTAGCGCGCGTCCAGTTCGGCGCGCTGGGCCGTGCGCAGCGCCTCGCCGGCCGGGTCGTCCCAGGCGCGTTCCTCGATCGTCCACATGCCGCGCCCCTCTCTTCGTAACAGGCGTTACGGTAACATCCGTTACGGATCGGGGAGGGAGAGACTCGTGTCACGTACGGCGAATCGGCCGGCCCAGGAGGAGGCGCTGTCCCGGGCGGTGTGGGAGGTGCTGGCCGAGCAGGGTCTCGAGCGGTTGACGGTGCGGGCCGTGGCGTCGGCGGCCGGCTGCACGACCGGCCTCGTCATGCACCGGTTCCCCCACCGACGGGCGTTGCTGCGGCACGCGCGCGAGCTGCTGCACGAGACGAGTCGCCGGCGGGTCGAGGCGCTGGAGGCGGCGGCCCGGTCGCCGCATGAGGCCCTGCGGTCGGTGCTGCGGCAGGGGCTCGCGATCGACGAGGAGTCGATCAGCGGGAGCGTGGTGTGGATCGGCTTCCTGGCCGCGGCGTTCGCCGACGACGAGCTGATCGAGATTCACCGGCGGAACAACCGGCTCTGGCGGGAGCGGCTGGAACGCCTGGTCGGCGCCGCGGCGCCGGAGTGGGCGGCCGGCCGGGTGTCCACGGTGGCGCTCGCGCTGAGCGCGATGGTGGAGGGGGCGGCGGCCTTCGCGGCGGCCGATCCCGCGGCCTACCCGGCGGCGGCCCAGGAGCGGATGCTCGACGCCGCGCTGGAGTCCTACGGCCTGGCCGGCCGCTGAAGCGACCGGCCGGCTGCACCGCAAGACAGGTCAGGCCAGGGAGACGGCGACCTCCTCGAGGGCGTCGTACGACTCCTGCATGCCGCTCTCCATCCCCGAGTTGATGACCGCGTCGCGGATCTCCTGGGAGTGGTACTCGCACAGGGCCTCGAAGTACGTCTGCCCGTCCTTCTCGACCAGCGTCACGGTGACCAGGCCGGCGGTGCCGTCCGGGTCGGGGACGCCCTCGAAGGCCTCGGTGTTGACCAGCCGCTCGGGGGCCGCGACCTCGCGGAACTCCCCGTGGAAGGCCACCTCGAAGCCGCCGTTGGCGGTCATCACGTACCGCCAGGAACCGCCGACCCGCAGGTCGACCTCGACGCTGGTGACCTGGCCCCTCTTGCCGCCCCACCAGCGCTTGACCAGCTCCGGCTCGGTGTAGGCGCGCCAGACCAGGTGCCGGGGCGCGTCGAACTCTCGGGTGATCAGGATCTGGGTGTCGGCCGGGAGCGTCACCTTGGCCGTGCCGTTAGTCGTCGCCATGAGATTCCTCCTCTTTGAGTTCCGCCAGGACGGTGTCCATCAGGTCGAAACGTTCGGTCCACGCCTGCTCGTACTTGGTGAGCCAGTCGTGGATCGGGCGCAGCGGCTCGGCGTTCAGCCGGTAGAGCCGCTGCCGGCCCTCGTCGCGGACGCGCACCAGGTCGACCTCGCGCAGCACGCGCAGGTGCTTGGAGACCTGGGGCTGGGCGAGACCGAGGAGCGCGACCAGGTCGTTGACCGGTCGCTCGCCCTGGGCCAGCAGGTCGAGGATCTGCCGGCGCCGGGGCTCGGCCACCGCGTTGAACGCGTCCGTCGTCGTTGCCGCTCGTGCCATGGGAGTAATCGTATACCCATAACGGAATACGTCAAGGCGCGAAAACGAGGCAGCGGACCAAAAGCGGATCAGGAGTCGGCGGCGATCGAGTTGAGCGCCTTGGCCAGCGCCGACAGGTCGAGCTCGCCGAGGTGGTCGAAGATGTGCCGCCGGACGCTCTCCAGGTGGGTGGGCCAGGCCTCTCGGAGGCGGGCCAGCCCCTTCTCGGTGAGCACGGCGTTCCAGCCGCGGGCATCCGAGTCGCACTTGATGCGCTTGATGTAGCCGTTGCTCTCCAGCTTGGCGGCGAGCCGGGTCATGCCGCTCAGCGACATGTCGCAGGCCTGGGCGAGCTCGCTCATCCGCATCAGGCCGCACTGTGACTCGGAGAGGTGGCGCAGCACGCTGTACTCGCTGGCCGTCATGCGCTGCCCCTGCTCCAGATCGGCGTTGAGGGCACGCGGGAGCACCAGCATGAGGCGGCCGAGGGCACGCATCACCGCCTCCTCCTCCGCGGTCAGCGGAGCAACGGAGAGCGGAGCCACCGAGGGGGGAGCCACCCCGTCGGGCGTTGTGGCGGACATGACATTGATCCTACGACGACGGCGCCGCATTATTTGTTTGACGCAACAATGAATCGGAGAGCTCGATGACCAAGATCGGCATTATTCTCGGCAGCACCCGCCCGGGCCGGAACGGCGAGGCCGTCGCCAAGTGGGTGCTCGACGTCGCGGCCAAGCGCACCGACGCCGAGTTCGAGCTGGTCGACCTGCTCGACTACAACCTGCCGCACCTGGACGAGGCGGTGCCGCCGTCGATGGGGCAGTACACCCAGCCGCACACCCTCGAGTGGGCCAAGAAGATCGCCTCGCTCGACGGCTTCATCTTCGTCACGCCCGAGTACAACCACTCCACCTCGGGCGCGCTCAAGAACGCGATCGACTTCCTGTTCGCCGAGTGGAACAACAAGGCCGCCGGCTTCGTCGGATACGGCTCGGTCGGTGGCGCGCGCGCCGTCGAGCACCTGCGGCTGATCGCCGGAGAGCTGATGATCGCGGACGTACGCGCTCAGGTCCTCCTCTCGTTGGCCCAGGACTTCGAGAACTACAGCGTCTTCCTGCCCAAGGAGTACCAGGAGCAGGCCCTGCACACCGTGATCGACCAGGTCGTGGCCTGGAGCAAGGCGCTCGAGACGGTTCGCAACCCCGCTTGATCGGCTCGCCCGCGAGGCCCGGGTTGCTTGCATCCCGGGCCTCGCCCGGCACAATGCTGGGGTGCAAAACCAGACAACTAGTGACTCTTTGCAGCAATTGCTTGAAATGCCACGAAAGTCTTGGTGGGCCCGGCTGCCGTTCGGCGTACGGATGGCGGCCGGCGCAAGCGCGACGCTGGTGGTCCTGAGCGGCGGCGTCGCCGGGATCGCCACGTTGACCGGGGGCGGCGGCGACCAGGCCGGACCCCGGATCGTGACCCAGGTCGGCGACGCCGCGGCCCCGCCGGCCGCCGCGGCCGATCCCGCTTCCCGCCTCGCCGCCACGAAGCCGCACGCCGCGGCGCCCCTTCGCCGCGACAAGGTCGCGCCGGCCCAGGCGGCCGCCCCGGTCCCGGCGCCGGCGCCGTCGTCCGCCGCTCCCGAGCCCGCCGCCGCGGCCGCCACGCAGCCGGAAGAGCCGTCGGCCGACCCGGTCGAGACCACCCGCACCGAGACCGAGACGCGCGAGATCCCGTTCGAGACTCGTGTGGTGCGCGATCCCGGGCTACCGCGCGGCGCCGAGAAGGAGAGGACGCCCGGCGTCCCCGGCGTGGAGACCCTTCGCTACCAGGTGACGTTGCGGGACGGCCGGCCGGTCGAGCGCAAGCTGATCGACGCGGTGGTCACCCGCCAGCCGCAGCACCGGGTCGTCGCCTACGGCACCCGCCGCGGCATGCAGCACCGCGACAAGAACTGCGGCGAGGCCCTCAACTTCTGCGTCCCGCTCGGTCGCCGGGCGGTGTGCCCGGGCGCCGGTCGCGAGGAGGACTCCACGCTGCCCGATCTCGTGCTCGACGCCGACCTCGGCTATCTCGAAGGGGTGGCCTGCTGACCGGCCGCGGGGAAGACTGAACCCGTGACGGGGGCACTCACCGACGACCGCCTGGACGAGCTCGCCGCGCGGATGGCCGAGGTGCCGGGCGTGATCGGCGTTCTGCTCGGCGGCAGCCGGGCCCGGGGCACGCACACCCCGGAGTCGGACACCGACATCGGCCTCTACTACCGCTCGCCGCTCGACGTCGACCGGCTCGACGCGCTGGCCAAGTCGATCGCCGGCCCGGCCGCCGTGGTCACCGCGCCCGGCGGCTGGGGTCCGTGGGTCGACGGCGGCGGCTGGCTCAAGATCGACGGGCACGCGGTGGACTGGATCTACCGCGACCTCGGCCGGGTGCGGTCGGTCTGGGCCGACTGCGAGCGCGGGCGATACGCCTTCCATCACCAGGCGGGCCATCCGCTGGGATTTCCCGATTTCGCGTACGCGGGGGAGCTCGCCCTCGGCCGGGTGCTGGCCGATCCGGCCGGGGAGTTGACCGAGCTCCGCGACCGGGCCCGGGTCTACCCGCCGAAGCTGGCCGAGGCGCTGGTCGCCGGGCTGTGGGAGGGCGACTTCCTGGTGGCGGTCGCCCGCAAGGCCGTCTCGCGCGGCGACAGCGCGTACGTGGCCGGTTGCCTGTTCCGCCTGGTCGGGGTGTGCGCACACGCGCTGCACGGCGCCGCCGGCCGCTGGCTGATCAACGAGAAGGGCGCGGTCGCCGCGGCGGCCGCGATCCCGGGCGCGCCCGAGCGGTTCCGGCAGCGGGTGGACGAGGCCTTCGGACAGGTCGACGGCGACCCGCTGCACCTGACTGTCGCGATCGACACGGCGGCCGATCTCGTGATCGACACCGCCGACGCGTGCGCCATGATGATGCGGTGACCGCCGACGCGCCGACCATCCTCGCCACGAGCGCCGGGTTCCGGCGCGGGCCCCGCGGGCCGTACGACGTCCATGTCGGACCGATGCTCCGGTTCGCCGCCGAGTTGTCCGGTTCGGCGGCGCCGAAGATCTGCGTGCTCACCCAGGCGACAGGCGACCCGCAAACGCTGATCGGGGCCTGTTACGCGGCATTCTCGGGAACCGGGTTCCGGCCCTCGCACCTCGCCCTCTTCCCGATGCCGAACGTCTCCGACATGCGGGCACACCTGCTGAGCCAGGACGTCATCTGGGTCGAGGGCGGGAGCGTGGCCAACCTGTGCGCGGTCTGGCGGGCGCACCGCCTCGACGAGATCCTGCACGAGGCCTGGCAGGCGGGCGTGGTGCTGGCCGGGATCTCGGCCGGGTCGATCTGCTGGCACCAGGGCGGCAGCACCGACTCGTACGGGCCGGACCTGCGCGGTTTCACCGACGGGCTGGGCTGGTTGCCGTACAGCAACGGGGTCCATTACGACGGCGAGGCGCAGCGCCGGCCGAAGATGCACGAGCTGATCGCCGCGGGCACGCTCGGTGACGGCTACGCGACCGACGACGGCGCCGGCCTGCTCTACCGCGGCACCGAGCTGGTCGAGGTGGTGGCCGACCGCCTGGGCCCCCAGGGATATGAGCTGAAGCGGGCAGCGGACGGCACGGTGATCGAGACCCCGCTGCCCACCCGGGTGCTCGACTACGACGAGTAGTGCAGGATCACGTTGTGCACGTGCTGGGTCTTCTCCACGCCGCGGAACTCGACCTCGTACTGGTGCGTGCCGACCGTGATGACGATGGTGCCCGAGGAGAAGAACTCGCCGGCCCAGCTCTTGTTGCTCACCACGCTGACGGCGCTGACCTTCGAGTACGGGATGCTCGTGATCGCGACGCGCTTACCGACGAAGGACTTGTCCTGGATGATGACGCGCCGGTTGGTCAGCCCGATGAACCCGGTGCCGGCCCCGATCGCGTCGTAGACGGCGATGATCTGCTCGCCCTCGAGCAGGCCGCTCTGAACCTGCTGGAGCTGGCCCTTGTTGTCGTAGATGACGTCGCTCATGGGGCGAAGCCTAGCGAGTCGGCTCTATGGCGTGGTCTGCGTCGCCCCGACCACGGTCCGATAGAAATCCTCGATCCGGGCGGCCAGGGTGACCTCACCGTCCGTGATGGCGTCGCCGTCTCGGGCGCCCAAACAGATCTGAGTGTGACCGTCGAGTCGCCGGATACTTGGCCTTATGTGCAGTGTGTCCGCCGCCACCTTGATTCGTTCCGTCAATGCGGCATGCTGACTCTCGTCGCATGCCAGCTCGCGCTTGAGCTGAACGCCGTCCCGCGTCCAACCGCTCAGCAGAGCAAGTGCGTCCGTCAGATAGTCGGAGCCGTTCCCCCGCCGTCTTCTGGCCCGCATCGCCGCACCCCCTAGGCGTCGTTGCCGGCTTGTGGCCAAACTGTCGCCGTGTCGTCATGGTCGGTGCCCACAGTCTTGTCTTCTGGGACAAGCATGTCCACGCCCACATATACGTGTTTGCGTGACGATCGGGACGGCTCGGGCAACCTGAACGGTGACTTTTTATGGGAAGCTCTGATCTCATGCCGGGGGAACAGCACGTCAACGCCGTGAAATCACGGAGGGTAATCGTCGGGGCGGCCATCATCACCGAGGGTCGCGTGCTCGCGTGCGAGCGCTCGGCGCCGCCCGAGGTGGCCGGCCGCTGGGAGTTCCCGGGCGGCAAGGTCGAGCCGGGCGAGACCGACGAGCAGGCGCTCGCCCGGGAGTGCCTCGAGGAGCTCGGCGTGCGGGTCGAGGTCGGCGACCGCATCGGCCCCGACGTCTCGCTCGCCCACGGCCGGGCCGTGCTCCGCGTCTTCGCCGTGCGGCTGCTGGACGGCGACACGCCCAAGGCCCTCGAGCACACCGCCATGCGCTGGCTGTCCACCGACGAGCTGGACAGTGTGCGCTGGCTGCCCGCGGACAAGCCGATCGTCGCCGCCCTGCCGCCGCTACTCGCCGGGGACCTCTGAGTACGTCTTCCGCAGCTCCCGCTTGAGCACCTTCATGCTCGGCCCGAGCGGCAGCGTCTCCGCGAAGCGCACCTGACGTGGGTACTTGTGCTTGCCGAGCTTCTCCCGCGACCACTCGATGAGCTCCTCGGCGGTGATCCCGCCGGGGTCGGCCACGACCACCGCGCAGATCTCCTCGCCGAAGACCGGGTCGGGCACCCCGATGACCGCGACCTGCTGCACGGCCGGATGCCGGGCCAGCGCCTCCTCGACCTCGCGCGGATAGACGTTGAAGCCGCCCCGGATCACCAGGTCCTTCTTGCGGTCGACGATCGTGATGAAGCCGTCGTCGTCCTTGGTGCCGAGGTCGCCGGTGCGGAACCAGCCGTCGACCACGGCCTGCGCGGTCGCCTCCGGGTTGTTGAGGTAGGCCGAGAACACGTTGTGCCCGCGAATGATGATCTCGCCGAGCTCGCCGTTCTCCATGAACTCGATCCGCTCGTCGATCTCCGGCCGGGCGATCTCCACCTCGACGCCCCAGATCGGGTGGCCGACCGTGCCGGCCTTCACCCCGAACGCGGGCTGGTTGGTGGTCGCGGTCGGCGACGTCTCGGAGAGGCCGTAGCCCTCGAAGACGGTCGCGTGGAACGTCTCGCTGAACTTCTCCAGCACGGCCACCGGCAGCGAGGCGCCGCCCGAGACGCAGAGCCGCAGCTCCGGCAGCCGGTCGGCCTTCGGCGCCGCCTCGAGCAGCCCGATGTACATGGTCGGCACGCCGTGGAAGATGGTCACGTTCTCCTTGACCATCAGGTTGATCGCGGTCTCGCCGGTGAACCGGGCCAGCAGCACGATCGTGCCGCCGAGGCGGAACGTGCCGTTCATGCCCACCGTCTGGCCGAACGTGTGGAACAGCGGCAGGCAGCCCATCACCACGTCGTCGTCGCGCAGGTCGTGGATGTCGAAGACGTTGACCATCGTGTTCATCACGAGGTTGAGGTGGGTGAGCAGGGCGCCCTTGGGCTTCCCGGTCGTGCCGCTGGTGTAGAAGACCACCGCCGTGTCCTCGGCCTCGCGCGAGACGTAGGTGCGCAGCGGGGGCACCGCGGCGGCCGCGTCCTCGAGGCGGCGGACGCCCTCGACGGCGGGACCGACCGACACCGCCGGGACTCCGGCGATCTTGGATGCCTCGATCGCGTTGGCGAGCTGGCTGGAGTGCGCGACCAGCAGCTTGGCCCCGCTGTCGGAGAGCACGTACGCGTTCTCCTGCGCGGTCAGCAGCAGGTGCATCGGGACGATCGTGGCGCCGACCGAGAGGACGGCGTAGTAGACGCGGGGGAAGTCGGCCAGGTTGGGGATCTGGATGGCGACGGTGTCGCCGGGGCCGATCCCGAGCTCGCGCAGGCCGGCGGCGTACGCGAGAGTCTGCTTCCAGAGATCGCGGTAGGTGATCCGCTCGGTGGTCGCGCTGTCGATCACCGCCAGCTTGTCGGGATGTTTCCGGGCCGCCTCGGCCAGGACGGTGGCCAGCGACAGTTGCGTCATGCCAGGTGCCCTCCGATCTTGGTGTACCCCCGGAGCAGGTCGCGGGAGATGATCAGGCGCTGCATCTCGTCGGTGCCCTCGTAGATGCGCATCAGGCGAACCTGGCGGTACCACCGCTCGATCGGCAGCTCACGGGTGTAGCCCATGCCGCCATGGATCTGCATCACCCGGTCCACGACCCGGTTGACCATGCCGGCCCCGTACAGCTTCGCCATTGACGAAGAGTGCCTCGGGTCCCAGCCTTGGTCAACGGTCCAGGCGGCCCGGAGGATCAGCCAGCGGGCCGCCTCCAGCTCCACTTCGGAGTCGGCGAGCATCCACTGGATCGCCTGATTCGTCCCGATAAGCGACCCGAACGTCTGGCGCGTGTTCGCGTACTCGACCGCCATGCCCAGGGCCCGTTCGGCGATGCCCAGCGCGTTCGAGGGGATCAGGTAGCGACCCTTGCCGATCCACTTCATGCCGAGCTCGAAGCCCTGACCGATCTCGCCGAGGATGTTGCGGTGCGGTACGCGTACGTCATCGAAAATGAGCGATGCCGGACCGCCCTCGCCCATGGTCTGGATGAACTCGGAGCGCCAGCCCATCGAGCGGTCGACCAGGAAGGCCGTGGCGCCGCCGTTGCTGGCCCGCTTGTCCGGGTCGGTCACCGCCACCACGATGGCGAAGTCGGCGTCGTTCCCGTTCGTGATGAACGTCTTCTCGCCGTTGAGCACCCAGTCGTCGCCGTCGCGCACGGCCCGCAACTTGATGTTCGCGGCGTCGGAGCCGGCGCCCGGCTCGGTGATCGCGAAGCAGGAGATGCGGTCGCCCTCGATCGTCGGCAGCAGGAACTCCGCCCGCTGGGCCTCGTTGGCGAAATAGAGGATGTTGTCGGCCTCGCCGCCGAACTTGAACTGCACGAAGGTGCGGCCCACCTCGGTCCAGATCAGCGACTGGAGGATGGCCGGCAGGTCCATCCCGCCGAACTCCTCCGGGGTGGACAGGCCCCAGAAGCCGAACTTCTTGGCCTTCTGCTGAAGCTCGCGCAGCTCGCTGAGCTCCAGGCCGGGCTGGTGGCGGCGCTCGCGGAGCAGCGCCTCCTGCTCGAGCGGCATGACCTCTTTGGTGATGAACTGGCGGGCGGTGTCGCGAATCGCACGTTCTTCGTCGGAGAGCGAGAAGTCCATGTCGCTTAAACTAGCGGTGTAAGTTTTTGCGCGTCCAGTGCTGAATCCTGGGAGTCTGTTGTGATGGCCCGACCCAAGCAAGCGTTGCTGACCCGCGAGCGGATTGTCGCCGCGGCGGGGGCGCTCATCGATGCCGAAGGCTTGGAAGCGTTGTCGATGCGCCGGCTCGCCACCGAGCTGGGTGTCCAGGGGCCATCGCTCTACAACCATTTTCCGACAAAAGCGGAAATTGTCGACGCGGTCGCCGACGCGGTGGTCGAGCAGGTCGACGTCTCCGTCTTTCGCCGGCTCGCGTGGCACGAGGCGTTGCGGGCCTGGGCGAAGTCGTACCATGCTGCGCTGGCCGCGCACCCGAACATCGTGCCCGTGCTCGCGTCCGGCCCGGGGCGTCGCCCGGCCGCGCTGGCGATGGCCGAGGCGGTCTTCGGCGCGCTGGTCGAGGCCGGGTGGCCGCCGGCCCGGGCCACGCACATCGGCGCGCTCATGCGTTACCTGGTGACCGGCTCGGCGCTCGGCTCGTTCGCGCTGGGCTTCGACATCGATCCCGCCCTCTACGACCAGTACCCGCATCTGCATCGCGCGCCGCTGCTGGCGGCGCATCATGAAGCCGTGGACGAAGGCGCCTTCGAGCTCGGCCTCGACCTGATGATCAGCGGCCTCAAGGCCCAGCACGAGATTGGGAGCAGCCGATGACCTCGCTTGACCGTCCCCACCTGTTCATCGGGGGAGAGTGGGTTCCGTCCTCGTCGTCGTCCTCGATCGCGGTCGAGAACCCGGCCACCGAGGAAGTGATCGCGCACGTTCCGGCGGGCACGGCGGCCGACGTCGACCGCGCGGTTGCGGCGGCTACCGCGGCGTTCGACGGCTGGGCGGCGACGCCGATGGCCGAGCGTGGGGCGGTGCTCGATCGGCTGCACACGGCGCTGGCCGCCCGGGCGGGCGACATCGCGAAGACCGTGGGGCTCGAGCTGGGCACGCCGGTCAAGGTGGCGAAAGCGGTCCAGGCCGGACTTCCGCTTGCGGTCCTTCGGGGGTACGCGGACCTGGCCGCCCGCGGCCCAGCTGGTGAGCAAATCGGAAACTCCCTGATTGAGCGCGAACCGGTGGGAATTGTCGGTGCGATCACCCCGTGGAACTATCCGCTGCACCAGGTCGTGGCCAAGGTGGCGGCCTCGCTGGCGGCGGGCTGCACCGTGGTGCTGAAGCCGAGCGAGCTGACGCCGCTGGTGGCGTACCTCCTGATGGACGCGGCCCTGGAGGCCGGCGTGCCGGCCGGAGTTCTCAACATGGTCACCGGCACCGGCCCGGTCGTGGGCGCGGCCATCGCCGGCCACCCGGGCGTCGACATGGTCTCGTTCACCGGGTCGACCGCGACCGGCCGGGCGATCTCGCACGCGGCCGCCGACCGGATCGCCAAGGTGGCGCTCGAGCTGGGCGGCAAGTCGGCCAACGTCATCCTCGAGGACGCCGACCTGACCAAGGCGGTGAAGGTGGGCGTGGGCAACGCGTTCCTCAACTCGGGGCAGACCTGCACGGCCTGGACCCGGATGCTGGTGCACCGCTCGCACTACGACGAGGCGGTCGCGCTGGCGGCCAAGACGGCCTCCGGTTACACGGTCGGCGACCCCTTCGACGAGAGCACCCGGCTCGGGCCGCTGGTGTCGGGCGCCCAGCGTGAGCGGGTGCGCGGCTTCATCGAGCGTTCGTCGGCGCGACTCGTGGCCGGCGGTCTGGACGCTGTGGTGCCGCCCGCCGGACATTTCGTGGCGCCGACCGTCTTCGCCGACGTCGACCCGGGAAGCGAGCTGGCCCAGGAGGAGATCTTCGGGCCGGTGCTGTCGATCATTCCGTTCGCCGACGACGACGAGGCGGTGGCGATCGCGAACAACTCGCGGTACGGGCTGGCCGGCGGCGTCTGGGGCTCGCCGGAGCGGGCGCTCGCGGTGGCCCGGCGGATGCGGACCGGCGCCGTCGACGTCAACGGCGGCGCGTTCAACCCGTTCGCGCCGTTCGGCGGCTACAAGCAGTCCGGTGTGGGACGCGAGTTGGGCGAGTACGGTCTGGACGAGTTCCGTCAGGTGAAGGCGATTCAGAGATGACCACTTACTTCAACGGGGTGACGGTGCGCTCGGCCGGCGCCCGTCCTGAGGTGGCCGAGCTGCGGCTGCCCGAGATCGGTCCGGGCCAGGTGCGGGTCCGGGTGCGGGCGGCCGGGGTGTGCCACTCCGACCTGTCCATGGTGAACGGGACGATCCGCGCCCCGTACCCGCTGGTCCTCGGGCACGAGGCGGCCGGCGAGGTGGTCGAGGCGGGCGAGCACGTGACCCGCGCGGCCGTCGGCGACCACGTGGTGCTCAACTGGCAGCCGCCGTGCCGGCGGTGCTGGTTCTGCGCGAACGGCGAGCCGTGGCTGTGCTCGACCTCGTCCGGCGTCGCGGCCCTGGAGAACGGCATCACGCTCGACGGCGCGCCGGTGCACGTGGCGCTGGGCCTGGGCGCGTTCGCCACCGAGGTGGTCGCCCCCGAGAACGCGGTGATCCGGGTGCCGCAGTCGCTCGGCTTCGACCGGGCCGCGCTGCTCGGCTGCGGCGTGCTGACCGCGACCGGCGCCGTGCGGAACACGGCCCGGGTGGCCGCGGGCGAGTCGGTCGTGGTGATCGGCCTCGGCGGCGTCGGCCTGTCGGTGGTGGCGGCGGCCCGCGCGGCCGGCGCCTCGGACGTGATCGCCGTCGACGTCACCGAGTCGAAGAAGGAGCTGGCCGAGGCGGCCGGCGCCACCGATTTCGTGGTCTCGTCGGACGCGCTCTCCAAGGAGGTCCGGGTGCGCACGTCGGGCCGCGGCGCCGACCACGCGATCGAGTGTGTCGGGCGCGCGGTGACGATCCGGGCGGCCTGGCGGGCCACCCGCCGCGGCGGCCAGGTCACGGTGGTGGGCATGGGCAGCAACGACGACCTGGTGCAGCTGTCCGCATTGGACATCTTCTCGTCGGCCCGCACGCTGCGCTCCTCCGTCTACGGCGCCGCCGACTTCGACGTCGAGGTGCCGCGCCTGGCCGCCGACGTGCTGTCCGGCGCCCTCTCGGTCGACCACCTGATCTCCGACCCCATCACGCTGGCCGACGTGCCCGAGGCGTTCGACCGCATGGCCCGCGGCGAGGGCGCGCGCTCGGTGGTCCAGCTCTGATGCGACCGGCGCCGGGCGAGGTGCTGCATTTCTCCGAGGACCCGAACCTGACGGTCTTCGAACCGCATGTCGCTCCGACTTCGGGGCTGGACACGCCGTACGTCTGGGCCGTCGATTTTCGCAATGCACCCAGCTATTGGTTCCCCCGCCAATGCCCGCGCGCGATGGCCTGGGTCCGCGAGGGCACCACGGACGCCGACCGAGACCGCATTGTCGGCGCCGGTTGCGGTTCCCGGGTCCACGCCATCGAATTCGGCTGGCTGGACGCCATGCGCACGACGAAGCTGTACGCCTACCGTTTCGCCGACAAGGCGTTCCACCACGTGTCATCGCCGGGTGCCGAGCCGCACGCTTTGGTGGCGACGACACGAGTCGAGCCGCTGGCGCCGCCGTCGCCGGTCGGCAGCCTCATCGACGCGCACGCCGAGGCGGGCATCCAGCTGCGGTTGCTGCCGAATCTGTGGCCGTTCTGGGACGAGGTCATCGAGAGCACTGTCGGCTGTAGCGGCATCCGCTTGCGGAACGCGCGACCCCGCCCCTCAGCTTGACGTCTTTCGGGAAGACGGCGGTGGACGGTCTGCGTGCGGCGGGCGACCGGACGAGCCGGCCCACCTGGGCGACTGGACCCTGAGCCCCGAGAGTGGATTCGTTCAAGAGCGATGATCGACGAACCGCGCCACACCAACAGCACGGCGGCTCTGACCTGCACCCCGGCACTACTCGTTCGCGGGCGGGACGGTTGGATTTGAGAATGTGGAATGTTCGGCGGCGAAAGACGGTGGTCTCACACTGGGGCTGGCCTGTTCCGCAAGTCGCGAAGCTGATCTCGCCCGAGGGCCTTTCGAAGCTTGCGGGAATCGCGAACGCCAGGGGTTACAGCCGCCGCGCAAGAGGTCTTGAGATCCGGGCCGGTTGGCACTACTTCTTGCTGCCATACCTGCCGGAGCCGTCTCCGGAGCCATGTTGGATCTGTCTTGTCGTCGGTGTAGCCAACATGCCGGCGCCGAGAGGGCAAGTGGTTCAGGAGATGGACTTTGCTCGGCTGGATGTTGGCCTGTCAGCCCTCGACAGACTCGACGGAGCTCCGGCATGGCAGCGAGATCAGCTGCTTCATTGGCTCGCATGGAGGGCGGCCCAGAAGCAAGAAGGCCGCCCCTCGTCCGAATAGAGACCGAGCGCCGCGGGCTCAGGTCGTATGCAGCAGAGCCGTGATGGTGCGGGCCAGCGTCGCCCTGGAGGCCGCCACCGACATGTTCATCGCCTCGCGCCAGGTTGACCATGTTGGCCACATGCTTACGGCCGTCAGCGCGTTCAGCAGTTCGTCGTTGTCGGCGATCTCGGCGGCGAACAGCGCGGCCAACTCATCCCGCACGCGGGCCACGTGCAAGCGGCGATACTTCTGCAACGTCTCCGAGAACGGCTCCTTCACCGCCGACGCCTTGGCGTTCGGGGCTATCTGCTCCAACATGCGCGCTCGCTGCTTGGCGTAGGCGTCTATTCGCTCCGGCAACGCGAGCTTGGCCGAGATCGGCCGGTAACCGGCGTCGCGGAGCTCGAGGACGCGCTCGCCGCTCGCGGCGAACAACGCCTCCATGTCGGCGAAATGGCTCCACAAGGCGCGCAGCGAGACGCCCGCCTGCTTGGCTATCTTCTCGGCCGTCGGGCGCAGGTCGCCCTCGCGGATGAGCTGCAAGTGGGCGTCGACGATGGCGTTTCGGGTGCGCTCCGAGCGGGCCGTGCGGCCGTCGACGCGCGGGGTGGAAGCGGTCACCGGTCACTCCGGTAGCGGTTCAGCTCCCGCCGGGCCAGCGAGCGTTTGTGCACCTCGTCCGGGCCGTCGGCGAGACGCAGGGTGCGCGCGTGGGCCCACAGCCCGGCCAGCGGCGTGTCCTGGCCGACGCCGGCCGCCCCGTACGTCTGGATCGCCTTGTCAATGATCCATTCGACCGTGGACGGGACCGTGATCTTGATGGCCTGGATCTCGGTGTGCGCGCCCTTGTTGCCGACCGTGTCCATCAGCCACGCGGCCTTCAGCACCAGCAGGCGCGCCTGCTCGATGCGCACCCGGGACTCGGCGATCCAGTCCTGCACCACGCCCTGCTCGGCCAGCGGCTTGCCGAACGGGGTGCGGGCCAGCGCCCGCGTGCACATCAGCTCGAGGGCGCGCTCACCCATGCCGATCAGCCGCATGCAGTGGTGGATGCGTCCGGGGCCGAGACGGGCCTGCGAGATGGCGAACCCGCTCCCGGGCGAGCCGATCAGCGCACTCAACGGCACGCGTACGTCCTCGAAGAAGACCTCCGCATGCCCGCCGTGGTCCCCGTCGGTGTAGCCGAAGACCCGCATGCCCCGCTCGACCCGCACACCGGGCGTGTCCCGCGGCACCAGGATCATGCTCTGCTGCACGTGGCGGGCGGCCGTCGGATCGGTCTTGCCCATCACGATGAAGATCTTGCAGTCCGGGTTCATCGCGCCCGAAATGTAGAACTTGTGCCCGTTGATGACGTAGGAGTCGCCGTCGCGGACGATCAAGGTGCCGATGTTGGTGGCGTCGGAGGAAGCCACCGCGGGCTCGGTCATGGCGAAGGCCGACCGGATCGTGCCGGCCAGGAGCGGGGCGAGCCATTCGCGCTGCTGGTCGGGGGAGCCGAACTCGGAGAGCACCTCCATGTTCCCGGTGTCGGGCGCGGCGCAGTTCAGCGCGGCCGGCGCCAGCGACGGACTCCGGCCGGTGATCTCGGCCAGCGGCGCGTACTGGAGGTTCGTCAGCCCGGCGCCGTGCTCGCCGGGCAGGAAGAGGTTCCACAGGCCGGCGGCCCGCGCCTCCTTCTGCAGCTCCGGCAGCACCGCCGGCGGACCCCAGCCCTCATGCTCGGCCAGCGTCGGCTCGGCCGGGTAGACGAAAGAATCCATGAAGGACAGCAGCCGCTTGCGGTAGTCCTCGGTCGTCGCGTCGAAGCCGAACTCCATCAGTTACCCTCCAGCGCCTCGTGGCCACGCATCACCAGCGGGCCGACCAGGTTGCCGATCGACTCGAAACCCTCGCCGACGGTCTGGCCCTGAACGTATCGGTAGTGCACGCCCTCGAGGATCACGGCGAGCTTGAATGCGGCGAATGCCACGTACCAGTGCAGGTCACTCACATCGCGTCCGCTTCGCGACGCGTAACGGTCGGTCATCTCCGGCAGGGTGGGATGGCCGGGCACATTCAGCGGTACGGTCGCCCGGCCGTCCGCGACCTGCAGCGGCAACCCGGCATAGACCAGCATGAGCGCGACATCGCTGAGCGGGTCGCCGAGCGTGGACATCTCCCAGTCGAGCACCGCGTTGATCTGCAACCGGTCGCCGATCAGCACGTTGTCGAGCCGGTAGTCGCCGTGCACGACCGAGCCCGGACCGCCGGCCGGGATGTCCACGGCCAGCCGCGCGTGCAGCTCGTCGATCCCGGCCACGTCGCGGCTGCGGGAGGCGTCGAGCTGCTTCTTCCAGCGCCGCACCTGGCGCTCGTTGAAGCCCTCGGCCCGGCCGAAGTCCGCGAGCCCGATCGCCGCCGGGTCCAGCGCGTGCAGGTCGGCGAGCGTGTCGACGAGGTCGATGATCAGCCCGCCAAGAGCCGGCCCGCCCAGCGCTTCCAGGTCCTTTTCGTCGCGATAAATCCGGCCGTCGACGTGTTCCATGAGATAAAACGGCGCACCGATGACCGAAATGTCGGTACAAAGCAGCACCGGGCGTGGCGCCGGGAAGCCGGCTTTCGACAGGGCCTCGAGAACCTTGTGCTCCCGAGCCATGTCGTGAGCGGTGGGCAGCACGTGCCCGAGCGGGGGACGGCGCAGCACCCAGCGTTGTTGACCGTCGGTGATCGCGTACGTCAAATTGGATCGTCCGCCGGCAAACATCTGCCCGGATATTTCGGACTTCGAGCCGAGATAGGTCCGCAGAGCCGCGAGATCGAGACCCTTCATCACGCGCCGCCCGCTTCGAACGCCCGCTGGATCTTGTTCATCCCGCCGAGCCAGCGATCGGTGTCCGCGGCCCGCAACTTGTAGTAATCGGCGACCTCGGGGTGCGGCAGGATCAGGAAGCTCTCGCCCTCGATCGCCTTGGCGGCGACCTCGGCCACCTCGCCCGGCTCCAGCGCACCCTCGGCCAGCATCGTGGCGCTCGCGCTTCCGCGCTCACCGCCGCGCGTGAGCATGTCGGTGCGCACTCCTTGCGGGCAGAGCGCCTGCACGATCAAACCCCGATGCGCGTACGTCGCCCGCAGCCACTCGGCGTAAGCCAGCGCGCCGTGCTTGGTGACCGCATAGGAGGCGCTGCCCAGGATCGAGAGCAGCCCCGCCGCGCTGACCGTCATGACCAGCCGCTTGGGCGAGCCCTGGTCCAGCCACCGCGGCAGCAGGTGCCGGGTCACGTAGACGTGCGACATCACGTTGACCGCGAAGTCCCGCGTCCAGGCCGCGTCCGGCGTGTTCTCGTCACCGGCCGTCAGCACGCCGGCGTTCGAGCAGAAGAGGTCGACGCCGCCGAGCTCGGCCCAGGCCGTCTCGATCAGCCGGCGGGTGTCGTCCTCGCTCGCCGCGTCGGCCGGCACGGCCAGCCCGCCGATCTCGCTCGCCACCGCCGCCGCCGCGTCCCCGTCGAGGTCGCTGACCAGCACCGACGCGCCGTCGGCGGCGAACCGGCGGGCGAGCGCCGCGCCGATTCCGCCGCCGGCGCCGGTGACGACGACCCGTCGCGTGCCGGCCGCGGCCTCGCGGCCGCCCGCGGTCGCCGCGCCGGCCGGTCCCGCCGTCACTGCACGGACCCGGTCAGCGTGACCCCACCGTCGATGATGACGGTCTGTCCGGTGATCCAGGCCGCGTCCGGCCCGCAGAGGAACGCGACCGTGCCGGCCACGTCCTCGGGCACGCCGAGCCGGCCGAGCGGGTACGTCGCCGCCACCTTCTCCTCGCGGCCCTCGTAGAGCGCGGTCGCGAACTTGGTCTTGACCACGGCCGGGGCGACCGCGTTGACCCGCACCTTCGGGGCCAGCTCGACGGCCAGCTCCTCGGTGAGGTGGATCAGCGCGGCCTTGGTCACCCCGTAGAAGGCGATCCCCGGCGCCGGGCGCACGCCGGAGACCGACGAGATGTTGACGATGGCGCCGCCCTCGGACAGACCGCCGCGCAACGCCTCCTGCACCCAGCCGAGGGTGCCGAGCACGTTCACGTCGATCATCTTGCGGGCGGCGCCGAGGTCGAGCGTCGAGAGCGGGCCGTACGCCGGGTTGATCCCGATGTTGTTGACCAGCGTGGTGATCGGGCCGAACCGGCCGAGCACGGTGTCGATCACCGCGGCCCGGTGGTCGGTGTCGTCGCCCTTGCCGGGGATGCCGATCGCCACCTCGGGGCCGCCCAGGTCGCGTGCGGCCTGCTCGAGCGCCTCCGCGTTGCGGCCGGTGATGGCCACCCGGTAGCCCTCGGCAACGAAGCGTTGCGCGATGGCGAAGCCGATTCCCCTGCTGGCCCCGGTCACGATCGCCACTTGGTCCGCCATCGCCGCTCCTTTGCGTTGAGAAAGTTTCGACCTTGACGCTACTGCGCCGCCGGAATGCCGTTCTGGGGAGGCGTGGCCGCCGCCCCCGAGTATGCGGTGACGGCGCCGTCACCGTCATCGGTCTGGAACGGCGTCCCGAAGTACGTCGCCTTACCACCGGTCAGCTTGGTGAGCTGCTCACCCGCGTACCCCGAATGATCTTGCGCCGAGAATCGCAGCGGGACCAGTCCGGGACCGGTGAATCCACCCTTCTCGACCGCCGCGACCAGTTTGTCCCGGGTCAGATCCTTGCCCGCGTTCTGAAGCGCCTGCACGAACAGGTAGCCGACCGACATGCCGTACACGACGTTGTTGTCGAAGGTGGCGTTGTTGTTGAACTGGGAGTTGACCTTCTTGTAGAGCTGGATCCACGGGCTCGCGTCGTCGGTCGCCAGCGGCAGGTAGTTGGCCGCCACCACGCCCTCGAGCAGCGGAGCCGCCGCGCCCAGCGTCTTGGCCAGCGTGGTCGGGTCGGAGCCGACGTTGCTCACCACGAACTGCGGCTTGAAGCCGATCTTCGCGGCGGTGCCGATCGACAGCGCGGTGAAGCCGGGGATGCTGGCCAGCATGACGACGTCGCAGGCCGCCGCCTTGAGCGCGCCCATCTGCGGTCCGACGTTGGGGTTGCTGGTCACGTAGTTCTGCTTGGCCGTGACCGGTCCGAGGACCTTCTCGATGCCGGCCAGGCTGTCCCGCCCGAAGTCGTCGTCCTGACCGAGGAAGCAGACCTTCTTGCCGGGGTACGTCTGCTTCACGTACGTGGCCAGGATCTTGCCCTCGACCGTGTAGTCGGGGTTGAACCCGAACGTGCCCGAGTACTTGTCCGGCTGGTTCCAGCTGCGGCTGCCGCTGGCGACGAAGAGGTCGGGCACCCGGTTGGTCTTGAGGAAGTCCAGCACGCCGGTGTGCGTCGGGGTGCCGAGGCCGTTGAGGATCGCGAAGACCTTGTCCTGCAGCACGAGCTGGCGGACGACCTGCTGGGTGTTCGACGGGTTGTAACCGTCGTCCATGATCTTGTATGTGATCTTGCGGCCGTTCACGCCGCCGTTCGCGTTGACGTAGTCGAAGTAGGCCTTCGTGGCCGGGGCGATCGACGAATATCCGGCCGCGGCCGGGCCGGTGAGCGGCTGATGCGTGCCGACCAGGATCTCGGTGTCGGTCACGCCCGGGGTGTTGCTGCTGCTTCCACCACTGCTATTGCTGTTTCCGTTGCTGCAGCCTGCGGCCAGCAGCAGCGCGGCGAGGACGGTCGCGGTGCGTTTCATTGGCGGCCTTTCTGCTTTCTGCGCGGAATTCTTAGAGAGGCAAGCCCGCCGGGGGCGGCGAGCATGACGAGAACGAGGACGACGCCGAAGAAGGTGAGCGCGAGGTTGCCCTCGAGCTTCTGCGACCCCGCGTCCTCGGCGATCGACTGGGCGACCGAGGGCAGCGCCACCAGCAGCAGCGCGCCGATCAGCGCGCCCGACAGCCGGCCCAGGCCGCCGATCACGATGGCCATCACCAGGAACAGCGAGAGCGTGAGCGGGAAGGCGCCGGGGGAGACGCTTTGGGCGAGCACGGCGAAGAGGGCGCCGGCGAGACCGGCGCAGGCCGCGGAGACCACAAAGGCCATGACCTGGGTACGCGCGACGGAGATCCCGGCGAGCTTGGCGGCCGTCTCGTCATCCCGCACCGCACGCATGTCGCGGCCGAAACGACCCCGGATGAGGTACGCGAGGACCAGCACCGTGATCAGCGCGGCCGACCAGCAGATCCACGCCTGCCACTGCTCGACCGGGATCACGCCGGGCGGCGGGTCGAGCGGGACGCTCAGTCCCTGGTCGCTGTTGAACGTGCCGTCGAACGTGCTCGTGATGCTCGGGACGACCACCGCCACGCCCAGCGTCAGGCCGGCCAGGTAGGGGCCGCGGAGTCGCGCGGCGGCCAGGCCGATCACGGCCCCGACCACGGTGGTCACGACGACCGCCGCGATGATGCCGGGCACCAGCAGGTTGAACTTGTTCTGCCAGAGGGCGAGCGTGTACGCGCCGGTTGCCATCAGGGCGCCGTGGCCGAGGCTGAGCTGCCCGTTGAGTCCGGTCAGGACGGTCAGTCCCGCGGTCACGCAGAGGTAGGCCCCGATCGTCGCCAGCTGGTAGTTCCGAAACGGGGGCAGCGTGTAGGTCGCGGCGATGATCACGGCCGCGCCCGCTAGGACGACCAGTAACGGCGCCAGGTTGCTGGCTCGTGCTTTGCCCCGATTTATCGTTTTTATCGGCTTTTTGGCGACGATCGTCATGCGGTCCTCGCTTTCGCCTTGGAGAACAGCCCGTCCGGACGGCCCAGCAGCACGACCACGAGCAGGATCAGCACCGCCATGGGGGCGACCGTCGCGCCGAGGTAGCCGCTCACGTACGTGAGGAGCAGCCCCACCACGAGACCGCCGACCACCGCGCCGACCGGGCTGTCCAGGCCGCCCAGCACCGCGGCCGTGAACGCGGAGATGAACAGCAGGTCCATCGCGTTCGGATGCAGGCCGAGCTCGGTGGGCAGGACCAGCATCCCGGCCAGTGAGCCGACCGCGGCGGCGAGCGCCCAGCCGAGCGTCAGCATGCCGCCCACCGGCACACCGAGCAGGCGCGAGACGTCGGGCGCGAAAGCCGCGGCACGCATGCGCAGGCCGGTGGACGTACGGGTGAAGAGGAGCGTGAGGAGGACGACCACCGCGCCGACCGCCGCGAAGACGAACAGGTCGTAGCGCGACAGCAGCGCGACGCCGCCGATCTGGAACGCGTCGCGGCTGAACGGCGCCTCGGCCGGGCGGAACTCGTTGCCGTAGATCATGCCGAGCACGCCCTGGATGATCAGCACGAGGCCGAGCGCCACCACCACGCCGTTGAGCGGGGACGAATGGTCGACGAAGCGCATCACCACCCGCTCGACCACCGCGCCGAGCACGAGACCGCTCGCGATGGCGACCACGAACCCGAGCCAATAGGAGCCGGTCGCGTCGGTGACGGAATAGCCGACGTACGCGGTCGCCACCGCCATCGCGCCCTGCGCGAAGTTCACGATCCGCGCGGCCCGCCAGATCAGCACCAGGGCCAGCGCGAACGCCGCGTAGACGGCGCCGCGGCTGAGCCCGTCGAAGGTCAGGTACAGGAATCGGTCCATGTCAGAACCCCAGGTAGGCGTGCCGGAGATCGGCGTCGTCGGCGAGCGTGGCGGCGTCCTGCCGGGCGGCGATGCGACCGAGGTTGAGGACCACGCCCTCGTCGGCGATCGACAGCGCGCTGCGCACGTTCTGCTCGACCAGCAGGACGGCGAGGCCCGTACGATCGCGCAGGTCCCGCAGCAGCGCCATGATCTGCGCGGTGATCTTCGGAGCCAGCCCCAGCGACGGCTCGTCGAGCAGCAGCAGCCGCGGCTCGGCGACCAGGGCGCGCCCGATCGCGAGCATCTGCCGCTCGCCGCCGGAGAGCTGATGCCCGAGGTGGCTCTTCCGGTTCGCGATCGCCGGGAACAGGTCGTAGATCCCGTCGAGCGAGGGCTTCTTCTTCCGCCAGAGCCCGCCGAGCCGCAGGTTCTCGTCGACGGTCAGCTCGGTGACGACGCCGCGTCCCTCGGGCACGTGCGCGATGCCGTGCCGGACCATCCGCTCGACCTTCACTTCGCGCAGGTCGAGCCCATCGAAAACGATGCGGCCGGCGGCCGGCGACAACAATCCGGAGAGCGTACGCAGGAGCGTCGTCTTACCGGCCCCGTTGGCGCCCAGAACGGCGACGATGCGTCCCTCGCCCACATTGAGGCTGACGTCATGCAGCACGGGCGCCGCGCCGTAGCCCGCCGTGAGCCCTTCGACCTGCAGGAGTATGCTCATGCGGCGGCCCCCAGATAGGCCTCGGCCACCTTGGGATCGGTGCGAATCTCCCCCGGCGTGCCCAGCGCGATCGGCTTCCCGAAGTCGAGCACGAGAATCTCGTCGCACACCGACATGACAAGGTCCATGTGATGCTCGACGAGCAGCACGGTCGTCCCCGCCCCGCGAATGAGATCGGCCAGCCAGCTGATCTCCTCGGCGTCGAGCCCGCCGGCCGGCTCGTCCAGCATGAGAATCCGCGGCTCGCCGACCAGGGCCCGAGCCAACTCGACCCGCTTGCGCTTGGCGTACGGAAGCGTCCCCGGGTACGCCTCAGCGACGTCCGCAACCCCACACCGTTCCAGCGCCGCATAGGCCGCGTCGCGCTCGTTCTTCCCGTCCGAGGTCTTGCCGCGCCGCCCGACAAGAACGTTGTCGAGCACCGTCATCCCGCCGAACTGCCCAACTCCTTGCAGCGTCCGAGCAATGCCATGCTTGCTCAGCCGATGGGGCCGCGCCTTGAACGGCCGCCCGTCAAGCGTGATGGCCCCCGAGTGAGGCGCCACAAACCCACAGATCGCATTGAAGAGCGTCGTCTTCCCAGCCCCATTGGGCCCGATGATCCCCACCACCCGCCCCGGCGCCACCCGCAACGAGACATCGTCGAGAGCAAGCAGCCCGCCAAAGCGAACCGTTATGTGATGGAGAAAAAGCCCCTGGTCATCGCCTGTTGCCATAGTCACCTCACGGACCAGCCGGACGTCCTGAGTGGAGGGTGTGAAGGTCAACTTTTTACACTTGGAGTGTAACTTTCTGGGCCGCCGCGTCAACCGCTCGCTACCGCCTCGTTACCTCACCGAGCCTTAGTCGTCGATCGATGCCACCCAGGCGCCGCTCCGGAGCCTCTCCGGGGCCTCTCCGGGCCGCCCGCACCCACCACCGGCGCCGCCGATCCGCCCAGCCCAAGCCACCCCGGCCGGCGCTCGCGTCGCCCACTCAGCCCGCGTCGCCCACTCAGCCCGCGTCGCCCCGCAGGCGCCCGCGTTGCGCCGCCCAGCCCCGTGTCGCCTCGGTCAGCCAGCGCTCGGGCCGACCCGCGGGTGTCCGCGCCGGCCCACGCCCAGCCCGCGTCGCCCAGCCTGGGCCGGGCCCCGCGTTGCCCAGCCTGCGCCGCCCCGCGATGCCCAGCCTGCGCCGCCCCGCGATGCCCAGCCTGCGCCGCCCCGCGTCGCGCAGCCCGCGTCGCCCCCGCATCGCGCGCGTCGGCCCCACAGGCGCCCCGCGTCGCCCGGTCAGCCCGCGCTCGGGCCGCCCCACAGGTGCCCGCGCGCCCGCGCCGGCCCGCGCCCAGCCCGCCGCCCGCATCGAGCTGCCCAGCCCGCGCCGCCCGCGCCGCCCCGGTCAGCTCGCGCCCGCTCCGATCAGCCCACGTCACTCCAGCGCCGTGCCGCTCTCACGCCTGCCCAATCCGGCGCCGGCCGCATCCAGCGCTCCGTTTCCGCCCGCGCACCAATTCGCCCGCGCTCCCTTTCGCCGCCGCCCGCGACGAAGGCGATCCCTCCACGCCCAAGCGGCCGCCGCCCAAGCGCCCTCTCCGCACCGATCCACCGGCCACCCACCGAACCAGGCGGCGCCAGTGCCGAGACCCCTCCTCTCAGGCGACGTTGATCGGGCGGAACTGCACGCTGATCCGCGGCCCCACCGGTTTGGCGGTCTTCAAAATCGCGTGCTCCCACGTTCGCTGGCAGGAGCCGCCCATGACGATCAGGTCGCCGTGGCCCAGCGGGAAGCGCAACGTGTCGTGGTTGCCCGCTCGCGGGCGCAGCGACAGGTAACGCGGCGAGCCCAGCGACAGGATCGCGACCATCGTGTCGTGGCGCGCCGACCGGCCGATCGTGTCGCCGTGCCAGGCGACGCTGTCGCGGCCGTCTCGATAGAGGCACATGCCGGCCGTGACGAACTCCTCGCCCAACTCGTCGGCGTAGTGCGCGGACAGCGACCGCCGGGCCTCGGTCAGCGCCGGATGCGGGAGTTGCTCGTCGCCGCCGTACCACCGCAGGAGGCGCGGGACGGCGACGACGTTGTCGTACATCTGCCGGCGGTCGGCCCGCCAGTCGATGCCGAGCATCGTCTCGAAGACCTCGTCGGAGCCCTGCAGCCACCCGGGCAACACATCGACCCAGGCGCCGGCGGTCAGCCGATGGCGGGTGATGCCCGCGAGCGGCTCGAGCGTGGGGGCGGGAGCGGCCCCGCCCATGAGATCGAGCATCGATGGCTGGTAAGTGCTGGTCACCAGGCCATGTTAGTACAGATGTGCGACGGCTGGGGCCGGCGTCGGCGGCCTGTGGATATCGGTGGCAAGGCGGCCGTTCCCGGCGCCTTCGTGGAAGACTCGGCCGTGGTGGATGGCCCCGGACAAGGGAGCAATCGATGCAGCACGCCCGCCTCGGCAGCACCGGCCTGAGGGTCAGCCGGCTGGCTCTCGGTTGCATGAGCTACGGCGACCCGACCACACCCGACGCCCACCCCTGGGCAATGACCGAGGACCAGGCCGGCCCGTTCTTCCGCCAGGCCGTCGAGCTCGGCGTCAATTTCTGGGACACCGCGAACGTCTACCAGAGAGGTACCTCGGAGGAGATCGTCGGTCGCGCCATCACCCGGTACTCCCGCCGCGAGGACATCGTGCTCGCGACCAAGGTCCGCGGAAAGATGCACGACGGCCCCGGCGGATCCGGGCTGTCGCGCAAGGCCATCCTGGAGCAGATCGACGCCTCGCTGACCCGGCTCGGGACCGACTACGTCGACCTCTATCAGATCCATCGCTTCGACGACGACACCCCGGTCGAGGAGACCATGGAGGCCCTGCACGACATCATCAGGGCCGGCAAGGTTCGCTATATCGGTGCATCGTCGATGTACGCGTGGCAGTTCGCGAAGCTGCAGCATGCCGCCGACCTCGGTGGCTGGACGCGATTCGTGTCCATGCAAAACCAGTACAACCTGCTGCGGCGGCATGACGAGCGCGAGCTGATGGCGATGTGCGGCGACATGGGCGTGGGTCTCGTCCCGTACTCGCCGAACGGCAAAGGTCGCCTCGCTCGGCCGGCCGGCGAACAAAGCACCCGGTCGAGCACCGACAAGGTCGTCCAGGCCTTCGACTCACCCCACGACGAGCCCGTCATCAACGCCGTCGAGAACCTCGCCCGGACGCGCGGCGTCAGCATGGCCCAGATTGCGCTGGCGTGGGTGCTGCGTAACCCCCTCGTGTCGGCGCCCATCGTCGGGGCGACCAAGCCGCACCACCTCACCGAAGCGGTCGCCACGCTCGACATCCACCTCACCGACGATGAAGCCGCCGGCCTCGAGAGGTCGTACGTCGAGTACGGCCCGTCCTGGTATTGACCGGCCGATCAGTTCCTACTCGGGCCTTCCCTGTGCCACGCACGGCAAGCCTCCTGCCTGCGGAAATGGCCGTTCAGCAGATCGTCAGCGAACGCCCGAGGTGAGTTTCGTGCTAACGCCGGTGCACATCGGACTAGGCCGCGCCCACCGGCGGGCGCATGATCAGGCAAGTTCACCGGTGCGAAACAAGCCGGTGACATTCGGCGATCAACGCCCGTAATCCTCACTCGATCGCACCAGCGAACCGACGCATCCCGCCCGATGCGGAGGTCCGATTAGGAGGCTGGCAAGTGAATCGTTTCAACACGCAATCCCGACGCCGGCTCGGCGCCGCACTGGGCGCCTCCGTGGCGCTCGGCACGCTGCTGGCCACCGGCCCCGGCGTGCCCGCGGCCGGCACCGACCGCGGCGGCAGCAGCAGCTACCCGGCCGGCTGCCCGTGGATGGACACTCGCAAGAGCGCCGACCAGCGCGCCAAGCTGCTCCTCCAGGCGAGCACCCTCGGCCAGAAGCTCCGCTGGCTCGACGAGCAAGCCGCGAACTCACCCGCCCAGACCACGTTCAACGGCGTCACCTACCCCGTCCAGGTCGCCTGCACCCCGACCGTGGTCTACGCCGACGGCCCGGACTACGTGCGCGGACCGGCCGGGGTGACGGTCTTCCCGGCCCAACTCGCGCTCGCCGGCACGTGGAACGACGACCTCGCGTACACCAAGGGCAAGACCCAGGCCGACGAGGCGTTCAAGGCCGGCAAGAACGTCCTGCTGGCGCCCGGCATCTCGAGCTCACGCACCCCGCTGGCCGGCCGCACCCCCGAATACCTCGGCGAAGACTCCCTGCTCAGTGGCAACCTCGCGGCCGCGGCGATCGACGGCATGCAGCGCGGCAACCCGGGCCAGCCGGTCATGACCGTCGTCAAGCACTACGTCGCCAACGAGCAGGAACTCGACCGCCAGACCAGCTCGTCCAACATCGACGGACGCACCCTGCGCGAGGTCTACGACCTGCCCTTCGCGATCGCCATCAGCAAGGCCTCGCCGGGCGGCATCATGTGTTCTTACAACCAAATCAATGGTGCGTACGCGTGTGAGAGTCCCGTTCTCAACAACCTGCTCAAGGGCGACGGCGGTTTTGACGGCTACGTCACCTCCGATTTCGGGGCCGTGCACTCGACCGCGCAGTCGCTCAACAACGGCCTCGACCAGGAGCTGAACCGGCCCCGCTTCTACACGCCGGCGAACATCGAGGCGGCGCTCGACGCGGGCCAGGTCTCGATGACGCAGATCGACACCGCCGCATTCCGGGTCGCACGCGCCTATATCAAGGCCGGGCTCTTCGACCACCCGCTGCCGGCCACGCCGTCGACGACCACCTCTACTCCCGAGCACAAGGCCGTCGCGCAGGCCGTCGCCGAGCAGGGTTCGGTGCTGCTCAAGAACGAGGGCTCGGTGCTGCCGCTGACCGCTCACGCCAAGACGATCGCGGTGATCGGCCAGACCGCCTCGAACACGCCGACCAACGGCGTCAGCGCCGGCACGATCTGCGCCGAGGGCCGGGACAACTCGGCCGCCTGCCCGAACCCGGTCGCGCCGCTCGACGCGATCACGGCCCGGGCCGCCACGGCCGGCCAGACTGTCACCTACAACAACGGGGCCGACCCGGCCGCCGCCGCCGCGGCCGCGCAGGGTGCGGATGTCGCGGTCGTCTTCGGTTACGCGAAGCAGGGCGAGTTCGCCGACCGTACGACGCTGGCCCTGGACGGCAACGGCGACGCCTTGATCTCCGCGGTCGCCGCCGCCAACCCGAACACGGTCGTGGTCCTCGAGACCGGCACGGCGACGACAATGCCGTGGCTCGCCGGCGTCAAGGGCGTCGTCGAGGCCTGGTATCCCGGTGACCAGCAGGGCACCGCGCTGGCCCGTCTCCTCTACGGCGACGTGGACTTCACCGGCCGGCTGCCGATGACCTTCCCGAAATCGCTGACCGACATCCCCACCAACACCCCCGCGCAGTACCCCGGCACGTTCGCCGACGGCTCGACCACGCGGCCCGCCGGCAGCACGGCGATCCGTCAGGTCAGCTACAGCGAGGGCCTCAAGGTCGGCTACAAGTGGTACGACTCGCAGAACATCGAGCCGCTCTACCCCTTCGGCTACGGCCTCTCGTACACCACGTTCGCCTACCAGAACCTGCGGGTCACGCCGCACCTGAAGGGCTCGCGCGGCACGGTGACGGTGACCTTCGACGTGCGCAACACCGGCAGCCGGGCCGGAACCGCGACCCCGCAGATGTACCTCACGCTGCCCTCGGCCACCGGCGAACCGGGCAAGCGACTCGTCGGATACGACCAGGTCAAGCTCAAGCCCGGCCAGAGCACCCGAGTGCAGCTGACGATCGACGCGTCGACGCCGAACCACCCGCTCGGCTTCTGGAACACCGCCGAGCACAAGTGGGACACGGCCGCCGGCGCCTACGCGGTGCAGGTCGGTGCCAGCTCCCGTGAGCTGCCGCTGACCGGCTCCTTCAGCATCTCCTGAGCGATCGGCGAACCGCCGCCCGGCCGGGCTCGTCTCGGCCGGGCGGTTGCCGTTCATCACGGCAACTTGGCCGGGGCTCGTCTCGGCCGAGCGGTTGCTGGTCATTGCCGCGACTCCGAGACGAGGGCCGGCTCCTCCCCGGCGGCGGGCGCTTCCGGCTTCGGTTTGGGACGCAGCACGACCGTGGCCACGATCGCCGCGGCGATGCCGCCGAAGACGCCGACCAGTGACGTGGTGGACACGGCGTCCACAAAGGAGTCTTTCGCCACCTGGGCCAAGGCCGCGTCGCCCGTCTGCGCGGCGATCCGCAGAGCGTCGCCGATCGAGTCGCGAGCCTGAGCCACGACATCGGTGGGCATCGCCGAGCGATACGCGGCCGTGAGCACGCTGCCCAGCACCGCGACGCTGAGGGCCGTGCCCACCTGCTGCACGGTGTCGTTCACCGCCGAGCCGACGCCGACCCGCTCGGGCGGCAGGGCGGCGAGCAGCGTGCCATATGCCGCCGGCCCGGCTGTGCCACTGCCGGCCCCGATCACGACCAAGGCGGCGGCCAGCTTCAGATAGCCGTCGCCCGGGTTGATGGAGGCGAGGATGGCGAACCCGCCACCCATCAACAGCATGCCGGCAGCGAGCGCGAACCGGGTGCCGAGGCGCTTGTCGACGATCACCCCGATGCCGTTGAACGCCATCACCGTGACGATCATCGGAATGAACGCCAGGCCGGCCCGGATCGGCGGATAGCCCAGCACGAACTGGATGTATTGCGTCAGGGCGAGGATCACGCCCCCGGCCGAGAACGACAGCAGGACGATCGAGAAGCTCGCGCCGGCGAAATTGCGGTCGCGGAACAGCGCTATCGGCAGCATCGGCTCGGCCACGCTGCGCTCCCACAGGGCGAACGCGGTGATCCCGACCGCCGCGACGACGAAGCCACCGATGGTCTGCGGCGACCCCCAGCCGTCCCGGGCGGTCGAGATGACGGCCCACACCAGGGCGGTCAGGCCCACAAAGGACAGCAGGGCGCCGAGCGGATCGGGCCGGGTGGCCGCGCCGCGCGACTCCGGAATGATCAAGAGCGCCGCGATCACGGCGATCGCGGCCACCGGAACGTTCACCAGGAAGACCGAGCCCCACCAGAAATGCTGAAGCAGCAGGCCGCCGATCACCGGGCTGCCGAGGGCGCCGAGTGCCAGCACCGAGCTCCAGATGGCGATCGCCTTCTTGCGCTCCTGATCGTCGAAGACCGTGGTGAGGATCGACAGGGTGCCCGGCATCAGGAACGCGCCACCGATGCCCATCAGTCCGCGCGCGGCGATCAGCTGCTCGGGCGTCTGGCAGATCGTGGCCAGCCCCGAGGCGCTCCCGAACACGATCAGCCCGATGATCAGGCCCCGGCGTCGCCCGTACCGGTCAGAAAGACTGCCGGCCGTGAGCAGCAGGCCGGCAAAGACCAGGATGTAGGAATCGATGATCCATTGGATCTCGGACGGGCTCGCGTCGAGGTCGCGGATCAGCGACGGGATCGCGATGTTGAGCACCATGTTGTCGATGACGACCACGAGCAGGCTCAGGCAGAGCACGCCGAGAATCAACCAGCGACGCGGGTTGCGGTCGGGCATGACGGGCCTCTCTCGTACGGTGTGCGATTGACTCGAACACCGTACCATCGAAGTCGCACGCTGTTCGACCCCTTATAAGATGGAGGCATGCCTTCGAAGCCGGATTTCGTCCACTCGGTCTGGACCCGGCCGCCCCGCGCCCGCGGTGGCCAGCCCACGCTCAGCCGCGAGCAGATCGTCCGCGTCGCGATCGAGCTGCTCGACGCCGAGGGCACGACCGGGCTGAGCATGCGCCGGCTCGGCACCCGGCTCGACGCCGGCGCCACCTCTCTCTACTGGCACGTGGCGAACAAGGACGAGTTGCTGGAGCTGGCCATCGACGAGGTGCTCGGCGAGGTCTACGTCCCCGAGCCCGGCGACGCGCCATGGCGCATCAGTCTGTCGGTGCTGTCCAACGGCATGCGCGGGACGTTGCTGCGCCATCCCTGGGCGATCGCCCTGCTCGGCACCAAACCCACCCTCGGTCCCAACGCGATGCGCATGGGCGAGCGCATGATCGCCCTGCTCATGGAGGCCGGATTCAGCGGGTACGCCTTGTCGCACGTCGGCGGCTTGCTGAACGGGCACGCGATCGGCTCGGCCACCACCCAGGCCGCCGCCGTCGCCGCGCTCGAGCAGGCCAACGTGCCGATCGCGGAGTACTACAAGGGGCTCGATCCCTACCTCGACCAGCTCGCGCCCGACCATCCGCACTTCGCCGAGTGGCGCCAGGCCAACCCGATCGACCTGGTCGACCCGCACCAGATCTGGGACGAGGGCTTCGCCTTCGGGCTCGAGCGCATCCTCGACGGCCTCGAGCACTGGCTCGCGGCCGGAAAACCGGCGGCGCGGGGCGAAAATCGGGCTTGACTCTCCCCCTGGGGGAGGGGTTTAGCTTTCCCCGCATGACGCAGACGCTCGCGGGAGACTTCGACTACGACACCCACGGTCAGGGCTATGCACGGCGCCGTCGCCCCGACCCGCGGATCGCCACGCTGATCCACTCGGCGCTCGGCGACGCCCGCACGGTGCTGAATGTCGGCGCCGGTGCGGGCTCCTACGAACCCGACGACCGATACGTGCTGGCGGTCGAGCCGTCGGCGGCCATGCGGGCGCAACGGCCGCCGGGCGCGGCGCCGGCCGTGAACGCGACCGCGGAACGGCTGCCGTTCGACGACGACGCCTTCGACGCGGTGATGGCGACCGTGACCGTGCACCAATGGCGCGGCACGGCCCGTGGATTGGCCGAGCTGCGCCGGGTGGCACGCGGCCCGGTCGTGGTGCTGACCTTCGACGGAGAGGAACTGGAGAGACTGTGGCTCGCGGCGTACGTGCCGGAACTGGTCGCGGCCGAGCGGCGGCGTTACCCGGCGGTGCCGGAGATCGCGGCGGCAATCGGGCGGACCGCCGAGGTGATCGAGGTGCCGATCCCGATCGACTGCGTGGACGGCTTCACCGAGGCCTTCTACGCGCGGCCGGAGGCGTTCCTCGACCCACGGGTGCGCGCGGCCCAGTCGGCGTGGGGCTTCGTGTCGCCCGAGGCGACAAACCGGGCCGTCGAAAACTTGCGGTCCGACCTGGCGTCCGGTGAGTGGCAGAGGAGGTACGGGTATCTGCGTGACCAGCCCGAGTTCCTCGGCTCGCTGCGCCTGCTGATCGGCCGCCCGTGACGACACCGCCCCGCGCGACCGACTGTGCGGCGCTGAAACTGCGGCGCTGACGGGGGCGACGCTGGGCGGGGGTGGCGCTGGGCAGGGGCTGCGCTGGGCAGGGGCGGCGCTGGGCAGGGCGGCGCTGGGCAGGGGCGGCGCTGGGCAGGGGCGCTGGGCGGGGATGGCTTGCCGGGCGGCCGCGTGAGGGGCGGAACAGCGTTGACCCGTACCCCCGGGTGCGGGTTTAGGGTCGCCGCATGCGGGTGGGTGAGTTGGCGCGCCGCACCGGGACCACGGTGCGGGCGCTTCGGTATTACGAGGCGGCCGGGCTCGTCGTGCCGCGTCGGCTCGGCAACGGGTATCGGGAGTATGAGCCGATCGCGGTGCGGCTTGTGCAGCAGATTCGGGAGCTGACCGCGCTCGGGCTCAGCGTGGAGGAGACGCGGCCGTTCGTGGAGAGCCTCGCCGACGGACGGGACGCCGATGTGTGCGCGGCCGCGGTCGCCACCTACCGCAGCGCGATCGACGGGCTCCACGAACGGATCGGCAAGCTCTCCGCCCAGCGGGACGGTCTGCGCGAGCGGCTCGACGTGGCCGCCGGCCGAGTGCGGCCGCCGGCGCCGGGGCGGGGCAGCGCCGATCCGAGTGGGCTGATCGGTTCGCTAGTGCCGAGCCTGAGCTTCTACGCGACCGACGGGCGCCCGATCGATCTGGCCGGGCTCGGGCCGGGGCGCAGCATCGTGTTCGTCTACCCGTTGACCGGGCGGCCGGGCGTCGACCTGCCCGACAGCCTCCTGGAGATCCCGGGCGCGCGCGGCTCGACCGAGCAGGCGTCCTGGTTTCGCGACCACCACGCCGAGCTGCTCGCGGCCGGCGCCGCCCGGGTGTTCGGGCTGTCCGCGCAGTCCAGCGGCTACCAGCGCGAGCTCGTCCACCGGCTGCGGCTGCCCTACCCGCTGCTGCCCGACCCCCGCATGACGCTCGCGACCACGCTCGGCCTGCCCACGTTCGGCGCGGGTGACATGGTTCTCTATCGGCGCCTCACGCTGGTGATCCGGGACGACCTGATCGAGCATGTCTTTCATCCGATCGCCGCCCCCGCGATGCACGCGCTGGAGGTCCTGAGTTGGCTGAGCAAGCATCGACGGAGCTGACGATTCGCGACGCGGGTGACTCCGACGCCGCCGCTTGCGTCGCGATCTACCGGCCGTTCGTGCTGGACACCGCCGTCAGCTTCGAGCTGAGCCCGCCGACCGAGACGGAGATGGCGGCCCGCATCCGCGAGGCGTCCGGACGGCACGCCTGGCTGGTGGCCGAGATCGACGGCGAGGTGGCCGGGTATGCCTACGCCCGCCCGTTCGCGGCCCGCGAGGCGTACCGATGGTCATGTGAGACAAGCATTTATCTCTCCGCGGCACGCCGCCGCTCGGGTCTGGGCCGAGCCCTCTACGAAGCGCTCCTGGCCCGCCTGACCGAGCGCGGCTTCCGGGTGGCCGTGGCCAAGATGACGCTGCCCAACCCGGCGAGCGAAGGCCTGCACGCGGCGCTCGGGTTCCGCCCGGTCGGCGTGCATCCGCGCATCGGCTACAAGAACGGCGCCTGGCACGACATCGCCATCGCCCAGAAGGAGCTCACCACCGAAGCCGGCGACCCACCGGCCGAGCCCCGCTGAGCGAGGGCGCCGGCGAGAAGAGGGTCGCGCTGAGAGAAGGGTCGCGCTGAGAGAAGGGTCGCGCTGAGAGAAGGGTCGCGCTGAGAGAAGGGTCGCGCTGAGAGAAGGGTCGCGCTGAGAGAAGGGGCGCGCTGAGAGAAGGGGCGCGCTGAGAGAAGGGTCGCGCTGAGAAAGAACGGACCCGCTGAGAAAGCGGGCGGCAGAGCAAAACGGGCCCGCCGAGAAAGACGGGCCCGCCGAGAAACAACGGGCCGGCCCCCGAAGGAGCCGGCCCGGCGAACTAATGCTCGGCGTCGGGGTTTTCCTTCGACGGCGGGTTGTAGGTGAGCTGATCCGTCGGCATCGGGAACTCCTGGTCGTCCCCGAACGGGGACGGCCCGCCCTGATGCGGGAGCGCCAGCTCGGCGACGTCCATCTTGCCGTCGTCGCGGACCGAGGGGGCCTCGCTCGGGCGGGCGCTCGTGAACGGGGTGCCCGCCGTGTGGACCTCGGGCCCGGCCGTGACGCCGGCGGGAACCCGGGGCGCACGCGCGGCCGGGGCCGGCTCGTTCTCCAGCTGGTCGCGCCGGAAGATCTTGCGGCCGAGCCAGACCAGCGGGTCGTAGCGGCGGTCGACCACGCGCTCCTTCATCGGGATGATCGCGTTGTCAGTGATCTTGATGTGCTCGGGGCAGACCTCGGTGCAGCACTTGGTGATGTTGCAGTAGCCGAGGCCCTGGTGCGCCTGCGCGTAGTCCTTGCGGTCGGTGCGCGCGTCGAGCGGGTGCATGTCGAGCTCGGCGGCCCGGATGAAGAACCGCGGCCCGGAGAAGGCCGTCTTGTTCTCCTCGTGGTCGCGCACCACGTGGCAGGTGTTCTGGCAGAGGTAGCACTCGATGCACTTGCGGAACTCCTGCGAGCGCTCGACGTCGACCTGCTGCATCCGGTACTGCCCCGGGGCGACGCCCTCCGGCGGTGCGAACGCGGGCGTCTCGCGTGCCTTCTCGTAGTTGAAGGAGACGTCGGTGACCAGGTCGCGGATGACCGGGAAGGTCCGCAGCGGCGTGATCGTGATGGTCTCGTCCTCCTCGAAGGTGGACATCCGCGTCATGCAGCCCAGCTTGGGCATGCCGTTGATCTCCATCGAGCAGGACCCGCACTTGCCGGCCTTGCAGTTCCACCGGCAGGCCAGGTCGGGCGTCTGCGTCGCCTGCAGCCGGTGGATGATGTCGAGCACGACCTCGCCGTCGTTGACCTCGACGTCGTAGTCCTGGATGTCGCCGCCGGACGAGTCGCCGCGCCAGACGCGGAAGTGGCGCTTGGTGCCCATTACTTCGCCTCCGTCTTGCTCGCGCCGGCCAGCGCGTCGAAGTCGGTCATTTCGTCATCGGTGAGGTACTTCGACAGCTCGGTGCGATCGAACAGCGTGATCAGCTCTTCGCGCATCTTCGGCAGCGGCTTGCGCTCGAGGTGCACGTCGCCGTCGGCGTCGACCGAGCAGACCAGGTTGACCTTGCGCCAGTCGGCGCTCATCCCCGGGAAGTCCTCGCGGGTGTGGCCGCCGCGCGACTCCTCCCGCTCGAGCGCGGCCTTCGCCGTGCACTCCGAGACGACCAGCATGTTGCGCAGATCGAGCGCGAGGTGCCAGCCCGGGTTGTACTGCCGGCCGCCGGTCGCGCCGACGTTCGCCACCCGCAGCTTGAGGTCTTGCAGCCGCTTCAGCGCGTCACTCAGCTCACCGGCCCGCCGGATGATGCCGACCAGGTCACCCATCACGGCCTGAAGATCTTGCTGCAGCGTGTACGGGTTTTCGCCGCTCTGCCGCTGCAACGGCGCCAAAGCCACGTCGACTGCCGACTCCACGTCCGACGTGTTGACCTTGGGTCGCTTGGTGAGCGCGTCGATGTACGACGAGGCGTGCTCGCCCGCCCGCTTGCCGAAGACCAGCAGGTCGGAGAGCGAGTTGCCGCCGAGCCGGTTGGAGCCGTGCATGCCGCCGGACACCTCACCGGCCGCGAACAGGCCCTCGACCTTGCCGAGCGCCGCCGCCGAATCGGGCTCGACCTCGACCCCGCCCATCACGTAGTGACAGGTCGGTCCGACCTCCATCGGCTCCTTGGTGATGTCGACGTCGGCCAGCTCCTTGAACTGGTGGTGCATCGACGGGAGTCGCTTGATGATCGTCTCGGCCGGCATGCGGGTGGAGACATCCAGGAAGACGCCGCCGGCCGGGGTGCCCCGGCCCGCCTTGACCTCGCTGTTGATCGCCCGGGCCACCTCGTCGCGGGGCAGGAGCTCCGGCGGGCGGCGGTTGTTGTCGGGGTCGGTGTACCAGCGGTCGGCCTCCTCCTCGGTGTCCGCGTACTGCTTGCGGAACACGTCGGGGACGTAGTCGAACATGAACCGCTTGCCGTCGGAGTTGCGCAGCACGCCGCCGTCGCCGCGGACCGACTCGGTGACCAGGATGCCCTTGACGCTGGGCGGCCAGACCATGCCGGTCGGGTGGAACTGGAGGAACTCCATGTTGATCAGCGTCGCGCCGGCGCGGAGGGCCAGCGCGTGGCCGTCGCCGGTGTACTCCCACGAGTTCGAGGTGACCTTGTAGCTGCGGCCGACGCCGCCGGTCGCCAGGACCACCGCCGGGGCCTCGAGCAGGAGGAACTCGCCGGTCTCGCGGTAGTAGCCGAACGCGCCCGCGACCCGGTTGCCGTCGAGCATCAGCTCGGTGATCGTGGTCTCGGCGAAGACCCGGATCTTCGAGTCGTAGCTGCCGGTCTCGGCGAAGTCTTCCTGCTGCAGGGACACGATCTTCTGCTGGAGGGTGCGGATCAGCTCGAGGCCGGTGCGGTCGCCGACGTGGGCGAGGCGCGGGTACTCGTGGCCGCCGAAGTTCCGCTGCGAGATCTTGCCGTCCTTCGTGCGGTCGAAGAGCGCGCCGTACGTCTCGAGTTCCCAGATGCGCTCGGGCGCCTCCTTGGCGTGCAGCTCGGCCATCCGGAAGTTGTTGAGGAACTTGCCGCCCCGCATGGTGTCGCGGAAGTGCACCATCCAGTTGTCGCGCGAGTTCACATTGCCCATCGCGGCGGCCGCGCCGCCCTCGGCCATGACCGTGTGGGCCTTGCCGAACAGGGACTTCGAGATGATCGCGGTGCGTTTGCCGGCCAGCCGGGCCTCGATCGCCGCGCGCAGTCCGGCGCCGCCGGCGCCGATCACGACAACGTCGTAGTGGTGCCGTTCGATTCGGGTGGTCATCGTCGTCGCTCCCTCTCAGCCGATGAACCGCAGGTCGTTGAACCAGTGCGCGGAGACGGCCATGACATAGAAGTCGGTGAGCGCGAGCGTGCCGAGCGTGATCCAGGCCAGCATCATGTGCCGCGTGTTGAGCTTGGACACGAAGGTCCAGAACCGGTACCGCAGCGGATGCTTGGAGAAGTGCTTGAGCCGGCCGCCGGCGATGTGGCGGCAAGAGTGGCAGGACAACGTGTACGCCCAGAGCATCACCACGTTGCCGACCAGGATGATGTTGCCGAGGCCGAACCCGAACCCGTCCGGGCTCTGGAACGCGCGAATGGCATCCCATGTATTGATCAGCGAGATGATCCCGGCCGCGAAGAACGCGTACCGATGAATGTTCTGGAAGATCAGCGGGAAGCGCGTCTCTCCGGTGTATTTCTGGTGGGCGTCGGGCACCGCGCAGGCCGGCGGGGAAAGCCAGAACGCGCGGTAGTACGCCTTGCGGTAGTAGTAGCACGTGAGCCGGAACAACAGGAGGAACGGCAGCGTGAAGGCGGCCTCCGGGATGAACCAGGCACTCGGCAACGGCGTGCCGAACTCGGCCGAGCCCTCCACGCACCGGTCGGTCAGACACGGCGAGTAGAACGGCGTGAGGTAGTGGTAATCCGAGACGTAATACCACTTGTGCATGAAGACGCGGACGGTCGCGTAGAGGACCCATGCCGCAAGACCTACGAAGGTGACAAGTGGGGGAAACCACCATCGGTCGGTACGCAACGTTTTCGCCGCAATCGCCGCGCGAGTGCGCCCGGCGCCCGGCCTCGTTGCCGTCGTCGTCATTCGATCTCCTGACGTGCCTGTCCTGTGACCCGGCTGTTAACGGGCCGGGGAGCCCTTCAGCCGCCATACGTCCGTGATGTGTGGCACACGTTACGCCGGGGGTCAGACACTTTGCGGCTCAGGGATGATGTCTACGTCACAAAATCGAGCCCTACTCACATCGGCCCGCCTTGTGAGCGGTAGTTGATCTTGGCGGGTGGCCGGTTTCGATCAGAGTTCCGGCGCCGCCAACCGGCGGATCGACCCGGCGCAGGACGCCGGGGACCACTGGCCGAGCTCATCGGCCACGGCCTGGCCGTCGTCGGTCTCGGGAGCGACGAAGAACGCGGGCGTACGGGATTTGGCCTGCCGATCGAGAGCGTCGGCATAGACGGTCCGGGCGTCGAGCAGTTGCCGCCAGGCGTCCTCGTCCCGCTGGTCGTCCAGCTGGTCGACGTAGATCCGGACGGCGGCGTTCTCGTCCCGGATCGCCGTCGCCCGCCCGGCGGGTGTGGCGGTCGAGCCCGGCGGGATGAGAGTGTTCAGCCGCCGCTCCAGGTCGAGGCAGTTGGTGTCGCGCGCCTGCCGCGAGTCGCCGGCGGCCGAGGCCCGGTCCCGCACCCCGTCGATGGTGTTGACGATCGAGAGAGCCCCCGCACAGAGCGCGGCCACCACGATCGCCGCCGCCACGGAGATGCCGGCCACGAACCACCGCCGCCGACGCTGCCGCTCGTCGCCGCCGCCGCCCGCGGGCCCAAGGCTGAACATCCGCCGCCGCCCGCTGCCCTTGCCGCCTCCGCTGCCCGCTCGGCCGCCGCCCGCTGTGCTGCTCGCCCAGCCGCCACCCGCCCGGCCGCCACCCGCCCGGCCGCCGCCCGCCCGGCCGCCGCCCGCCCTGCCGCTGCCCGCTTTGCTGCTGCTGCCCGCCCCGCCGCCCGCCGTGCTGCCGTCCGCTGTGCCGCTGCCCGCCCCGCCGCCCGCTGTGCTGCCGCCCGCTGTGCTGCCGCTGGCCGCCCTGCCGCCCACTGTGTTGCTGCTGCCCGCCCCGCCGTCCGCTGTGCTGCCGCCCCCACCCCTCGTGACGGATAAATCGGATTTGTCCGGCGAGTCGGCGTCGTCGAACGCACGGGAGTCGCCGGACGCGGGCACGCCGGCAGCCAGGTCGGAGTCGCCGGGCGAGCTGTTACCCGCGAGGGCGGAGCCGCCGGCGGGGTCGGAGTCGTCGGAAAAGGTTCCGCCGGTCGCCCACCTGGCCGGGCCGCCTCGGTCGGGCGCGCTCGACGTGTCCGCCGGCGGGCCGGTCACCGGGTCGTCGGCGCTGTCGCGGCCGCCCCGGCCGAGGGGGAGACGGCTGGTCGGGACGTCGTCGTCATCCGGATCGCGCGGCGTGTCGCTCACCGGCCCAGTGAAACACGCCGGTCAATGTGCGCCACGCCGCGCGAGATGGGCGGGCAGGGCGTCAGCCGGAGGCGTTGCCGGTCAGGTTCCACGAGGCCAGGTGCAATGCGGGCGCCGCGTAACGGACGCCGGCCCAGCTGTCGGGGAGCAGGACCGACTCGCTGCCGATGCCGTGGACCATGCCGATGCCCAGGGCCTGCGGGTAGGACTGGGTGAATCGCATGTTGCTCACCGCCGCCGTCACCTCGCCGTTCTCGACCAACCAGACGCCGTTTCGGGTCAGGCCGGTGATGACCAGGCTTTTCGGGTCGAGGACCCTCGTGTACCAGAGGTCGGTGATCAGCAGGCCGCGTTCCATGCGGGCGACCAGGGGGCGTGCCGACTCGGCGATCGGACTGGCCGGGTCGGCGGGCGGCAGGGGCGGCTCGGTGGCGGCGGCCGCGGCCTCGAGGCGCAGGTGGGTGGGGACCGGGCCCCAGGTGCGGGACAGCTCCCACGCGTGGCCGGTGGGGTCGGCGCCGGCCTCGGCGGCCGTCCGGCGGTCGTGGGCCACGGCCTTGGTCACGCCGTCGCGGACCAGCACCAGCGTCTCGCGTGGCGTGCCCTCGCCGTCGAAGGGCAGGTCGGGGGCGGGCTCGCCGCGGCTGCCGAGCGGGTCGTCCACGATGGTCACCGACGGGTCGAACTGCTCGGCGCCCAGCTCGGCGAAGGACTGGCGCTGCGCGTACGTCTTGCCGTTGAAGCCGAACATCATGAAGTTGCCCAGCAGGTCGGCGACCGCCTCGGGCTCGAGCACCACCTCGTAGCGGCCGGGCGGCAGCTCGATCGGGCGATCCCCGGCCCGCGCCTTGGCCGCGGCCCGCGCGCCGAGCCGGGCGCCGTCGATGCCGGCGAGGCGGCCGCCGGCCAGCCGGGCCACGCCGTCGGCGCCGTTGTGCCGGGCGATGCCGTCCATCGCCGCCTCGGCCGCGCGGCCCTCGACCGCCTGGCCGGCGCTGTTGGCGAACGCCGCCGCCTGGTAGATCGTGCGGCAGTAACCGGCCGTCTCGAGGCCGCCGGCCGCGCGCACGAAGTCGCGAACCCGCTCGGCGCGCTCGGCCGGGGTGGCGCGGGCGGTCGCCTCGTCGAAGCCGAAGTCGAGGCCCGAGCGGTCGCCCGAGCCGTGATAGCCCGCCGACTGGTGCAGCGGCATCGGCGGGGTGAGGCCGGGCCAGGACGCGTCGGCCGGGCTGAGCCGCGCCGCGTCGACGGTGCGGTCGACCAGGGCGCGCAGCCCGTCGGCGTCGGTGACCGTGGTGGAGCCCGCGGCCGTACGCCCATCGAGGTGCATCCGCAGCCGGACCGTGGTGGTCGCGTCGGCCACGTTCTGGTGGATGGCCGAGTTGGCGAACCGGGTCAGCGCCTCGGCCCGGTGCTGCACGTTGACCTCGGCCTGCGCGGACGCTCCCACGGCCGAGCGCACCAGCTCGATCACGCGAGCGGCCAGCTCGAGCTCGGCCCCGGTCCGGGCGTTTTCGGCGCTCATCCGCGCACCCCCACTCGTACGTCGGTGAAGCGAGCCGGCGCCGCCGGATGGCCGGTGTGACCCACCTGGCCGGGCTGCCCCTTGCCGCAGTTGGGTGTGCCCCAGGCGATGGTCTCCGAGGACAGCATGTCCATCGACTGCCAGAACCGGGGGCCGATGCCGGTGTAGGTCGGGTTGCGCAGGAGCCGGCCGCGCTTCCCGTTCTTGATCTCGTAGCCGATCTCGCAGCCGAACTGGAAGTTGAGCCGGCGGTCGTCGATCGACCAGGAGCGGTTGGTCTCCATGTAGACGCCGTCGTCGGTGGCCGCGATGATCTCGTCGAGCGTGTGCGGGCCGGGCTCGAGACCCACGTTGGTCATGCGGACCATCGGCAGCCGCGCCCAGCCGTCGGAGCGGACGCTGCCGGCGTAGTCGAGGCCGGCGACGGCGGCCGAGTCGCGCCCGGCCAGCACGCCCACCCAGATGCCGTCGCGAACCGCGTCGCGCTTGGTGGCCGGGGTGCCCTCGTCGTCGTAGCCGAAGCTGCCGAGCGCGCCCGGGATGCCGGGGTCGATGGTGATGTTCATGAGCTCGGAGCCGTAGCGCAGCGAGCCGAGCTTGGCCAGGTCGAGCCAGCTGGTGCCGGCGAACGCGGCCTCCCAGCCGAGGATGCGGTCGAGCTCGATGGCGTGCCCCACCGACTCGTGGATCTGCAGGGCGAGCTGCTCGCCGCCGAGGATCAGGGTGGTCTCGCCGGCCGGGCACAGCGGCGCGGTGACCAGGGCGCGCGCCTCCTCGGCCATGCGCGGCGCGTTGCCGATCAGGTCGAGCTCGTCGACCAGCTCCCAGCCGCGGGTGCCGTGCTGCCCGCGGTTGGACGGCCAGGACCGGCGCTGCACCTCGCCGTCGCCGATCACGCTGGCGTTGACGCCCGCGCCGCACTCGCGGATGTGCTGGTCGATGCGGTGGCCCTCGCTGGAGACGAACCACTTGCGGGTGTCCCAGATCTGGTAGAGGGCCTCGGCGATGTCGGCCCCCGCCTCCTTGGCCGCGGTGGTCGCGCGGACCAGTAGGTCGCCCTTGGTGGAGAGCGGAACGCCGATCGGGTCGACCACGCAGTCGCTGGCCCAGCTCGCCGAACCGGCGCCGGCCGGCACCAGCTCGATCGGTGGCACCAGCTCGATGGGTGGACCGGGCACGATGGCGCTGGCCGCGGCGATCTGCGCGGCCCGGCGCCCGGCGGCGCGAGCGGCGGCCACGGAGAGGTCGGGCACGGCGTAGAAACCCCAACTCGAACCGACCAGAGCCCGTACGCCGAGGCCGGCGCTCTCGTCGGAGCTCAGATCCTCGACATCCCCGTCGCGCGCGGTCATCGACTCGGTGCGGCGCACCATGATGCGTGCGTCCGCATAACGCGCCCCGGCGTCGAGAGCGGCCTGGACCGCGGCCGACGCCTCATCGAAGTGGCTCATGCACCGACCCTAGGTGACCGGTACGACAAAACTCAGGCCCGCGACCGCAACTCCGCCGGGTCGATGACCGCCGCGATCGGCTCGGTCAGCCGGAGGACGTCGCCCGTCTCCCGGGCCGTCTCTTCCAAGTACTTGTCGCTGTCCAGGTGGTAGAGGCGCAGGGCGCTCAACTTGGTATCGACGACGAGATACCAAGGGATGCCGGCCTCCGCGTAGTAGTGCATCTTCAGCACCTTGTCGGTGGTGGCGTCGGACGGGAGGTGATCTCACAGACGAGGCGAACGTCCGAGGCGTCGATCACCAACTCCTCCAGGTTGATGTCCGTCGCGATGACGAGGTCCGGGATGGGGATTCGACTCGGACCGACTCGGAGGTTCACCGCTTCGAGCACCTGAAGCCCTGCCGATGGCCAAGAACTGCTCTTCGGACATCGGCTGCGCGTCGCTGAAGATGGCTGTCGTCATGGCGTCTCCCCTGCGATCGAGGTCAGACTCTCTCACAAAGACTAGTCTCATGCCAACTCTCCTCGCGACTACCTCGCCGGGCGCTCCCGGAGGAAGGCCAGCTCCTCGTCGAGGGTGGCGGACGGGGTCGAATCGATGCCCGGGAGGGTCGCGCCGATCAGGAGCAACGGGCGGGAGCGGTCGGACTGGGCGGCGGCCTCGGCCAGGCTGTGGTGGACGTAGACGTCGGTCGCGTCCTGGCGGTCGCCCAGGTAGCGCTCGGCGAACGGGGCCGGCAGGTCGTACCAGTCGGTGACCGGGGTGCGGGCCACGGCCCGGTGGAAGACCTCGGGGCGGCGCAGCACGGCCATCGCCGCGAGCCAGCCGCCCAGGCCCGTGCCGCGCACCGCGACCGAGGTCAGGTCGAGGTCCGGGTGCTTGCCCAGCAGGGCGTGCAGGGCGTCGACCTGGTCGGTCAGGGCGACGTCGCCGAGCCGGCGGTGGACCACCTTCTCGAAGCTGGGCGTCACCCCGGGCGTACCCCGGCTGTCGACGCTGACCACCGCGAAGCCGGCGTCCGCCCACCATTGCCGCTCCTGCCACGCGGCCGGGTCGGTCACCACCTGCTGGTGGCCGGTTCCCTCGCCCAGCGTGACCAGCACGGGGATCTTCGCGCCGCCGACGAAGCCCGCCGGATAGAGCACCGCCGCGGGAAGCCGCCGGTCGGTGACGCGTTCGAGGATCGGGCTCGGGTGGTAGGGGAGCGGCGCCGCGAGGTTGCGGAGGGTGGCGACGCGGGCGTCGCCGCGCCACACGGTGTCGTCGACGACCAGGACGTCGGCGGCGGCCTCGGCGCGATGCCAGCCGGGGGTCAAGCTGATCTTGCGGGCCTCGGCGCCGCCTCCTCCGAGAGACGTCCGTACGCGGAACACGGCCTGCGACGACGGATCGGTCTCGGTTCCCTCGACCACGAGATCGGGCGCCCCGGCCGGAGCGCCCTCCCGGGGCAGCGTCCCGACCACCCGCCGCACGTAGAGGCCGGGCGGGGTCAGCAGGCTTCCGTCGGCGAACAGGCAGCGCGCGTCGAAGCCGTCGTGCGCGAGCTCCCCGCCCACCAGCACCCGGCCGTCCGGCAGGTGCCGCGGCGTCCCGGCCACCGGCTCCACCCAGCGGGCGTCGGCGAGCTCGGCGTGCACCTGGGTCTCCCCGGTCCGGGGGTCGATCGCGAGCACCAGCCCGTGCTGCTGCATCCGGCGCAGGACGGTGATCAGCGGCCCGCCACCGTCGTCCCAGCGCACGTTCACCACGTACGGATAGGTCTCCCGGTCCCAATGCACATCCACCCAGCCCTCGTCGAGGTCGAGCAGGTGCAGGCTGGTCGCCCCGGCGGTGCGCGTGGCCAGGATCTGGTTCCCGTCCGGCGACCACCACCAGCCCCGCCGCCGGCCGAACTGGACCGCGGCCGGGTCGGGCACGCCCCACGAGATCAGGCCGCCGTGCTCCCGCCAGGCCGTCCCGGGCTCGCCCGCCAGCAGCCGGTCGCCGCCGGGACCGGCCACCCGCAGCGCCGCCGAGCCGCCGGCCGTGCTGACGTAGCCGATGCTGCGGCCGGTCGGGTCGGGGCGGGGATCCCGGACGGGGGTGGCGGTCGGCACCTCGGTGACGCCGCCCGCGACCAGGTCGGCGCGGAAGAGACGGCCGTCGCGCACGAAAGCGGCGACGCGGGCGTCCCGGTCCACGGCGTACGCGGGAATGGGTCCGTCCGCGATCTTCGCCTCGGCCCCGGTGGCCACCGTGAGGGTCCAGAGCGCCGCGGACGGGTCCTCGGGGCCGCCCGAGCGCAGGAAGGCCACCCGGCCGCCGTCGGAACCGATCGTCACGGCGTGCGGCGCGCCGTAGCGGAAGTGACCGGTGCGAGCGGCGAGTCCGGGGTAGTCCACCCGGACAGCATCGCTGATCAAGGCGGTATCCCGGGGCGCAAACTCGCAGCCGGGTTGCAAAAGGGCGCCCGGTGCCCCGCGTACAGTTGCGCGCGTGACAGACGCCCTGCCCGCACGCCGCCTGCTGCTGGTGCACGCCCACCCCGACGACGAGGTCACCGGCACCGGCGCGACGATGGCCCACTACGCCGCCTCCGGCGCGCACGTGACGCTCGTGACCTGCACCCTCGGCGAGGAGGGCGAGATACACGTCCCCGAGCTGGCCCAGCTCGAGGCGAAGCAGGCCGACCAGCTCGGCGGCTACCGGCTGACCGAGCTCGCCCGCTCCTGCGCCGCCCTCGGCGTGACCGACCACCGGGTCCTCGGCGGCCCGGGGCGGTACCGCGACTCCGGCATGATGGGCCTGCCGACCAACGAGCATCCCCGGGCGTTCTGGGGCGCCGATCTGGACGAGGCGGCGGCCCATCTCCTCGAGATCATTCGCGAGATCCGGCCGCAGGTCATGATCACGTACGACGAGAACGGCTTCTACGGTCATCCGGACCACATCCAGGCCCACCGGGTCGCCATGCGCGCGGCCGAGCTGGCCGGTCCCGACGGCCCGCAGAAGATCTACTGGACCGCGATGCCGCTGAGTGTCCTGCGCGAGGGCATGGAGGCGTTCCGCGGGCTCGACGACAACCCGTTCGCCGACGTGGAAAAGGTCGAGGACCTGCCGTTCGGGCACACCGACGAAGAGATCGCGGCCCGGATGGACGGCACCGACCACTACCAGGCGAAGATGGCGGCCATGCGGGCGCACGCCACCCAGATCCCGGACAACTCCTGGCTCTACGGCATCGCCGGCGACTTCGGCGGTGAGTTCATGGGCGTGGAGTACTTCATGCTGGCCAAGGGCGAGCGCGGCGCCGGCGAGGGCCCGCACAACTGGGAGAGCGACCTGTTCAGCGGCCTCGAGGTCGGCGAGCGCGCGATAGCGGACTCGGCCACGAGATGACCGAGGCGCCCGTCACCGAGCCGGTCACCGAGCCGGCGCAGAAGCCGAGCGGCTGGGAACCGGTGATCCGGGCCGGCGGGGTGATCGTCGCGGTGGTCGCGGCCGTCGTGACCGGCGCGCTCGAGCTGCTGCTCACCACGCTGCGCTGGGGCGACCTCGGCACGATCTGGCGCGGCGACGCGATCGGCTCCGGCCGCGGCCCGGTGATCGGGCTGTCGATCCTGCTCGCGGTGGTGGCGAACTGGGCCATCGCCTGGTTCGCGGTCAGCACCACCGGGCGGCGCTGGGCGATGGGGCCGCCATGGGCGCTCTGGACGCTGATGATGCTGTTCGCGGCCGGGGTGCGCACGCACGAGGGCGACTACCTGCTCGGCGGCGAGGACTGGGTCGCGCTCGTGATGATCCTGGTCGGCAGCCTGACGTTCGCCGTCTACTCGTACCGCATGATCCTCAAGCGCATTCCCCGCGATTAGCAGCAGACTCCCAGGCTTCCCCGAGGTACGCGTGGCGCGTCATCCGCAAAGATGGCCGTCGGGTCCAGCGCCGGACGTTCACCCGGCGTTAGGATCCCGAGCCACCATCCGTTGCGTCCCCGGGAGGACGAAATGAGGCAGCAGCGCTGGTTCGCGCCCGTGGCGCTGGCGGTCGGGCTGTTCGCGATCAACGTGGTGGCCCGCCTGATCATCCGCCTCTGGTTCGACGGCGACGACTCGGCCGAGAGCCGCACCACCCTGGTCATGTTCGGGGTGATCGGCCTGACGCTCGCCGTCTGGACCTTCTTCGCCAGTCAACGCAAACGGCCGAGCGACTGGCTGCTGCCCGACCTCGTGTTCGGCGCCGTCGGCGGCATGCTCCTGACCGTCCTGGTCGGACCGTTCATCAGCGGTGGCGAGCCGTTCAAGAGCGGCGCCGGCGACTTCTTCTCGCAGATCTGGCTGTACGCCGGCTTCGCGATCGTCGGCACGCTGCTGGGCTACTGGCTGGCCGTGATGCTCGGCCGCGACTACCGGTCGCGCTCGCTCAAGGCCTACACCGAGACGCGCGCCGCGAAGCCGCGCAAGGTCGTTCGCCGCTAGGACGCCTGGGCGACGGGAGCTTCCCGGGTCAGGTACGTGTGGTGGGTGCTGAAGCCCACCCGGCCGTAGAGCGCGACCGCGGCCGTGTTCCGCTCCTCCACCTGGAGGTAGGCGCGGGTGCTGCCGCGCTGCGTCGCCCACTGGGCCAGGCCGCGCACCACCTGCTGGGCGATGCCGCGCCGGCGGGCGGCGGGCGCGGTCTGCAGCAGCGAGACGCCGAGCCAGCGGCCCGGGCCGGTCACCGCGCCGCGGGCCACCGCGATCAGCTCGCCGCCGGCGTCGCGGACGTGGGCGAAGACGACCTCGGGCACGCCGGTGAGGATGCGGTGCGCGGCCGGCGGCAGGTCGCCCTTGTGCTCGGCGACCATCTCGTACCACTCGTCGCCGGGCGCGTCGGCGAGATCGACCGGCGGCAGGTCGGCCTGGGCCGGCACCGCGGCCAGCAGGGCGGCGATCGACGTGGTCTGCACCAGGGTGAGCGGCCGCGCTGTCCAGCCGCGGTCGTCGAGGGCGGCGCTGACCGGGGCGGCCAGCGGCATCGGCGCGTTGATCAGCGGTTGCTGGCCATGTGCGGAATACCACTCGGCCACCGCGTCGATGGCGGCCTCGAGCGTCCGGTCGGGGTCGCCCACCGCCAGGGCCGAGTTGGCCCGGCCCGTCCAGTTCCCGGCCGCCCGCAGGATCCATCCGCCCAGGTGGGACTGGATCGGGGCGGGCCACGCGTCGTTGGCCGCGAGCTCGAGGGCGATGACGTCGGCGGCCGGCGGGCGACGGGCGGCCGGGACGCGTTTGGCCCGGTGAACCTCGCCCAGCGGCACCCGCAGCGTGCCCTTGTCGGTGGCGATCGTGAGATCCGTCTCGGTGAGGGCGACCAGCTCTCCCAGGGCATCCGAATACAGCGTTCGTTCCGGCGATACGCCTACAATCCGGCGTACCACCACCCGGTGTCCCACATCCTGCCGACGGAGCACGTGTCACCTCCTCCGGCGGAGATACTAGGCTCTGCAACTGTCGCCGGCGGATCCGCGGCGTGGCTTTGGAGGGAAAGACCCGTGACCTACATCATCGCTGAGCCCTGCGTCGATGTGCTCGACAAGGCATGCATCGAAGAATGCCCGGTCGACTGCATCTACGAGGGCAACCGGATGCTCTACATCCACCCCGATGAGTGTGTGGACTGCGGTGCGTGCGAGCCGGTCTGCCCGGTCGAGGCGATCTTCTACGAGGACGACGTGCCCGACCAGTGGAAGGACTACACGAACGCGAACTACGAGTTCTTCGAGGACCTGGGTTCGCCGGGCGGCGCCGCCAAGAAGGGCAAGATCGACAAGGACACGCCGTTCGTGGCCGCGCAGCCGCCCCGGGGCGAGAGCTGAGCGCTCTCGCGTCGGCCCTGCCGGATTTCCCCTGGGACCTGCTGGAGCCGGCGAAGGCCAAGGCCGCCGCGCATCCCGGCGGGATCGTCGACCTGTCGGTCGGCACCCCGGTCGATCCGGTCCCCGAGCTGATCCGCGCCGCGCTCGCGGACGCGTCGGACGCGCCGGGCTACCCGCTCACCGCGGGCACCCCGGCGCTCCGCGCGGCGATCGCGGGGTGGCTGGCCCGGGCCTGCAACGCCTCGGGCGAGCTCGGCGTGCTGCCCACGATCGGCTCCAAGGAGCTGGTCGCGTGGCTGCCCACGCTGCTCGGCGTCCGCTCCGGCGACGTCGTGGTGATCCCGTCGGTCTGCTACCCGACGTACGAGGTCGGCGGCCTGCTCGCCGGCGCGACCGTGGTCCGGTCGGACTCGCTGACCGCCCTCGGTCCCGACCGCCGGGTCAAGCTGATCTGGATCAACTCGCCGTCCAACCCGACCGGCAAGGTGCTCCCGGTCGAGCACCTGCGCAAGGTCGTCGCCTGGGCGCGCGAGCGGGGCGTGACCGTGGTCAGCGACGAGTGCTACCTGGCGCTCGGCTGGGAGACCCGGCCGGTGTCGGTGCTCGACGACGCGGTCACCGGCGGCGACTACACCGGCGTGCTCGCCGTGCACTCGCTCTCGAAGCGGTCGAACCTGGCCGGCTACCGCGCCGGCTTCCTCGGCGGCGACCCGGCGCTCGTCGCCGGCCTGCTCGCGGTCCGCAAGCACGCCGGCATGATCGTGCCGGCGCCGGTGCAGGCCGCGATGATCGCCGCGCTCGGCGACGAGGCGCACGTCGACCGGCAGCGGGAGCTCTACGGCGCCCGGCGCGACATCTTGCGCATCGCTTTGGTGAAGGCGGGATTCGAGATCAGTCAATCCGAGGCCGGGCTCTACCTGTGGGCGAGCCGGGGCGAGGACTGCTGGCAGACCGTCGACGGCCTCGCCGAGAAGGGCATCCTCGCAGCTCCGGGCGTGTTCTACGGCCCCGCCGCGGCACGGCACGTGCGCATCGCATTGACCGCGACGGACGAACGGGTGGCCGCGGCCGCTTCCCGGTTGACCTGATACCGGGGTTTCGTCGTGTCGACGCCCATCGTTACCCTCATGGGTGCGATGCAGGATGACGACGCTGCGGGGAGGCGGTCGTGGCTGACGGGGTGCGCGTCGAGACCGACGGGCTTAACAAGTTCTCCAACCAGGTGCAGAACGATACGAGCGCGACGCTCGACGCCGGCTATTCGCGGGCGAGCGTCGATCTCTCGCAGGGCGTGACGTTCGGCGCCGCGAACGCGAGCGGCGGCGTGCACGCGGCCAAGCAGCGGTACGTGGACGCGCTCATCGCGCACACGAACAACGTGCACGCCTACATGGACGCGGCGCGGATCCTGGCCGACGCGGCGTCCAAGGTCGCCGCGGCCGTCCAGGAGACCGACGGGCGGGCCGGCCAGCGGGCCGACGAGGTGCGCGGGCTGATGTCGCAGGCGGTGACGGACTCGCGGAAGCGACAGGCCGAGATCGACGGCCGCCCGTACGGAGGGGGGAGGGCGGTATGAGCGACCCGGTGCTGACCAGCAGCTGGTGCACGAACTGGGGTGCGTACAACACGCCCCGGCTCTGGTCGATGGTGATGGACGAGGACGAGAACGCCGGCCGTGACCAGGTGAGCGCCTGGCGCACGCTGGCCGGCTCGGTGCGCAGCCAGCGCACGGCGCTGCTGACCGCCCGCGCCGACCTGGTGGCCGCCTGGCCCCCGGAGGAGAACGCGTCGTCGGCCGCCTTCGTCAACGAGCTCGACATCCTGATCGCGAAGCTCGACACGGCCTCGGCCGACGCCGACTCGACCGGCAGCGGCCTCGACAACATCGTGACCGCGATCCAGAAGGCGAAGACGACGATCCAGCCGCTCTGGGACAAGTACAAGGACAAGAGCGACGACTGGGTCCCGAACTGGTGGGACCACGCCGAGGACGACATCGACAAGGACGCCCGCAACGCGATGATCACCGCGGAGCAGGCGGTCGAGGACTCGGTGGCCCAGCTCAAGGTGCCCGAGGCGTACTCGCTGAACATCGACGGCGGGAGCATCGACGAGCCGCCGGGCGGCGATCCGCCGGGCGGCGGCGGTGGCAAGACCGGCGGGTCGGGTTCGCGCGGGATCACGGCCGAGGTGCCGCACAACCCGCCCCCGCAGCTGCCCGGCCACGACGCCACGCTGCCCGACGGCGACCAGGGCGGCAGCGTGGACGGCCCGGGCGATCTCGGCGGCGGCGGGAGCGTCGGCGGCGGCGGCGGCTCGGTCGGTGGCGGCGGGGTGGGCAGTGTCGGCGGCGGCGGGAGCGTCTCCGGCGGAGGCCCCGACCTGGCCGGCGTGATCACTCCGGGGCAGCCCCCGGCCGTGGGCGGCGGTGGCGGCACCCTGCCGACAACCGGCATCGGCGGTGGCGGCGGCACGCTGCCCACCCCCGGCATCGGCGGTGGCGGTGGCGGCGGCGGGTACGTGCCCGGCCTGATGCCGACCGGCGGCGGTGGCACCCCGATCTCGGCCGGCGGCGGCCGCGGCGGCAGCCTTCGTCCGGGCGGCCGGCTCGGCGGGACCATCGGCGAGCCCGGCGCGGCCGGCGGCCGCGGTGGCGGCATGCCGATGGGCGCGGGCGGCGGCGGCCTCGGCGGTCGCGGTGGCGGCGTCGGCGGCCGGGGTGGCCGGCTCGGCGGCGGCATCGGCGAGCCCGGTGGCGGTCGCGGCGGTCGCGCCGGCCTCGGCGCGGCCGGCGAGGGTGCCGGCGGGCGGGGCGGACGCGCCACGAAGCCGGCCCGGCCCCCGTGGCTGCCGAACGACGAGGTCGGCGCCAACCGCGCCGGCCCGGGCATGAACGGGATGCCGGGCCGCGGCGGCCGGCGCGCGGGCGGCCGCGAGGACGACTACGACTTCGACCCGGACAACCCGTGGGAGGTCGCCGAGGGCGTGAACCCGGTGATCGCCCCGTCGTCGGACAACCCCCGGCACGACCCGGGCCCGAACGTGATCGGTTGGCGGTAGTGATCCGATCCCTGCGGACGGGCGGCGCGGCACTCGGCGCCGCCCTTCTCGTGGCCCTGCTGCCGGGCACGCCGGCCCGGGCCGACGCCCAGCGGGCCGCACAGTGGTATTTCGGCCCGATGAAGCTCGCCGAGGCCCAGGAGCTGGGCAAGGGCGGCGAGGGCGTGATCGTCGCCGTGCTCGACAGCGGTGTCGACAAGACCCATCAGGACCTGCGCGGCGCGACCTTGCCCGGGTGGAACACGGCCCGCAAGGTCCCCGACGACAACCTCGACACCTGGCCGCACGGCACCGGCATCGCGACGCTGATCGCGGGCCGGGGCCACGGCAGCGGCGACGGCCTGCTCGGCGTCGCCCCGCGCAGCAAGGTGATGTCGGTGAGCCCGACCGAGGAACCGGGGGTGGCGGCCGACGGCATCCGCTGGGCGATCGCGCACGGCGCCAAGGTCATCAACATGTCGTTCACCATCGGCCACGGCGACGACATCATGCAGAAGGCGGTCAACGAGGCGGCCGCCGCCGACGTGGTGCTGGTCGCCGGCTCGGGCAACGACCCCGGGCCGGTCCAGATGCCGGCGAAGCTCGACAACGTGCTCGCGGTCGGCTCGGTGGACCGCAACAACAAGGTCGCCGACTTCTCCGCGTACGGACCGGAGCTCGACCTCGTCGCCTACGGCACGCAGATGACCGTCGCCCGGCCGCACAACAAATACGTCGTGGCCCAGGGAACCAGCGACTCGACCGCGCTGGTCTCCGGAATCGCCGCCCTGATGAGGGCGAAGTACCCGGACATGTCGGCGGCCGAGGTCGTCGACCGGCTCACCCGCACGGCGACCGACCGGGGTCCGAAGGGGCGCGACGACAAATACGGCTACGGCCAGCTCGACGCCATCGCCGCCCTGACCGCGCCCCGCACGCCACCGAGCGCCGCGGCGACCACCACCAAGCCGGCCGACTCCGACGTCAACGCCCAGGGACCGGCCGCGGCCCCGCCGGCCAGCACGGACACCGGCCTTCCGGCCTGGCTGTTCCCGGTCGCGATCCTCGCGCTGCTGCTGATCATCGTGCTCGTCGTCGTCCTGATCGTGAGGCTGCGCCGCCGGACGTCCTGATCGAGCGCCACGGGATTGGCACGAACGAACGCATTCGTGGGGTCGAATGCGCACACCGCCGTGCGTTACTCTCAGTGCCGCTCAGATCTGGGGGGATCGACGGTGCATTCATCCGTCCAAGCGGACCGGAGCGACGACGCGCGCGTGGGGGACGTGCGCCGATTCGTGACCGAAGTAGAGACAATGGCGATCCGGCTCGACCGGATCACCGGCCCGGACCGTACGGGCACGGCGTTTGCCGTGGTCGACGCCGTGGGCCGGTTTCTGGACGTCAGCCTGCTTCCGGGGTGGCCGGCGTCGCTGGGTCCGGCGCGGGTGGCCGCCGGCCTGCTCGAGGCGTTGGAGACCGCTCGGCTCAAGGCCGCGCTGGTTCCGATGATCTTGCGTCGGCTCGGCCACGCTGCGTTACCGGCCGTGGCGGAAGAGGTGCCCGCGTCGCTGCCGCCGGTGGCCGACGAAGGCTTCCTCGACGCCGCCCGCGGCCGGATCGCCGAGGCCTACCGGCTGATCGACGACGCCGACAAGAGGCTGCGCGAACAGCAGGCGGCCCGGGTCATCGCCGGCCCGCGCGGCCTGTTCCGCCTGCACGTGCGGGGCAGCCGGATCGACGGCGCCGAGGTCGCGGCGGGGCTGACCGTGGCCGACACCGACCGGCTGGTGGCCGACGCCCGCGAGGCGCTGACCGAGCTGACCCGGGTCCGCTGGGAGTCGTGATGGCCGACCACGACCCCATGGCCGACCACGATTTCGCCGCCGCCGGGTCGGCCATGCGGGCGCAGGCCAAGAGCTGGGACGACCTGGCCGACACGATGGCCCGGGCGCACGGCCGGGTCGCCTACCTGGCGCTGCACCCGAGCGCGTTCTCGGTGGTCGACCCGGGCGAGGCGCCGGCCGCACGCGGGCTGGCCGAGGCGTGGGCGGCCAGCCACGACCGCCTCGCCGGCCTGCTCGAACAGGCCGGCGACGAGTTCGACCGGATGGCCCGGGCGCTGCGCGCGTCGGCCGAGCGGTACGACGAGGGCGACCAGGCCGTCGCCGATCGGATGCGCGGGGTGTGGGGATGACGATCGAGCAGGGGCTCGGCGCGTTCCGGGAGGCGGCCGACCTGGTGCAGGAGGCGTCGGCGAAACTGCCGGGCGCCTGGCAGCGGCTGGTCGACGCCCTGCACGACCTGCTGCATCGGGCGCATCGGCTGGGCGCCGATCCGGTGTGGGCGGCGATCGCGGGCACCTACGACGCGGAGGTCCACCGGGCGATCACCACCGCCGACGCCTGGGTGGCCCGGATGAGCCCGGCCGTCGACGCGCTGGTCGAGACGCTGGCCAAGACGGCGGCGCGGTCGGTGCCGGTGCTGGCGCTCTTCGACTCGGCGATCACGCTGGGCGCCGCCGCCCAGCATCTGTCGGGGCTGTCCGCCGACATGACCGGCCGGGGCGAGCTCGAGACCTGGAGCGGACGGGCCCGGGAGGCGTACGACCGGCGGGTCCACGAGCAGGCCGGCGCGGCCGACGCGGCGGCGGTCGAGGTCGCGGCCTCGGCTCGCTGGCTGGCCGGGATCGGGGCGGCCAACATCGCGTACGTCACGAACGTCGGCCATCTCGGCGCCGACCTGATCGCGAGGTTCGCCGCCGCCGCGGTCGAGGCCGGCGCCGCGGCGGCCGGCGACGTCTCCCGCCTGGTGACCACGCTCGACCGGATCGGCGATCACCTGGAGGGAGCCCAGCAGCGCCTCGCCGGCTGGGCCCGCGACCTCCAGGACCACTTCGCCGCCACGCTGGCGCGCGCCGACGTGCCCGCGTTCGGGGCGTGGCCCTCGGCGGCCACCATGGCCTAGCGTCGACGCCATGCAGCCGACGATTCTGGTCCGCGGTGAGGCGAGCCGCGAGGTGCCGCCCGAGCTGGCCGTCTTCAGCGTCTCGGTGTCGGTCCGCGGGAAGGACAAGGACGCGGTGCTGGCCCGACTCACCGAGAGCTCGGCGGTGCTGCGCTCCCTGCTGGACGGCTACGGCGAGGCGATCGAGCGCCGGGAGACCGGTGGCTTCCAGGTCTATCCCGATTTCAAGCGCGCCGGCGAGCGGCCCGTGGCGTACGTCGGCACCATCGACACCTCGGTGACCGTGAGCGACTTCGGGGTTCTCGGCGAGATGCTGCCGCGCCTCGCCGGGTTGGCCGAGGCCTCGATCCACGGCCCGTGGTGGCAGCTGCGGCGCGGCAGCAAGGCCGGCGCCGACGTGCGGAAGGCCGCGATCGCCGACGCGCTCGACCGCGCCCGGGAGTACGCCGCGGCCGTCGGCAGCCGCATCGACAAGCTGGTGGAGATCTCCGACGAGGTCGCCGGCGGCGGAGGCGGCATCATGGCGATCTCCGCGCGGTCGGTGGCCTACGACGCCGCGCCGGTCCTTCAGCTCGACCCGCAGCGCCAGACCGTACAGGCGTCGGTGCTGGTGAAGGTGACCATCACCGAGCCGGATCTGACGGAATAAACCACACGCCCGGGCATGATCCGTAAGACTCGGCACCATGCCCAAGGGTCGCCGCGACGTCCTGCTGCGGGTGGCGAACGTCAACCCGGACAGCGTGATCACCCACACCGACCGGGTGCTGTATTCGGCGGTCGGCGCCTTCATCCTGCTGTACCTCGTGTACGCCACGGTCGGCGGCGCCGCCTTCATCGACGCCAGCTCCGACTACGCGCACCCCTGGTACCGCTGGCTGGTCGGCCCGCTGGTGGCGGCCGGGGTGGTCGCGTTCGACCGGGCGGTGGTCGGCCGGGTGTCGATCAGCTACGACAAGCTCGACTCCACCGACCCGCGCGAGTTCCTGCGCAAGCCCACCCTCGGCCTCTACGTGAGCCGCCTCGGCCTCGCGATCCTGTTCGCCGCGATCATCACCGAGCCGCTGATGCTCGCCCGCTACCAGGGCGAGATCGACGCGCGGCTCAACGAGGTGCACAACCAGCAGCTCAGCCGCATCGACACCGACGGCGTGATCGGCACCTGGACGGCCCGGCTCGACCAGCTCAAAGAACAAACGGACAACGACGATGCGGCCGTACGCGATCTGAGCGCCCGCGCCGCCCAGAAGCGCTCCGATGCCCGGCTGCTCTACCAGCAGGCCGTCGACGACTCGGCCGGCGACGGCGTCTCCCGCTCGACCGGCTGCCCGCGCGGCGGCTACTGCGCCACGCTCGTGAGCCGTTCCCGCAGCCTCGACGACCAGGCCGCCGCGCTCGACCGGCAGGCCGGGGCGCTGCTCGACACCCAGCGGTCCGCCCGCGACGCCCGCGCCGCCGAGCAGGCCTCGCTTACCCGGCAGGTCGAGGACCAGCGGCTGGCCAACAGCCGGGCGATCCGGGCCGACTCCGGCTTCGGCGCCCGCACGGCCGCCATGTGGCACCTGGTCACCGCCGACTTCTGGGGCGTCGGCATCTTCTACCTGGGCATCACGCTGCTGCTGGTCGCGCTCGACTGCGCCGCGGTCGGGCTCAAGTTCGTCTCGCGCGGCAACGCCTACGAGCGCAACGAGGCCCGGATCGCGCGGCGCCGCGAGCACGAGGCGGCCCTGCTGCACGAGCGGGAGATCCACGACGCGCGGACGTACGGGGCGGCGATGGCCAAGGTGATCGCCGAGGGCATCGAGGCGGCCAGCAACGACGAGCGGGTGGCCCGGGAGTCGGCCGAGCGCGCGAGCGAGGTGCTGCGGACGGCCGTGGTCGTTCCCGACGAGATCCTCCGGCTGACCGCCCACCCGGCCGGCCGCCACCGCCGGGCGCCCGTGATCCTCACCGAGGACGACGTGCGCGCGCTCCCGGCGGGCGGCCGGCACTTCCACGAGCTGGCCGCCGAGACCGACCAGGTCTAGGACATCGCGTTTCTAGGACATCGCGTTCCGGCTGATCCCCGAGGCCTGCACCGGCACCGTGAAGATCGCGCCGCTGCACGAGCCGTCCGCGTCGGGGGTCATCGCCAGCGCGTCGTCGAGGGTGAACGCTCCGATCGAGTTGCGCGGCACCTCCCACGACACCACGAACCGCTGCCGGGTCAGCCGCACCCGCACGTCCTTGCAGCCGCGCTCGCGATGCTCGGGGTCGGCGACGATGTTGCCCGCGCCGGTGGCGATCGAGGTGATCCGGATCGGGTAGTCGTAATCGTTGGTCACCGTGACCGTCAGGTTGCCGACCTGCCCCGGGAGCAGCGGATGGTTGAGGTCCGACCGGGCCCGCAGCGCGAGCTCCACCGCCGAGCCCGCGTTCCAGTGCCCGGTCTCGGAGCCGGTGATCCGCCAGTAGACCCACGCGGCGCCGGCGTTCACCACGACCGCCGCGGCCGCGGCCACCGAGAGGATCGCCCGGGTTCGTCCGTCCAGCCGGCGGCGTCGCGTGTCGCCGGGCCGTCGCACCTCCCAGGTCGGTTCCTCGTGATCGGACGGGCGCAACTCGATGTGCCCGTTCTGCTCCCGCTTCGCGGCGCTGTCGCGCCGCCGGGTGAGCGAGTCGAGCCTGATCACGAGCGCGCCTCAAATCCTTCGGCGGCGAGCCGTCTGCCGAGCGTTCGCATGCGGGCGCGTTCCTCCTCAAGGACCGGGTAGAACTGTGTATTCAACGTTCCCCGACGACCCCGGGTCGTGTGATCGGCATTCCGTCCGCCGTTGTGCGCGCATATATCGCACAGGAGCGGCTGTCCGGCCTAACCCCTTAGGGTGACGCGTCCGGCTCAACGTATCCCCTGGTCGTGGCCCCTGCATTTAATCAAGGAAGTGGCGGGTCCCGGCAAATGCAAGCGCACCCGCTCGGCTTAATCCGTACGCGCCCAAGAAATAGATCGAGCCCCCGGCTACGGGACCCTGCCGGGGGCTCGACCATTTCCCGATCGGCTCAGCCGGAAGCGACGGTAGGCGCGGACTCGTCGCTCCCGGTGGCGACCGGGCTGGGTGTGGTTTCGGGCGACGCCGGCCGGGTCTCGGCCGGCGTCGCGCGGGGAGTGTCATCCGGCGCCGCGGTGGCGGGCGCGATCGTGGCCGCCGGCTCGCTGGTGGCCGGGGCAATGGTGGCCGGCTCGGCGGTCGCCACGGGATCGATGGGCCCGGCCACTGCCGCCTCGGTGGCCGGGCCGGCACCGGCCGCCCGTGCGGCCGGCGTGCCGGGGAAGGAGAGGCGCTGACTCCTGCCGCTCTCCTCGCCCACCCAGAGCCGGTACCGCGGGACGACGGTCCAATACCACTTCCCGCCCGCGACCTCCGCCGCCGCGAAGGCGACCGACTCGCTCGCTCCGCCGCCGGCGGCCACGGTGTGCGTGACGTCGGGGAGCGGCGGTTCGCTCACGCTGTGCGCCGTGACCACGTACCGGTCCATCCGGTCGCCGGGCGCGAGCTCCTGCGCGCTCCAGCTGACCAGCGCGCCGGCGCCCTGCTTCGCGACGCTCGGCGTGACCCCGCGCGGCATCGTCTCCGAGCGCACCCGGAACGAGACCGCCTTGCTGGGAATCGCCCAGTCGGCGCGGGCGACCATCGTGCCCGCGACGACGACGGCGCCGACCACGGCCGCGACCACCAGGTAGGTGAGCGGTCGCCTCATCGGCCGGTCCTCGCACCGACACCGAACAGGCCGATCGTGAACCTGGTCGCGGCGCACTTCGGCGTCGTGTTCGGCGGCATGGTCACCGCCAGCGTCCCCGGCAACGTGGTGCGGCCGTGCGCCCGGACCAGGGCCGGCAGCCGGCCGCCGTAGTTCGAGACGCGCAGCCCCGAGGTCGGGCACCCGTGGCGCGAGGTCCTGACGACTCTCCCACCGAGCCGGTCGATCCGCAGGGTCCATCGGCCGGGATTGACGATGGTGAGCCTGATTCGTTGCGCGGCGCCCGGATACAAACCCCGGACCGACGTTCCCTCCACGGTGAACCGGTCCGGGCTGCTGCCGTCCCGCCCGACCAGGATCAGTTGCGGCCGGTCGAGCCCGTCCCGCCCGGGCGATCCGAGGGTCGCCAGGGGAAGGACGATCAACGCCAGCGCGGTGATTGTCGTCCGCCATCTCACGCTTCAAGCTCCTGCGCTTTCGGTGGGAGAGCCGGGATCAGGCCGAGCGCAGTTCGCCGTTGAGCTTGAACGTGATCTTGAAGATCTTCCCCGCGCAGGCCGGGTCGGCCGCGGCTTCCATTCCGACGAAGCCGTTGAACGTCGCGTTGACCGTCGTGTTGGGCGCGATGTCGACGTCGTCGGGGTTGTCGTTGAGGACGATGTGGGCCATCCCCTGGTTGCAGGTGCCGCTCTCGCTGTTGTTGTTGACCGCGGCCTGGTTGTCGTAGACCTTGACGAGGATCGTGCTGGTGTCCACGGTCGTCGCGGTAACCGGGTACTCGTTGTAGTTCCCGATCGACGCGGTCGCGTTGACGGCGTGCCCCGGCCACACGTTCCCGACGTTGGTGATGTTGGCGATCACCGGCTGGATCGTCGAGCTCGTCGCGGACGCGTTGCCCTGGCCGTTGAACCACCCGGATGCGTAGGCGAAGGCCGCGGTTCCGCCGGTGATGGCGAGGGCCGTGCCGCCGAGGAAAGCGACGGAACGCTTGGTGAGCTTGCGCATGGGGGAGTTCCTCCTGGAACGGTCATTGTTCGGTGTGGCCGGCCCGTTTCGGCGTCCGGCGCTGCGACCAAGATGACCGACGCGGAATCGTCGGGCGATAGGTATTCCGTTCGCCCTATCCGAACGCTGCGCCAGCCGCCCGCGACCGTTCCGGTTACCCCGAAAGGCGGAGCCGCACGCCGCTGATCAGCGTTTCCGAGCTCGGTGCAACTATTGCCACCAGGGAAGTGTTGCCGCTAGCAACAGTCCGCCATCTTCTCAACCCAGAGGGAGATCAAAATAGCCTGGACGGCGGCTGAACGTGAAAAAGCGGGGGCAAAAATCGCGTACCGGCCGCACTATTTCCGGCCCTAATGGGTTAATGCTTCCTCGAAAGAGGCATACCGCGTTAGGTTATGTCAGCGCCGGGGCCGGGCGGCGATCGCCTCGATCTCGACCCGGAACCCCGGATGCACCAGACCGCCGACCTGGACCAGCGAGCTGGCCGGCGGGCGGGACACGTCCACGAACTCGTCGCGGACCGTGCGGAACGCCGCCAGGTCGGCCATGTTCGTCAGGAACACGGTCAGCTTCACCACATCGGCCATGGTGGCGCCGGCGTCGTCGAGGATGGCGACGATGTTGCGGAACACCTGGCGGGTCTGCTCGGCCGTGTCGTCGTAGCCGACCAGGCGGCCGGTCGCGTCCAGCGGCACCTGGCCCGAGATCAGCAGCATCGGCCCGTCGAAGGAGACGGCGTGGCTGTAGCCGTTGACCGGCGGCGTCCCCTCGGGCCGGATGTGGTGCTGCATGCGGGCGAGCCTAGCCGCTACGGTCGTGCGATGACACGGGTCTTCGGCGAGGTGGCATCGATCTACGACGACGTCCGGCCCGGTTACCCGGACGAGGTGCGACAGGCGATCATCGCGTACGGCGAACGGATGCCCGACGAGATCGTGGATCTCGGAGCCGGCACCGGCAAGGCCACCGAGCTGCTGCTCCGCCTGGAGAGACCGCTCACCGCGATAGAGCCCGACCCGCGGATGGCCGACGTTCTGCGGGCCAAGTTCCCGGGGGTCGGCGTCGAGACGACGACGTTCGAGGACTGGCGGCCGGCCCGGCGGCCCGACCTGATCGCCTGCGCCACCGCCTGGCACTGGATGGACCCCGGGACCCGCCATCGACGGGCCTTCGACGCGCTCGCGCCCGGGGGCGTTCTGGCGATCTTCTACCACCGTTACGACGTCCTCGACGCCGCGCAGTCCCGGGCGATCGGCGAGCTGCTCACCCGGATCGACCCCGACGTGCCCGACAAGGACGAGCACTGGGTGCTCGACGACATGACGGCCGCGGGCATCTGGTCCGACGTCGAGGAGCGGCGCTTCCACGCCCGGCCGGTCTTTTCGAAGGAGCGCTACCTCGCGCTGATGCAGACGTTCTCGCCGTTCCGCCGCCACTCCGACGCGGTGCGCAAACGCACGCTCGACGGGCTCGGCGCGCTGCTCGACGATTTCGGCGGCGAGGTCACCCTCGATTTGCGGACGACACTGGTGCTCGGTCGTAGGCCCTGACCATCGTCGCCCGGGCGATCTCGCCGGGCGCGCGGCCGGCTCGCGCCGCCACCCGGCCGTCCGGGGCCCAGATGCCGGAGCGGCCGGCCGTCTCGGGGTAGCCGCCGCCGGTCGGTCCGGCGAACGACGAGGTCGCCACCCAGACGCCGTACGCCTGGCCGGCGAGCCGGGCACGCTCGGCCGCCACCGTCTCGCCCTCGGGCGGGTCGACGACGCCCGCGACGTACGCGTGAATGCCCAGCTCCGCCGTCTCCGCGAGGTGCTCCGGGATGCCGGTGTCGCGGCAGATCGCCAGGCCCAGCCGCCAACCGTCCACCTCGAGCACCGCGGGCGACGGCCCGGCCCGGAAGCGCTCCTCGGTGGTGTGCGGGTGCCTCTTGCGGTACGCGACGCGGACGCCGCCGCCGTCGACGGCCAGCATGCCGATGTACGGCCCGTCGACCGGCGCCCCGGCCAGCGCGATCGTGTCGGTGGCCGCGCACGCCTCGACCAGCGGCGCGAGCCGGGGATCGTCGAGCGCGAGCTCCGGCGCCTCCAGCTCGTACCCGGTCAGCGACATCTCGGGGAAGACCACGACCCGGGCCGCGGCCGCGCGGACGGCGGCGGCGTGGCGGGTCGCGTTCGTGGCGACGTCGAGGGAGACGACGCGCGGCTGGGCGACGGCGATGACCAAGGAGCGCATGGGCCGATCATTCCTTCGGGGGGTCGGTGCTGGCTAGCGGCGAACGGCTTGGACCAGGAATCGATGGGCGGTCACCGTGAGGGGACCGCGTAGCCGGATGATCGAGTCGAGCCGCTCCAGGCCCTTCTCGTACCGCTCGGTGGTGAAGTCCCGGATCTGCCAGGGCAGATCACGCAGCCGGCGCACGACCGACCCGACGTCGGCGAAGACCAGCGCGGGGTGCTCCTCGCGGATGTCGGTCACCTCGAGGCCGCCGGCCCGCAGCCGGGCCGCCGCGACCTCGGCGTTCCACGGCTGGCGGTAGGCGGGCGGGGCGCCCAGAAGCCGGTTGATCTCGGCCAGGTCGTCGCTGCCGACCTGCTGGGTGAGCAGGTGGCCGCCCGGTCGCAGCAGGCGGAGGATGTCGGCGGCCGGCAGTCGCCCGTGCCGGCTGAGCACCACGTCGAACTCGTCCTCGCCGCCGGGCAGCTCGGTCAGCACCGGCACGCCGAAGGGTGCGAGCCGGTCGCGGGCGACGGGGGTGTTGCGGGCCCAGCTCTCGACCGCGACGGTGTGCGCCGGCAGCGGGGCGAGCTCGGCGAGGAGCTCCCCGCTGCCGGTGTCGAGGTCGAGCACGGCGGTGGCCCGGCGCACGAGGGCACGGGCGAGTTCCGGGTACGACCAGGAGGGCTCCCCGGGGCGGCCGTCCAGCCAGGCGAACTCCCAGCCGGTGGCGCGCTCGCCGAGAGCCGTCGCGGTCGACTCGACCGGCTCGCCGTACTGCTGCCCGCTGCGCACATGCCGACGTTAGCCAGGCCACCTATGAGCCCGCCCGGGTTGTGACGCGACTCAAGCTCGAAACATGGTTACGTTATGGCAACGGCGAGGCGGGGCGCTAGCTGTTGCGCACCGGCATGAGGATCGAGAAGCGCGACTCGCCCGGCACCCGCACGGCGAGCGGGTGGATCGGCCCGTCCAGCTCCAGCAGGAGTTGCCCGGCGCCACCGGCGTCCAGCGCCTGCAACAGGAACTCCCGGTTCACGGCCACGTGCTGCTCCGCCGACCACTCGCTCTCGGTGGCCAGCCGCACGCTTCCCTCGGGATCAAGACCGAAGATCACGAGGTCGTACGTCGACCCTTCGTGCTCCCGCGTCGCGACCGGTGCCGCCGCGACCATCTCGCGCAGTCGCGCGGTGTCGACGGTGACCCGGGCGGTCGGCTCTCGCCCGTGATCGAGCAGTCGCCGGTAGTCCGGGAAGTCCACGGCGAGCGGCTTGCCCTCGACGACCGCGCCGCCCGTCTCGGCCCGCACCGCATCTTCACCGAGGTCCAGCGTGATCTCGCCGTCGAGCGCACGCAGACCGTCGACGAGCGTGAGGGGCAGCAGCAGGCGGGCGGGTGGCCCCTCGACCGCGGCCGGCAGCTCGGCCACGGCCAGCCGGAAGCGATCGGTGGCGACCAGCGTGAGCAGGTCGTCGCCGGCGTCGAACAGCACGCCGGGCAGCAGGCCGCCGGGCTCGGCGGCGGCCGCGAACCGCACGGCGTCGAGGCTCGCGGCGAGGGCGGCGGCGGGCAGGGTGATCCGGGTCATCAGGTTCTCCTCCAGGTCCAGCAGGGCGTGGATGCGAAGGAGCTCACGCTGGGCGTCGGCGAGGCCGTCCTCGAGCCGTTGCCGATGGCGGTGCAGCCGGCGGCGTACGCCATCGGGTTGGTCCATCTCCCGCACCGCCGCGGCGATCTCGGCGACCGGAAGTCCCACCCGCCGCAGCCCGGCGATCAGCCGGGCCGCCCGCACCTGGGCATCGCTGTACCACCGATAGCCGGTGGCCGGATCGACCTGAGCCGGCACCAGCACGCCCGCCCCGTCGTAGAACCGGAGCGCACTGACCGCCAGCCCGCTGGCCCGAGCCACCTCACCGATGCCGCGCATGTCTCCTCGCACCCCGCCGACCTTGCCGCCTCGACCTGCTGGAGGGTCAACCCCGGCAAGCTAACCGATCGCGAGGGTTGCGGCCACGCCCAGCATCACGACGGCGATCAGGCCGTCCAGCACGCGCCAGGCGGCGGGCCTCGCCAGCAGCGGGGCGAGCCGGTGCGCGCCCGCGCCCAGGGCCGTGAACCAGACCAGGCTCGCGGCGGCGGCGCCCAGGCCGAAGAGCCAGCGGTGGGGGTGGCGCTGGGCGACCGAGCCGAGCAGCAGGACGGTGTCGAGGTAGACGTGCGGGTTCAGGTAGGTGAGGGCCAGGCACGTCAGCACCGTCGCGCCGAGGGTGGCGGGGGCTCGCTCGGCGGGGGTGAGCTTGGTGGGGCGCATCGCGCGGCGGGCGGCCATGATGGCGTACGCGATCAGGAACGCGGCCCCGACCCAGCGGATGACCGTGACGGCGGACGGCCGGGCCGTGACCACCGCGCCCAGGCCGCCGATGCCGGCCAGGATCAGGAGCAGGTCGGAGAGGGCGCAGACGGCCACGACCGCGAGCACGTGTTCCCGCCGCAGGCCCTGACGCAGGACGAAGGCGTTCTGGGCGCCGATCGCGACGATCAGGACGGCGGACGCGACGAAGCCGGCGAGCAGGGAGGTGAGCACCGGATTGACGCTAGGCGGTGCTCACGGCGTACTCAAACTAAAGATTTTGACGTTGGTTTAGAATTTCTTACGTGGATCAGGTGCAGCTCGCGACATTCCAGGCGGTGATCGGCGCCGGGAGCTTCGAGGCGGCGGCCCGGCAGCTGCACGTCACGCCCTCGGCGGTCAGTCAGCGGATCAAGGCGCTGGAGAGCTCGGTCGGGCAGGTGCTGGTGCGGCGGGCGAAGCCGTGCGTGGCGACCCCGGCGGGGGAGGCGCTGGTCCGGTTCGCGGGGCAGGTCGAGCTGCTGGAGCGGGAGGCGCTGGCCCAGGCGAACGACGGCGCCCGGGTCTCGATCGTGGTGAACGCCGACTCGCTCGACACCTGGTTCCTGCCGGCGCTCGCGGCGGTGCCCGGGCCGGCCTACGAGCTGCACACCGACGACCAGGACTACACCGCCGACCTGCTGCGGTCCGGCACCGCGATGGCGGCGGTGACCGCCGAGCACACCGCCGTGCAGGGGTGCCGGCTCGAACGGCTGGGCGCGATGCGCTATCTGCCGGTGGGCAACCCGGCCGCGATGATCGTCTACAACCGGAAGGACCGGCTTCAGCACCGGTTCCTGGAGTCGGTCGGGCAGAGCGCCGACGTGCCGATCCACTACGTCCCGGCGACGGCCGCCTTCGTCGAGGCGATCCGGCTCGGGCTGGGGTGGGGCATGGTCCCGGAGCAGCGCGCCCTGGCCGACATCGAGGCCGGCCACTATAAGCCGATATTTCCGGATAAGTTTGTGGACGTGCCGCTGTATTGGCAGTACTGGAAGATCGAGTCGACGGTGCTGCGCGACCTCACCGCGGCGGTCCGGAACGCGGCCGCCGCGGCGCTGCGATAAGCGGGCTCAATGGTGTAGCGGCTCAGCCGTTGGAGCGGCTCAGCCGTTGGAGGGGCTCAGCCGTTGGAGGGGCTCAGCCGTTGGAGCGGCTCAGCCGTTGGAGCGGCTCAGCCGTTGGAGCGGCTCAGCCGTTGGAGGGGCTCAGGCGTTGGAATGCAGGGCCGAGTTGAGCTCGATGCCCGTGCCCGTCCGGGGCCGCGCCTCCAGGGTCCCGGTCACCGAGTTCTGCCAGAAGAGCAGGTTGTCCTGCCCGGAGAGCTCGCGGGCCTTGACCACCCGCCCGTCCGGCAGGGTGAGCTTCGACCCGGCCGTGATGTAGACGCCGGCCGCCACCACGCAGTCGTCGCCGAGCGAGATGCCGATGCCCGCGTTCGCCCCGATCAGGCTGCGCTCGCCGATCGAGACCCGCTCCTTGCCGCCGCCCGAGAGCGTGCCCATGATGGACGACCCGCCGCCGATGTCGGAGCCGTCGCCGACCACGACGCCCTGGACGATGCGGCCCTCGACCATCGAGACGCCGAGCGTGCCGGCGTTGAAGTTGACGAAGCCCTCGTGCATGACCGTCGTGCCGGCGGCCAGGTGGGCGCCGAGCCGCACCCGGTCGGCATCGGCGATGCGCACGCCGGCCGGGGTGACGTAGTCGGTCATCCGCGGGAACTTGTCGAGACCGTGGACGGCCAGGTGGCGGCCGGCCGCGCGCTCGAGCAGGCGCAGCTCGTCGACCATGTCGGGCGGGCACGGGCCGGCCGACGTCCAGGCGACGTTCGACAGCGTGCCGAAGATGCCGTCGAGGTTGATCGAGTTGGGCACCACGAGGCGATGCGAGAGCAGATGCAGGCGGAGGTACGCGTCGGAAGCGTCCACGATCGGGTCGGCCAGCGACTCGATGGCGACGCTCACTTCGACCACGGTGAGGCCGGGCAGCGCGCGCGGACCGGTCAGCCCGGCGGGCAGCGCCGACGGCTCGGCCGGCCCCTCCCCGAGACCGAGGTAGCCGGTCGGGAACCAGGTGTCGAGAACCTGCCCGTCGGCCGTGACGGTGGCGAGGCCGATGCCCCACGCGGGCGAGGTCGAGATCGCGATTTCCACGTATCAGACCCTACTAAAGGCGCCCCGGCGGCCGGTGGGCGCGTGACGAGGATCGTAAGTCCGAAGCTGATTCACCCACGGCCGGTATGGTGCGCCCTATGGCCAACCCGCTGACCCCGGACGTGCTGGTCGACCCGGTCGAGCTGACCCGCGCCCTGGTCGACATCGAGTCCGTGTCCCGCAACGAGAAGGTGATCGCCGACTGCGTGGAGGAGGTCCTCCGCAAGGCGCCGCACCTGAGTGTGGACCGTCTCGGCAACACGGTGATGGCCCGTACCGATCTCGGACGGGAACAACGGGTGGTGCTGGCCGGTCACCTCGACACGGTGCCGATCAACAACAACTTCCCCTCGACGGTGGTCGACGACCTGATCTACGGCTGCGGCACGTCGGACATGAAATCGGGTACGGCGCTGGCCCTGCACCTGGCGGCGACGCTGCCCGACCCCGGCTACGACGTCACCTACCTGTTCTACGAGGCCGAGGAGATCGAGTCGCAGTACAACGGGCTCACCCTGGTCTCCGAGCAGCACCCCGAGTGGCTGCTCGCCGACTTCGCGGTGCTGCTCGAGCCGACGTACGGCGTGGTCGAGGCCGGCTGCCAGGGCACTCTGCGCGCGCTGGTGCGCACCCACGGCCGGCGGGCGCACACGGCCCGGGCCTGGCGCGGGGTCAACGCGATCCACGCGGCCGGCGAGGTGCTGCGGCGGCTGGACGACTACCGGCCGCGGACGGTCACGATCGACGGCTGCACGTACCGCGAGGGGCTCAACGCCGTACGCGTCAAGGGTGGGGTCGCGGGCAACGTCGTGCCGGACGAGTGCGAGGTCGAGGTCAACCTGCGCTTCGCCCCCGACCGCACCGAGAAGCAGGCTTTCGAGCACGTGCTCGAGGTCTTCGAGGGCTTCGAGGTCGAGCTCACCGACTCGGCCCCCGGCGCGCTGCCCGGCCTGACCGCCGAGCCGGCCCGGGAGTTCCTGGCCGCGGTCGGCGAGGAACCGGCGGCCAAGCTGGGCTGGACCGACGTCGCGCGGTTCGCGGCGCTGGGCATCCCGGCGCTCAACTACGGCCCGGGCGACCCGCTGCTCGCGCACGCGCCGGACGAGCACGTCGAGATCGGCAAGATCAGGGACGGCGCGGCGACGCTGCACCGGTGGCTGTCCGCGTATTAGGCGGGTGCTCCGCCCGTACCGGAAACCGGTCTTGATCCTTTAAATGACCTGGACCGTCACGCGGCCGATCGCCCGCAACGCCTGCGGCGGGATCTCGATGGTGGCTTCCGGATCATGCGGCGGCTTGGTCTCGGCGCGCGACATCCGCCGCTCCTCGACCACGAGGCGGATGCGGCGCTGCATGCGGCGCTGTTCCTTCAGACGTTCGTATCGGTTCGTCACGGTGGCTCCCTTAGCCCAGGAACCCAGCCGAGACTGGGCGCCGTGCCGTCGATTTCGTAACTGTACAGACGCTCCAGAGCTACCGTCCGTTGCTTCAATCTGGCAAAAAGGTTCGCCGGTCGCAATCCTCTTACCGAAACCCAACCGGTTATTCACCGCCTACTGACCGTCCGCACTACCTTTTAGGCATGACGGACAGCACCAAACGGCGGCCACACGAGCCGGAGCGTCACCGCGGAGCGGTCACGCTGCGCCGCGAATCCCTCCCCTCGAGCACGGCCGACGAGAAACTGCTCGACTCGAGCAACCGGCGAGAGTGGAAGACCAAGGACGCCTGGCGCTCGCTGCGCATCCTGTCCGAGTTCGTCGAGGGTTTCGACACCCTGGCCGACCTGCCGCCCGCGGTGAGCGTCTTCGGCTCGGCCCGCAGCAAGCCCGACAGCCCCGAGTGCGAGATGGCCGCCGACCTCGGCGCGGCCCTGGCCGAGGCGGGCTACGCGGTGATCACCGGTGGCGGGCCGGGCGTGATGGAGGCGGCCAACCGGGGCGCCACCGAGGCCGGCGGCATGTCGGTCGGGCTCGGCATCGAGCTGCCCTTCGAGCAGGGCCTCAACGACTGGGTCGACGTCGGCATCGACTTCCGCTACTTCTTCGTCCGCAAGACCATGTTCGTGAAGTACGCGCAGGCGTTCGTGGTGCTGCCCGGCGGCTTCGGCACGCTCGACGAGCTGTTCGAGGCGATCACCCTGGTGCAGACCAAGAAGGTGACCCGCTTCCCGGTCATCCTGATGGGCTCGGACTACTGGTCCGGCCTGCTCGACTGGATCAGGCAGACACTGCTCAAGGATGGCAAGGTCAGCGACTCCGACCTCGAGCTCATCCAGGTGACCGACGACGTGGACGAGGCGGTACAGATCATCGTGGATGCCGACGCGGCCCTCGCCGAGACCAGCGGGAAGCGGTGACGTGGCCGCCATCGGCGTCTTCTGCGCCTCCTCCAACAAGCTCGATCAGCAGTGGCTCGATCTGGCCACGCACACCGGCGCCGAGCTCGCCGCCCGCGGGCACACGCTGGTCTCCGGCGGCGGTTGCGTCGGCATGATGGGCGCGGTCGCGGACGGCGCCCGGGCCGGCGGCGCGCACACGCTCGGGGTCATCCCGCAGTCCCTGGTGGACCTCGAGGTCGCCGACATGAGCTCGGACGAGCTGATCGTCACGGACGACATGGGCAGCCGGAAGAACCTGCTGATCGACCGGTCGGAAGCGTTCGTCACCCTGCCCGGCGGCCTCGGCACGCTGGACGAGCTGTTCGAGGTCTGGACCACGGCCACGCTCGATCTGCACGCCAAGCCGATCGTGCTGCTCGACCCGACCGGGTTCTACGACGGGCTGATCTCCTGGTTGGGGCAGCTCGCCGACACGGCTTTCGTCCGTACGGCCGCCCTCGAACGAGTGATGATCGCCAAGTCGATCGGCGAGGCCTTCGACGAGATCGAGCGCGCGCTTCCGTAGCCCTTTGCGGGCAGCATCACGCCGGGTGGGTGTCACCACACCCACCCGGCGTGATTCGTACCCCGGCGAGCCCGCCGGAGACCCGGGGGCGCGCCAGAAACGCGCTCTCACCGGACGCGCTCGGTGCGCTCGCGCCGGTTACCCGACGGGGTCGCAACTCGCCGGGGGACGCCTCGGATCTCGCAGGGGTGGCCCCTGCCGGAACGGTGCGATGCGGCGCTGCCGCTCCGGCAGGGGGCCTGCGGGTGAGGGGCCCGACTGCTAGAAGCATTTAGCTTTACGCTGCGCCCAGCTGCCGGGACACGTCAAGACATGTCGATCAGTAATCGCACAATGACATTGTGCGGTTTTCGCCGCCGTTCATCCGGTGTGGAACACTGCCTGGCATGGCCCCGCAACGGGCGACCCTTCTGCAGGTCGCGCAGCGGGCCGGCGTGTCCCGCAGCACGGCCTCCTTCGTCCTGGCCGGACGTCACCAGGACATGAGGATCTCCGAAGACGCCCGGCAACGGGTGCTCCGGTCGGCCCAGGAGCTGGACTACCGGCCCAACCTCATGGCGCGCAGTCTCCGGACGAAGGTCACCAAGACCATCGCGCTGATCTCGGACACGATCGCCTCCGACCCGTACGCGGGCCGCGTGATCCAGGGAAGCCTGGCGGCCGCCGTCTCGCGCGGGCACCTGCTGTTCATCGGCGAGACCGAGGGCGACACCGTGATCGAGGAGAAGCTGATCGCCGACTTCCTCGACCGGCAGGTCGACGCCTTCCTCTACGCGAGCATGTTCACCCGCTACGTCCGGGTGCCCAAGCTGCTGCGCGACCGGCCCGTGGTTCTTCTCAACTGCCTCAGCCGGGGTACGCGGGCGGCCCATCACGCGGTCATCCCGGACGAGATGGCGGCGGGCGTCGACGCGGCCCGCACGCTGCTCGAGGCCGGGCACCGGGGCGGCATCCACCTGGTCGGCCATCCCGGCGGCGGCGTCTTCGCCTCCCGCGAACGGCTCGCCGGGATCAAGGAGGGGCTGGGCGAGGCGGGGGCGCGGCTCGCGGGGACGATCGACTGCGATTGGTGGCCCGATTCGGCGTACGAGGCGGTCAGCCGCGTCCTGACCGAGGGACTCGAGCCCAAGGCCCTCATCTGCCTGAACGACCGGATCGCGCTCGGCGCCTACCAGGCGTTGCGGGAAGCCGGCGTGGCCATCCCCGACGACGTGTCGGTGCTCTCCTTCGACGACTCCGAGCTCGCCGCCTGGCTGCGACCCCAGCTCACCAGCATCGGGCTGCCGCATTACCGGCTCGGCTGGCAGGCGGTGGAGACGCTGCTCGGGCCGTCCACCGATCCCGCGGTGCAGCGCGTGCCGATGCCGATCGGGCGGCGCGAGTCGGTCGCCAAACCGCGCTGCGAATAACGTCGTACCCTCGTGGTTTCCTTGATGCCGTGAGCACGCCGGCCCCCTCCGCCTCGGTGCGCCGGCCTGCCTATCGTCTGGTCCGGCGACCGCTACCCACGCTGCCCTCGTTGCGCCCCGATCCGGTCCAGCAGTACGTGTCCGCCCACGTCGATGGCCCGCTGCTGGTGGTCGGCGGCCCCGGCACCGGCAAGACGACGATGCTGGTCGAGGCCGTCGCCGCCCGGATAGCCGAGGGCGTCGACCCCGAGCGCGTCCTGGTGCTGACGTTCGGCCGCCGCGGCGCCACCGCGTTGCGCGACCGCATCGAGGCCCGCATCGCCGGCGACCGCGGCCGCATCATGCACGAGCCGCTGGTGCGCACGTTCCACGCCTACTCCTACGCGCTGCTGCGCCGGGCCGCGGCCGAGCGCGGCGAGCCGTCGCCCCGGCTGCTCACCGGCCCCGAGCAAGACCTGATCATCCGCGAGCTGCTCTCGGTGGTCGGCGACCCGTCGGTCCCCGACGAGATCGGCTGGCCCGAGGCGCTGCGCCCGGCCCTGCCCACCCGCGCCTTCGCCCAGCAGCTGCGCGACCTGATGCAGCGAGCGGCCGAGCGCGGCATCGGCGCCGCCGAGTTGGCCCGCCTCGGCGAGCGCCTCGGCCGCGACGACTGGCCGGCCGCGGCCCGCTTCCTGCGGGAGTACGTCGCGGTCCTGGCCCTGCGCGACGTCACCACCCGCGGTTCGACCGCCTACGACCCCGCCGAGCTGGTGCGCGCCGCCTCGGGCCTGCTGGCCGACGACCCGGAACTGCTGGCCGCCGAGCGCGACCGCCTGGCCTACGTTTACGTCGACGAGCTGGCCGACACCGACCCGGCCCAGATAGACCTGCTGGCCCAGGTGACCGCGGGCGGCAAGCCCCTGGTCGCGTTCGCCGACCCCGACTCCTCGATCTACGGCTTCCGCGGCGCGGATCCCACCGCGGTCGCGACGTTCCCGACGAAGTTCCGCACCGCGTCGGGCGCCCTCGCCGAGACGATCACCCTGCACACGAATTACCGGGCGGTCTCGCCGGTGCTGACCGCGACCACCCGGGTGGCCCGCCACATGCGGGGGGCGATCGGTCATCGGCCGATGCACCCGCCGGCTGCGGCCGCTGCGCCCGGGCCGGCCGCGCCTGGGCCTGCCGCGGCCGCCGCGCCCGGCCCTTCCACGCCCGGCCCTGCCGCGCCCGGCCCTGCCGCGCCCGGCCCTGCCGCGCCCGGCCCTGCCGCGCCCGGCCCTTCCACGCCCAGCTCTTCCACGCCCGCGCCCGGCTCTGCCGCGCCCGCATCTGGGGCGGGCGGCTCTGCCGCACCTGCCTCTGCAGCGCCGGCCGCCGGCCCTGACACGTCCGCATCCGTCGTGCCCGGGCCATCGTCCTCGCCCGATTCGCTTGCCTCGCCCGATTCGACTGCTCCGGGCGGTTCCTCGCCCTCGACGGGGGGCGGCGGGGGCGATGTTGCCGGCGCGAATGAGCCTGCCCCTGCGCCGGGCGGGCCTGTCGGCGGAGCGCTTGAGGCCGGAGCGGTCGTGCGGACATTTCGGGCGGCGACCGCCGAGGCGGCGTACGTCGCTCATGCTCTGCGGGAAGCTCATCTGCTGCATGGGGTGCCGTGGTCGCGGATGGCCGTCGTGTTGCGGTCCACCTCGTTGCAGCTGCCCTCGTTCCAGCGGGCGCTCGCCGCCGCCGGCGTGCCCACCGTGACCCATGCCGAGGACATGCCGCTTCATCTGCAGCCGGCCGTGGCGCCGTTCCTGCTGTTGCTGCGGTGTGCGCTCGATCCGGAGTCGCTCAACGAAGAGGCGGCCGTCGCTCTGTTGCACTCGCCGCTGGGTGGGGCCGATCCGCTGGCCGAGCGGCGGCTGCGGCAGGGGCTGCGGGCTCTCGCGCTCGCGGCCGGTGACCGGCGGCCCTCGGGGGAGTTGCTGGTCGACGCCGTTCGCGATCCGGCGGGGCTCGACCTGGTGGAACGGCGCTGGGCGGTGCCGGCGCAGACCGTCGCGCGGCTGATCGCCACGGCTCGGGAGGCGGCGGCCGAGCCGGGGACCACCGCCGAGCAGGTCTTGTGGACGGTCTGGCGGGAGAGCGGGCTGGCCGACCGGTGGTACGGCATGAGCACCCGCACCGGCCTCTCCGACGACGCCGACGTGAGCCGGGCCCGGCAGTGGCGGGCCGAGGCGGCCGACCGCGACCTCGACTCGATGGTGGTGCTCTTCGACGCGGCGGCCCGGTTCGTCGATCGGCTGCCGGGGGCCCGCACCGAGGTGTTCCTCGATCACGTGCTGGGGCAGGACCTGCCGGCCGACTCGATCGCGCCGAGTGCCGACCGGGGTGAGGCCGTGCGGCTGCTCACCGCGCACGCGGCGAAGGGCCTCGAGTGGGACGTGGTGGTCCTCGCCGGCGTGCAGGAGGGCATCTGGCCCGACCTGCGCCTGCGTGGCAGCCTGCTCGGTTCCGAACGCCTGGTCGACGTGCTGGCCGGCCGCGCCGCCACCGGCCGGGCCGCGGTGGTGGGCGAGACGTCCGCCCTGCTCGACGAGGAACGACGCCTCTTCTACGTGGCCGCCACCCGCGCCCGACAGAGACTCGTCGTCACCGCCGTGGCGTCGGCCGGCGTCGGCGGCTCCGAGGGTGAGGAGCAGCCCAGCCGCTTTCTCACCGAGCTCGTCTCGCACCTGCCGGGGCCGTCCGACGGCTCGGCCGACGGCCCGCCGCCCCCACCCGACGATCCGGTCGATGGCCCGGACGATCCGCCTCCGCCCGATGGACCCTCGGGCCCGGACCCGTGGGAGTCCGGGGCGCGTGACGAGTCCACCGGACCGCCGGATACGACGGATATTTCGGGCGGCGGCAGTGGGGGAAGGCCCGACCGCGGCGACGGCGACGACGAAGGGGCGCGCGAACGCGACGGCAGCGATGAAGAAGCGCCCGAGGGCGACGGCGGCGACGAGGCGCCCGTGGTTGACGGCGGCGGCGAAGCGCCCGTGGTTGACGGCGGCGGCGAGGCGCCCGTGGTTGACGGCGGCGGCGAAGCGCCCGTGGGTGACGGCGGCGGCGAGGCGCCCGTGGGCGACGGCGGCGAAGAGGCGCCTGCGCGCGACGACGGGCGGGAACGCCTGCGGGCCGAGGGCGAGCTGCCCGTCGGCCGGGCGCCACGCGCGCTGACGCTCGCGGGGCTCGTCGCGGAACTGCGTACCGTCGTGGTGGGCGCCGACCAGACGCCGAGCCGGCGGCGCGCCGCGGCCGCTGAGCTGGCCAAGCTTGCCGCCGCGGGGGTGCCGGGGGCGCATCCGGACGAGTGGTGGGGGCTTCGGCCGCTCTCCGACGATCGACCGCTCGTCGACGAAGGGGATCCCGTCAAGGTCACGCCGTCCTCGATGGAGAGCGCGCTCCGGTGCAGCCTTCGATGGCTGCTCGAACGGCATGGCGGGGCCGCGCCGCCGGGGCCGGCGCAAGGGGTCGGCAATCTGGTGCACGCCGCCGCCATGCTCGCCGAGGATGCCAACTCCGATCGGGAGAAGCTGGTCGAGTATGTTTCGGCCCGGTTCGATGCGATCGAGCTCGCCGCCCGGTGGCTGGCCGGCCCCGAGCAGGAGCGGGCGCAGGGCATGGTGGACAAGCTTCTGCGCTGGCTCGCCGCCAATCCGCGGCGGCTGCTCGCCATCGAGCACGAGTTCACCGTGCGGCTCGAGGATGAGAAGCGGCCGATCGATCTCACCGGCCGGGTCGACCGGCTCGAGATCGACGAGGAGGGGCGGCTGGTGGTCATCGACCTCAAGACGGGCAAGACCACCACCGTCTCCGCGGCCGATCTCGGGGAGCACGCTCAGCTCGCCGGCTATCAGGCGGCGGTCGAGGCGGGGGCGTTCGGCGACCACGGCGATCAGAGCGGGGGCGCCGCGCTGGTGCAGCTCGGGCCGGGCAAGGACGCGCGGGAGCAGATGCAGGTTCCGCTCTCCGACGCGACCGACCCGCAATGGGCGTACGCGATGGTCCGCCGCACCGCCGAGACGATGGCCGCCGCGACCTTCGCCGCGGTGGCGAACAGCCGGTGCCGGGTCTGCCCGGTCCGCACCAGCTGCCCGATCTCCGGCAAGGGGCGCCAGGTAGTAGAAGATACGCAGTGACCCAGCCCAGCCTCTTCGCCGACGAACCGGCGGCGCCACGCCGTCGTGCCGACTCGGGACCGCGCTACACGCCGGCCGAGTTGGCCAGGCTGCTGCGCCTGCCGCCGCCGACCGCCGAGCAGGCCGCGATCATCTCGGCCGCGGTCGAGCCGTTGCTGGTGGTGGCCGGCGCCGGCTCGGGCAAGACCGAGACGATGGCCTCCCGGGTCGTCTGGCTGGTCGCCAACGGTTATGCGCACCCCGACCAGATCCTCGGCCTCACCTTCACCCGCAAGGCCGCCGGCGAGCTCGCCCACCGCGTCCGGGCCCGCCTCGGCCAGCTCGTGCGGCGACTGGGACGCGACGATGCGCTGGTCGGCGAGGCGACGATCTCGACCTATCACTCGTACGCGGCCCGCATCGTCACCGAGCACGGACTGCGCGCCGGCTACGAGCCGTCGGCCCGGCTGCTCACCGAGGCCGCCCGCTGGCAGATCGTCGACTCGCTGGTCCGCGCCTACACGGGCGAGATGACCGGCCTCAACCGCGCGCCCGGCACCGTCACCGACGACGTGCTGGCGCTCGCCTCCGAGCTCGCCGAGCACCTGGTCGCCCCGGACGAGCTGGCCGCCTGGACCGGCCGCTTCTTCGCCGAGGTCCAGGAGCTGCCGGGCCGGGTCTACAAGGACGTCGCCGACGTGCTCCAGCGGCAGCGGCACCGGCTCACGCTGCTGCCCCTCGTGCGCCTGTTCGAGCAGCGCAAGCTCGACATCGAGGCGATGGACTTCGGCGACCAGATGGCCCGCGCGGCGCGGGTCGCGCGCGATCACCCGGCGGTCGGCGAGATCGAGCGCGGCCGCTTCCGGATCGTGCTGCTCGACGAGTACCAGGACACCAGCCACGCCCAGGTGACGATGCTGAACGCGCTCTTCGGCGGCGGCCACCCGGTCACCGCCGTGGGCGATCCCTGCCAGTCGATCTACGGGTGGCGCGGGGCGTCGGCGGGCACGCTCGACCGCTTTCCGGGGGAGTTCACGCGACCGGACGGCGGGGACGCCTGGGTGCTGAGCCTGACCAAGAGCTGGCGGAACCGGCCCGAGATCCTCCAGGTGGCCAACGAGCTGTCCCGGCCGCTGCGGGCGGCCGGCGCGCGGGTGGCCACGCTCGAGGCGGCACCGCGGGTGGCGACCAGCGTCGGGGGCCGGACGGTGAGCTGTGCGCTGCTCACGACGTACGCGGATGAGGCCGATTGGATCGCCGACCAGATGTTGCGGGCCTGGCAGATCACGGCCGGCATGCTCGACGCGGCGCCCGAGCAGATCCCCGTCGAGAAGCGGCCGACCAGCGCCGTCCTGGTGCGGGTGCGCAGCCAGATCCCCGTGATCGAGCAGGCGTTGCGCGCGCGGGGCCTGCCGGTCGAGGTGGTCGGCCTGGGCGGTCTGCTCGATACCCCGGAGGTACGCGATGTCGTCTGCACGCTGCGGGTGCTGGCCGACCCGACCGACGGCGCCTCGCTGCTCCGCCTGCTGACCGGCGCCCGCTGGCGGATCGGCCCGCGCGACCTGGTGGCCCTGCACCGCCGGTCCCGGGGCCTGGCCGCGGCCCGCGCCGAGGTGGTCAACCGCGCCGACCCGGAGGACTTCCTGGCCGACCACCTGGACGACGCCACCCTGATCGAGGCGATGGCCGATCTGGGCGCCCCGCAGCAGTACTCGGCCGAGGGCTACGCCCGCCTCCGCACGTTCAGCCGGGAGCTCAGCGCCCTGCGGCAGCGCCTCGACCAGCCCCTTCCCGACCTGGTGGCGGACATCGAGCGCACCATCGGCCTGGACGTCGAGGTGGCCGTGCGCGGCTGGCGGGCCGGCGACGCCGGACTGGCCCGCGGTCACCTGGACGCGCTCGGCGACGTGGCGGCCCGCTACGCGGCCGAGACCGACGGCGGCACCCTGGCCGGCTTCCTGGCGTTCCTGGCCGCGGCCGAGGAGGAGGAGCGCGGCCTCGAGCCGGGCCAGGTCGACGTGGTCGAGGGCGCGGTCCAGATCCTCACCGCACATGCGGCCAAGGGCCTGGAGTGGGACGTCGTGTCGGTGGCCGGCCTCAGCAAGGGCGTCTGGCCGGGGCTGGTCCGGGCCAGCGACCACTACCTGATGGGCATCGGCGTGCTGCCGTTCCCGCTGCGCGGCGACGCCGACGGCCTGCCCGAGCTCGACCTCGCCGACGCGACCGACCAGAAGGGCGTGGTCGCGGCGGTCTCCGACTTCGGGCGCAAATGGCGGGAGCACGACGAGCGGGAGGAGCGCCGGCTCGCCTACGTGGCGGTGACCCGCCCCCGCCGCCTGCTGCTCTGCTCGGGTTACTGGTGGGGCGAGGCGGTCAAGAAGCCGCGCGGCCCCTCCGTGTTCCTCGACGAGATCCGCGCGACCTGCGAGGCCGGCGCCGGCCTGGTCACCGCGTGGGCGCCGGAGCCCGCCCCGGACGAGGCGAACCCGTCGGGGGCCGAGGTCGCCGCGGCCGAGTGGCCGTTCGACCCGCTGGGCCGCCGCCGCCCGGCCATGACCGCGGCGGCCGACCTGATCCGCCGCATGATCGCCGACCCCGACGCGTCCGTGGCCGAGGCCTTCGCCGACCTGGCCGCGAGCGAGCCGGAGATCGCCGCCCGGGCCGGTTTCGCGGCCGACCTGGTGGGGCTGCCCGAACCCGAAGCAAAAGCGGAAGCGTCCGACGATCCGGACATCGCCCGTTGGCGGCGGGAGGCCGACCTGCTGCTGGCCGAGCGGGACGAGCGGTCGCGCCGGGACGGGCCGATCGAGGTGGCGCTGCCCGGCCATCTCTCGGTGTCGCAGCTGGTGGTGCTGCGGCGCGACCCGCAGGGGCTGGCCCGATCGCTGCGCCGGCCGCTTCCGCAACGGCCCGCGCCGTACGCCCGCCGCGGCACCGCCTTCCACGCCTGGCTGGAGCAGCGGTTCGGCTCGGCCCGCCTGATCGACATCGACGAGCTGCCGGGCGCCGCCGACGACGACGCGGCCGGCGACGAGGAGCTGACCGCCCTGCAGGAGGCGTTCCTGAGTGGCGAGTGGGCCGATCGCACCCCGGTCGAGGTGGAAGTGCCGTTCGCGACCTCGGTGGCCGGTGTCGTGGTGCGGGGCCGGATGGACGCGGTCTTCGCCGAGCCGGCCAACCGGTACGACGTGATCGACTGGAAGACCGGCCGGCGACCGACCGGGGTCGAGGCCGAGGCGGCCGCGGTGCAGCTCTCGGCGTACCGGATCGCCTGGGCCTCGCTCGCCGGGGTGCCGGTCAACCGGGTGCGCGCCGGCTTCCACTACGTGCGCGAGCAGGTCACCGTGCGCCCGCACGATCTCCTGGACGCCGACGCGCTGGCCGCCCTGGTGGCGGAGGTTCCGGAGACCGGTCCCTAGGCGGCGCCGGCCGCGGCGAGCAGATGCAGCAGGGCGCCGGCGTACGCCTCTTCGGCCGTCGGCGCCTCGAAGCGCCGTTCCTCCCCGAGCAGGTCGATGCTCACCTCGTACGCGTCAAGATCCCGCCGCAGTTGCCGGAAGGTGCCGCCCAGCAGCTCCCGCAGCTGGTCCTCCCGCGGAAGCCAGATCGCCTCGTCGATCTCGACGTCGTCCAGCGCCCACTCCGTGGTGCCGTTGAAACCGATCACCCGTCCCTCCGGCACCGAGTACACCTGGATGGTCATGTTGCTCAGGACGAACACCTCTTCGTCCAGGTCACGGTCGGGAATCGCGAAGCGATCGCCGAGCGTGGGTTTCCATGCGAGCCCGGCCTCTTTCAGTCGTGATGCCATTTGTGCGCCGATCACCGCCGAGCCTCCTCAGTCGTGCTACGCTCCAGCCGTTGTTCGTTTGGTTTGCCAAGTACTTAGGAGCGCCTGTGGGGAATTCTGCCCCAGGCGCTCTTTGTCGTAACCCGGGTTCTCCGGTGCGGGCGATCAGTACGGCGACACGAGACTCGGAGAATCCGGGTCTTACCACCTCGCACCTGTCCATAATGGGCAGGAGCGATCGACCGTCGAGGAGACGATCATGGTTACCGGCGTTGTGAAGTGGTTCAACGCGGACAAGGGCTTTGGGTTCATCACCCCCGACGACGGCGGCGCCGACGTCTTCGCCCACTTCTCCGCGATCCAGATGTCTGGCTACCGCAGCCTCGAGGAGAACCAGCGAGTCGAGTTCGAGGTGACCCAGGGCCAGAAGGGCCCGCAGGCCGCGAACATCCGCGCTGTCTGATTCACGAGGTCAACAACAAGTCCGGCGCCGCATCCCGCCAGGGGTGCGGCGCCGTTCTTCATAGCGCCTTGCTTTTCATACGGCGGCGGCCTCGGGCAGCGGCGCGGTGCCACCCATGTGCGCCGGCAGCCACCAGCGATCGTCGGGGCCCGACGGCTTCTCCGGGTAGGCCCGCTGGACCGCGTCGAGCAGGCCGCTGAGCCGCTCCTTGAGGACCGCCGAGAGCGCGTCGGGCGACGTGCCCTTGGGCATCTCGATGGCCTCGCCCACCTTGATCAGCACGGGCACGTGCCGCTTGGTCAGCTCTTTCTTGTGCCCCTTGGTCCAGAGCCGGTGCGGGCCCCAGACCACCATCGGGATCAGCGGCACCTTGGCCGTGCGCGCCAGCCGCACCGCGCCCGACTTCAGCTCCTTCACCGTGAACGACTCGCTGATCGTCGCCTCGGGGAAGACGCCGACCACCTCGCCGCCCTTGAGCGCGTTGGTCGCCTCGCGGAACGAGGCGGCGCCGGCGTCGCGGTCGACCGGGATGTGCCGCATGCCGCGCATGAGCGGGCCGCTCACCTTGTGGTCGAAGACCGACTTCTTGGCCATGAAGCGGACCAGCCGCTTGGCCGGCTGGGCGGCCAGGCCGCAGAAGATGAAGTCGAGGTAGCTCACGTGGTTACTCGCCAGCACCGCACCGCCCTCACGCGGGATGTGCTCGGCGCCGTCGACCTGGATGCCTAGGTCGAGCGCGCGGAACATCGTCTTGGCTAAGGCGATGACCGGGGGATACACGAGTTCCATGGAAAGACGGTAGCCGAACTCCCTGAAGATCGGCTGGATCGGGGTGCAACCAGTGAGGGCTCTGGTGCGTCTTTACCTAAGACGACTGTGCGCCGACGGGGGGAGACACACATGCGCAGCACGCCCGCCCGTCGTGAGTTGGCGTTCGTGCTCGCCGTGGCCTGCGTCGGCCTGGCCCTGGTGCTGGTCGTCGTCTTCGCGCCGTGGTACCCGGCGACGCCGCCCGGCGCAACCGAGGTGGCGACCGTGCAGGACCACGTCGTCCGCCTGGTCGGCGACGAGCAGCCGGACGGCGGCGCCGCGCTGACGCCGTAGCGCCTGGCTCGATCATCGGCCACCGCCGCCGTGACCCGATTCTCAGCGGCGTGGTGTTCACTGGGATTCATGTCTGAGCCGAACCCGGAGACCTTCGCCTGGCAGCGGCCCGGCGACCGGTTCGCCTCGGGCATGGTGACGGGATCGGCCGGTTCGCTGCTCGCGCCGCCGCCCCCGCCTCCGGAGGCTCCACCGAAGCCGGACGGCCCGAAGCGTCGCCGGCGGCAGATCCGGATCTTCGCGGGCGTCGCGGGTGGCATCCTCGCGATCGGTCTGACGATCCTGCTGGCGCTGGTCTTCTCCTCGGACGGCAACCCGTTCCGCAGCAAGGCGTCGGCGCCGACCGACGTGCGGCCGCCGCTCGCCCAGGCCTGCCCGGCGCCGACCGGCTCGCCGAGCCCGGCGCCCACGCAGACGCCGAGCGCCCTGCCGCCGGCGACCGGGGCCCGCACGACCGACACCGACGCCGGCATCTCCTACAAGGCGTACGGGGCGCCCTGGGTGCCGTGGACCACGGTGTGGCGGGCCGGGACGCTCGAGGTGCCGTACAAGATGGGCCAGCACTTCGTGACCGAGACCTACCGCGGCGGCGAGTACCACGCGTCGATCCTGTCGGCCGCGGTGCCGGCGGCCGACAACGACGCGGTGACGCTCAACCTCGAATGTGTGGGGCAGCAGGTGGCGGCGGACGTGCGGGCCGAGTACTACCCGCAGCCCAACACGCTGGAGCGGATCAAGGACGGGCTGACCACGATCGGCGGGCGGCCGGCCTACCTCAGCCAGTTCCGCCTGCATTTCCACGAGGCCGGGCTGACCGCCACCGACGAGCTCTCGGCGGTGGCGGTCATCGACGTCGGCAGGCCGACGGCGGCGGTCCTGTACGTGTCGATCCCCGGCACCCACAAGCAGTGGGACTACGTGGTCGACGACGTCATGAAGTCGGTGCGGGTGTTCTAGCTTCCCGTGAGACCCCAGCGCTTGCGCAGGGCGTTGTCGGCGGCGTTGAACACCACGTCGATCAGGATGCCGATCACCAGGACGACGATGATGTAGCTGATCACCAGGCTCGAGTCGGAGAAATCGCGGGCCTGCTGCATGCGTACGCCGATGGAGAGCGCCCCCGGCACGATGACCAGCAGCTCGCCCGCCATCAGGCTCCGCCAGGAGAAGGCCCATCCCTGCTTGAGGCCGGAGATGAACGAGGGCAGTGACGCCGGCAGGATCAGGTGCCGGTACTTCGCGACGCCCTTCATGCCCAGCACCTGCCCGACCCGCAGCCAGGTGCGCGGCACGTAGTCGATGCCGCTGATCAGGCCGTTGGCCACCGACGGCGCGGCGCCGATGACGACCACGAACAGGATCGCGCTCTCACTGATCTGGAAGAGCAGGATCGCCAGCGGGAACCACATGATCGACGGCATCGTCTGGAGGCCGGTGATCAGCGAGCCGATGGCGGCCCGCAACGGGGCGAACCGGGAGACGGCCGCGCCGACCACGGTGCCGATCAGCACCGCCAGCGCGAAACCGGTCAGCGCCCGGGTCAGGGTCAGCCGTACGCCGTCCCAGAAACCGCCGTCGGTGAGCACGCCGCCGAGGTCGCCGAAGACGGTGGCCGGGCCGGGCAGCACGTAGTCGGGCTTCCAGTGCGACCACACGACGATCTGCCAGACGAGCAGCACGATCGCGATGGCCAGCAGCTTGGGCCAGGCGCTGCGCCAGATCCGCTTGCCGACCGTGCCCTTGTCGCTCTTGGGCGCCAGCTCGAGCGCGTCGAGGCCGGAGACCTCGTTGGCCTGCTCCGACGTGGCGACCGGGCCGGCGGTCTCGCCGGCCAGACCCTCGAGCCCGGCGCGGGCGGACGGGAACTTAGTTGGCATGGCGGGCCACCTCCGCGCGGAGCCGGTCGGTGATCTCGGCGGCCTGGCCGGACACCTCGGGCGAGTCGATGCGGCGCGGCCGGTTGTGGGTGACCGGGAAGTCCTCGATCACCCGGCCGGGCCGGCTGCTGAGCAGCACGACGCGGTCGCCGAGGCGCACCGCCTCGCGCACGTTGTGGGTCACGAACAGGACGGTGAGCTCCTGCTCCCGCCAGATCCGCTCGAGCTCGTCGTGCAGGATGTCGCGGGTCATCGCGTCGAGTGCGCCGAACGGCTCGTCCATCAGCAGGATGTCGGCGTTCTGGGCCAGCGCGCGGGCGAGGGCCACGCGCTGGCGCATGCCGCCGGAGAGCTCGTGCGGCCGCTTGTGGCCGAAGCCGCTCAGCCGCACGATCTCCAGCAGCTCCTCGGCCCGCTTCCGGCGCTCGGCCTTGCCGGCGCCCTGCAACCGCAGCGGCAGCTCGACGTTGCCGGCGACGGACAGCCAGGGGAACAGGGCGGCCTCCTGGAACATCAGCGAGACGTGCCGGCCGCCGATGTCGAGGTTGCCGCCGCTGATCCGGTCGAGGCCCGCGACCAGCGAGAGCAGCGTGCTCTTGCCGCATCCGGAGGCGCCCAGCAGGCAGACGAACTCGCCCTGCCGGACCGTCAGCGAGACGTGGTCGAGCGCCAGCAGCGCGCCGTTGCCCGACCCGTACTGCTTGGAGACGTTCTCGAGGCGGACGACCGCATCGGTACGGACGTCGGTGTGTTCCAGGAGGCTCATGGTGATCCCTCGTTTCAGGCCGCGGCGTCGCTCACCTCGGGCTGACCGGCCGCCTTGAGCAGCTCGTTCAGCGGACCGAGGTCGTAGATGCCCTTGAGGTCGACGGGCTTGAGCAGGCCGACGTCCTGGGCGTGCTGAGCGCTGGTGAACAGGGAGGAGGCGATCGGGTCGGCGGTGAAGCTGAGGTTCTTGAACGACGCGGCGAGCACGTTGTCCTTCAGCGCCTTGCCGGACAGCGCCTTGATCTGCTCGTTGGCCGCCGCCTGCGCGCCCGCGTTGTCGGTCTTGATGTAGTCGAGCGCCTTCAGATGGCCCTGGAGGAGCTTCTTCACCGTGCCCGGGTACTTCTTCAGGAACTGCTGCGAGACGATCAGGTGGGTCGTCACGAACTCGCCGCCCGGCCACAGGTCCTTCTCGTTGACCAGGACCTTGGCGCCGGACTCGAGCTGGAGCCGGCTGAAGTACGGCTCGGGCAGCCAGGCGCCGTCGATCGCGCCCTGGGCGAACGCCTGCAGCGTGGTCGCGTTGTCCTGCGGGAGGATCGAGACGTCGCCGCCGCCCTGGGCGTCGGCGTTGAGACCGTTCTGCTTGAGGTAGGCGCGCAGCGCGACGTCCTGGGTGTTGCCCAGCTGCGGCGTGGCGAGCTTCTTGCCCTTGAGGTCGGCCGCGGTGTTGATGCCGGGCTTGACCACGAGACCGGCGCCGGCCGAGGTGCTGCCCGCGATGATCTTCAGGGCCTGGCCCTTCGACTGCGACCACCCGTTGATCGCCGGGTTCGGGCCGATGTACGTGGCGTCGACCGCGCCGGAGAGCAGCGCCTCGAGGGCGGCCGGGCCGGCGTTGAACGTCTTGGCGTCGAGCTTGGTGCTGCCCAGAGCCTCCTGGAAGAAGCCCTTGTCGACGCCGATGAGAGCGGGCGCGTGGGTGATGTTCGGGAAGTAGCCGAGCTTGATCGTCGACGCCTCGGCCGCGCTGCCACCCGAGGCGGCGGCGCTGTCCTTGTCGTCACCGCAGGCGGTGAGGGCGGTCGCGGCTATCAGGGCGGTGGCGGCGAGGGCGAGCGCACGTACGGTGCGGGAGCTCATGCTCACTCCTAGGTTCTATTGGCTGGGTAGCGGGGAGAGTTCGGCCAGGGTCTTGTGGTCGACGACGCCCTCGATGGCTTCCTCGACGGCGACCCACACGTCGCGCAGCCCGGTGGCGGCGCCGTGGTAGGTCGTGGTGCTGGTGGGGAGTCCCCGCACGGTGGTCAGCGCGCCGCCCACGGCCCGGACCACGTCGCCCACCGTGATCTCGCCGGCCGGGCGGGCCAGGGCGTAGCCGCCGTCCACCCCGCGGTGGCTGTGCAGCAGGCCGGCGCGGCGCAGGTCGAGCAGGATCCCTTGCAGGAAGCTGAGCGGGATGTCCTGGACGGCGGCCAGCTCGGCGGCCTTGACCAGATGTGGCTGCTCGGCCGTGATGGCGAGCATGGCCCGTACGGCGTAATCGGTCCGCGCCGAGACGTACACGATCCGCTCACCTCCTCGCCGTCCGAAACTCTGCTTTCTCTATCTGTTGCATGGGAATAATGGACGAGGTGGGAAAGGCTCGTCAACCCGCGACCGCATGGCGGGAAGCGCCCGGTGATCGGTGACCTGCAGTCGCGCAGGTGAACACGCAGCGCGCTAATGTCAGTCCGTGGCGCGCAGAAGCAAGATCCCCGCAACGAAGTACCCGGTCGAGCGATTCACCCTGGACAACGGCCTGCGGGTGGTTCTCACGCCCGACCGCAGCGCCCCGGTCGTGGGCGTCGCGGTGGTCTACGACGTGGGCATCCGCTCCGAGCCGGAGGGCCGCACGGGCTTCGCCCACCTGTTCGAGCACCTGATGTTCCAGGGCTCGGAAAACCTGGAGAAGCTCGCTCACTTCCGGCACGTGCAGGGCGCGGGGGGCACCTTCAACGGCTCCACCCACCTCGACTACACCGACTACTTCGAGGTGCTGCCGGCCGGCGCCCTCGAGCGGGCGCTCTTCCTCGAGGCCGACCGGATGCGCGGGCCCCGCCTCACCGAGGAAAACCTGCTGAACCAGATCGACGTGGTCAAGGAGGAGATCCGGGTCAACGTCCTGAACCGGCCGTACGGCGGCTTCCCGTGGCTGAAGCTGCCGCCGGTGATGTTCGAGACGTTCGCCAACTCCCACGACGGTTACGGCTCGTTCGGCGACCTCGAGGCCGCCACCGTCGACGACGCGGTCGCCTTCTTCGACCGGTACTACGCCAGCGGCAACGCCACGCTCGCGGTCGCCGGCGACTTCGACGTGGCCGAGGCGACCGCGATGATCCGGCGGCACTTCGGCGACGTGCCGGCCCGGCCCGCGCCCGTGCTGCCCGACTTCGACGAGCCCAGCCTCGACGGCGAGCGCCGCGACGTCTACACCGACCGGCTCGCCCCGCTGCCCGGCGTGGCCGCCGCCTGGCGGGTGCCGGACCCGATCGCCGCCTTCGAGGACTACCTGCCGTACGTGGTTCTCGCCGAGGTGCTCACCGACGGCGAGGCGTCCCGGCTGGTCGAGCGTCTGGTGCAGCGCGACCGCTCGGTCACCAGCATCGGCGGCTACATCGGCTTCATGGGCGACGAGTTCCAGGTGCGCAACCCGACGGCGCTGCTGCTGCAGGCGCACATGCCGCCCGGCGGCGACGCCGAGAAGGTGCTGCGCACCGCCGACGAGGAGCTCGACCGCCTGGTCCAGGACGGGCTGGCGCCGGGCGAGCTCGAGCGAGTCCAGGCCCGCATCGCCACCCACCTGCTGCGCGACACCGACGCCGTGCTCGGCCGGGCGCTGCCGATGGCCGTGCTGGAGCTCCAGCGCGGCCGTCCCGAGCTGCTCAACGAGCTGCCCAAGCTGGTCGGCGAGGTGACCGACGCGCAGATCATCGCCGCCGCCTCCAGTCTCAAGCCCGACAACCGTGCCGTTGTCGAGGTCCAACCGGGAGTTACCGCATGACCGCCAAGACCCTGCCCGACCTCGTGCCGGACGCCAAGCTGAAGCTGCCCCGCCAGGTCGAGCGCACGCTGCCGGGCGGCCTCACCGTGATCGCGATCCGGCGCTCGTCGGTGCCGCTGGTCGAGCTGCGGCTGCGGGTCCCGTTCAGCAAGGCGCCGCTGCCCCGGGCCACGCTGCTCTCCCAGGCGCTGTTCACCGGCACCGGCACGATGTCGAGCGTGGACATCGCGGCCGAGCTCCAGGCGGTCGGCGGCGGGCTCTCCGCGGGCCTCGACCCCGACCGGCTGCTGGTCACCGGCAACGCGCTGGCGAGCGGCCTCGACCGGATGCTGGAGATCCTGGCCGCGGTGCTGACCGACCCGGCCTACCCGAACGCCGAGGTCGCCACCGAGCGGGACCGCCTGGTCGACCACATCAACGTGGCGCTCAGCCAGCCCGCGCACATCGCGCGGACGGCATTGCTCAAGCGGATGTACGGCAAGCATCCGTACGCGATCCAGACCCCCGAGCCGGAGCAGGTCCGCGCCGTGCGCCCGGCCCAGTTGCGCGGCCTGCACGCCGACCGGGTCCGCCCGGACGGCGCCGTGCTGGTGCTGGTCGGCGACATCAACCCGGAGAAGGCGATCGACGCCGCCGAGAAGGCGCTCGGCAGCTGGACCGGGCCCGGCCGCGACGAGACCGTGCCGGAGACGCCGGCGCTCGAGCCCGGCCCGCTGCTGCTGGTCGACCGGCCCGGCTCGGTGCAGTCGTCGCTGCGGATGGCGCTGCCCGCGCTGCCCCGCACCGACCCGCAGTACGCGGCCCTTCAGCTCGCCAACATGATCTTCGGTGGCTACTTCTCCTCCCGCTGGGTCGAGAACCTGCGCGAGGACAAGGGCTACACGTACGGCCCGCACACCGCGATCGAGCACTACCTGGCCGGCTCGGCGCTGCTGGTGGCGGCCGAGGTCGCGACCGAGGTGACCGGCCCGTCCCTGCTCGAGACCTTCTACGAGCTGGGCCGGATAGCGAGCCTGCCGCCGTCGGAGGAGGAGCTCGAGCAGGCCCGGAGGTACGCGCTGGGCACGCTCCGGCTCGGCATGTCGACCCAGGCCGGGCTGGCCGGGCTGGCCAGCATGTACGCGAGCTTCGGCCTGCGCCTCGAGCACCTGCGCCGGCACTCGGCGGCCCTGGCCACGGCGACGCTGGACGACGTGGCCGAGGTCGCTGCGCGCTTCCTGGCGCCGACCCAGGCGGTAACCGTCGTGCTCGGCGACGCGGAGAAGGTGGAGGCCCCGCTCGCCGCCCTCACCCAGGTCGTGCGCGGCGACGCGTGAGCACTCCCGAGTTCCCCGCGACCCCGCCGCTGGCCCGTAGCACGCTCGACCGCTCCGGGCTGCGTCGCCGCGACGAGGCCTGGCTGGCCGAGGCCTGGAGCCGCGGCCTCGTGCTGATCGTCGACCCGCGCGGCGGCCGGGCCCTGGTCGAGGACCGGCCCGAGGGCGGCGCCGGCCTCGTGCTGGTGCCCTCGGCCGACGCGCCGGAGGGCGCCGAGCACTGGTTCCTCGGCGTCGACCCGGAGGGCGCCGCGCTGTGGGCGGTCGCGGCCCCGCTGCCCGAGGTCGAGGGCGCGCGGGTGGTCAGCCTGCGCGACGTGGGCCACCTGCTGAACGACCGGGACGCGGGCCTGTTCACCACGGCCGCCGCGCTCGCCAACTGGCACGCCAGTCACGGCTTCTCGCCGCGCACCGGCCTGGCCACCACGGCGGTCGAGGCCGGCTGGGTGCGGCGCGACAGCGACGGCAACGACATGTGGCCGCGCACCGACCCGGCGATGATCGTGCTGGTGCACGACGGCGTGACCGGTCCGGAGGGCCGCTGCCTGCTCGGCCACAACGCCACCTGGCCCGTCACCGACGGCGTGACGCGCTTCTCCTGCCTGGCCGGTTACGTCGAGCCCGGCGAGTCGGCCGAGGCCGCGGTGCTGCGCGAGGTGGGCGAGGAGGTGGGCATCCCACTGCTCACCCTGACGTACGCCGGGAGCCAGTCCTGGCCCTTCCCGGGCTCGCTGATGCTCGGCTTCCACGCCACCGCCGACCCCGCCGAGGAGCTGCGTCTCGACCCCGAGGAGATCGACGAGGCTCACTGGTTCACCCGGGACGACATCGCCAAGATGATCGCCGGCGACTTCGTGCACCCGGAGACCGGCGTCCGGATGAGCCTGCCGATGCGGTCCTCGATCGCGTTCTACCTCATTGAGACCTGGTTGGGTGGTTTCACCCGATAACGCATCGGTCTTCATCGAAGTAGAAAAGTTTTTCGCTTCACCAGTAACCAAAACGGGCCTCTGCTGCGTCTCGAACTACAAAGACCGAGAGGTGGATTTTCGATGACGCAGGTGGAGGCGCCCGCCTGGGCGCCCATGACGGACGACGAGCGCGCCCAGTTCGACCGGGACGGCATTCTCGTCATCCCCGGCGTGCTCAGTGAGAGCGAGATCGAGGTCGGGCGCAACGCGATCCAGGCCGCTTACGAGCGGGCCCAGGAGCCCGGTGGCCACGGGCTGAACGCGACCGGCGCTCTGCACCAGCTCTCCGCGGTGACGTCCGTCCCCGAGCTGGCCTACCTGATCGACCACCCGGTCGCCTTCAAGTACATCTGGTCGATGCTGGGGTGGAACACCCACATCTACCACTCCCACGTGGACGTGCACCCGCAGATCCACGAGCAGCAGAAGGAATGGTGGCACTGGCACCAGGACGGTGGCCGCCAGAACCGGGAGATCGAGACCGACCCGCGCCCGATGTTCTCGGTGAAGCTGGCGTTCTGGTTCTCCGACGTCAGCGAGACCGGCCGCGGCAACTTCACCGTGATCCCCGGCAGCCACAAGACCAACTGGCTGCCCGGCCCGCCGAGCCGTGGCGTTCCGTGGCCGCAGCCCGAGGGCGCGACCCAGATCACCGCGAAGCCGGGCGACCTGGTCGTCTTCGACCGGCGCATCTGGCACGCGCGCTCCGACAACTACTCGACGTTCACCCGCATGGGCGCGTTCTTCGGGTACACGTACCGCTGGATCGCCGGCCGCGACGAGACCGCGCACCTGCCCAACGAGCCGTGGTTCGACAAGCTCAACCCGGTGCAGAAGCAGCTGCTCGGCCACTGCCCCGAGGGCGACGGCACCGGCGACCACGCGTGGGGCCACTACCCGGCGACGACGCCGCTCTACGGCGCGCTGAAGGAGCGGGGCCTGCTCGACTCCAGCATTCCGGCTCTCATCCCATAAGGACCGGTTAGAGTCCGCATGTGGGGCAAACCGGGACATTAGACAAAGCGGCGACCGCGGCCGGGCGGCTCATCCTCGAAGCACTCGGGGAGGAGTACCCGGCCCGGTCGCTGTCTCGTCTCAGCGACTCGCCGCGGGCCGTCCGGCTGCTGCGCGAGCTGTTCACCGTGGCGGTTCGCCGCAGCTTCGTCGGGCGTGAGCCGCGGGATGTCACGCGCTACGTGCGCGACCTGCTGGACTACCGGTCGCTCCCGTCCGGCGGCGAGCTCGCCCGCGAGGCCGAGGCCCTGATCCGGGCGGCCATCGGCGAGCCGGAGCTCGCGCACGGGCTGGCCGATCTGCGCCGCTTCGAGCTGATCTGCCACGTCGTCGGCGACCTGGCCCGGCCGCCGGGCATCCCCGCCGCCGACCTGCTGGCGCTGGTCGACCAGGCCGAGCAGCGGGTGGCCCGCTTCGACCGGCCGCGCAACCGGGTCGTCGGCCGGAGGACGATGTGAAGAAGAACCGGCGCCGCTCGCGCCACGACCCGAACAACGAAGCACACCGCGACGACTCACGCCCCGACGCGTCGGCGGCGCCGCGCGAGGCGGAGCCGGCGGGCCGGTCGCGGCGGCGTTCGCCGGGCGGCGCGGATCACGACGAGCCGGCGGCGCCTCGCGAAGCGGAGCCGGCGGGCCGTTCGCGGCGGCGATCGCTGGGTGGCGCGGAGCGCGAGGAGCCGGCGGGTCGGTCGCGGCCGCGATCGGACGGCGGCGCGGAGCCGGTGGGTCGGCTACGGCTGCGGTCGCAGGCCGCCGCGGAGCATGAAGAGCCGGCGGCGCCTCGCGATGAGGAGCGGCCGCGGCGGCGGTCGCAGCGTGGCGCGGAACACCAGGAGCCGGCGACCGCGGCGCCGGAGGGTGAGGCGCAGCCGGGGATGGGTGCGCTCTCCGGTCAGCTGCCGCCGGGTGCGGTTCCCGCGGCCGGCGTCATCGTCACCGAGGCGGGCCGCTACCTGCGCCGAGCCGCGCGGGACGAGGCTCCGGCCCGGTTCGGGTCGCCGGCCGGGGAGATCGACGAGTCGGCACGCCGGGTCTGGGAGATCGCTTTCGGTCTGGTCGTGCGCCGACGGTTCGAGGCCGACACCGCCCTCGCCGAGATCAGCCGAACCGTGGCCGCGGCCGTCCACGAGCACGCCCTCGCGGCGCTGCCGTTGCTCGACGCCGAGATGCTGGTGCGCGCGGCCCTCGGCGAGATCGTGCCGACCGGTGACATCGACGGGGGCGTCCTTCTCGGCGTACATCTGCTGCTGTTTGCTTCTCTTGCCGACGAGCTCGCGCTGGGTGACGCCGAGCTCGACGCGATCATCGCCGAGGCCGAGGAAAAGGCCGCGACTCTCGTCGCGGCCTAGCGAGCCGGGGTCAGGCGGCGAGGGTCGCCAGATGATCCTTGACCTGGACGATGGACGGGTTGGTCAGCGCCGAGCCGTCGTCGAAACGCAGGGTCGGAACCGTGCGGTTACCGCCGTTCACGCTCTGCACGAACTCGGCGGCCGCCTCGTCCTGCTCGATGTCGACGACGTCGTAGGCGATGCCCGCCCGATCGAGCTGCGACTTGAGCCGGTGGCAATAGCCGCACCAGGACGTCGAATACATGGTCAACATCGGTCAGGATCCCTTCGGATGGGTCACATGGCACTCCGCCTTCCGGCACAACGTCAGACCCGAGTGCCATGATTCCCTGTTGTGCGGACTGATGCGGTGCTGGCCGGGCTCGACCCCGAGCAACGGACGGCGGTGACCGCGCCCGCCGGCCCGGTCTGCATCCTGGCCGGCGCCGGCACCGGCAAGACCCGCGCGATCACCCACCGCATCGCCTACCGCACGCTCACCGGCGAGGTCAGCGCCCGGCACATCCTCGCCGTCACGTTCACCGCGCGGGCCGCCGCCGAGATGCGCGCCCGGCTCGGCGCGCTCGGCGCCGGCGGCGTGCAGGCCCGCACGTTCCACGCGGCCGCCCTGCGCCAGGTCCGCTACTTCGCGCCGCGGCTGCTCGAGGGCCGGCAGATGCCCGAGCTGCTCGAGTCCAAGGCCCGCATGGTCGGCCTCGCCGCGGCCCGGGCCGGCGTGCGGGCCGACCGCACCGGCGCGCGCGACCTGGCCGGCGAGATCGAGTGGGCGAAGTCGTCGCTGGTCGAGCCGGGAGAGTACGCGGTGGCCGCGGCCAAGGCGCTGCGCGAGCCCCCGCACGAGCCGGCCAAGGTCGCCGAGGTGTTCGCCGCCTACGAGACGCTCAAGCGGCGCCAGGGCGTGATCGACTTCGAGGACATGCTGCGGGCCGCGGTCTGGGGCATCGAGGAGCACTCGGACGTCGCCGAGGAGATCCGCAATCAGTACCGGCACTTCGTCGTCGACGAGTACCAGGACGTGAACCCGCTCCAGCAGCGGCTGCTGGACGCCTGGCTCGGCGGCCGGGACGACCTCACGGTGGTCGGCGACGCGAGCCAGACCATCTACTCGTTCACGGGCGCGACCGCGTCGTACCTGATCGACTTCCCGCGGTTGCGCCGGGACGCGGTGGTGGTCCGGCTGGTCCGCGACTACCGCTCGACCCCGCAGGTGGTCGGTCTGGCCAACGCGGTGATCCGGCAGGCGCGGGGCAACGAGGCGCGGCTGCGGCTCGAGCTGATCGGCCAGCGGCCGCCCGGCGCCGAGCCCGAGCTGAAGATCTTCCCGGACGAGGCGGGCGAGGCCGCGGCGGTCGCCCGCCGCTGCCGCGAGCTGATCTCGTCGGGCACCACGGCGAGCGAGATCGCGATCCTCTTCCGCACCAACGCCCAATCCGAGACGTACGAGGAGGCGCTGGCCGAGGCCGAGGTGCCGTACGTGGTGCGCGGCGGCGAGCGGTTCTTCGAGCGGCCGGAGATCCGCCAGGCGATGATCGCGTTGCGCGCCGCGGTCCGCTCGACGCCGGGCGAGACGCCGTTGGTTCAGGCCGTGGTCGACGCGCTGGCCGCGACCGGCTGGTCCCGGGAGCAGCCACCGACCGGGGGCGCGGCCCGCGAGCAGTGGGAGGCGCTGGCCGCGCTGGTGACCCTGGCCGAGGAGTACGCGAAGGCGCCGACCCTGGTGCCGATCGGTGACGCCGGGGCGGTGCAGCGGGACGTCACGCTGTCGGCCTTCAACGACGAGCTGGCCCGCCGCGCCGAGCAGCAGCACGCGCCGACGGTCGAAGGTGTGACGCTCGCCTCACTGCACTCGGCCAAGGGCCTCGAATGGGACGCGGTCTTCCTGGTCGGTCTCTCCGACGGGACGCTTCCCACGACGTACGCGAAGACGCCGGCCCAGTTGGAGGAGGAGCGCCGCCTGCTCTACGTCGGGGTGACGCGCGCACGCCAATACCTGTGGCTCTCCTACGGCCAGGCCCGTTCCGCGGGCGGCCGGACCCGCCGTCCCTGCCGGTTCCTGCCCCAGCTCGAGCGCACGTCGCCCACCGAGCGGGCCGGCGACCGGAGTCGGAAACCCGACCGGCGGCGCTCGCAGGTGGCCTCCTGCCGGATCTGCGGCGCCACCCTGCTGGCCGGCGCCGACCGCAAACTGGGCCGCTGCCCGACCTGCCCGTCCGACCTCGACGAGGACCTGTTCGAGCGCTTCCAGACGTGGCGCGCGCAGACCGCGGCCGGGCTGAAAGTCCCTGCGTACGTGGTGTTCACCGACGCGACGCTGGTGGCCATGGCCGAGCGCCGGCCGAGCACGCCGGCCGACCTGCTGGCGATCGCCGGGATCGGGCCGCGGAAGCTGGGTCAGTACGGCCCGGCGGTCTTCGCTCTGGTGGGTGGCGCGACCCCCGATGAGGCGGCGTCCCGGGGCGCGTCAGAAAACTTTGAAAACTAGTCCGTTAATTCGTTTGCCCTCGCCGTAGGGGCAGGCATAGCCTCAGAACACGCGTTGGCGAGCGGTACTGCCCGCCAGCGGAAACACCACTAGTGCAAGGCATATGGAGGAGGTGGCAACGATGGAGATTTACACGATGAGGCAGCGACCGTCGATGCCGCTGAACCGTGCCTGCGCTCTGTTCGCGCCTGCTGCTCCGGCTCAGGCTGCCCGGCCGGTAGTCCTCCTGGCTGCCGATGGGGCTCCGGTTTCGCGGGTGCACCAGGTCCAGATCCAGGCCGAGCTGGCTCAGGCCCTGCCGCTTACCAACGGGATCAACGGCACCACTGGCTCTACCGGCACCACCAGCACCACTGGGTTCGTGGGCATCAATGTCTCCAAGAAGCGTTACGCGGATGGTGGCACGGGTGTCCCGCCTCGAGGAAGGCCGGTCTGTTAAACCAGACCTCCGGCTCACCTCGAGGCCGCGGAACCCGTACAGGGTCCGCGGCCTAATTTTTTGCCCGGCTTACCGGCCGGATGTGTTACCAGCACTGCGATCCAGAAGATCGTCGAAGAAGAGAGAGGTGACCGGGCTTTATGAGTCTGGCGCTGGCCCCGATCGACTTGAGTGTCGACATCGAGGCAAACCTGCCCTGTCGGAAGTTCGACCCGGACCTGTGGTTCTCGGACTCCCCGGCTCAGCTGGAACTGGCGAAGTCGCTCTGCGGGGACTGCCCGCTGCGCGTCGAGTGCCTGGCCGGCGCGGTCGAGCGGAACGAGCCCTGGGGTGTCTGGGGCGGCGAGATCTTCGAGCGTGGAGCCGTTGTTCCGCGCAAGCGTCCGCGTGGCCGTCCGCGTAAGTCCGATGTGGCGCGCGACGCCGAGCTGGCCGTCGAGGTCGAGGAGCGGCTCGCCGCTAACGGCCTCGAGTCCCGCAACCAGGTTCGCCTGGCGGCCTGACCCCTTTCCCCCCGAACCAACGAGACGAAAGCAGAGACCCAAGATGAGCACGAATGGAGCTACGAAGATGAGACTTTTCCACGAAGCGTTGTCCAGGGCCCGAATGCGTCGGCCTCAGCGTGACTACACACCTGAGGCGCACCGCCCCGCTCGCCTGGTAGCCATGCAGGCCCATCACCGGGCCTCGCGCGAACTCGGCGGTGGGCGCTACTGAGACCCACTGACAACTCTTACTGAGAACGGAAAGCCCGGTCCGCCAACGCGGACCGGGCTTCTCTGTTGTTCTACGCGCCCTGGAAGAACGCCTCGGCGGCGGCCGACAGCGAGGCCGGGTCGTCGATGTGACAGAGCTCACGGGCCGAGTGCATGGAGAGCAACGGGACGCCGACGTCGAGGGTCGGAATGCCGAGCCGGGTCGCGGTGAGCGGGCCGATCGTCGAGCCGCAGGGCACCGCGTTGCTCGAGACGAACTCCTGATAGGACACGTTCGCCGCGGCGCAGACGCGGGCCCAGAGCGCGGTGCCGACCGCGTCGGTGGTGTAGCGCTGGTTGGCGTTGATCTTCAGAAGCGGACCGCGGCCGGCCACCGGGCGGTGCGTGGGGTCGTGCTTGTCGGGGCGATTCGGGTGCACCGAGTGACCCGCGTCGGCGGACAGGCACCAGGAGCGGGTGATCGCCCGGGCCAGGTCGCCGCGGTCGCCGCCGAGCCCGGCCGTGACCCGCTCGAGCACGTCGGCCAGGAACGGCCCGGACGCGCCCGACCGGCTCTCCGAGCCCAGCTCCTCGTGGTCGAAGGCGGCCAGCACCGCGATCGCGTCGCCCGGCTCGGCCCGCAGCAGCGCGGTCAGGCCGGCGTACACCGAGGACAGGTTGTCGAGGCGGCCGGCGGCGAACAGCTCGTTCTCGGCGCCGAAACGGCGCGGCGCCTGGGTGTCGACCGTCACCACGTCGAGGCCCGCGATGTCGGCGGCCGCCACCCCGGCGAGCCGGGCCAGGTGGGCGAGCACGTCCGGGCCGTCGACGCCGAACACCGGCTGCACGTCGCGCTGGCGGTCGGGGGCGAACGAGGTGTTGACGTCCCGGTCGAGGTGGATCGCGAGATGGGGGATTCGCGCGAACGGCCCCGTGCGTACGAGATGAAGGTCGCCGTTCTTCGTCACCACCCGGCCGGCGAACTCGAGCTCGCGGTCGAACCAGGACGCGATGATCGGTCCGCCGTAGACCTCCACGGCCGCCTGGAGCCAGCCGTTCGAGGCGAGCGCCGGCCGGGGCTTGAGCTTGAACGTGGGCGAATCGGTGTGGGCGCCGAGAATCCGGTACGGGATGGCCGCGTCCACCGAGGCCGGCAGCGCCAGCGCGAGCACGGCGCCGTCCCGGACGATCACCAGCCGCGCGCCGGGCACGATCGCCTCGCGCCAGTCGGCGGCCTCGTCCAGCGTCGTCCAGCCGGCCTCGATCAGGCGCCGGGCCGTCTCGGCGGCGGCATGGTACGAGCTGGGCGAGGCCGTGATGAAGCTGCCAAGATCGTCGATGTGTGCGGTGGCGTCCATGCCCCTTATCGAATCATGAGACGGCCGGCGCGAATCCCGGCAGCCACTTCTCGACGATCGCTCGATAGGGCGCCTCGGCCTCGAGCTGGCACAGCACCCCGATCGAGCCCAGCGTCACCCGGTGGATCAGCAGGTAGGACGGCGGAAGGTTGAGCTTGCGGCTCAGCTGGTAGGCCGGGGAGCGCGGGCTGCCCAGCCGGGCCGCCTCGCCGCGCAGCCAGGACCGGGTGAACCGGAACTCGTCGGCGGCGAGCGGCTCGATCATCGGGCGCAGGAAGGTGAGCACCGCCTCGGCGTCGAGATCGTCGTCGGGCTTGATGAAGCCCTCCTCGCGCAGGCCGTCGGCGACCCCGTCGGCATCGCCGTCGAGGGCCAGGCGCACCAGCCGGCCGATCGGCTCGGGGTGGCCGCCGGGCAGCCGGGCCACGGCGCCGAAGTCGATCACGCCGAGCCGGCCGTCGGGCAGGATGCGGAAGTTGCCCGGGTGCGGGTCGGCGTGCAGCAGGCCGGCCCGGGCCGGTGCCGAGAAGTGCAGGGTGGCCATGAGCCGACCGGCCTCGTCGCGCTCCTCGGGCGTGCCGTCGCTGATCACCTTGGCCAGCGGGGTGCCCTCGACCCACTCGGTGACCAGGACGCGGGGCGCCGCGGCGATCACCCGGGGCACGTGGATCTCGTCGTCGCCGGCGAACGCCTCGGCGAAGGCCGTCTGGGTCTCGGCCTCCATCGCGTAGTCGAGCTCCTCGGTGATGCGCGCCCGGAGCTCGGCCAGCAGCGGCTTGATGTCCATGCCCGGCTGGATGATCTTGAACATGCCGGCCAGCAGGGACAGCTGCTTGAGGTCGGCGAGCAGGGCATCGCCGGCGCCCGGATATTGCACCTTGACCGCGACGTCGACGGTCTTGGGCTTCGCGTTCTTGCGCTTGGCCGGCACCTTCCACGACGCCCGGTGCACCTGGCCGATGCTGGCGGCGGCGGCCGGGCTGTCGTCGAACTCGGCGAACTTGTCGCGCCAGTCCTCGCCCAGCTGCTCGGCGAGCACCTTGTGCAGGCTGGCCACCGGCATCGGGGGCGCGGCCTCCTGGAGCTTGGTCAGCGCCTGGCGGTAGGGGCCGGCCATCTCCTCGGGCAGGGCGGCCTCGAAGACGGACAGGGCCTGGCCGAACTTCATGGCCCCGCCCTTGAGCTGGCCGAGGACGCTGAACAGTTGCTCGGCGGTGCGTTGCTGGATGTCGGCCGAGATGACGTCGGTGGCGATCCCGACGGCCCGCTTGCCGAGTCCCAGCGCGGTACGCCCGGCAAAGCCCAGGGGCAACGCGGCCAGCTTCGCGGTGCGGGACGCGGCCCGGCGCGGTATATCGCTCACCAGATCATTGTTACCGACAGATCGCCGGGTAACCGCCCGGCCGCGTCGCCTTCGCACGGGCATGTCCGGGAAAGTCCGATCCGTAGGCTCTCCGAAGATGCCAATTTCGCGGTCATCGGTGGCGGCAGTCGGGATGCGGGAGCCAGGTGCGGCGGCGGAGGCGGCCGGGAGTGGTGATCTCGGTGGTCGCGCCGATGGTCTGGGGCGTGCCGCCGTCGAGGAAGGTGAGCGCCTCGGCGGTGGCGAACGCGGCGGCGGCCAGCAGCGTGGCGACGGCGCAGGGCTCGGCGTCGGACCGGCTGGGCGGGCCCGGCCAGGACGCGTCGCGGTCGCGGCGGTGCAGGTCCAGGCAGTGGAGACAAGGCGTGCCGGCGGCCGGGACGAACGGGCCGACCACGGCGGCGCCCTCGCGGATGGTGACGGCCAGGTGGGCCTGGCGCCGGGTGGCCAGGCGAGCGGCGAGCAGGCTTGCGGGCTCGTCGTGGCCGAGCTGGATGAGCAGGGACGGTGCCGTGCGGCGTACGCCGGCAATTGTCCCCGGCGCCGCGCGGGAGATGGCCTCCGCGATCGCCGCCGTCCTCGGCCGCCCCACGTCGGAACCGCGCAGCGGGCCGCCGGGCAGCTCGTCGTGCCCGACCGACCCGGTCAGCTCGGGCCGCACCTGGCCGACGCCCGCCTCGGCCAGCGCCACCGCGATCGCGGCGCCGAGCCGGCCGTGCCCGGCGAGCAGCACCCGGGAGAGCGCCCGGCGGCGAAGGACCTGGGCCGGGATCGTCACCCCCTGAAGTGCGAGCGCGGCCGCCTCGCCGATGAGCCGATGCCGGCCCGCCGCCATGATCGGCGGCACGAGGGAGGACGTCGGCATCGCGAGACCGGCGGCGGTGAGGGTGGCGAGCAGGGCCTGGCAGTCCTCATGGCGGACGCCGAGCTCGGCCGCGCGCATCAGCACGAGGCGCTCGGAACGGGTGCCGTCGAGCAGGTCGAGCACCTGGGCGACGCCCGGGTCGGGAAGGTGTAACAGCAGCGCACGGGCCGGATCGGCGCCGAGCTGGAGCTCGCCGGGCCCACGCCAGACGCGGGGCAGACCGGGGATGAGGGTGGGGCGGTTCACCGTGACAGGTTGTCACTGATGGGACGCGGAGTGAGTTCGTTGTCCACAGGACCGCCGGGCCCGTGAAACGTGTTATCCACAGCTAAACGCGAGTTATCCACAGGCGCTCGACGTTATCCACACTCACTCAACGTGTCGACTCCGACACGGTTACGGGGTAGGGCGACGCGCTCGGCGCCGCCCTACCCGCAAGCGTGAATCAGGCCTTGGCCTTGCCGAGGATCCGGTTCACGGTCGTGCCACAGACCGGGCACTTGCCCTTGGCCATGTTCATGCCCGTCTTCGACACCTCCACGGTGCCCTGGAAGTCGCGCTTCTCCTTGCACTTCACGCAGTAGCCGTTGTACGTGTTGTCGGCCACGGTTCCTCCTCGTCATATCGTCGGCCGGGTCGGCCCGATGCCTCTCGTGGCGGCGCTGGACCGCTCCGCGGCCACGTGGATGTGGCCTCCGTCAGGGGCGGTCACTACCCAGGTCCGGCCATTTCCATGTCAGTGCAGCGCCGGCGGTATCGCCGCCGTCGTGAGTGTGCCGGGAGAAATCGCCCATTTCGCGAAGTTGCCCCCAAACACGCCGGGAATTTCCGGCAAAGAGGGCGAAACGGACTTTGAACGCCTTGGCGGGACGTTCGAAGCGTGCGCTACGTTGGCTTCTTCGTCGCACATGTTGCGGGCCGGAAAATTTTTTCGGTTATACCGGGACGAAGCGCACATATCTGGCACGTGTCATCGGGCGTACCCTTGCGGTGACATGGGTCTCACGGATTAGCGTCTCAACGTGAACCCGAATCTGGGCCGCGCGAGCCGGTAATGGCCCGGACGCGCAAGCCTGTCGTCGAAGTGCGGCGTAGCCAGCGCCGGCGCCGGACGGTGTCCGCGTATCGCGACGGTGAGCGCGTGGTCGTGCTCATTCCGGACCGTTTCTCCCGCGCCGAGGAAACCGAGTGGGTCGAGCGCATGCTCGCCCGTCTGGCCGCCCGCGAGGAACGCATCCAGCGCACCGACGACGAGCTGCTGTCCCGGGCTCGCCGGCTCACGGCGCGCTATCTGCCCGATCACGTCGGGCTGGTGACGCCGGCCAGCGTCCGCTGGGTGACCAACCAGAACGGCCGGTGGGGGTCGTGCACGCCGGACGACGGGACGATCCGCATCTCGCACCGGATCCAGGAGATGCCGGACTGGGTCATCGACTACGTGTTGCTGCACGAGCTGGCGCATCTGGTCGTGCCGAGCCACAGCGCCGAGTTCTGGGACCTGGTGGCGCGGTACCCGAAGTCGGAGCGGGCCCGGGGCTATCTGGAGGGCATCTCGGCCGCGACGGGCATGGTCCTGGCCGACGACTGACGCCCCGGTAGGGTCGGTCCCGTGAACAGGCTGGTCGCGGTGCTGCTGGTGCCCGTTGTGTGGAGTCCGCCGGGTGTTGCGCTGGGGGCGTGGCGGGCGGCTCTGGCCGAGGACGTCGTCGACCTGCTCGCCCGGCTCGCGCAGGCCGAGCCGGCCATCGCCGCCACCGCCGCCGACCGGGGGCTGGCCGAGGAGATCGCCTGGCCGGGTATGCGGATCTACGAGGTGCCCACCGCGACCTATCTGCCGGTGCTGGCCGCGGCTGCCGCGGACGGCTTCGACCAGGCCGCGGTGATCGCCGCCGACGTGCCCGACATGCCCGGCATGATCCTCGGGAAGCTGCTGCGCCCGCTGGAGAACAAGTCCGTGGCGGTGGCCGGCGGCGGGCCGGGTAACGGGCTGATGGGCCTGGCCACGAGCCTGCCGGCGCCGGACTGGCTGGCCGACCACGAGCTCGACACGGCCTCGGCCCAGGTGCTGCGCAGAACGGCGCCGCAACCCGGGGACGTGAGCTCCACGCCCGAGTGGCGGCGCTTGCGTGGGCCGGCCGAGCTTGCCTCGCTCGACCCGGCCCTGGAGGGCTGGGAGAACACCCGAGCCCTCCTGGGCGGCTGATCCCTACTTGTCCTCGGGCTTCTCCCCGGGCTTCTCCTCGGGAGAGTCCGGCGGGCCGGCGCCCTCCTCGGGGGCCTTGCCGAGGTTGTCGAGCTCGCTGATGTCCCAATCCAGGCTGGTCTCGGCGAAGGCCTGCGGGTTGGCGAAGTCCTCGTCGGTCGGCAGCAGGTCGGGGTGGCCCCAGAGGGCGTCGCGGCCCTGGATGCCGCGGTGCTCGGTGACGGCGGCCCACAGGGCGCCGGCCTCGCGCAGGCGACGGGGACGCAGCTCGAGGCCGACCAGCGCGGCGAAGGTCTGTTCGGCGGGGCCGCCCGCGGCACGGCGGCGGCGGAACGCCTCGGCCAGGGACGCCACGCTCGGCAGGCGGTCGCCGGCGGCGGTGTCGACCACGTGACCGACCCAGCCCTCGATCAGGGCCAGCGCGGTCTCGAGGCGGGCCAGGCTGGCCTTCTGCTGCGGCGTGTCTTCCGGCGTGAAGATGCCCTCGAGGGCCATGGCCTGCATCGACTCGGGGTCGGCCGGGTCGACGCGACTCATCGCCTCCTCGATCGCCTCGCGGTTGACGGTGATGCCGTTCGCATACGTCTCCACGGCGGTCAGCACGTGCGCGCGCAGCCAGGGGACGTGACCGAAGAGCCGCTGATGGGCCGCTTCGCGGAGGGCGACGTACAGCCGGACCTGGTCCTCGGGAAGCTCGAGGCCCTCGCCGTACGCCTTGATGTTGGCCGGCACCAACGCGGCCGTGCCGCCCGGTCCCAGCGGAAGGCCGATGTCGCCGGCCGAGAGCACCTCGGCCGCGAGCTGGCCGAGCGCCTGGCCGAGCTGGCCGCCGAAGAGCGCGCCGCCGAGCGTGGCGACCATCGACTGCATCGGGCCGAGCTGCGCCTTGGCCTCGTCGGGCACCAGGTCGCCCATCGCGCCGACCATGCGGCCGGCGATCGGGTCGCAGAGCTTCTTCCAGACGTCGAGTGTGTTGTAGATCCACTCGTTGCGGTTCCAGGCGGCGGCCACGCGGATGCCGCTGGGCAGCGCCGAGACCGGGTCGAGCCAGAGGTCGGCGAGCCGCAGCGACTCCTCGACCTGGTGGCGCTCGAACATGTTCACCGAGGGATCGCCGGACGCGGACAACTGGCTCGCCGCGACCTGCCGGGCCAGGTCCCAGTTCACCGGGCCGCTGTCGGTGCCGCCCGCGAACATCCGCTGCAGGTCGGACATGAACTGCTGCATCTGCTGCGGGTCGGAGGGATCGGGCGGCTGGGCGCCCGGCAACGAGAAACCGAACGGGATATCAGGCACGTGTCAACCGTACGCGCGAAACGCCCGCTCCGGACCGCCGGTGGTGTCAGCTCAGAGAGAACGGGCGGCAGCTCAGAGAGCACTCAGGGTGGGGCGATAGTCTCACGCGCATGAGACGTCGCGGTGTCACTGTCATCCTCGGCGCCCTGCTCACCGCCCTGCTGGCAGTCGGTGTCATGGCGGCGCCGCTGCCCTACGTCGTGCTGAAGCCGGGACCGACCGTCAATACGCTCGGCTCGAGCGACGGCACCGAGGTGATCCAGGTGACGGATGCGAAGACCACGACCTCGGCCGGCCAGCTGCGGCTCACCACGGTAAATGTGCAGTCACAGGTGGAGCTGGTGTGGGCGATCAGCAGCTGGTTCAGCAAGAAGGACGCGGTGGTGCCGCGGGCGCTGATCTACCCGCCGGGCCAGACCGAGAAGCAGGTCGAGCAGCAGAACGCGCAGGAGTGGACCGAGTCGCAGGACAGCGCGGTGACGGTCGCCCTCACGAAGCTCGGTTACCCCGTGCAGACGTACGTGAAGAGCGTGACCGCCGGGGGAGCGGCCACCGGCGTCCTGCAGGCCGACGACGTGATCACCGCCGTGGACGGCACCAAGATCACTGACCCCAACAAGCTCACCGACGTGGTCCGGGCCAAGCCGGCCGGCACCACGTTCACGGTGTCCTACACCCGGGCCAGCAAGCCGGGCAGCGCGCCGATCACGACCAAGGCCAGCGGCGACGACAAGACGCCGCGGCTGGGCATCGAGATCGCCACGAAGCAACCGCACCCGTTCACCGTCAAGATCGACCTCGACAAGATCGGCGGACCCAGCGCCGGCCTCATGTTCACGCTCGGAATCATGGACAAGCTCAAGCCGGAGGACCTCACCGGCGGCAAGATCATCGCGGGCACCGGCACGATCGACGACGGCGGCAACGTCGGACCGATCGGCGGCATCCCGCAGAAGCTCGTCGGCGCGAAGGCCGCCGGCGCCCAAATCTTCCTCGTGCCCAAGGACAACTGCGCCGAGGCGCTGAAGAACGCGGTCTCCGGGCTGCCGATGGCCGAGGTGGCCACGGTGGACGACGCCCTCACCGCGCTCAAGACCTTCACGTCCGGCGGTACCCCGAAGCCGTGCTCGGCATCGTGACAGATGTCGTACTGTGAGACACCGGCCGCCCAAATGATGTGTGGAGCCCACGTTGGTCATGCGTAACAGCCCTCTACCGAGGATGAGCCGGCGCGGTCGCGTCACGGTCGGCGTCCTGGTCGGGGTCTTCCTTCTTTTCACGCTGCTCGGCTGGGGCATCGACGCGTACACGGACTACCTCTGGTTCAACGAGGTCCACTTCGTCAACGTCTTCTCCGGCGTGCTGCTGACCCGGCTCGTGCTGTTCCTGGTCATCGGCGCCGCGGTGGCTCTGATCATCGGCGGCAACCTCTACCTGGCGTACCGGCTGCGCCCCCTGCTGCGGCCGCACTCGGCCGAGCAGGCCACGCTGGAGCGATACCGTACGGTCATCGCCCCCCGCCTGGGCACCTGGATCGCCGTCCTCTGCGTGATCATCGGCTTCTTCGCCGGCCTCTCGGCGCAGGGCCAGTGGAAGCAGTGGATGCTCTTCCGGAACTCCCAGCCGTTCCACGTCGACGACCCGCAGTTCAAGGTGGACATCGGGTTCTACATCTTCGACTACCCGTGGTGGCGCTACCTGCTCGGCGTCGGCTTCACCGCCGTGGTGCTGTCCGTGCTCGGCGCGCTCGCCGTCCACTACATCTTCGGCGGGGTGCGGCTGCAGGGCGTCGGCGATCGGATGACGACCGCGGCCCGGGCCCACCTCACCACGCTCGTCGCGATCTTCGTGCTGCTCAAGGCGGTCGCGTACGTGCTGGACCGCCGTTCACTGCTGCTCGAGCAGCACGTTTCCCCGGGGCTGTACGGCGCGGGCTACACCGACGTCAACGCGCTGCTCCCGGCGAAGGAGATCCTCGCGTACATCTCCATCGTGGTGGCGATCGCGATCATCGTGTTCTCCAACGCGGGCATGCGCAACCTGGTCTGGCCGGGCGTCTCGCTCGCGCTGCTGGCCATCTCGGCGGTCGCGATCGGCGGCATCTACCCGCTCGCGGTGCAGAACTTCTCGGTCAAGCCGAGCCTCGCCGACAAGGAAGCGCCCTACATCCAACGGTCGATCAACGCGACCAGGACGGCGTTCGGGCTGGATACCACGCAAGTCGATCGCTATCAGGCCAACAACGTGGTCCCGCCGTCAGGACTGGCCGCCGACACCAGCGCGCAGAACGCCCGGCTCGTCGACCCGCAGCTGGTGTCGCAGGCGTTCACGCAGTCGCAGCAGTCCCGCGGCTTCTACGACTTCGGCAAGAAGCTCGACGTCGACCGCTACACGATCGATAACAAGACCGCGGACTACGTGGTGGGCGCCCGTGAGATAAACGATGACAAGCTGACCCCGCAGCAGCGCAACTGGCTCAACCGGCACACCGTCTACACCCACGGCTTCGGCCTGGTGGCAGCGCCGGCCAACCAGGTGGTCTGCGGCGGCCTGCCGTTCTTCGTCTCCGGCTTCCTCGGCGACGACCGGCCGCCCGGCTGCTCGGCGCAGACCGAGGAGATCAAGGTCACCCAGCCGCGCATCTACTACGGCGAGCAGTCCACCGAGTACGCGATCGTCGGCCAGACCGACAAGGGCAAGAACGTGGAGTTCGACCGGCCGCAGGAGGAGAACAAGAACGCGGAGGAGCTCTACACGTACGACGGCCGCGGTGGCGTGCCGATCAGCTCGTTCTTCCGGCGCATGGTCTTCGCGATCAAGCTGACCGAGAGCAACTTCCTGCTGTCCGACGCGGTCAACTCGAACTCGAAGCTCATGTACATCCGCGACCCGCGCTCCCGGGTGGAGAAGGTCGCGCCGTTCCTGACCATCGACGGCGACCCGTACCCGGCCGCGGTCGACGGCCGCATCGTGTGGATCCTCGACGGGTACACGACGGCGAACACCTACCCGTACGCGCAGAAGATCAATTTGGCCAACGAGACGCGCGACGAGCTGACCGGGCAGGGGCAGTTCGCGCTGGCCCGGGACGACGTCAACTACATGCGCAACTCGGTGAAGGCGACCGTCGACGCGTACGACGGAACGGTCAAGCTCTACCAGTTCGACGACCAGGACCCGGTCCTCAAGGCGTGGAACAAGGCGTTCGGCGGTGACCTGATCGTCCCGAAGGCCGACATCCCGCCGTCGCTGGCCGCGCACTTCCGCTACCCGCAGGACCTGTTCAAGGTGCAGCGCAACCTGCTCACCAAGTTCCACGTGACCGAGCCGCGGGCGTTCTTCTCCGGCCAGGACTTCTGGCAGGTGCCGAACGCGCCGGACGCGCCGTCCAGCAACACGAAGCAGCCACCGTTCTACCTGAACGTGAAACTGCCCGAGCAGAGCGGGACGTTGTTCCAGCTCACCGCCGGCGTGACACCGTTCAACCGGGAAAACTTGGCGGCCTTGGTCTCCGGCTACTACGAGAACAACCAGCCCAAGTTGCAAGTGCTCGAGTTACCGGATCAAACGGTCATTCCCGGCCCGGTCCAGGTCCATCAAAAGATGACCAACAACGCCGCGGTCAGACAGCAGCTCAGCCTGCTGTCGACCAACAACAACCAGGCGCAGGTCCTCTACGGCAACCTGATATCACTGCCGGTGGAGAACGGCATCCTGTACGTCGAGCCGGTCTACGTGAAGACCGGTAACCAGGACACGGCAGCGCCACTGCTTCAAAAGGTCCTGATGTCGTACGGCGATGGCGGCACCTACGTCGTGCTGGCCGACAACCTGAAACAGGGGCTCGACGCGCTGGTCGCCCAGGCCAAACAGAGCGGCACGAACACCGGCAACCCGGGCTCGACCAGCAACCCGGGCTCGACCGGCACCAACCCGCCGCCGGCGACGCTGAACAGCGAGCTGGCACAGGCGGCGGCCGAGGTCGACACGGCGATCGAGAACGTCCGGACCGCCCAGAAGTCGGGCGACTTCGCCAAGTACGGCGAGGCGCTGCAGGCCCTGGACACGGCGATGGCCAAGTTCCAGGCGGCCCAGACCGCCTCCGCCGGCGCCAACCCGACGGCGGGCGCGACGCCCAGCACGGGGGCTTCGGTAACACCGTCGCCGAGCGCTGGGGGATGACGTGACGAGCGCAACCCGGGGGCCGTTTTGCAGGCGTCCTCCGGGTTGCGCTAGTCTTAACAAGCCGACGCGGGGTGGAGCAGCTCGGTAGCTCGCTGGGCTCATAACCCAGAGGTCGCAGGTTCAAATCCTGTCCCCGCTACAAAGTTGGGAAGTCCCTGTCCGCGCACACCGCGGACGGGGACTTTTTCGTATGCTGGCTCAGGGGGCCGAGCCCCCTGAAACCCCCACGGTGTCTGATGGTTGCGGTCGGTGGGTGGGTCGATCTTGCGGCCTTCGGCCTCGATCTTGGATCCTCTTGCCGTTGGCCTTCGGCCTTGGCTGGCTTCGCCTGGGGAGTCGCTGGCGTTTGGGGGGCTGGTCTTGGGGCCGGGCGGCATTGACGTTTTCCTTCTTGAGAGGCCTGACGGGCTCTGAGCCCGCCGCCTCGCGCTTCGCGCCCGCTGCCTCACCCTTGGCCTCACCCCTTGGCCTCAACCCTGCGCGGCCTCAACCTCGCGCGGCCTCAACCCCGCGGCCTCAACCCCGCGCGGCCTCAACCTCGCGCGGCCTGAAGCCCCTCTGCCTTGCCGGGCGGCGGGGGCTGGGGCGGTGGGAAGGGTCCGAGCGTCTGGAAATGGGGGGCCGGATGGGCGGGGGGTGGTGGGGTGTCCTGATGGGATAGTGCGGGAAAAGGGCTCGCCGCTGGGGGTGCGTGGTGCCTGGGTTGGGGACTGGGAAATGGGATCTGGGGCTGGTTTTGGCGTCTGCTCGGATGGCTGCCCTGGGGTTGGCGGGGGTGGCTGCCGAAGGGGTTTTGCGGGGGCTTGAGGCTCTGCCGCTTCGGGGGTATCTCGAGCTTCTGGGGCTGCATGGGGTGGATCGAGTTCCGCCGGGGGCCGCTTCGGTGGAGCTTGTGTTCGGGCGGGTGGGGAGCGGGGACGAGCGGGTTGTCATTCCGGGTGGGACTCGGGTGGCGGCGGGGGCGGTGGTGTTTGTCACTGCCTGGTCCACGACTCTCGAGCCGGGGGAAACGGCGGTGGGGGTTCGGGCCTATCACGCGGAGCGGGTCGACGGGGAACTCGTGGGAGTGGGGCGCGGGGAACCGGGGCTGGTGCTTCGGGTGGGGCGCGGGCCCATCGCGGCTGTTGATGATGTGGGGGACGTGCTGCTGGGGGTTGAGCGGGCGGAGGGGGACGCCGGCGACGGGGCGGTGACTCGGGAGTTCGAAGGGGTCACCTATGAGATCTGGCGCGCGGTTTCGGCGTTTGAGGCGGGTGCGGGGGACGCGCGCGTTTATGTGCTTGATCGGGCGTCGGGGGCGGTGGCGTTTGCGCCGAGGCTGGATTTCGGGGAAGGGGGCGGAGCGGTGGGGGCCGTTCCGGCGGCCGGGGCCCGGATTCGCATGTGGTACTGGACTGGTGGCGGGGCGGCGGGGAACGTGGGCGCCGGCACGGTGACCGTGATGCGGGAGCCGATCGCGGGCGTGCGGGTCAGCAATCCGGCGCCGGGCGGCGGTGGGCGCGACCTGGAGAGCCTGGGGAAAGCGCTGGAGCGGCGGCGGTACGCGTTGGCGCTCGAGCGGCGGGCGATCACGGCTCGGGACTTCGAAGCGCTCGCCCTGGCCGGCTCGGCGGCGGTGGGGCGGGCGGGGGCGTTCGCGGGCGAGAGCGCGTGGCCGGTCGGGCGGGCCGGAGAAGTGCGGGTGCTGCTGGCGCCGGCGGTGGGGGCACCGGAGCGGCCGGGGTGGCGGCTGCCGATGGAGGCGCTGGTCGGGCACGAGGACGCCGGAGTGCTCGGGGAGATTCAGCGGCTTCTGGACGGGCGGCGGCCGTTGAGCACGAGGGTGGTCACGGGGTGGGCGCGGTACAAGCCGGTGTCGGTGCGTGGGCGCGTGGTTGTTCCCGCTGACGAGGACCCGGAGGCCGTACGGGCGCGCCTTCTCCAGCGTCTTTTTCAGGCGATCAGCCCGTTGCCGGCGGCCGGGCGCAACGAGGGGCTGCCGTTCGGGGAGCCGTTGCGCGCGTCGGACGTGATCGAGGTCGTCGAGCAGTGCGTGCCGGAGAAGTCGCGGGTGGAGGACCTGCGGTTCGTGGTCCGGGACGCGCCGGACAGCTCGATCCGGGCCGTCGGCATCGACCCGTCCCGGGGCGACGTCTGGTACGCGGGCGGCGGGGAAGTGCTGTTCCGCTCCGGCAACGGCGGCTCGGGCTGGGAAGCGGTCGGGCGGTTCCCGGGCGAGGAGGTGCGCCGGGTGGCGGGAAGCGGGGCCCGGTCGGGCTTGCTGGCGGTTGTCACCCGTACGGCCGAGGGGTCGTCGCGTTTGTATTTGTCGGGCGACTTCGGGGAGAGCTGGGCGAGACTCGGCGAGCTGGAACCCGCGGTGACCGGCGCGGCGTGGGTGGAGCGGGACGGCGACGTGATGTTGCTGCTGTCCACCGACAGTGGGCTCTACGAGGTGGCGCCGGTGCCGGACGCGATTCCGGCCCAGGTGATGGTCGAACCGGCCGACGCCGACCGGGGGTTCGCGGCGATCTCGTCGTTTGTCACCGCGGGCGGAGTCACCGGGGTCGCGCTCGCCAGCCAGGCGCGGCTCGGCGTCTACCTGTCGGTGGACGCGGGGCGCAGCGGCACGTTCACCGGCATCGGGCTGGCCGACGCGGACGTGCGAGCGCTGGCGGTGCAGGTCGACGGGGCGACGGCGGTCCTGTGGGCGGGGCTCGGCGAGGCCGACCCGCGCAAGCCGGGGCGAGGGTGTCAGCGGGCGCGCCTGCTCGGGGGCGACGTGCGCTGGGAGTCGCTCTCCACCGGGTGGGCCGGCGGCACCTGCTGGGATCTGGCGTTCGACGGCCGGACCGTGCTGGCCGGCACGCAGAGCGCCGGCGTCTCGCGGTGGGACGGGCAGTCATGGGCGAGCGCGGACGTCAACGACGGTCTGCCGTTGCGCGACCGCACCCGGTTCGAGCCGGTCGAGGCGCTCGCCGGTGCGGCCGGGGGCCGGGCGCTGGCGGGCACCGGCCACGGCGTCTATCTGCGGACCGGGACCGACCGGTGGGCCGCGACCGCGAACCGCGAGACCCACGAGTCGGTGACCATCCCGCCGACCTGGTTGCTGTGCTCGGACGAGCACGACATCGAGGTGGTACGCGAGACCGCGTGACCGCCGGAGCTAGCGACGCGAAGCCAGGAGCTTGCGGGCCGTTTCGGCGTCCTCGGGGGCAACGTAGACGTGCACGCCGCTCGTCAACTGGAGCTGAGGCTCCTGGGCGCCCGCGTCGTCGGAGTTGATACCGACCTTGATGCCGTTGCTCCGCAACAAGCCGGCGATGACCTCTGCCTCTATGCGGCTGTCGACCACCGCTATCTCTACTACGTCCACGCCTGCCTCCTCTTGGTGTGGGCCTAGGTTCGCATCTCCGGCGCGCGTGCGGCACCCGGGTAGGGCCCTGGTTTTCCCGGCCGGGGGGTCGCTTTGATCTAGTGATGTGTGTCAATGTGGCGAGGATATGGAGGTGATCACTGTGCGTGTTGGGCGTCGGGTGGTTGCTGGCCTTGCCGCGGCGGGGTTGGTTCTGGGCGCGGGGGGACAGGCGGGGGCGTCGGGCGGGCAGCCCGAGCGGGCGCCCGCGGGAATCTGGGGGGCCTCGCTCGAGGGCGTGCACGGCGTCTCGCCGGATGCGACGATCCGGCAGATTGCCCGGGTCTCGGTCGGTGGCGCGGGGATCCGGGTTCGGTTCGGGAACCCGTTCGGCAGCGCGCCGGTGGTGATTCGCGAGGCCTGGATCGGGCGGACGGTGGCTCCGGGAGCGGCTCGGCTCGTGCTCGGATCCAACCGGCGGCTGACGTTCCACGGCGCGAGATCGGTGTCGATCGCGCCGGGGCAGTCGGTGGTCAGCGACGCGGCCGCGGTGGTGGTCGGGGCGCAGGAGGACGTGGCCGTCAGCGTGTACGCGCCCGGCAGCCCGGTCGACGATCACACGTTCCCGCCGTTTGCCTACGATCCGCCCGCTTCCTATGTGGGCACGGGCGGGAACACGGCGGCGTCCACCTCGGACTCCGGGTTCCCGGGCTATCCGGTGGTGCCCGGCAACACCAGCAGCACCGCCGTGGGCTATCACCCGGGGCAGACCTGGTGGATGGATCTCGTGACGGCCGATGTGCCGGCGGCCAAGGGCGCGCTGGTCACCTTGGGCGACTCGATCACCGACGGGTACAACGCCTATGGGCCGCCCGGGCAGCGGTGGACCGACGTGCTGGCCGATCGGCTGGACGCGCTGCCGGCCTCGGCTCGGGTGTCGGTGGTCAACGCGGGGATCTCGGGCAACACCGTCAGCGTGCAGCCCAATCCGTACGACCCGACGGGGCAGTGCTGCGGGCCGCCGGCGCCGCAGCGGCTCGACCGGGACGTGTTGTCGGTGCCCGGGGTGCGGACCGTGCTGCTGCTCGAGGGGACCAACGACATCGGCGGCGGCGACAACGCGCCACCGGCGTCGGCCTCGCAGGTCATCGACGCGATGAAGGGGATCGCGGCGCGGGTGCACGCGCGGCATCTGCGGATCGTGGCGTCGACGATCCTGCCCATGTGCAACCCGGCCGGAAGCGAGAAGGAGCAGACCCGGCTCGCGGTGAACGCGTGGATCCGGAGCACCGACCTGTTCGACGAGGTGCTGGACTTCGACGCGGTGCTGCGCGACCCGGCCGACCCGACGGTGATGGTGGCCGACCTGCGGAACGACTGCTACCACCCGAACGCGGCGGGCGACCAGCTGCTGGGACGCTACATTCCGTTGCCGGCGATTCTCGGCTGACGCGGTCGATTCCGGCGGCCGCCGTTCGTCATGGGGGCAACCGAACGGTGCTACGGAGGGACATGGCGTGCAGTACGTGATGATCATTGCGGGGGACGAGGCGCACTGGTACGACGACGCGATCGCGTCGGGGCTGATGGAGGAGGTCAACGCCTGGTGGGACAAGTGGCACCAGGACGGGAAGATCGTGTCCGGCGGGGCCGAGCTCCAGCACTCGCGGACGGCCAAGACCATCAGCGCCGGGCCGGACGGGACGCCGACCGTGACCGACGGCCCCTACCTGGAGATCAAGGAGGTCGTCGGCGGCTTCATCCTGATCGCCGCCGATGACATCGACGAGGCCGTGGCGGTCGCCGGCGGCTGGCCGGGGATCCGGATGGGCGACAAGATCGAGGTGCGGCCGGTCATGGAGCGCTGAGCCGGGCCAGACGCCGGGAGAGATGCTCGCGCTCGGCCGCGTTGGTGGCCAGCGCGAGCGCCCGGCGGAGGGCCTCGCGCGACTCGGCGGTGCGGTTCAGGCGGGCCAGCAGGTCGGCCCGGGTGGCGTGCCACAGGCGGTAGCCGGAGAGACGATCGGACAGCGCCTCCACTTCGGACAGCGCCGCCGCCGGACCGTCGACGAAGCTGGTGGCCACCGCCCGGCTCAGCAGGACCACCGGCGACGGGCGGAGAACCAGGAGATCGTCGTAGCGGCGGCGAACCGACCGCCAGTCGGTGTCCCGGTAGGACGGCGCCAGCGCGTGGAGGGCGGCAATGGCGGCCTCGAGTTGGTACGGGCCCGGGCGGTCCCGGGTGGCGGCCCCGGCGAGCCGGCTCAGGGCGCTACGGATTAGGGCTTTGTCCCATCCCGTACGGTCCTGGTCCGCCAGCAGCACCAGGTGACCGTCGGCGTCGAGGCGGGCGCCGGCCCGGGACTCGTGCAGCTCCACGAGCGCGGCCAGCCCGGCGGTCTCGGGCGCGTCCGGGAGCAGGGCGGCCAGTTGGCGGGCCAGGTCCAGGGCCTCGTGGGCCAGCACGCGGGACTCGTCGAGATGACCCTCGTTGTAGATCAGGTAGATCACGGCGAGGACGGCGGGCAGGCGGGTCAGCGGGTCGCGCACCTCGAAATCGACGCCACGCAGCCGGCGCTTGGCCCGGACCAGGCGCTGGGCCATCGTGGCCCGCGGCAGCAGGAACGCGGCAGCGATCTTGTCGGCGGGCAGCCCGGCCACGGCGTGCAGGGTCAGGGCCATCTGGGCCGGCTCCTCCAGCGACGGGTGGCAGCACGCGAACAGCAGCGCCAAGCGGTCGTCGCCGGTGGGCGCGGCCGGTGGGGTGGCGGCCAGGACGGCCAGCTTCTCGCGGCCGGTGGCCTCGCGGCGCAGCCGGTCCAGGGCACGGTGCCAGGCGGCGGTGACCAGCCAGCCGGGCACGTTGCCGGGCACCCCCTCGGCCGGCCAGCGGCGTAGCGCGTCGGCCATCGCGTCCTGCAACGCCTCCTCGGCGCGGTCCAGGTCGCCGAGGCGGCGGGCCAGTACGCCGAGCATCGCCGCCGCGTGTGCGCGCCAGGCCGCGTCGAGTATCGGACGGACATCGATCACGCTGCGAGTTTCCCCCATCGGGCAGACTGGGCCCATGCCCCTGCTCGAGCGCGAGACCGCGCTCGCCTCGCTCACGGAGTACGCGGGCGAGGCCCGGGCCGGCGACGGCCGGCTGGTGCTGGTGCCGGGCGAGGCCGGCATCGGCAAGTCCAGCCTGGTCGAGGCGCTGGCCGGGCGGGTGCCGGACGCGCGCTGGTCGTGGGGGCTGTGCGACGGGCTCTCCACGCCGCGGCCGCTCGGGCCGCTCTTCGACATCGCCGCCGAGCTGGGCGGCGACCTGGCGAGACTCTCCCGGGCACGGGCGCCGCGCGAGGAGTTGTTCGACGCGGTGCTGCGCGAGGTCGGCGGGGCCGGCCGGCTCGACGTGCTGGTGATCGAGGACCTGCACTGGGCCGACGAGGCGACCATCGACCTGGTCCGGTTCCTGGCCCGGCGGCTGCGAAACACGGCGGCGCTGCTGATCGTGACCTACCGCGACGACGGGCTGCCGCCGGGCCATCCGGTGCGGGTCGCGGTGGGCGAGCTGGGAACGTTGCGGTCGGCACGGCGGGTCGGGCTGGGGCCGCTGTCGCCCGGGGCGGTGAAGGAGCTCGGCTTCGCCGGGCCGTACGAGCTGACCGGCGGCAATCCGTTCTTCGTGACCGAGCTGGCCCGGGCCGGCTCGACGTCGCTGCCGGCCTCGGCGCGGGAGGCGGTGCTGGCCCGCCTGGGCGACATTTCCGAAATGTCGCGGATGGGGTTGGAGCGGGCGGCGCTGATCGGGGCGCGCATCGATCCGCGGCTTCTCGAGGACCGGGTGGTCGACGAGTTGGTCGCATCGGGACTGCTCATCGAAGACGGGCCGGCCCTTCGATTCAGGCATGAGCTGGCGCGCCTCGCGGTCGAGCAAACCATTCCGGGGCATCGCCGGGTGCGCATTCATGAGTCGGTGCTGGCCAGGCTGCAAGAGCTGGGCAGCGAGGACGACGCGGGGATGGCCTTTCACGCCGAAGGGGCCGGGGACGGGGCGGCGGTGCTGCACTACGCCGTGCGGGCGGCGCGGCGGGCGGCCGAGCTGGCCTCGCATCGGGAGGCGGCGGCGCAGTACGAGCGGGCCCTGCGGTTTGCGGCGGGGCTGCCGGCGGCATCCCGAGCCGAGCTGCATGACCGGCTGGGCGACGAGCTTTCGCTGGTCGACCGGGGGGACGACTCGGTCACGGCGGCGGAGCGGGCACGCGACCTCTGGCGTACGGCGGGAGATCGCGTCCGTGCGGGAGACGCTCTCCGCCGGCTCTCGGTCGCCATGGTCAGCCAGTGCCGGGGCGCCGAGGGGATGGCGGCCGCGGAAGAGGCCGTGGCGGTGCTGGCGCCGCTCGGGGACGGGCCGGAGCTGGCCCGGGCCTACGCGCAGCTCGCCAACCAGCGGTCGCTCGCCAATCGCCGGGAGGACGCGGCGGCCCTCGGCGAGAAGGCGTGCGCGGTGGCGGGCAGGCTCGGGCTGCACGAGGTGGTCAGCGACGCCCTCAACACGCGGGCCTGCGCGCTGGCGTCCGGCGGCGGGGAATGGGTTCCGCTGATGCGGGAGGCGCTCGATGTGGCGCTGGCGCATCGGCTCGAGGAGCAGTCGGGACGGGCCTATCACAACATCTACGGGCTGCTGACCTGCGAGCGGCGGTACGCCGAGGCCGAGCCCTACTACGTCGACGGGGTGGCCTACTGCGACGAGCACGACGTTCCGGCGTACGGGACGAGCATGCGCGGGGAGCACGCCGTCTCGCTGGCGCGCACCGATCGCTGGGAAGAGTCGGCGTCGCTGGCCGGCCGGCTGCTGACCCGGTACGACGCGTCGCCGATCAACCGGATCAGCCCGCTGCTCGCCCTCGCGACCGTGCGCGGCCGGCGGGGCGAGGACGGCGTCTGGCCCCTGCTCGACGAGGCGATCGAGGCCGCCGAGGGGACGGGCGAGCCACAGTGGATCGTCTGCGCCCGGTGCAGCCGGGCCGAGATGCGCTGGCTGGCCGGCGAGGTGGACGAGGCGCGCAAGGAGGCGACCCTCGCTGCGGAGATCGCCGAGGGCGGCAACTCGTGGCAGCGCGGCGCGGTGGCGGTGTGGCTGCTGCGCACGGAGGCGAGCCCGGACTTCCCGGGGCCGTTCGCCGCGCCGTACGCGTCGCTGATGAACGGCGACCCGGAGCGCTCGGCGGCGGAATGGCTGGCGATCGGCAGCCGGTACGAAGCGGGGCTCGCGCTGGTCTCGGCGGGCGGCGAAGGGACGGGCGGCGCAGGGACGGGCGGCGCAGGGACGGGTGGCGAAGGGACGGGCGGCGCAGGGACGGGCGGCGAGGCGGCGCTGCGCCGGGCGCTGGAGATCTTCGATGAGCTCGGGGCCCGGCCCGCGGCGAGGGTCGCCCGGCAGCGGCTTCGGGAGCGGGGCGTGCGGTCGGTTCCGGTCGGGCCGCGCCGCGCCACCCGGGCCCATCCGCTCGGGCTGACCCGGCGCGAGCACGAGGTGCTCGACCTGCTCGTCGCGGGCCGCACCAACGCCGAGATCGCCGGGCACCTGGTGATCGCGGTGCGGACCGTCGACCACCACGTGTCGGCGGTGCTGGCCAAGCTCGGGGCGGCCAACCGCGCGGGGGCCGTCGACCGGGCGCGCCGGCTCGGCCTGGTCACGCCGATAGATGGGTGACGGCGGCCGAAAGCTAGGTGACCGGTACCGATTTTCGCTCGCTTCTCCCACCGTACGGTCGAATCGTCCGTTGAATTTTGTGGGTGAAGGGGCGAGAGATGCCGGTTTACATGGATGTGCACAGCGTGGACGGCGGGGTCGCGATCGAGGACGTGGCCAAGGCGCACCTGGCCGACCTGCAGACGCAGGGGCGCCACGACGTCAGCTACCTGCGGTACTGGGTGGACGAGGCGCACGGGAAGATCTTCTGCCTGGTCGAGGCGCCGTCCGCGGAGGCCGCGAACTCGGTGCACCGCGAGGCGCACGGGCTGGTCGCCGAGGAGATCTACCAGGTGCAGGAGGGCTCTTAGACCGTTGCCGCCTCGGTCGCCATCAGATGCGCGCCGAGGACCGCGAGCTGCGTCTTGCGGGCCTCGGCGTGCCGGCGAAGCCCGGCCTCGGTGAGCTCGACGAAGACCCCGCGGCGGTCGTCCTCGCAGTGGGTGCGCGAGACGAGGCCGCCCTTCTCCAGGCGCGCGACCGTGCGGGACAGGGCGCTCTGGCTGAGGTACATGGCGGCGGCGAGATCTTGCATGCGTCGCTTGTCACAGTCCTTGGTGGTGAGACGATCGAGGGTCTCGAAGTCACTCAAGGTGAGACCGTGCGCCTCCTGGAGAGCGCGCTCGAGCGGGACCGCCACCGTGTTGTAGCTGGACAACAGCGTGCGCCACCGCTCGACGAGCTCCGCTTCGGCCTCCATGTCGCGCCATCCTACCCGCGTAACACCACCGATGCACCTGCATTTGTTGCGCAGGACTCTTATGCGTTGTCATTCTATGCGTACGCATATAGCGTCGCCGCCGTGACTATCACAGAACCCATGCCCGTCGTCGCGGCGCCGTCCGAGCTCCGCTGGACCCCTCGGCTCTGGGGAGTGCTCGCGGTTCTCTGCGCCGTCCTGTTCCTCGACGGCCTCGACGTCTCCATGGTCGGCGTGGCCCTGCCGTCCATCGGCTCCGAACTGGGCCTGTCCACCACCTCGCTGCAGTGGATCGTCAACGGCTACGTGCTCGGCTACGGCGGCCTGCTGCTGCTCGGCGGCCGCACCGCCGACCTGCTCGGCCGCCGCCGGGTCTTCCTGATCGCGCTCGGCGTCTTCACCGTCGCGTCGCTGATCGGCGGGCTCGTCGACGACGGCGGCCTGCTGATCGCGACCCGGTTCGTGAAGGGCCTGGCCGCCGCGTTCACGGCGCCGACCGCCATGTCGATCCTCACCACGACGTTCCCGGAGGGCCCGGCCCGCAACCGGACGCTGTCGATCTTCACGGTCTTCGGGGCCAGCGGCTACTCGTCCGGCCTGATCCTCGGCGGCCTGCTGACCAGCCTCGGCTGGCGCTGGAACTTCCTGGTGCCGGTGCCGCTCGCCCTGGTCGCCCTGGTCGGCGGCATCGCCCTGATCCCCAAGGTCAAGGCGGCCGCGACCGGCGGCCACGACCTGGCCGGCGCCGCCACCCTGATCTCCGGCATGCTGCTGGCGGTCTACACCGTCGTCTCGGCCCCGGCCCGCGGCTGGCTCGACCCGGTCACGGTCGGGATGTTCGTGCTGGCGGTGACGCTGCTGGCGGCGTTCGTCCTGATCGAGAACCGGGTGCGGCACCCGCTCGTGCGCCTCGGCATCCTGCGGATCGGCTCGATCGTCCGAGCCAACGCCAGCATGATCGCGCTGATGGGCTCGTACGTGAGCTTCCAGTTCATGATGACGCTCTACCTCCAGGACGTGCTGCACTGGGCGCCGCTGCGAATGGCGCTGGCGCTGCTGCCCGCGGGGCTGGTCGTGGCGTTCGGCTCACCCTTCGTCGGCCGGCTCATCGACCGGTACGGGACGGCGCCGCTCATCGTGACGGCGATGGTGTCCCTGAGCCTCGGGTACATCTGGTTCCTGGCCACCGCCGGCACGCAGCCGCACTACCTGGTGACCGTGCTGCCCACGATGCTGCTGCTCGGCGGCGGTTTCGGGTTCGGCTTCAGCTCGATCATGGCCCAGGCCACGGATGGCATCGCCGACTCCGAGCAGGGCTTGGCGTCCGGCCTGGTGCAGTCGTCCGGCCAGGTCGGGACCGCCCTGGTCCTGGCCGTGGTCACGGCCCTGGTCTCCTCGGGCGGCGCTTCGTCCGGGTTCGACCAGTTCCACCCGGGTCTGAACCTGGTCACCGGAGTGGCCGTGGCGGGCCTCCTGCTGAACGTGATTCCGCTGCTTTCGACCCGCCGTTCGTAGGGTCCGCCCCGCGAGGTATGCTTTCCCTACCGACGCGGGGTGGAGCAGCTCGGTAGCTCGCTGGGCTCATAACCCAGAGGTCGCAGGTTCAAATCCTGTCCCCGCTACAGAGTTGGGGAGTCCCCTGTTCGCACACACCGCGAACGGGGGACTCTTTCGTATGCTGGCTCAGGGGGCCGAGCCCCCTGAAACCCCACGGTGACTGGTGGTTGCGGTGGGTGGGTGGTTGCGGTGGGTGGGTGATCACGGTGCCGGGCTGCGCCCTGCGAGGTCGAGCCTCAGGCTTGCGCGCCGGTTGCCGAGACCGAGGGAGCGTTTGGGCCCAGGCGTTGGTCGCGTTGGGTGGGGGAATAGCGGGACGGGGCTTCGGCGGCGTCGGTCATCGTCACGTCGGCCTCGGACCCAGCGCCGCAGCCGGGGCTCCTGGGCCTTCAGGACCTCGGGGTCGGTTATCAGGGTGCCGCTGAAGGTGCGGGCGCCCGTACGCCGAGGCGGGTCGCGACGGCTCGCACGGTTACCGCTTCGATGCCGTGCTCGTCGAGGACCGACAACGCCGCTGCCACCACGCCGTCGCGGGTCACGCCCGCTGGCCGTCTCGTTGTTCGCGCTGGTGCCGGGCGGCAAGCTGGCCGGGGCCGCCGTCGTGGTCGCGGCGGCGGGGCTGCTGTTCGTGCCGGCGACGTTGCTCTCGCTGATCCGCCTTCAGGTGTTCGTGTCGCGCCGCTTCCATGAGGCGGTGTTCCTGGTCGGGCTCGCGGTGACGGTCCTGATCAGTCGCGCACGATGATGCCGAGGGCGGCTGCCATGGCGTAGGAGAGGGCGAGCAGGTCGTCGGGGTGGACGATGGCGCCCTGCCAGTCGGTCAGGCCGCCGATCCCGTCCAGGGTGCAGTTCTTGATGCGGGCGCCGGTCATGGTGGCCTTGTGGAACTGGGCGCCGGTCAGGTCGCAGCGGGTGAAGGACGCGCCGCGCAGGTCGGCCTCGGTGAAGTCGGCGCCGGTCAGGTTGCAGTCCTCGAAGGTGACCACGTCGAGGCGGGACATGCGCCAGTTCGTGAGGTCGGCCTTGCAGTCGGCGAAGACGGCGTCGCTCAGGACGCCGCCATTCACGGCCAGCCCCGTCATCCGGCTGCCGGACAGCCGCACCCGCTCGAAGGCGGCGTCCTCGGCGCGCAGATTCGACAGGTCGGAGGCCTCGACCTGACAGTCGACGAGGCGAACCCGCGGCAGGTGCGAGCCGGCGAGCGTCGCCCGGCGGAAGCGGCACTGCCGGAACTCGACCCCCTCGGCCAGGGCGTCGCCGAGGTCGGCCTCGTCGTAGGCGGCGGCCTCGACCGTCTGCTCGTGCTCGAGAGCCAGCTGGATGTCGGTCGCCGGTGGGAGGTCCGCCGGCGTTGCGGGTGGCCGCGGCGGCCCTGGACGCGGGCGTCGTGCCGTGGTGCTTCGTCGAACTGCCACGGCCACACCCTACGAAATCGGCGTCACATGGATTTGCCCTTTTTGGTGCGGTAAAGGCTGACCAAAAGGGTGATCTCGGTCAAGCAGGGACCGGCTTAACTGTGTGCAGCGGCTCACGTGGGCCGCCGGGAAAGCGATGATCTGCCGGACGATTTGGTCGCCCTAGGTTCGGCAGGGAGCAAGAGGCGAAACCGACCCCGAAGGACTTCTCGGCCCGGTTGGGCCGACGCCCTCGAGGAGTACGGACATGAAGCTCAACTACCGCAAGCCGGCCGTCGCCGCCGCGATCGTGGCCGGCGTTCTCGCCGTCTCCGGCACCGCCGCCTACGCCTACTGGACCGCCCAGGGCTCGGGCACCGGCACCGCCGGCACCGCCGCCACCGGCCAGGCCCTCACGATCACGCAGGACTCGTTCAACGGATCCGCACTCGTCCCGGGCGGCGCCGCCCAGGCGATCAGCGGCACGGTGGCCAACGCGAACGCCTTCAACGTGCCGTTCACGCTCACCGCGGCGCCGACCGTCGACAGCACGCACGCGACCGCCGGCTGCCTGGCCTCGTGGTACACCGTCGCGCTGACGACGCCGCCCACCAGCGTCGCGGCGAACAACCACGCGGACTTCGCCGGCACCGTCGCCATGACGAACCTGCCGAACGACAACCAGGACGCGTGCAAGGGCGCGACGGTCACGATCACGTACACCGCCAAGAGCGTCTGACCCCTGGGGCTCCGGGCGGGCTGGTCCCGCCCGGACACCCGGCCGACCGAGCGAAGTGGAGGATGACGGAGATGCGGCGATATGCCATCGCGGCCGGCCTCGTGGCCGTCGCCGCGGTCGGAGTCATGGGCGGACGGCAGCTGGCCCTCGCCGGGTCGGAGAGCGCGTCGCCGGGTCATGCCTTCACGCTCAGCGGATCGGTCGCCGGGCTGGTTCCCGGCAAGCCGTCCACGCTGCACCTGACCGTGGCCAACCCGAACTCCCAGGCCATCCGTCTCACCTCGGCGTCGGTGACCCCGGGCACGCCGAGCTCCGCCTGCCCGGCGAGCCTGCTGAGCATCACCACCTTCTCGGGTACGCCGGAGACGGTCGTCGCCGCCCGCGGGCAGGCCGTCGTCGACCTGACCGTGACGTTGTCGGCCCTGGCGCCGGACGCGTGCCGGAAGGTGTCGTACCCGCTCACCTACACCGGACAGGCCGACCAATGGCACTGATCGGGCGGGCGGCCGTCGCGGGCCTGGCCGCCGTGGCCCTCGCCGGCTCGGTCGCCGCACCGGCCCAGGCGTACTGGCGCGCCTCCGGCAGCGGGGCCGGCACCGTGCGTACCGCCGAGGCCGCGCCGAAGGTCATCACCCTGAGCCTCAAGGCGCAGGGCAACCGTTTCCAGGCGACCGGCGCCGCGGGCACGTCGTCGGCGTTCGGCGCCGCGCCGGTCACCGTCACCGTGGTGCTGTGCAAGACCGACACCACCTGGCCGTGCCCGGCCGCCTCGGTCGTGACCACATTGGTCGTCACCGCGAGCTCCGGCGGCTACAGCGGCTCGACGCCGAACGGCGTGAGCTACAAGGGCGTCAAGGCCTACGGGCGGGCGAGCCAGACCCAGAGCACCGGATGGACCGACTACAGCGCGGTCGACGGCCCGGTGACCGCCTGACGTCGCCGCGCTCGTCGCCGGACCACAGCGTGACCATCCTGTCGATCGGCGCGCGCGCCCCGGTGGCGCGGAAGGTCGCCCGCGCCGTCATCATGGGCGGCGAGTACCCGAGCGCCACCGCGTCCGAGTGGAACTTCGGCCTCGATCTCGCCGCCACCCGGCACGTGGTGGCCGACTGGCCCACGCCGATCGTCTTCGACGGCTTCGAGACCGGGCTCCACGTGCTGGTCGGCAACAACGTGGTCACCCCGGACGGTCTCAACGCCTGGACCGGCGGCGGGCACTGCCAGCAGTACCTGGTTCTCTCCGATCCGGCCCGGCTCACCAGCCGCATCGACGCGGCGTAGCTCAGCGCCGCAGGGCGTCGGCGGGCTCGATGCGGCTCGCCCGCCACGCCGGATAGAGGCCCGCGAGCAGCCCGGTCGCGGCGCCGACCAAGGGGGCGGGCAGCACGGTGGCGGGCTGGAGCAGCGGCGTCCAGTCGTGCAGGGCGGCGACCGTCACCACGGCGGCCACGCCCACGCTGGTGCCGAGCAGGCCGCCGATCAGGCCGAGCGTGCCCGACTCGGCCAGGAAGTGGGTGGCGACGTGGCGGCGGCGGGCGCCGAGCGAGCGGCGCAGGCCGATCTCGCCGACCCGCTCGAGCACGGCGACCAGCGTCGTGTTGGCGATGCCGACGGCGCCGATGATCAGACAGACCGCGGCCAGCGCCAGGAAGAGCGTGCCGAGGTCGGTGTGCACGCCCTCGCGCAGGGTCTGCGGGTCGGGCGGCAGCACCACCTTGAAGCGGTCCGGGTTCTCCGGGCGCAGGGCCAGCGGTGCCTCGCCGCCGATTTGTCGGGCCGCGCCGATCTTCGTGTCGACCAGGGCCTGGGCCGACGTGCTCCCGCCGGTCGGCGCCGCGCCCCACAGCGCCTCGGCGGTGCCGGCCGGCACCACGGCGCTGAGCAGCGTGTCGGCCCGGCGGTCGACGTCGTCGACGATGCCGATCACGGCGAACGGGGTGCCGCCGATGAAGACGGCCGGCTGGTTGTCGACCCAGGTGATGCCGAGCCGGCCGGCCGCGCCCGAGCCGAGCACCACGACCCGCTGGTGCTGGGCGTCGTGCCAGGCGTCGTAGAACCGGCCGGCGGCCAGTCGCGCGTGGATCGCCCGCAGGTAGCCGGGCGTGGCCGCCAGCACCTTGAAGTTCTCGCCCGGGTCCTGGGCGGTCGGGCGGCGGGCGTCGAGCGGGCCGGGGTTGGGCACCTCCCAGAAGACGCCGGCGCTGCGCACCCCGTTGAGGCCGGCCAGCCTGCGCTCGGCGTCGCCGGGGAAGGCCGGCGTCGTGGCGTTGCCGGCGTCCTGCACGACCACCTCGGTGGCGACCAGCGCCGTGAACCGGTTGCTGATCTGCCCCTCGACGGTGCTGGTAAGGCCCAGGACGGTGACGAACGCGGCGACGCCGAGCAGGGTGCCGAGGACGGTCAGGGCGGCGCGGCCGGGGCGGGCCAGCATGCCGGCGACGGCCTCGTCGACCACGTCCCGGACGCTGAGCCGCGTCGGTGGCACCACGCGGCTCACGTGAGGACCCCGTCCTTCATCAGGACCGATCGGTGGGCGCGGGCGGCGACCTGCTGGTCGTGGGTGACCATGAGGATCGTCAGGCCGCCCGCGTTCAGCTCGTCGATCAGCGTCAGCACGGCGGCCGCGTTGGCGCTGTCCAGGTTGCCGGTCGGCTCGTCGCAGAGCAGCAGCGACGGGCGGTTCACCAGCGCGCGGGCGATCGCCACCCGCTGCGCCTCGCCGCCCGAGAGGTGCCCGGCCCGGGCCTGCGCGCGGTGGGTGAGCCCGACCCGGTCCAGGGTCTCCAGCGCCAGGCCGGCGCGGGTGCGGCGGCTCACCCCGGTGTAGATCATGGCCATCGTGACGTTCTCCACCACCGACCGGTGCCGCACGAGGTGGAACGACTGGAAGACAAAGCCGATCCGGCGGCCGCGCAGCGCGGTCCGGTCGCGTTCGGGCAGGGTGGCGGTGTCGATGCCGTCGAGCCGGTAGACGCCGCCGTCCGGGCGGTCGAGCAGCCCCACCACATTGAGGAAGGTGGACTTCCCCGAGCCGGACGGGCCGGTCACCGCGACGTAGTCGCCGGCGCCGACGACCAGGTCGGCCTCGCGCAGGGCCTGCACCGGCGGCGGGCCGGGGTAGGACCGGGTCACCCCGGCGAACTCGACGACCGGCGCCGGCACAAGGGAAACAAGGGAAACAGGGGAAAGAAGGCTCACGACGCGCCGGACCGTTCCCCGACGACCACCCGGTCGCCCTCGGCCAGGCCGTCGCCGGTCACCTCGACGAAGCCGCCCGAGGTCGAGCCGGTCCGGACCGTGACCGGAGAACGCCGATCGCCGTCGAGCACACGCAGCACCTGGGTCGAGCCGTCGGCGGCCGAGAAGATCGCCGAGACGGGCACCACCAGGACGGCCTTGCCGGTGGAGGCGGCCGTGATGGTGAGGCGTACGTCCTCGCCGGTGAAGCCGGCGGGCAGCGCCTTGGCCGGACGCACCGTGATCGGGTGGCCGGTCTCCGACCCCTGGCCCTGCTTCAGCGCGCCGATCGTCGCGACCTTGCCGGCCGCCTTCCGGCCGGTGGTCTCGTCCAGGATCTCCACCGGCATGCCCGTCTCGACCAGGTCGCGGTCGCCGGGGGCGAGGAGGCCCCGCACCACCATGTCGCCGACGGAGAGGCTCAGGATCGGGCCGCTCACCTCGGCGCCGAGCCCGGCCTTGACCGAGGACACCCGGGCCGGCAGTGACCTGACGTAGTAGACCTCGCTCATCGGGAGGTAGACCTCGGGCGGAGGCGGCGCGGTGCCGGAGGGTGACGGTTCCGGCGCCTCGGCGGCGGAAAGAAGGGGCGGGTCGTAATCGCGGGCCGCGTACATCTGGCGTACGGCATGCGCGGTGGAAGCGCCGAACGTGTCCGCGTGGTCGGTTATCCGGTAGCCGAGGTCGCGCAGAGCGGCCTGCAACTGCGAGACGTCCGAGCCGCGCATCCCGGCATGGATGTCGCGATAGGGCGGCACGAGCCCGGCGAGCGCGATGACCGGCCGGCCGGAGATCTCGGCCAGCACGGTGCCCTCGTCCACGGTGTCGCCGGCCTTGACCGTGCGCCGGGAGATGACCGACCGCCCCGATCCGAGCACCGTCTTGACGTCGAGCGCGCGATCGGGCTCGACCGTGCCCCGGGTCACCACCGCCTGCCGCAGCACCCGCCGCTCGACGTTCGCCGTGATGAGGCTCGGCGGCGGCGCGGCGGCCTCGGCCGCGACCTGTTGCGGCGACTTGACGAGGGTGGACGCGCCGAGGCCGGCCACCGCCATCACGACCGCCCCGGTGACCACGCCGATCAGGAATCGACGCCGGCCCCTAGTGTCCACTCACCACCGCCGCGGCGTTCTTCAGCGCGTCCTGGACGTGCTGGTGCGCGGCCTCCAGCCGCTCCAGGTTGGTCTCCACGATCTGCCGCTGGTACGCGGTCAGGAGCGCGGTCATCTGGTCGAGGTAGCCGACCTTCTTCTTGCACCGGACGTCGGCCACCGCGGTGCTCTTCTCCGCCTTGGTGGCCGGCGTCGTGTCGTCCTTCCACCAGCGCGGGTCGCTCGCCGCGTCGGTCGGCTTCGGGTACCGGTAGCCGGACGCGGCCATGCAGTCGCTCCAGGCCGCCATCACCTTCAGGGCGCGCTTGTCGGCGAAGCTGCGCTCGATCGCGTCGTTGGCCAGGTCCTGCAGCCACATGTCCTCGTCCAGGCTCCAGCCGACCTTGCGGTAGCCCTCGCCGGTGCAGCCGCCCTGGGGCACGCCCTTCGGGGCCGTCTTGCCCGGGTCGGCGCCCTGGAGGATGACCGCCACCTGGTCGGAGACCTCGCCGTTGTACGACTTGTCGTGCGCCGAGTAATCGTCGGCGTGCGCGGGATCGTTGTGGTAGCCGGCCCGCGCCGCCACCGCCTCGTCGACCAGGCCCAGCCGGTTGCTGCGGTCGCGCAGCGCGTTGAGCTTGAGCCGGGGACCGGTGTTCCAGTGGATGCCGAACCGCTGCATGCAGTCGGCCGACATCAGCTTCGAGGCGTAGTCGAGCTCGACGTACTCGTCCACGGTGGTCGTGTACCGGTCGAGCGGCAGGTCCACCTGGTTCAGGTTCGAGACCGCGGGCGTGGCGGTCACCGAGGGCGGCGGCGGTTGCGGCGCGCTCGCCTTCGGGGCGACGGCCTGGGCGTTTCCGCCGTGCGAGCAGCCCGCGGCGGCCAGCACGCCGGTCGCCAGCACGGCCGCGATGAGAACGCGTTTCACCTGGTTCCTTTCCACCGGTCGCCGGCGGGGACCCAACGAAGCCCCCGCCGGCCCGGCAAAGCGTCAAACGGTCAGCACGACCACGACATCGAGGAGATGGTGTCCTCGTCGGACGTGTTCTGGATGCTCTTCGTCGCGCCGACCGCCATCCGGAAGACCCGCGTGCTGTGCGACGGCGTGCCGTAGTTGTTGCCGAAGACGGCGACGCACGAGTTGCCGTGGTTCTGCAGGCCGCCGCTGTTGTTGTCGACCTTGTCGCCGGTCGACGGGTAGTAGTTGTTGCTGAGATTGGTGTCGGTGCCCTCGTAGTCCCAGGTCGCGTGCTCGAAGATGTCTCCCTCCCAGATGCACGCCTCCGACGACTCGCACTCGTTGTTGAAGTTCGTGTTCGCCAGCGCCGGCGTCGCGACGCCGAACAGGATGGCGCCGGACACGAATCCGGTCGCGGCGACCGCGCGCGTCCAGCGCACGCCCGAGCTCACCTTGGACAACTTGTCTCCCTTCCCCGTGCGGGGCGTGGTGGCCCCACCCATCGATGAGCCTCAAGCCGTCGCATAGGCGGAGCGGTCAGCTCGGCATAAGTAACGTCATGCACAGGTACGGTCGCGCTGCGTGATCAGACTCAGCAGGCGCTCGGCCGAGCGGGCGCCGTTGAGCAGCTCCCGCTGGAGCCGGTCGAGCCCGGGCGCGTACAGGCCGGTCTCCTCGACGAGGTGGCGCCGCGCCCGCCGGAACGTGGTCGAGGTCGCCTCCACGATCCGGTCGCTGAGCGCCTCGGCGACCATCAGCTGGAGCCAGAACCGTTCCCGCTTCGGGTTGAGCTCGGCCAGCTTCCGGGCCCGGGGCAGGGCGAACTCGGCGCTGCCGGACAGCAGCCGGCCCAGCACCACCAGCTCCTCGGCCTGACTGTGCAGCTCCTCCAGGTACGCCGCCTCGGCCCGCAGCTTGCGCACGGCCACCACGTCGGGCATGGCCTCGGCGCCGCGCCACAGATCGAGCGCGGTGAGGGCGATGCGGGCCGCGGCGGACGGGTCGGCGGGCAGCGTCTGGCGCGCCTCGCCGAGCAGGTGCCGGAACTGGTCGGCGTCCACGGCGCAACCGTCCGGAGTGACCCGGTAACCGGACGTGTTCGTGGTGAGGAGCAGCGCGCCGCGCAGGACCCGGATGTGGGAGCGCACCATCTGCGGCGCGTGGGACGGGGCGTCGTCACCCCAGATCCAGCGCACCAGCTGGCCGGTGGAGGCCGACCGCCCCGACGCCGCGATCAGCAGCGCGAGCACCTTCCGGCACTGCGGTTGCAGGTCGACCCGATCGCCGCCCGGCCGGGTGACCTCGACCGGCCCGAGAATCCGAACTTCCGGACGTTCTCCCACTGCATTCACGCACGAACTCCAGCCCGTCATGCATGCCCCGAAGTCGCGACGATACACAGTAGACGTCCGAAACGGTGACCCTTCGGTAACCGTGGCCACCCGTTCGTATATTGAAGGACTCCTTAACGAGGGTTTAACGTTTGCCGCCTACCCGGGTGCGGGGGAAGGGGCGTTCTGCATGCGCACGCGTCGTGGCCTGGTCGTTTCCGGAGTGCTCTCCGCCGTGTTCCTGTTTGGCGCCTCTGCCCTCGACTCGGCGAACGCGGCCGGGAGCCCGGTCCCGGCAAAAGCCGCGAATCACGCGCACGCCCATGCCCACGACGAGGGCGACGCCGACGAGCAGCGCGAGCACGCGGCCGAAGACCTGGCCGGCACGTCGATGCGGGACATCGAGGCGCAGACCGCGAAGAACGCGACCCGCATCCAGAAGCAGACCGGCACGCGGCCCGGCGCCACCCGGCTGAAGGCCCAGGTCGCCACCGATCCGGGGCTGTCCGGGTCGTGGAGCCCGGTCGTCGACACGCCGGTGGTGCCGGTCTTCGACGCGGTGCTGCCGAACGGCAAGGTGCTGATCTGGGACTCGGTCGGCGACAACGCGGCGGAGTCGTACCCGGACCAGAGCTTCACCCGCGCCATGGTCTGGAACCCGGCCGACGACACGTACAAGCGGGTCGACGTGCAGGGCTCGAACATCTTCTGCGCCGGCTTCGCCCACCTCGCGAACGGCAACATCCTGGTCGCGGGCGGCAACGCGGACCAGTCGCTGAACGGCGCGGTCACCACGTACATCTTCGACTGGCAGGCCGAGACGTGGACCCGGGGCATGGACATGGCGGCCGGCCGCTGGTACCCGTCGGTGGCCGAGACGGCGAACGGCGAGGAGGTCATCGTCGGCGGCGGTCCGGCCACGGCCGAGGTGTACGGGACGACCGGCGCCATCCGCCCGCTGACCGGTTTCACCCAGTACGGCGGCCGGCTCTACCCGATGATGGGCTCCCGGCCGGACTCCCAGCTCGGCCTCTACGGTCCGTACCCGACCGGCTACACCCTCACCACGACCGGCGCCGGCGTCATCACGGCGACCGCGACCCGCGATGCCATCACTCGCACGTATGGGAGCTTCTCGACGTACGACATCGGGAAGTCTCTTGTCGTCGGTGGCGGCGTCATCACCGAGGGTGGCGTCGAGAAGGTGCCGACCAAGACCGCCGTCGTCCTGAACAGCAACGGGCCCGCCGCCACGGTCACCACCACCGGCTCGCTCTCCACCGGCCGGCGGCAGCTGAACGCGACGCTGCTCGCCGACGGCTCGGTGCTGGCCACCGGCGGCCTGACCAGCGTCTCGACCTCCGACCTCGTCGACCTCGACCACGCCGCGACGGCGGCCGAGCGGTGGGATCCGGCGACCGGTCTGTGGAGGGTGCTGGCGAGCGCGGCCCGGGTCCGGCAGTACCACTCGACCGCGGCGCTGCTGCCGGACGGGCGGGTGCTGACCGGTGGTGGTGGCATCTGCGCGATCTGCGTGACCGTCGGCTACCTCGAGAAGAACATCGAGTACTTCTCCCCGCCGTACCTGTTCAAGAAGGACGGCAGCGGCGCGCTCGCGACGCGGCCGGTCATCACCACGGCGCCGGCGACGGTCGGCATCAACACGAACTTCAGCGTCACCTCGGCCCAGGCCGCGAGCGTCCGCAAGGTCGCGCTGGTCGGCCTGGCCGACGTGACCCACGGCGTCGACCAGGGGCAGCGTTACGTGCCGCTCAAATACTCGGTCTCCGGTACGACGCTGACCGTCACCGGCCCGCCGAGCGGCGGCGGGGCGCCCCCGGGCTACTACATGCTGTTCATCGTCGACGCGTCCGGCGTCCCCTCGGTCGCCAAGATCGTGCAGGTCGCCAAGGGCCCGAACCCGGTGCTGAGCCAGGTCAAGAACAGCGGCGGCCCGTGCGTCGACGTGCCGTCCTCGAAGATCGCGATCAAGACCTACCTCTGGGTCTACGCCTGCAACGGCACCAAGGCGCAGGGGCTGACCCGGATGCCCGCCGACCGGTCGATCCGGGTGTTCGGCAACTGCCTGGACGTGCCGTCGCAGCACTTCGTGACCGGGCAGAAGGTCTGGGACTACACATGCAACGGCTCGGCCGCGCAGACCTGGAACTTCGGGACGGACGGCACGATCCGGCCGGCCGCGAAGACCACGCTGTGCCTCGCCGCGGCCGCGAAGACGAACTACTCGGCGCTCATGCTCGTCACGTGCAACGGCGCCACGCTGCAGAAATGGGTGTGGTAGGGGTAGGTCAGGTCACTCGCGCCGGGCGCATGGCCGGTGACGCGTACAAGGACGGAACGCGGAAACCATCGAGCCACGCGGCCAGGCGGGCGGCCTCGGTGTCGAGCGCCTCGCGCGCCCGGTCGGAGACCTTTTCCAGCAGCCGTACGCGTACCGCGCCGTCCTCGTCCTGAACCCAGCAGCCCACCACCCGGCCGTCCACCCACGCGGTCGTGCCGGCGTTGCCGCTGCGGTCGAAGAGCGGCTCGCGATGCGGGCCGAGATAGAAGTCGCGCCCCTTCCAGCCCATGACCGTCGGGTCGAGCACCGGCAGCAGCGCCACCCACGGGCCCGGGTCGGCGACCTCGTCGAGGTCGCCCGGGAGCAGCCATCCGGTCGCGTTCCCGTCGAGGGTGACCGGGACCGCCTCGAGGCTCGCCAGGGCCGCCCGCACGACGGTCTTGGTGGCGCCCAGCCACCAGACGATGTCGTCCTCGGTGCCCGGGCCGAAGCTGTGCAGCCAGCGGCGTACGAGCTCGCGATAGCCCGCGTCCCCGTCGAGTGCGGGCGGCACCTCGCCCAGCCAGTCGCCCATCAGCGTCCAGCGCGGGCGGGAGGTGTGCCAGCCGGCCGTGTTCTCGCCGCGGGCGATGTCGGCCGTGGCGCCCAGGTGGACCAGCGCCCGGGTGACCGTGACCGTCCCGTCGAACAGCGGGATCGCCTTGCGGATCTCGGCCGCGGGCAGGCCGGCCGGGTGATCGGCGAGCAGGGTGAGCACCTCGGCCCGGGCTCGGTCCAGCCAGCCGGCGTCGGGGGCGTCCTTGGTGATCGCGGCCCGCTCGGTCGCCGCGACCCGGGCCGACGCCGAGGGCCAGACGGCCGGCAGCAGCTCGCGCGGGAAGACGAACAGGGTGCGGCGCATGGCCAGCTGCTTGACCAGGGACCGGTCGGCGTAGAGGGCGCGGTGCATCTCGCGTACGTCCGCCTGGTTGATCCTTGCCCAGGCCGAGAGATAGACCGTCGCCGGCTCGGTCGCGTGCAGCACCGTCATCGCCCTCGTGGCGTCCTCCGGCGTCGCCACCCGGTGGGCGGGCGCCAGCGCATGCCGGACGGCCAGCCGGGCCCGCCGCTCGTCGTCGGTCACGTGGCGCATCGCGTCATGGTGGCACGGCTCGCCTTACTCTTGCCCCGTGCGCCTGAACCGTGTCGCCGTCCTCGTGCTGGAGGGCGCGAAACCGCTCGATGTCGGCATCCCGGCGCAGGTCTTCACGACCAGGGCGAGCATGCCGTACGAGGTGCGCGTCTGCGGCCCGGCGCCCGGCCTCGTGACCGGCGGCGACGGCCTGTCCTACTACGTCGCCGACGGCCTCGACGCGCTGGCGTGGGCCGACATCGTCTTCATCCCCGGGTTCCGCTTCCCCGACCGGGAGGATCCGCCGCCGGCCGTGGTCGAGGCCCTGATCGCCGCCCACGACCGCGGCGCCCGGCTCGCCGCCATCTCGACCGGCGCCTTCGCGCTCGCCGCCACCGGCCTGCTCGACGGCAAGCGCGCCACCACGCACTGGCACTACACCCGGCAGCTCGCGGCCAAATACCCGCACGTGCTCGTCGACGAGAACGTGCTGTTCGTCGACGAGGGCAGCGTGCTCACCTCGGCCGGCGCCGCCTCCGGCATCGACCTGTGCCTGCACATCCTGCGCGGCGACGTCGGGGTGGCGGCGTCCAACCATGCGGCCCGGCGGCTCGTCGCGGCGCCGCACCGCAGCGGCGGCCAGGCGCAGTACGTGCCGCGCAGCGTGCCCGAGCCGGCCGGCGAGCGGTTCGCGGCGACCCGGGAGTGGGCGCTGGGGCGGCTCGACAAGCACCTCACGCTCGAGATCCTCGCCCGGCACGCGGCGGTGTCGCCGCGCACCTTTTCACGGCGGTTCGTGGAGGACGCCGGATATACGCCGATGCAGTGGCTGTTGCGCGCCCGGATCGACGCCGCCCGCGAGATGCTCGAGCTGTCGTCGCGCGGCGTCGAGCAGATCGCCGCTTCCGTCGGCCTGGGCACGGGCGCAAATCTGCGCCGCCATTTCCAGCAGGTTCTGGGCACCACGCCAACCGCGTATCGCCGTACGTTCCTTGGCTAGATCCTTGCGGACCGTGGCGCTCGCGCCGCTGTCGTTGCCCTTTCGATGCGGCGAGGCTTGATGCATGACTCGCATCGCCATCAACGGTTTTGGCCGCATCGGACGTAACGTGCTGCGCGCGCTGCTCGAGCGCGACACCAAGCTCGAGGTCGTCGCGGTCAACGATCTCACGGAACCGGCCGCCCTGGCGCGGCTGCTCGCCTTCGACTCGACCGCGGGACGCCTCGGCCGGCCGGTCACGGTCGACGGCGACACCCTGGTCGTCGACGGCCACCGCATCAAGGTGCTGGCCGAGCGCGAACCGGCCCGGCTGCCCTGGGCCGCGCTCGAGGTCGACGTCGTGCTCGAGGTGACCGGCCGCTTCACTTCGGCCGCCGCCGCCCGGGCCCACATCGACGCCGGGGCCCGCAAGGTGCTGGTCGGCGCGCCCTCGGACGGCGCGGACGTCACCATCGCGTACGGGGTCAACAACCAGGCGTACGACCCGAGCGTCCACACCATCGTCTCCAACGCGTCCTGCACCACCAACGCGCTGGCGCCGCTGGCCTTCGTGCTGGATCAGCTGGCCGGGATCGAGCACGGCTTCATGACCACGGTGCACGCCTACACGCAGGAGCAGAACCTGCAGGACGGCCCGCACCGGGATCCCCGCCGGGCCCGGGCCGCGGCCGTGAACATCGTGCCGACCACGACCGGCGCCGCGAAGGCCATCGGCAAGGTGCTGCCCGGCCTCGACGGCAAGCTCTCCGGCGACTCGATCCGGGTGCCGGTGCCGGTGGGCTCGATCGTCGAGCTGAACACGACCGTCGCCCGCGACGTGACCCGGGACGAGGTGCTGACCGCCTACCGGGTGGCGGCGGACGGGCCGCTCGCCGGGATCCTCGAGTACTCCGACGACGCGCTGGTGTCGGCGGACATCGTCGGCAACCCGGCCTCGTCCATCTTCGACTCGGCGCTGACCCGGGTCGACGGGCGGCACGTGAAGGTCGTGGCCTGGTACGACAACGAGTGGGGCTTCTCCAACCGGGTCATCGACACGCTGGCTCTGCTGTAAACCTTTGGACGATCGCCGGGTCGGTGAACACCACGGCCCGGCTGATTTTTTCTTCTTTGATGGTAAAAAGCTGGATTGAGTGCGGCTCTTCGGATACGTAGGCGATGGCCGCCATCTGTCCATTTGCGGCGATGTGTTCCATGCGCCAATCCGTGCCGCGCATCGCGTAGGCGCGGGCCATGAATCCGACAAAATGCTCGCGGCCCGCGAACCAGCCGGCCATCGGCGGCATCTCCAGCGTCACGTCCTCGGTGAGCAGCGCGCCCAGGGCGGTCAGGTCGGTGTTCACGAACGCCGTCATGTACCGGTCGATCAGCGCCCGCTGCTCCTTCTCGTCCGGCTCGTCCACCTGGTCCTCGCCGATCTTGCCGATCTGCGCCCGGGCCCGCTGAAGCCCGCTGTTCACCGCGGCCGGCGTCGTGCCGAGGGCGTCGGCGACCTCGGCCGCCGACCACTCCAGCACCTCGCGCATGATGAGGATCGCCCGCTGCCGGGGCGGCAGCATCTGCATCGCGGCGATCAGCGCGAGCCGCAGGCGGCTTCGGTCGGCGACGACCACGGCCGGATCCGGGATCGGCTCGACCCAGGTCACCTCGCGGGCCGGGATGAGCGGGGCGTTGACGTCGTCGCTCGGCCCGCCGAGCCCGGAGGGCAGCGGCCGGCGGCCGCGACCCTCCAGGGCGGTGAGGCACGCGTTGGTCGCGATCCGGTGCAGCCAGGTGCGCATCGAGGCCCGCCGGTCGTCGAACCGGTCGAAGGCACGCCAGGCCCGCAGCAGCGTCTCCTGCACCAGATCCTCGGCGTCGTGCACCGAGCCGAGCATCTGATAGCAGTGGGCCAGCAGCTCGCGCCGGTAGGGCACCGTGCGAGTCTCGAAGTCTTCCCTGGCCGTCACGGGAATCAGACCAGGGCGCAGTTGTGATAGGCCGCGACCCGCCAGTCGCCGTCGCCCTCGCGGGCCAGCACGTACGTCGAGCGCCGCTCGTCGGCCGTCGCCGTGCCGGGCAGACGGAAGGCGCTGATCGCCTCCACCACGGCCGCGTCGTCGCCCAGGAACCGGACCCGCTCGGGCCGCTCGGCCGAGGTCGAGCCGGCCAGCCGCCCGGCGAACCCGGCGGTCATGAACGCCCGGATCTCGTCCCGGCCCTGCGCCCGCCCGGTGGTCGTGACCAGGCTGGCATCGTCGGTGTAGTGCGCCGCGAAGGCCGCCGCGTCATTGGCGTCCCAGGCGGCGCCCATCTTCGCGAACAGTTCCTTGACGGCGATCTCGTTCGTCATTGCCGATCTCCTTCGAGCCGCAGAGGCAGTGTCGCGAATACATACCGCCGCCGCGTACTGCATTCATCGCTCGGCTTGCGTCTTCTCCCGCCGGCGCCGCCCCCAGCTGCGCGTCTCGTCGACCACGAGCGAGTCGATCGCCGACACCAGCTCCTGCTGCCGTTCGAGGGTCCGCTCGCCCACCGGCAGAATCCGGTACTGACTGATCGCGGCCGAGGCCTTGGCGCGCGCCTCGGAGGCCGAAAGCCAGTCGTCGTGCCACGAGACGATGCGGCGCAGACCCGCCAGAAACGCCACCGAGGCCGCCACCACCGCGGTGATCCAGGCCGGCGCCCCGAGCGCCGCCAGCACGGTGGCCGCCCCCGCCAGCAACAGAGCCGCCGACTCCGACACGACATACCGATACCGAGTGCGACGCATCTGCGCCCGATACCATTCGGCCTGCCGCAACGAGTAGACGAGCGCCCGATCGGCCAGATCCTCCTCGGAAAGCCGATCGTCGATCGCAATGAGCTGCTGTCGCTGAGCGCGGTTCACTGGCCCAGTCTGCCGGTCAGGTCAAGACACCTCGGACGAGGCCTTGCGCCGATGAGTCCCGGCCCCCGGCGGCCGGTTGATCATCTCAACGTTCTGCAGAAGCGGCTCATCGAGCGGAACCCGATACCGATAGGTGATCCCCTCATCCCGAACGACAAAGTCGTCCGCATCGGGGCGCCGCCAGGTGAGGATCATCTGGCCGTAGCGTTCGGCCAGCTTGACCAGGGCGGGAAAGTTGTCGACGTTGACGACCGGCTTCCCGGGAGGACTGGCCATCGGCTCGACCTGCACGAGCAACTGCGGAAAGCGGCGCTCGATCTCCGCGCGACTGTGCAACGGCTTCGTTCGTCGAGCGAACAGCAAAACGATGGCCGCGCCCGCCGCGGCGAGAAACACCAGGAACACTCCCCAGGTGCGGGCGCTCGCCGCGGTCAGGATCGGCCGTCCGAGGACATCGAGGGTGCGATCCGCGAGTTCCGGGCTGCTTACCCGCGTGTTCGTGAGGCTGCTCCCGCTGCCCATGGTCACGATGAGTGGGGTCACGCTGAGCCGGAACACCGGCGAGAAGGTATCGGTTCCGGCCGCGACGACCTTCGGAGCGACCGCGACCTCGATCGCGCCCGGGTCTAGGCCGATGGCCTTGCCGGCCGCCTTGGCGCGATCGTCGATGGCCTTCAGGTCGAGATCGAACGTTGCCTCGTACTCGGAACCCGTGAATCTCTTGGTCTCCGATGTCTGAAAGACGGTGTGCCAGCCGTTGGCGGCGCGGAGGGTGGTGACCGTGGTGACCGATCCGGCACGTCCCTGGTAGCGCATCCGGACGTCGATGCGGCTCGCAAGCTTGCGGAAGATCGGGTCCGGCCCGATGACCTTGGTGCCGTCGTAAGCCGGGGAATGCCCGACATCGGCCGAGTACGAGAAAGTCATCGACTGGCCGTCGGTCGCGGGTTTCGTGATCAGGACGGGCTTGAGCCATCCCAGCACGGCGAGAGCGATGCCGCTGAGGGCGAGCGCGGCCGAGGCGATCGCGATGATCCGAAGCGGTGTTGGAAGTCGCGACGTCGCTCGCACGGCCGCCATGAGTATCGCCTGCGGACCGCCTTGGCGTGCCATCGCCTTCACCTTCTTCTTCCTGCGCCCCCGGGGAACTTCGCGGCGATTACGAGGCGTCGTCGCGCCGGCGCTGACCACCAGGAAGCCGAGCATCCCGAGTCCGGTCGGGCTGAGCAGCGGCTTGACGAACATGCCCACCTTGGGCACGTGCAGGAAGGCACGCCCGATCAGTTTGTCGCCACGGGGCCGCGTGGGGTCGACGGACTCGTTGTTGTCTCCCTTGAAGACAAATCCGGACGTAGCGTCTCCGGCGATGATGCGGTGGAGAACCTTTTGCCCGGGCTTGGTGCCATGATAGGCAACGATTTGCCCCACCTGGTACGAATCGGCGCGAACGACCAGGACGAGGTCACCCTGGTAATAGACCGGATTCATGCTTACGCCGTAAGTGATGACGTAGGAGATTTGGCCGGTGAGGGCCACCCAAGCGCCGATGGCCGCCATCAGAATGATGGCGGCCATGGCATAACGTTTGGCACCCAGGTGAATCGCGACGTCCGTTCTCTGCTGCGGCCGCGGACACCCTTCATTACACCCGGTGGACCGGGGCTACATCACCGAACCAGGTCAGCTCGTGACGCCGATGGTCACGCTGGTGACGGCCTTGTAGAAGTCGTTGGTGTCGTGTGTGCTGCTGTTACCCACGGTGCAGATGGACTGGTGCGCGCTGACGTTCAGGGCGACAGCCGAGCAGTAGTAGCCATCGCCAGTGTTGGTGAAGTCCGGCGTGCCGTCGGAGGTCATGGTGACCGCCGCGCCGATCGGCGTGTTGGCGTCGAACACGATGGTCGCGCCCAGCACGTGGTTGACGCCGCTCGGGTCGGTCGCCTGCTCGAACTTCAGGGACGTGAGGCTCGCGCCGTGCACGGACTGGGCGACCGAGCCGCCGATGAACGCGTCGTCGGTGGCGCTGAGCGAGGTCTTGATGAGGCCGCCACCGGTGAAAGCGGTGGAGCCGGCGGCGACGGCACCGGCGACGGCGACTCCGCCGAGGAGCTGAAGCATGCTGCGCATAGGATCGTTCCCCCTGGTTTGGTAGCCATCTGGCCGGTCGGCCCCCTGGCTGAAACCCGGCTCCGCCGGGCTCGTGCTCGTGTTGGCGGGCTTCCTTGCCTGCCTGGACACCTGATGAATCGGCCAAGGGGCCGGAGCCGGTGAGGGTTTCTGGCACCGCTTTCTGGCTATTTCCTGTGAATTCGACACAGGCGCACCACGGGCCGTGCTACGGGCTCAGCCGTCTCGGGTCGGGCGCGCGGGACGCGGCGGCCATGCGGTCTGAGAGAGTTGGTCAAATGGGCGAACGACTCCTCGAAGCCGACTGCGGCAGCTGCGCGGGGCTCTGCTGCGTGGCTCCGGCGTTCGTTAAATCGTCAGACTTTGCGATCACCAAAGCGGCCGGCACGCCCTGTCCTAATCTGCGGGACGACTTTCGCTGCGGGATTCACGAGCGGCTCGAGGACAACGGGTTTCGTGGGTGTGTGGTCTTCGACTGCTTCGGGGCGGGGCAGCGGATCACCCAGGAGACGTTCGGCGGGCGGGACTGGCGGAGCGAACCGGCGATGCTCACCCTGCTGCATCGGGTGCGGCCGCTGCATGAGCTGATGTGGCTGCTCACCGAGGCCTTGAAACTGGACGCCGCGGAACGCGTACGGCCGAAGATGCGGGAGATGCTCGCGCAGATCGACCGGCTCGCGGGTGGTACGGCCGCCGAACTTCACAATCTTGACATTGACGCCGTACGCCGGGAAGCGAACCCGCTGCTGCAGGAAGCGAGCCATCTGGCCCGGGCCGGCACGGCGCGCAAGGACTACCGCGGCGCGCAGCTGATCGGGCGGAAGATGCGCGGCGCCGATCTGCGGGGGGCGAGCCTGCGCGGGGCGCTGCTGATCGGGACCGACCTGCGCGAGGCCGATCTGCGCCGGGCCGATCTCACCGGCGCCGACCTGCGCGGGGCCGATCTGCGTGGGGCCGATCTCACCGGTGTCCTCTTCCTCACCGGTTCCCAACTGCGCGCGGCGGTCACCGATCCCTAGGATGTGGCCATGCAGCACGTGTCGGGCTTGGTTTGGCTGCTGACCGTACTCGGCATCATCGGTCTGCTGCTTTTCGACTTCTTCTTCCACGTACGCCGGGCGCACATACCCTCGTTGGGCGAGGCGGCCCGGTGGACGGCGATCTACGTCTCGATCGCGATCCTGTTCGGGCTCGGTCTCCTGATCTTCGCCGGCGGGCAGGCGGGGGCCGAGTACTTCGCGGGGTACGTGACCGAGGAGGCGCTGTCGGTCGACAACCTCTTCGTCTTCCTGCTGCTGCTCGGCAGCTTCAAAGTGCCCCGGGCCGACCAGCAGAAGGTGCTGCTCGTGGGCATCGCCGTCTCGCTGGTGGCGCGCACCGGGTTCATCTTCCTGGGCGCCGCGCTGATCAACTCGTTCGCCTGGGTGTTCTACATCTTCGGGCTGATCCTGCTGGTCACGGCCGGCAACCTGCTGCGCCAGCAGGGCGGCGACGACGAGGAGACCCCGGACAACATCATCATCCGGCTGGCGCGCCGGGTCCTGCGCACCTCCGACGTGTACGACGGGGACAAGCTCTTCACCGTGCAGAACGGCCGCCGGGTCATGACGCCGATGCTGCTCGTCATGGTGGCGATCGGCGGCACCGACATCCTGTTCGCCCTCGACTCGATCCCGGCGATCTTCGGACTCACCCAGAACGTGTACATCGTGTTCACCGCGACCGCGTTCTCGCTGCTGGGCCTGCGCCAGCTGTACTTCCTGATCGACGGGCTGCTCGACCGGCTGGTCTACCTCTCCTACGGCCTCGCGGCGATCCTCGCGCTGATCGGCGTGAAGCTGGTCCTGCACGCCATGCACGAGAACAACGTGCCGTTCATCAACGACGGCGAGCCCATCCACACGGCGGAGATCTCCACCGGCCTCTCGCTCGCGCTCATCGTGGCCATTCTGCTGATCACGGTCGTGGTGTCGCTCCTGAGCCCCAAGGGACGGGCGCAGACGTACGTGGCGGCGGCGCGCCGGCATGCGACCGAGTTCCTGGACATCGAGACCGACCCGGCGTACTGCGACGAGATCTTCCACAAGCTCCTCGAGGAGGAGACCCACCTCAAGAGCCTCCCGGAGAAGTACCGGGCCCGGGTGCGGGCCGAGGAGGAGCTCATGGAGCTGCTTCAGAAGGCGCACGAGGTGCACGAGGAGCGGGTCGCGACCGGTCGCTGCTTCGCCCCCGCCGGCGCGGGTGGCGGGCGCTCCGGCGCGGCGGGCGCCTGAGAAGCAAGCGTCAAGCGTTGCGGGTCGGGGAGGTCATCCCGTCCTCGGTCGTGCGGCGCGGCCCGACTCCCCGGCCGCGAGCCGAGTTCGCGGCCAGGCGGGCGGCCGTGCGCCGCATCTGCTCGGCCCGATCGGGCTCGTCGCCCGGGCCGAGATAGGCCGACAGGTTCGTCGTCTCGGTCTCGTAGCGGTCGAAGCCGGCCACCAGGTTGGCGACCCGGGCGGCCAGGTCGGCGGCGCGCGCCTCGAGGTCGGGGGTGCCGCGCAGGGTCTCCTCGTCGGCCGGGCGGGCCGGGCGCGACTCGGCGACCGGGTCGAACCCGGGCCGCAGCACCTGCGGCGGCGTCGCGCCGAACTCGGAGAGCCGGTTCGCCGACCACGCGGGCTCCGGCGACGGGGACGGGGACGGTGCGTAGGCCGGGACCGCGGCCGACCCGTGCGCGGCCGGGAAGTAGGGGTCGAGGAACGGCTCGTCCTCGTAGACCGGGGGCGCCTGCACCACCGGCGTCGAGCCGAGCAGCGAGACGGTCTGGCCCTCGCCGCCCTGGTAGTTGGAGAACTCGGGGCCGATCACCAGACGGGACAGCATGCGCACCTGCGGCGCCGGGATGCCCAGCGACGCCGCGTGCTCGACCCGGTAGCGGGCGATTGCCTGCCGTAACACATTCGCGAGGCGGTCGGCGTCACCGACCGTGGTCAGGTCGCCGCCCGCGAAGACCAGGGCGGGAAACGTGCCGCCGGGGCCGGCGCAGACCAGCTGAATCTGGGTGACGGTGGCCGAGCGGCCGGTGTCGCGGTTGCCCGGCTGCACCCGCAGGTGCTGCGGCCACGGCCACTGCAGCTCGCCGGTGGCGCCGGTGGTGACGTCCCGGTAGACGACCCGGTCGTCGGTGACCACGACCTCGGTCTCTTCCGGCAGGGTCCAGCGGGGGAGCGAGCTGGGCTCCTCGAACGCGTACTCCGCGACGGCGCAGCGACCGCTCCACAACACGCGCGATCCCGGCGCGTCCCCCGCGGGTGCGGTCCCGGACGCGGCCAGGAAAAACTTGTCGCTCATGCGCCTACCCCCCAGTCGGCGGCCGCGCGAGTGACGCGGCTGGTTCGATTACAACCGTGCGACATCGACCCCGACAAGTCACCGGCCATGAATCACACGGGATTTCCTGACGAGTACACGACAGGCCGGAAATAGTTGAACCTTCGGCCTATCACCCGTCACTTTCGGTTACTGAACAGGCTCGCCGGCGGAGTAGGTGAAGCGACGGCGACACTGTCCGTAACCGGCGAGGTTCCCCCGGCGAAACGGTCGAGATCGGTCTCGACGCGGCCCGGGAACCAGTCGCCGGCGGCCCGTCGGGTGAGCTCGGCGATCGGCGGCGCGGTGCGGCCGGCGAGCACCACGAGGTTGCCGAAGCGCCGGCCGCGCAGCACCGCGGCGTCGGCCACGAGGCAGGCCTCGGGAAGGGCGGCGCGGATCGTGGCGACCTGGGCGCGGGCGTGGCGCAGGGGCGGGCCGTCGGCGACGTTGGCGATCAGCCAGCCGGCCGGGTCGAGCACGCGCGCCACCTCGTGGATGAACTCGACCGAGGCGAGATGGGCCGGGGTGCGAGCGCCGGCGAAGACGTCGAGCACGACCACGTCGTACCCGCCGTCGCGCATGCCCTCCAAGGCCGCGCGCGCGTCTGCCACCCGTACGCGCACATTTGCCTTGGGAGAAAGGGGCAGCTCCCGGCGGATCATCTCGACCAGGGGACCGTCGATCTCCACCACCCGCTGCGGTGACGCCGGCCGGGTCGCCGCGATGTAGCGCGGCAGGGTCAGCGCGCCGCCGCCGAGGTGCAGCGCCCGCAGCGGCTCGCCCGGCGGCGCGATCAGGTCGATCGCCGCGGCCATCCGGCGGATGTACTCGAACTCGAGGTGCAGCGGGTCGTCGAGATCGACGTAGGACTGCGGCGCGCCGTCGAGCATGAGGCTGAACGCGGCGGCGCGATCGGGGTCGGGGATCAGCTCGGCGACCCCGGAGGCGACCGTCTCGACGAGCCGTCCGGAACCCCTGCGCTGCGCCATCCGCCAAGTATGCCGGAGGGGCGAATTTCCGCGATTGGGACCAAATGCCCCAGAAAAACACGTTAAAACGGCCAAAAGCGCTTCTACCGTACGGAGGTGAGCCGTGTCGACCAGCAACGCGCTCGCAGAGATCATCGCCGGGGAGGCGCCGCGCCCGTCCGGGCCGCCGCCGGCCCTGGCGATGCCCGCGATCCTGGCCGCGGCCCAGCAGGAGGCCGGCCCGCCACTGCGGATCCGCCGGCATTTCTCCGACGAGGGCCTGCCGTTCTGGCGATGGGACTGCGAGACCTGCGGCGAGTACGGCGGAGGCCGGCACCACCCGGACGCGATAACCCGGGCGATGCGGCACTGCGGCGAGCACCCGCACCACCGATCGTCGCTGCTGCCGCCGGCCCTGTGCCGCCAGCGGGACGCCTTTCTGCCGCTGCACCCGATGTTGTTCGCGGTGGACGACGATCCGCCGCCTCCGCCGCTCTAGCTGTGGACGGCCGCCCGGAAATGTCGTAGGCGGGCCGTAGTCTCGCCCCCACCCAAAACGGGTGGGGGTCGGGCTAGGGGGCGGCGTTCAGCGGCGGGTGTCGCCCTCCCCGGTGCGCTTCTGGGCCTCGTCCACGCCCTTGTCGATCTGCGACGTGTACTTGTGGCCGGTCCGCTTGTCGACCTCGTCACCGACCTTCTCGAGGGCCTGGTCGACCTGCTCGTCGTGCTTGTCCAGGAAATCCTTGGCCTTGTCCAGGAAGCTCATCGGCTGCCTCTCCTTCAGGATCTCGGCGATCCGCGCGATCCGCGGGTCACCGGCGATTTGCTCAAGGCTAAGGCTCAGCCTCATCCGCCAGTTCGGGTACTCGTCCACGGTTCCGGGCAGGTTGGGCTGGTCGAGCTCGCCCAGCACGTCGTAGAGGGAGGCGGTCACGAACCGGCACGGGGTGCGGGCCAGGAACTCGTGCATGGCCACGATGACCTCGTCGTCGGGCGTGTCCGCCGTGATCAGGCCCTCGGCCCGCAGCGCGGCCTTGAGCTGGGCGCGGTCCTGGTCCGCGGCTTTCTGCTCGTCCTCGACCGAGCCGGCCAGCTGGCCGAGCCGGGCCCGCACCTTGACCTGCTCGCCGGTCAGGAAGCCGGCCGCGGTGGGCAGGTCGTGGGTCGAGACCGAGGCCAGGGCGTTCCGCGGGTACGACGCGGCCGGGATGAAGGCGTCCTCCGGGTCGTCCCAGTCCCGGGTGAACCACAGCACCGCCGAGCCGAGCATGTTCATCCGTTCCAGGCCCTCGGTGACGGCCGGCTGCACCGTGCCCAGGTCCTCGCCGATCACCACGGCGCCGGCCCGGGAGGCCTCCAGCGCCAGGATGCCGAGCATCGCCTCGGGGTCGTAGTGCACGTAGGTGCCGCCGGCCGCGCCCATGCCCGGCGGGACCCACCAGAGGCGCCACAGGCCGGCCACGTGGTCGACGCGCAGGCCCTTGGCGCCGGTGAAGATCCGTCGCAACATGTCGCGGTACGCCGCGTACCCCGTCTCGATCAGCTGGTCCGGTCGCCAGGCCGCCGCTCCCCAGTCCTGGCCGAGCTGGTTGAACGCGTCCGGCGGCGCGCCGATGTGCACGCCCTTGGCCAGCACGTCCTGCAGCAGCCACCCGTCGGCCCCGCTCGGGTCGGTGCCGACGGCGAGGTCGAGCACGATGCCGACCGGCATGCCACGCGCCGCCGCCTCCTCGTTGACGGCCGCGAGCTGCCGGCCGAGCAGCCGCTGGATCCAGGCGTGGAAGGCGACCCGGTCGCTGTGGAACGCCCGGACCGCGGGCGCGTCGGGGCGGCGGAACTCCGGGGGCCACTCCTGCCAGTTCGCGCCGTGCAGCTCGGCCAGCGCGCAGAACCGGGCGAAGTCGGCCAGGTCGGGGTCGTCGGTCAGGTCGATCTCGCCGGCCAGCGGCCAGAGCAGCTCGAGCGCGGCCCGCTTGGCCTGCCAGACGGCGGTGTAGTCGATCAGCTCGCCGGTCGCCGGCCGCAGCGCGTCGACCTGGGCCCGGAGCGGCGGGTCGGCTCGGCGGTACTCCGCGGTGTCGGCGACGCGGAGGTAGAGCGGGTTGGCAAAACGGCGGCTGCTCGGCGCGTACGGCGAGGGTGGCACCGGAAGTGTCGGGGTGATCGCGTGCAGCGGGTTGAGCAGGATCAGTCCCGGTTCGCCGGCCTGGCCCAGGAAGTCACGCAGGTCGCCGAGGTCGCCCATGCCCCACGAGCCCTCGGAGTGCAGGGCGTAGAGCTGGAGCATCCACCCCCACGTCTGCGGCGGGGCCGGCAGCTCGGTCGGCACCACGACGAGCGTGATCTGCTGGCCGCCGACCTCGAGCCGGTGCCAGCCGAGCGGGAGCGTATCCGGAATCTCCGGCAGATCGCGGAGAACGCCGCCGTCCTCGAGCGTGATCGTCGCCGGGCCGGGCAGAGCACGGCCGGCGCCGACCCGGACCACGATCGTGCCGGGCAGACGGCCCAGATCGTCCCGCTCGCGCACGGAGGCCAGCGCGGCGGCCCGAGCCGAAGGCGTGGTGGCGTCGACCCCCAGCAACCCGAGCACCCCGACTACCGACTCCGCCGCGACGTCCTTCCGCTTGCGATGCCAGTCCTCGTACCAGGTCGCCACCCCGTGGGCCTCGGCCAATGCCACCAGATCGGCGTCCATCCGCACCTCTTTCCTGTCGTGAACCCACACTTACCCTGCCTGAATCCGACCACGCTTGCGGCAATCGGTCACCATGGACCACATGTCTGCAGTGGTGAAGTGGTGGTCGCGGGCGGCCGCGGCAGTGACCGGCCTGGTGCTCACCCTGGTCATTCCGGTGCACGCGTGGGCCGCGAGCAATGGCGTGGGCGATGTCGCGATCGAGGCGGCCAAATATCGCCGGCGTCGCGGCGGGTTCGGGTTCTTCGGGTTCTTCGGCGGCCTGTGCTGCCTGCTGGTGGTGGCCGGGATCGTGCTGGCGATCGTCCTGATCAGCCGCGGCCGGCGAAAGAAGCCGTGATAAGCGGAGAAGCAGTGACAAATAGTCCTGGGTGATTTTGCGGAAAGCGGGGGCGGAGCGCGCCGGGCCCGACCTAGCGTTGCAGGATGCGGATCCGCACCGTCGCGCTCGGCGCCGGGATCTCCGTGGTGCTCTGCGTGCCGCTGGCCATCTCGGTTGCCGCGAGCGCGAACTCCGACAAGCTGCTCAGCCGCGGCCGGCCGGCCATCGCGTCGTCCGAGCGCGGCGGCGTCTGGCGGGCGGCCGAGGCCACCGACGCCGACCCGTCGAGCCGCTGGGAGAGCACGGCCGGCCCGGGCACGCAGTGGGTGCGGATCGATCTCGGCGCGGTCCGTCCGATCGACCGGGTCCGCCTGCGCTGGGACCGGTCGTACGCGAAGTCGTACCGCCTCCAGACCTCGGCCGACGGCGCCAACTGGACCGACGTCTACGTCACCGGCAAGGGCAACGGCGGCACCGACGATCTGAAGCGTCTGGGCGGCTCGGGGCGCTACCTGCGGGTGCTGGCCACCCAGCGGGGGACGACCGCCGGCGGCTATTCACTTTTCGAGATCCGGGCGTACGGGCCGTCCGCCGTCCCGCTGCGGGCAGCCGCCCCGGCCAGCGGCTCGCTCGCGGCCGGGCTCGAGGACCGGCGCAAGAAGGAGACGGCCCTCGAGCTGGTCTCCAGCGCCGAGAACTCGACGCTCCGCTGGCGGGGCGAGTACGGCTACATCGAGGACATCGGCGACGGGCGCGGCTACACGGCCGGCCTGGTCGGCTTCTGTTCCGGCACGTCGGACATGCTCGACGTGGTCAACGAGTACACCCGCCGCAAGCCGCAGAACGTGCTCGCCCCGTACCTGCCGGCGCTGCGCACGGTGGACGGCTCGGACTCGCACGCCGGCCTCGACCCCGGCTTCACCACCGCCTGGAAGACCGCGGCCAGGGACCCGATCTTCCAGAAGGTGCAGGAGGACGAGCGCGACTGGATGTACTTCGAGCCGGCCGTGCGGATGGCCAGGGCCGACGGCCTGCGGGCGCTCGGCCAGTTCGCCTACTTCGACGCCGCGATCATGCACGGCGTCTCGGGGCTGCGCGGCATCCGGCAGCGGACCCTGGCCACGGTGAGGTCCCCGGCCCAGGGTGGCGACGAGATCGCGTACCTGAACGCGTTCCTGAATGCCCGGGTGGCCGAGATGCGCACCGAGGAGGCGCACAGCGACACCACCCGGGTCGACACCGCCCAGCGGCTGTTCCTGCGGCGTAGCAACCTCGACCTGTCCGGCCCGCTGACCTGGAAGGTCTACGGCGACCCGTATCAGATCGCCAGGAACTAGACCTTCGCGAAGAGGTTGGGCAGCTTGGTCGGCTCCCAGCCGGGCAGCGACGTGTGCGCCTCGAGCACGCGGTAGGTGACGTTCTGGAACTTCACCAGGTCGCCCACCTTGTACGCGGTGAACGGCTTCCACTCGGCCACGGCCGGCGGCGCGGTGGTCGGAGGCACGGTCGTGGGCGCGGTCGTGGGCGCGGTGGTCGGTGCCGTCGTGGGCGCGGTGGTCGGTGCTGTCGTCGGCGCGGGCGAACTGGGCGCGGGCGAGGACGGCGACGACGGGTCGGCCGTCGGCGGCTCGGACGAGTTCGTGAACACCTGCACGAAGTCCACGATCATGCGCGACGCCGACCGTCCGTCGGTGGCGAGGTTCAGCACCAGCGTCAGCGGGCCGCCCTTGTCCTCGCGGACCAGCCGCAGACTCGGCTTCCCGTCGACCGACCAGGTCACCGTCTCCGGGGACCAGTCGATCGCGTACGTGTGGAAGTTGCGCCCCGAGGTCGGGTCGATGCCCCCGTCGATGGTCTCGAGCGTGCCCCGCGGCACCCGCCCGTTCTCGTCGAGCACCGCGAAGGCGCGCCACACGCCGTTCTCCCGGCGCACCTTGATGCGGGCCTCGGCGTGCCCGAACGCGTCGGTGAAGCTCTGTCGCGTGCGCAGGAGCCGGCTCACCTGGAGCTCGCCGTCCTCGATCTGCGCCCCGCCGGAGGCCGGGCCGCCGTCGTCGCGCAACAGCGACCACTTCGTGAGGTCGAGCCCGCCCCGGTCGCCGGTGAAGTTGTCGGCGAAGGCGGCGCGGCCGAACCGCATCGGGTTCAGGCCCTGGGTCTCGGCCGACGCGACGTCGCCGCGGCCCTGGACCGCGACCGCCACCGCGAGCCCGGTGACGACCACCGCGACCAGCGCAGCGGCCTTCGGACGGACCCACCACGCACGCGCGACGGTGCGATGACGTGCCTCGTGCACCACGACCCCCTCAAGTAACAGCAGCACGACTTTCTTGAGGTCGCGCGCACAAGGCAAGATCGGGCGAGCAGACTTAAGATTCGCTTAAGGAAACTCGGCTGGACACCCGAACCGTCGTTCCACCGTTTCCGGTCGTGAGCCGGAAGCTGTCGGTCAGTTCCTCGGCCAGCCACAGGCCCCAGCCGCCGGGCTGATCGCTCGCCGGGCGGGCCGTCGGCTTCGGCCGGGGATCGACGATGCCGGTCCCCGAATCGCTCACCTCGCAGACGACTTCGCCGTCCTGCTGCCACAGCGCGACCCGGCCCAGCCCGCCGCCGTGCCGCACGGCGTTGGTGAGCAGCTCGTTGACCGCGACCACGAAGTCGTCGAGCCGGTCGCCGTCGAGGCCGCCCGCGCGGGCCCGGGACGTGATGGCATGCCGCAGCACGGTGATCGAGCTGTGGTCGAACGTCTCGGTGAGAAGAAATTCGGTGCCGATGGCTTCGACGGTAGGCGACGTCTGATCTTCCTGCAGGGCGGGGCCCGCCGGAGAGGTGTGATGTGGGAACCTCCACCCATGCGGCAGGGGCGGGACACCGGGTTTCAGGCGCCGCTCTGGCGGGCGGTGGCGGTCTACCGCATCGCCGCGCTGACCTACGCCACGATCCTGGTCATCCGCAATTTCGCCGACTACGCGCGGCCGATGCTGGCGTGGCCGGTGCTGCTGGTCATGGCCGGGTGGACGGTCTTCACCACGTACGCCTATGCGAACCCCGCCCGCCGCAAGCCGCCGCTGCTGGTCGCCGATCTCCTGCTCACCATGGCGGCCCTGGCCGTCAGCGTGGTCGTGGTCGGGCGCCCGGGCCTCGAGCGGGGACTGCCCACGCTCGCGGTCGCCTGGCACGTCGCGCCCGTGCTCGCCTGGGCGGTCGCGTGGGGCCGGCGCGGCGGCATCACGGCCGCGCTCGCCATGGGCGCCACCGATCTGCTCGTGCGGGCGCACAACGACCAGGCGGCGTACACGGGCTCGGTCCTGATGCTCCTGGCCGCGATCGCGGTCGGCTACCTCGTGCGGATCGTCGAGGTGTCCCAGGAACGGTTGCAGCGGGCCGTCGAGATCGAGGCGGCCACCCGCGAGCGGGAGCGGCTGGCCCGTGACATCCACGACTCGGTGCTGCAGGTGCTGGCGCTGGTCAAGCGGCGCGGCGCGGGGCTGGACGGCGAGGCGGGGGAGCTGGCCCGGCTGGCCGGCGAGCAGGAGGCGGCGCTGCGCAATCTGGTGGCCGGGCATGCCGCGCACCCGGTCGACGAGCGTTCCGATCTCGACCTGATGACCCTCCTCGGCCCGTACGCGTCACCGGTCGTCACCCTCTCCGGACCGGCCGGCGCCGTCCGGCTGCCGTTCGCGACCGCCCGGGGCATCGCCGCCGCGGTCGCCGCCGCCCTCGACAACGTCGAGCGGCACTGCCCGCCCGGCACCAAGGCCTACATCCTGGTCGAGGACGAGCCGGAGGAGGTGGTCGTGACGGTGCGGGACGACGGCCCCGGCATCGCGCCCGACCGGCTCGCCGAGGCCGAGGCGCAGGGCCGGCTCGGCGTCGCCCAGTCGATCCGCGGCCGCATCGCCGACCTCGGTGGCGAGACCGCCATCGTCACCGCCCGCGGAGAGGGCGCCGAGGTGGAGATTAGGCTGGCCAAATGGTCCGGGTGATGGTGGTCGACGACCACCCGATGTGGCGCGAGGGTGTGAGCCGCGACCTCGCCGCGGCCGGCTACGAAGTGGTGGCCGCGACCGGGGAGGGCCGGCAGGCGGTGCGCATCGCCGCCGCGGCCCGGCCCGACGTCGTCGTCCTCGACCTGCAGCTACCCGACGTGTCCGGGGTCGAGGTGATCAACGGGCTGCGCGCCGAGGTGCCCGAGGTGCGCATCCTCATGCTGTCGGCCAGCGGCGAGCAGCAGGACGTGCTCGACGCGATGAAGGCCGGCGCCAACGGCTACCTGCTGAAATCGGCCGGGCTGCCCGAGTTCCTGGACGCGGTGAGCCGCACCGCGGCCGGCGACACGGTCTTCACGCCGGGGCTGGCCGGGCTCGTGCTCGGCGAGTACCGCCGGCTCGCGACCGAGCCGTCCGGCGCCGACCCGGCCGACCCGGCCGCCCCGGTCGCGCCGAAGCTCACCGAGCGCGAGACCGAGGTGCTGCGCCTCGTGGCGAAGGGCCTGTCCTACCGGCAGATCGCCGAGCGGCTCGTGCTGAGCCACCGCACGGTGCAGAACCACGTCCAGAACACGCTCGGCAAGCTTCAGCTGCACAACCGGGTCGAGCTCACCCGATACGCGATCGAGCAAGGGCTCGACTGAGACTCACTCGTAGTCGGGCGCGTTCGTCTCGTGGATGGCCAGCTCCTCGGCGCTCGCGCCGCCACCGGCCGCGCCCGCGTCGTAGGCCACGCTGTCTTCCTCGTTGTCGAAGCCGTAGCCCTCGTCCGGCGCCACGAGCCGGCCGACCGGCTGCGGGTCGTCGTCGTCGAGCTGGCCGTCGTCGTAGAGGGAGATCTGCGATTTCGGGTCCGAGGTCGGGCTCGCGCCCCACACGTCGGCGTCGAAGTCGCGCTGCTCGGAGCTGTCGACGGTCTCGTCGTACGGGTCGCGGCGCGGCGGCAGCGGGTCCTCGGTGCCGACGTCGGGCTCCTCCTGGCGCAGCCGGCGGTCGAGGGACTCGCCCTCGCGCGCCTCCTCGGCGGTGTCGCCGAAGCGGTTCGAGCCGCCGGGGCCGACGCCGGCGAGCGCGGCCGGGTCGGCGCCGTCGGCCCACCGGCTGCTCTCGACCTCGTCGTACGCGCTGGAATCGTCATCCGCGGTGTCGGGCAGCCCGGACGACTCCGGGTCGGACACCTCGGTCGGGTAGTCGTTGTCTCGCATGGGTCGCAATCTACCCGCGCGGTCAGCTCAGTAACGCCCACACCACCTTGCCGTTCGCGAGGGGCAGGCTTCCCCAGCGCGACGACACGGAGTCGATGAGCAGCATGCCGCGTCCGCCGTGCGCGGTGGCGGCCACGGGGGCGCCGGTGTAGGCGGGCGGAACATCGGATTGGTCCCGCACGGCAACGCTAAGTCCCTCGCCCATCGCGGCGATCAACACGATCATGGGCGTACGGGCGTGAGCCACCACGTTGTTGACCAGTTCCGTGGCCACGATGCACGCCGAACCGGCGAGATCGGGCCGTTGCCACCGCTCGCACACCTCGGTGATCACCTCACGGGACCGGCGAGCGGCGCTCACGTGCGGCTCGAGGTCGAGGGTCACCCGATCCTCGTCACCCGGCTCGAACATGGCGAGCGCCCGGTCGCAGTCGGTCTCGAGCCGCCAGCCCGAGTCCTGCCAGAGCGTGTCGTCACCGCGACCACACAGGGTGAGACGCGCGGCGGGCCAGTCGGCCGTTTCCCGGAACACGTCGCCCAGCACGCCGGCCGCCGCCGGATCGTCCACGGTCAGCTCGCCCACGTCGACCACCACGGCGCTGGGCTGACCCGCGAGCACGTCCAGCAGCACGTCACGCACCGTCGTAGCGGTGGCGCCGTCGAGCACGCCACTCAGCCGGACCAATGGGTGCGGCCGGGCGGTGTCCACCAGGTGCAGCACCTCGCTCGACATGATCGCTCCATTGTGCATAACGTGTCCCCTTTTCGCATTTCCGCGCGCGGGGCACCGGCGGCGGAATCGCCCGACCGTCATTTGGGACATATGCGCCTGATGGGCATGGTCGAGATGTACCCGTCCCGCTCGTTCAGAAACGCAGGCCGGTCCGGTCGGCGTCGGTGATCTGCCGCAGCACGCGCGCCGGGTTGCCCACGGCCACCACGCCGGCCGGCAGCGAGCGGGTCACGACACTGCCCGATCCGACCACGGTGCCGTCACCGATGGTCACGCCCTGGTTGATCGTCACGCCGCCGCCGACCCACACGTGGTCACCGATCGTGACGGGCTTGGCGTAACAGCCACCCGCCGCCCGCTCGGCGGCGTCGATCGCGTGGTTGCTGGTGTAGATGCCCACCCGGGGCCCGAACAGCACGTGATCGCCGATCGTGATGCCGCCGCCGTCGAGCATCACGCAGTCGAAGTTGGCGTAGAAGTGGTCGCCGATCGCGATGTTGAAGCCGAACTCGCAGCGGAACGTCGGCTCGAAGTAGCAACCCGCCCCCGCCGCCCCGAGCAGCCGGCGCAGGATCGCCTCCCGCTCGGCCGGCGGCCGCCCGAAGCTGGCGTTGTACTCGTCGGTCAGCAGCACGGTCCGCCGGCGCGCCTCGACCAGCTCGTCGGTGAGGTCGTTGTACATCTGCCCGGTCAACATGTGCGCGCGCTGCGCCTCGAGATCCATGCTCACCGGTTCCCGGCCGCCTTACTCGTCGCGCGCCGCGGTCGTCCCGCTCTGCTTACCGCTGCGTGCGGCGGTCGTCCCGCTCTGCTTACCGCTGCGTGCCGTGCTCGTCCCGCTCTGCTTACCGCTGCGCGCCGCGGTCGTCGGCCGCTGGTTGCCGCTCGGTCCGGCGGCGCGCTCGCGTTCATCGGCCGCTCGTTGCCGCGCGGAGGCCGGCCCGGGGATCGGGGCGGCGCGCCGGCGTTTTGGCGTGGTGGTGGTGCTGCGGCTCGGCGAACCGGGTCAGGCCGATCACGGAGGCCAGCGTGACCACGAAGCCGAGCACGGCTAGCCACTGGCGGCCGGGCTCGATGCGGTCGCCGAGCAGCAGCAGGCCGACGATCGCGGCCGGCACGGCGCCGGCCGCGTCCATGGCGGCGACGGCGGCCGTGGTCGAGCCGCGCTGCATGGCCAGGCCGAGCAGCAGCTGCCCGACCAGCGAGTGGACGACCAGCAGGTAGAGCAGGGGATTGACGAAGAACCCGGACACCGAGTGCTCGTTGGCCAGGGGCCGGGCGGCGATCGCAGCCGCGGAGAAGCCGACGCCGGCGAGCGAGCCGAGAACCACCGATCCGAGGGCGCCGTGCAGGCGTACGGCAAAGAAACCGGAAAGCGCGATGACCAGGACCGACACCGCCAGAAGAAGGACCACCACCGGTCCCAGACGGCGCGAATGCGCCGGTTGCGCCGCCAGCACCAGCGCGGTGATCCCGGCCAGGAGCAGCGTGAGCAGCACGACCTCGGCGGCCGGCAACGACCACTTGAGCACCAGCACGCCGAGCAGCGCCGTGACGCCGAGCCCGGCCGCGACGCTGGCCTGCACCAGGAACAGCGGAAGATCACGGCGGGCCAGGAAGGCGAGCACGAAACCGAGCGTCTGACAACCGATGCCGAGCAGGTACGTCCGCTGGCCGGCCAGCCGTACGAGCAGCGCCGGGTCGAAGGTGTGGTGCACGGTCGTACGCGCCGCAGCCGCCGACTGCAGCAGGTTAGCGACCCCGTACGCCAAGATCATGGCGGCGAGGAAGAACCAGCCCGGTGTCACCACCTGACGCACGATAGACCAGGTTCCCGCCCGGCCCGGCGGTTAACCCCGAACTCGGCCGATCACCGTTTGGTCGCCAGCGCGGTCAGCACCGTCTCGTGGAGCAGCCCGTTGGTCGCGATCGCCGGCGTCTTGTCGCCCGGCGGCCGCCCGGCGTAATCCGTGATCGTGCCGCCGGCCTCGTTGACGATCGGAATCAGCGCCGCCACGTCCCACAGCGACAGCTCGGGCTCGACCATGACGTCGAGGGCGCCCTCGGCCAGCAGCATGTAGCCGTAGAAATCCCCGTACGCCCGGCTCCGCCACGCGCTCAGGCTGAGGTCGATGATCGCGTCGAGCCGGCCGGCCTCGTCCCAGCCGTTGAGGCTGGCGAAGCAGAAGCTGGCGTCGGCCAGCCGCCCGACGCCCGAGACGCCGATCCGGGTGGCCGCATGCTGATGCTTGCCCGCATAGGCTCCGTGCCCGCGCGCCGCCCACCATCGCCGCCCGAGCGCCGGCGCCGAGACCAGCCCCGCGACCGGCGTGTCCCCCTCGAGCAGGGCGATGAGCGTCCCCCAGATCGGCACCCCGCGCACGAAGTTCTTGGTCCCGTCGATCGGGTCGATGACCCACCGCCGCGTGCCCGGCCCGGCGGCCGCCTCGGTCCGCCCGAACTCCTCGCCGAGCACCGAGTCCCGCGGCCGGGCCCGCGCGAGCGTCGCCCGGATGGCCTGCTCGACCGCCGTGTCCGCGTCGGAGACCGGCGTCAGATCGGGCTTCGACTCGACCCGCAGGTCGAGCGCGCGAAATCGTCCCATCGAGATCGAGTCCGCGGTGTCGGCGAGCATGTGGGCAAGCGCAAGGTCGTCCGCATATCCGGCCATGCACGGCACGCTAGCCGATCCGCCAAGCCCTCGTCCCGCCGCGGCACGGACGTCCGGCTCTGCTTACCTCCGCGCGGCACGGATGCCCGGCTCTGCTTACCTCCGCGCGGCACGGACGTCCGGCTCTGCTTACCTCCGCGCCGCACGGACGTCCGGCTCTGCTTACCTCCGCGCGGCACGGACGCCCGGCTCTGCTTACCTCCGCGCGCCGGCCGCACCCCGCGGCCTCGCCTACCCCGGCGCGCGATGCCCGGCGGTGGGCGTGCCCGGCGGTGGGTCAGCCCGGCTGCTCGGACTCCGGCTGGTCGCGCGAGTCGAGGTCGCCGGCCCGGGAGGCCAGCAACCGGCGATAGGACGCCAGGCGGCGGGGGTCGGCCCTGCCCTCGGCGATCCACGCGTCGAGACGGCACTCGACGTCGTTGGCGGTGTGGCCACAGTTCGGCTGGTCTTCGAGCGTGCCCTCGACCAGGTCCGGGAAGCCGTGCAGCAAGCTCTCGGCGCTCACGTGCGCCAGCCCGAAGCTGCGGATCCCCGGCGTGTCGATGATCCAGCCGGGATCCTTGCGCGAGCGGCCCACCGGCGGCAGGCGCAACGCCACCGCGCTGGTCGAGGTGTGCCGGCCCTTGCCGATCGCGCTCACCGCGCCGACCGCGCGCAACGCGTCCGGCACCAGGCGGTTGACCAGCGTGGACTTGCCGACGCCCGAATGGCCGACCATGACCGAGATCTGCCCGGCGAGCTTCCGGCGCAGCTCGGCCAGGTCGCTGTCGGGCTGGACCAGCACGTACGGCAGGTCCAGCTCGGCGTAATAGTCCAGCACCCCCTCGGGGCCGGCGAGGTCGGCCTTGGTCAGGCACAGCAGCGGCTCGACGTCGGCGTCGTAGGCGGCCACCAGGCACCGGTCGATGAACCCGGTGCGCGGCGGCGGGTCGGCCAGCGCGCTGACGATCACCATCTGGTCGGCGTTCGCCACCACGACGCGCTCGAGCCGGCCCTCGGGAGTCGTGTCGTCGTCGTCCGCGGTGCGACGCAGCACCGACGTCCGCTCGCCGATGCGCACGATGCGGGCCAGCGCGCCGTCCGCCCCCGACACGTCGCCGACCAGCGCCACCCGGTCGCCCACCACCACCGATTTGCGGCCGAGCTCGCGCGCCCGCATCGCGGTGATCACCGGGCTGTCGATGGCGCCGTCCTCGCGGAAGCACCCGTAGCGCCCCCGGTCCACGGTGATCACCAGCGCGTCGACGGCGTCGTCGTGCTTGGGCCGGGTGCGGGTGCGCGGGCGCGACGAACGGCCCGGCCGGATCCGGACGTCGTCCTCGTCGTACTCCCTCTTGCGTCCTGGCAGGTCTAGCTCCTCGCCACGAGTCCCGCCCAGAGTTCGGGGAACTCGGGCAACGTCTTCGACGTACACGCTACGTCGGTGAGCTCGATGCCCGGGACGGCGAGTCCGATAACCGCGGCCGCGTGCGCCATCCGGTGATCGGCGTACGTCTCGAAGGAAGCCCCCCGCAGCGTCCCGGGCTCGATGCGCAGCCCGTCGCGGAACTCGGTCACCGCGGCGCCGACCTTGGTCAGCTCGGTGGCGAGCGCCGCCAGCCGGTCGGTCTCGTGGCCGCGGATGTGCTCGACCCCGCGCAGCTCGCTCGGCCCGTCGGCCAGGACGGCCAGGGCCGCGACCACCGGGGTCAGCTCGCTCACCTCGGACAGGTCGGCCGTGATGCCGCGCAGCGTGCCGGTGCCGCGAACGGTCAGCCCCTCGTCGGTCTGGGACACCTCGGCGCCGAGGCTGCGCAGCAGCTCGATCACCTGGGCGACCGGCTGCCAGCTCTCGGCCGGCCAGCCGGACAGCGTGACCGACCCGCCGGTGACCATGGCGGCCGCGAAGAACGGCGCGGCGCCGGACAGGTCGGGCTCGATGACCCAGGTGCGCCCGTGCAGCGGGCCGGGCTCGACCGCCCACACGTCGGGCACGCTCTCGTCGACCACGGTGCCGGCGGCGCGCAGCATGTGGGTGGTCATGCGCAGGTGCGGCGCGGACGGCACCGGCGGCCCCTCGTGACGCAGGACCAGCCCCTTGGTGAAGCGGGGTGCGGACAGCAGCAGACCGGAGACGAACTGGCTGGACCCGGACGCGTCGATCACGGCCTCGCCGCCCTCGACCAGGCCGCCGCCGCGCACGGTCAGCGGCAGGCCGCCGGTGGGCGACGCCTCGATCGCCACGCCGAGCCCGCGCAGCGCGGCCACGATCGGGCCCATCGGCCGCTTGCGCGCATGCGGGTCGCCGTCGAACTCGACCGTGCCCTCGGCCAGCGCCGCGACCGGCGGCAGGAACCGCATGATCGTGCCGGCCAGCCCCACGTCGACCCGGGCCGGACCGCGCAGCGGCCCCGGCTCGACCCGCCAGCGCACCTCGTCGCTCGTGTCGACCGCGACGCCGAGCGCGCGCAGACCGGCCGACATCAGCTCGGTGTCGCGGGCGCGGAGCGGCCGCTCGATCACCGAGGGGCCGTCGGCGAGCGCCGCGAGGATCAGGGCGCGGGCGGTCATCGATTTGGAGCCGGGCAGGCGCACGCCGGCGCTGACCGGGGCGGACGAGGCCGGCGCGAGCCAGGGGCGAGGTTCAGCTGTCACGGTCGCCATTGTGCCGCCGGGCTACGACATTTTCCGGGAGCATTCCCGCCCCCCGGGATGGTTTCGGAAGGCGTACCGTTGCGCTCCATGTGCGGGCGGTACGCGACGACGCGGAGCGAGGCCGACCTCAGTGACCTCTTCGACGCCGTCGACGTCACCGAGGGCCTGGGGCCGAGCTGGAACGTCGCCCCCACCGATCCCGTGCCCCTGGTGCGGGTCTCGGCGAGCCACGACGCCCGCGTGCTCGACACCGCGCGCTGGGGCCTCGTGCCGCCGTGGGCGAAAGACCTGCGCGGCGGCGCCCGCATGATCAATGCGCGCTCCGAGACCGTGGCGACCTCCCCCGCCTTCGCGCCGTCCTTCGCCCGTCGCCGCTGCCTCGTACCCGCCGACGGCTGGTTCGAGTGGGTCCGCTCCGGCAAGGAGCGCCAGGCCTACTACATGACCCCGCTCGACGGCTCGCCGCTCGCGCTCGCCGGCATCTGGTCGGTGTGGGGGCCGGAGCCGGTGCGCACATGCAGCGTGCTTACGACGGCGTCGTCCGGCGGCCTGGCCCGGGTGCACGACCGCATGCCGCTGATCCTGCCGCGCGACCGCTGGGCCGGCTGGCTGGCCGGCGGCGGCGACCCCGTCGAGCTGTTACGGCCGATGACCGACAGTGAGCTGGAGGCCATCGAGGTGCGACCGGTGGGGCCTTCCGTCGGCAACGTTCGTAACAACGGACCGGAGTTGGTCGAGCCGCACGCCGAGGCAACACTTTTCTGAGAACTTCCTGATCAACGGGGGATTTTGTCGGCTTATGTGCGCTTTTTCAAAGGCTAACTTTGTTTCGAGATAGATAAGACCCTTGTTCTGATCTTCTACGGTGCGATACAAACCAGCGCCGGAGTGGTGCCGTTCCGCAGGGAGCGGACGGGTCACCATGCGCAACACCGGTCCCACGGGGGAGGTGGGCTGATGACACGGGCTCGTATGCCGCGTCCGCACGAGGTTGCCATCGCACGACGCGACCCGAGACTGCTCGCAGCAATCCAGGAACGACGCTCCGATGAGGCTTGGCGCACGCGTGGCGCCTGCCGCAGCGTCGATCCCGAGACGTTCTTCCCGGCTCCGAACGAGCCGTCGGAAAGCGCTGTCTCGCTGTGCGGCAGCTGCACGGTGCAAGGTCCCTGCCTGGCCTGGGCGTTGCAGGTCGGCGACTGTCACGGCGTCTGGGGCGGCACCACGCCGCGCGAGCGCCGGGCCATGCTCGTCGCCTGGCGTGAGCGCGTCAATCCGAACGGCGAACCGGTCGACGACGGTCCCGACGAGGAAGACCGCCGCCTGCTGACGCTGATTCCGATCAGCCGCTAGCGCACATACGCACCGATCCAGCGACCCGCGGCCGGAAAGTCGAGAAGAGGCCGCGGGTCGCTGGATCATGCCCGTGAACGCTGGTTACATAAGGCGGTGACCAGCACCGAGGAAGTCGCGACCCCACGTGGCCCGGCCGGCATCCGCGTCGTCGAGAGCGCCGGCCCGCCCGTGAGCGTGCTCTTCCTGGGGCACGGCGCCGGCGGCGGGGTCGACGCGCCCGATCTGGTGGCGGTGCGCGATGCCGCGGCCGCGGCCGGGGTGCGAGTGATCCTGGTTACCCAGCCCTATCGGATGGCCGGGCGGCGGGCACCCGCTCCGGCGGGCCAGCTCGACGAGGCCTGGTCCGCGGTGGTGGAGCATTTCGGCGTACGGGATATTCCGTTGATCTTCGGAGGCCGGTCCAGCGGAGCGCGCGTCGCCTGCCGGACCGCGCCCGGCCTCAGCGCCGCGGGGGTTCTCGCGCTGGCGTTTCCGCTGCACCCGCCCGGTAGGCCGGAGAAGAGCCGGGCCGATGAGCTGCCCGCCGACCTGCCCACGCTGGTGCTCAACGGCGACCGGGACCCGTTCGGCGTGCCCGATGCCTCCGAGAATGTCGAGGTGCTCGTTCGGCCGGGGGCCACGCACGACCTTCGTAAGGACGTCCGGGGTACCGCCGAGCTCGCGGTCGCCTGGCTCCGGCGGCACGGATGGGCCCATCCGCCCAGCTGACGCGGTGGGAATGCAACTTGCGGGGGCGCGGTTGTACAACCCGCGAGCTTGTACGTCGGAAGGGGTTTGGTAGAGGTGCGAGCCGGATACGAGATGGTCGAGCGTGGCAGTGGCGAAGTGGGGCGCATGCGCAACCTTCTGAGCGCCCCGGAGTGGCCCGCCGCCGAACCATCGCCCGCCACCCCATCGGTGAGTGTCACAACACCGGCGGTTTTCGAAGCTTCAAGTGGGGCACTACCCGTATCCTCGGCGGGGCGGTCGAGGGGGGAGTCCAGGGTGGCCCAGACAGAACGCACGGACGAGCGACGCGCACGCTTCGAGCGTGACGCGCTGCCGTTCGTGGACCAGCTATACGCGGCTGGGCTGCGGATGACGCGCAATCCGGCCGATGCCGAAGACCTGGTGCAGGAGACGTTCCTCAAGGCGTACTCCGCGTTTCACCAGTTCGAGGAGGGCACCAACCTCAAGGCATGGCTGTACCGCATCCTCACGAACACGTATATCAACTCGTATCGGCGCAAGCAGCGGCAGCCGATTCAGTCGCCGACCGAGGAGATCACCGACTGGCAGCTTGCCTCGTCGGAGTCGCACACGTCGGTGGGTCTGCGCTCGGCCGAGACCGAGGCGCTCGACCGCCTGCCCGACAGCGACATCAAGGACGCTCTCCAGCAGTTGCCGGAAGACTTCCGCCTGGCCGTCTACCTCGCCGATGTCGAGGGTTTCTCGTACAAGGAGATCGCCGACATCATGGGTACTCCCATCGGCACCGTCATGTCCCGGCTGCACCGCGGCCGGCGCAACCTGCGCAAGCTGCTCGAGCAGTACGCCGTCGACCGGGGCATCACCCGGACCGCTTCGGAACCTCTGGAGGCGTGACGTGAACGGCGAGGAGCACGAGCCTGATTGCGGCGTCGTCATCAGCGAGGTTTATCTCTACCTCGACCTGGAGTGCAGCGAGGACCGGCGGGCGCTGATCCAGAAGCACCTGGACGACTGCACCGGTTGCCTTCGCGAGTACGGCATCGAGCACGAGGTGAAGGCCCTGGTCGCCCGCTGCTGCGGCGACGAGACGGCCCCCAAGGAGCTGCGCGAGCGTCTGCGGATCAAGCTCGACCAGCTCGAGGTTCAGGTCGAGACCCGGGAGTACCTTCCCTGACCAGCGACGACAAAGCCCCCGGCAGCCACTGCTGCCGGGGGCTTTCGCGTTGGAGGCCCGAACTCAGGAGTTGGGGCGCTTGCCGTGGTTCGCCGCGCTCTTCTTGCGGGCCTTCTTCTTACGAGACTTCTTGGCCATAGGTGGACTCCTGTTCGTGGCATGTTTCCGGGCCGATCGTAGTCGTCCATGATTTGATGACGCGTACCGACTGCTCGACGAAGAGGGGTTCCGCGATGGCCGACGAGATCCGGGCCGAGATGGTGGCCAATGTGTGGAAGGTCGTCGCCAAGGCGGGCGATGCCGTCGCCGAGGGCGACACCCTGGTCATCCTCGAGTCGATGAAGATGGAGATCCCGGTGGTCGCCGAGTCGGACGGCACGCTTTCCGAGCTCGCCGTCAACGAGGGCGACGTCGTCCAGGAGGGCGACCTGATCGCGGTGATCGGCGCCTAGATCTAGGAACGCCGCCAGCGCAGCAGCAGCCGGCTGCGGCCCCGCACCCGCTGGCGGGGAATGATCGCGGCCCGGATCATGCCGGCCGCCGTGCCGCGCGCCTCGGCGCCGAGGTCGGGCGTGGCCAGCGCGAGCTCGGCCACCGAGCGCGCACCCGGCCGCCCGGCGACCTCGCCCAGCCGCCCGGTGACGATCGTGGCCACGTCGTCGCGCGCCGCCGGGTCGATCCAGGCGGTGACGATCAGCGCGAAGAGGGCGGCCTCGGTCACCCGGTCGGGCGCGCCGTCGAGCAGGTCGAGCAGCAGGCGGCGGCGCTCCGAGTCGGGCCAGGCGTCCTCGGTGCCGTGGTGCAGCAGCCCGAGACAGGCCCAGATCTCCGGCGCGGCCACGTCGGCCGGCGGGTGGGCAAGCAGGGCCAGCAGGTCGTACGGCTGCACCATGATCAGCTGAACCGCGGCGTCGTAGGCGGCCGGCGGGTGGGACCAGGACAGCGAGGCCACCTGGCGCAGCCGGCGGACGGCCTCGGCCGAGGGCTCGGACGTGCCGGTCACCGTGCCGCGCGGAAGCGGCGCGGCGGCGGGGGCGCCGCTGAGCCACGGGACGTCCCGGCAGCAGTCGGCCAGGTCGGTGTGCTCGTGCGACTCGTCGGGGTGGTCGCGGATGAAGTCGGCGAGGCGCACCAGGTGGGCCAGGTCGCCGTCGGCCCGGTGGCGCAGCCGGTGCGCGGTGTGCACGGCGCAGTCGTACTCGGGGTCGCGCTCGAGGGCGCGGTCGACCCAGTTCAGCGCGTCCTCGAGGCGGCCGTGGTCGGCCAGGGTGCCGGCGATGTCGGCGTACACCGAGAGGTCGTCGGGATCGTGGGCGACGGCCCGGCGGAGGGCGGCGAGCGCCTCCGGCACCCGGCCGGCGCTGCGGTACGCGTAGCCCAGCCAGATCTCCGCGAGCTTGGACGGCCGGGACCGTGCGCCGCGCGCCGCCCAGTCGACCGCCAGCGCGGTCTCGCCGATGCGCCGGGCCAGCGCGGAGCCGGCGCCGAGCAGCATCGCGTGCTCGGGGTGGGCGGCCACCGCATAGCGGGCGACGGTCAGGTAGGGCGCCAGCGTCGTGCGCGTGACCGCCGGCGCCGGATCGCCCACGGCGGTGCACAACCGCATGAGAAGTTGAACGAGCAGACCGGGCTCGATGCGTACGCCGAGGGCCGGATCGCCGACCCAGGGCACCCCGGCCCAGTCGCTGCCGGGTGCGCGCCCGCTGGCGGCGGCGAGCAGGGGCAGGCCGTCCTCCGGGTGGCCGGCGGCGGCGAGCAGGTGGGCACGCGCGGCCAGCCCGCCGGCCGTCACGTGCGGCAGCAGCGGGAACAGGTCGAGGCCGCCGCCGGGCTGCGCGGCGAGGCGGCCGAGCAACTCGTGCGCCTCGGGCAGCGTCGGCGCGTGCGTGAGCGCGCCGGCCAGGTGATCGGCGGCCGACTCCGGCTCGTCGCGCGCCAGGGCCGACCTTGCCTGCTCGATCGCGCGGTCGGCGGCACGGCGTTGTTCCACGGCGAGAACAGTAGGGGAAGAGAGCCCTGAATGTCAGTCCCGGTTTCCTGCGCATTGCTGCGCGAAACGTTGACGAAGTAAGCTCTTTCTTGCAAGACTGCGCACCAACTGCGCGAGAAGTGCTCAACTGGGGAGGAACACGTGGTGCAGCGGGGCCATGGCATGGCGGCGGACATCGCGGAACAACCGGCAGGTTTCGCCCGCCTGCTCGACGGCGAGAACGGCGCGCACGGCGGCCCGATCGCCGCCATCGCGGCCGAGGTGGCCCGTCGCAAGCCGCGCAGCGTCATGTTCGTGGCGCGCGGCACCTCCGACCACGCGGCCCTCTACGGGGCCTACCTCACCGAGATCCGCCTCGGCCTGCCGGTCGCCAGCGCCTCGCCGAGCGCGATCACGCTCTACGGCGCCCGCCCCGACTTCCGCGACACCCTGGTGATCGGGGTCAGCCAGAGCGGCGGCTCGCCCGACCTCACCGGCGTGCTCAGCGCGGCGCGGGAAACCGGCGGCCTCACCCTCGCGGTCACCAACAACCCCGAGTCGCCGCTGGCGCGGGCGGCCGAGCTGTCGATCGACGTCGCCGCCGGGCACGAGCGGGCGGTCGCGGCCACCAAGACGTACACGGCCGAGCTTTTCGCCCTGCTGCTGTTGATCGAGGGGATCCGGGCCGGCGACGGTCGGCTGCCCGACGACGAGCGGGCGGCGCTGGACAAGCTGCCCCAGCTGGCCGAGGACGCGCTCGCCGACCCGGCGGCCGACGCCCTCGCCCAGCGCTACCGGTTCGCCTCCCGCATGGTCACCACCGGCCGGGGGTACGCGTACCCGACCGCCCGCGAGGCCGCCCTGAAGCTGATGGAGACCTCCTACCTGCCGGCGCTCGCCTTCTCCGGCGCCGACCTGCTGCACGGCCCGCTCGCGATGACCGACCCGGACGTGCCGGTGCTGGCCGTGGTGGGCGACGGCCCGGGCGGCCGGTCGATGCGCGACGTGGTGGGCCGGCTCGCCGAGCGCCGCGCCGACGTGGTGACGATCGGCGCGTCGGACGTGGAAGGGGCCGCCGGGCGGCTCTCCGTGCCGGCCGTCGCCGACGAGCGGCACAGCGCGCTGCTCGACATCCTGCCGCTGCAGAAGCTGGCCCTGGCGCTCGCGCTGGCCCGCGGCGAGGACCCGGATGCGCCGCGCGGACTCAAGAAGGTAACCACGACCCTGTAGAAAAGAAGCGTGTCCACCCTGCGTGATCTGGCCGAGGAGCACACCCGCCTCGGCCCCGCCGACATCGACCACCTGCACCGGCTGGCCGGCGACTGGCAGCTGCTGTCCGACCTCTCCTTCGCCGACCTGCTGATGTGGGTGCCGGTCCGGTCCGAGCCGGGCCGGCCGCGGGACTTCCTCTGCGTGGCGCAGGTGCGGCCGACCACGGCGCCGACGGCGTACCAGGACGACCAGGTCGGCAAGATCGTCGGCGGTCCGGAGGTGGCGCACCTCGACATCGCCTTCACCCAGGAGCGCATCTGGCGCGAGGGCGATCCGGTCTGGTACGGCGACACCCCGGCAAGGCATGAGGCGATTCCGGTACGCCTTCGTGACGAGACCGATCGCGAGGAAGGCTGGAGTGAGGTCATCGCGGTCATCGGGCGCGACACGAACCTCTCCACCGCCCGGACCCCGAGCCAGCTCGAGCTCAACTACCTGACCACGGCCGACGATCTCGCGCAGATGGTGGCCGACGGGACGTTCCCGCCGCCCCGGCATCCGGGGGAGACCACGTCGGCGCCGCGGGTCGGTGACGGCCTGATCCGGCTGGACGCCAGCGGCAAGGTCACCTACGCGAGCCCGAACGCTCAGTCCGCGTACCGGCGCCTCGGTTTCAATGCGCATTTGGTCGGCGAGGAGCTCTCGACGCTGACCAGCCGGCTGGCCGCCGACCCGCTGGAGGGCACCGACACCGCCGAGAAGATCCTGGCCGCCCTGCGCGGGGAGTCCCCGGCCCGGCAGGAGGTCGAGGCCCGGGGCGCGACCGTGCTGACCCGGGCGTTGCCGCTGCTGCCGGCCGGCGTGCCGATCGGCGCGCTGGTGCTGGTCCGCGACGTGACCGAGGTACGCCGCCGGGACCGCGCCCTGATGACCAAGGACGCGACGATCCGGGAGATCCACCACCGGGTCAAGAACAACCTCCAGACCGTGGCCGCCCTGCTGCGCCTCCAGGCCCGCCGGGTGGACGCCCCCGAGGCCCGGATGGCGCTGCAGGAGTCGGTGCGCCGGGTCGCGTCGATCGCGCTCGTGCACGAGACGCTGTCGATGTCGAGCGACGAGGCGGTCGAGTTCGACGGCATCGTCGACCGGGTGGCGAGCGCTGCCACCGAGGTCGCGGCGACCAGGTTCCCGGTCAAGATGCGGCGCGAGGGCACGTTCGGCGTGCTGCCGGCCGAGATCGCCACCTCGCTCGTGATGGTCCTCAACGAGCTGCTGATCAACGCGGTCGAGCACGGCTTCCCGGCCGACGAGGGCGATGACATCGACGAGGCGGAGGAGGCCGAGAAGCCGGCCGACGACGGCGAGGTCGTCGTGTCGGCCCACCGCTTCCGCAAGCAGCTGCACGTGACCGTGGCCGACAACGGACGGGGCCTGCCGCCCGAGTTCAAGGCCGACTCGAGCGGGCGGCTGGGCCTTCAGATCGTGCGCGCGCTGGCCACCGGCGAGCTGCGCGGCAGCATCGAGCTGCGCAACCGGACCGGCGGCGGCACCGAGGCGGTCCTCGTGGTGCCGCTGGGCAAACGTTAACGGCGTGTTGCGACCCACACTCCCGGAATCTGGACCGCACTGGCCCAGAAGGGCGGGGCGTGAGAGGCTTCTCCCATGACCGCTGCAGTTGACCGCCGCTTCGTGGCACGTCGCCACGTTGACTACGGGCGTGTCCGCAGCGCGATGTGTCCGGCTTACTGACGCCGCCCGATTTGAGTTCGGGCGCGCAAGACGCGCCGGCACTCTCCTGACACAGATGTCACGAGTCCTCCAAATGCCGTGAGCGTCCCAGCGCGCCCACGTAAACCCGGAGGACCGCCGACATGGCGCCCAGCAGCACCCCAGGCACACCGGCCGCTCGCCCTCGCAAGGCGCGCGGCGAGGGTCAGTGGGCGCTCGGACACCGCGAGCCGCTCAACCCCAACGAGCGCAGCAAGAAGGACGACAACCCCCTCAACGTCCGCTCGCGCATCGAGAACATCTACGCGCACGGCGGGTTCTCCTCCATCGACCCGGCCGACCTGCGCGGACGGTTCCGCTGGTGGGGCCTCTACACCCAGCGCCGGGCCGGGATCGACGGCGGCCGCACCGCCGTCCTCGAGCCCGAGGAGCTCGAGGACGAGTACTTCATGCTGCGCGTCCGCATCGACGGCGGCGCGCTCACCCTCGCCCAGCTGCGCACCATCGCCGGGATCTCGCAGGACTTCGCCCGCGACTCGGCCGACATCACCGACCGGCAGAACATCCAGCTCCACTGGATCCGCATCGAGGACGTGCCGGAGATCTGGCGCCGGCTCGAGGCGGTCGGCCTGCAGACCACCGAGGCGTGCGGCGACTGCCCGCGGGTGGTGACCGGCAGCCCGGTGGCGGGCATCTCGCTCGACGAGAAGCTCGACGCGTCGCCGGCGATCAAGGAGATCCTCGACCGCTACATCGGCGACAAGCGGTACTCGAACCTGCCCCGCAAGTTCAAGACCAACATCGGCTGGCTGGTCGACACGCCGTACCTGGCCAACGACATCTCGTTCATCGGCGTCGACCACCCCGAGTACGGCCCCGGCTTCGACCTGTGGGTCGGCGGCGGCCTCTCCACCAACCCGCGACTGGCCGAGCGGCTCGGCGCGTGGGTGCCGCTGGCCGAGATCCCGGAGGTCTGGGAGGGCGTCGTCGGCATCTTCCGCGACTACGGCTACCGCCGGCTGCGTAACCGGGCCCGGCTGAAGTTCCTGCTCGCCGACTGGGGCACGGCCAAGTTCCGCGAGGTGCTGGAGAAGGAATACCTCGGCCGTACGCTCATCGACGGCCCGTCGCCGGAGCTGCCGGAGAAGCCGATCGACCACATCGGCGTGCACAAGCAGCGGGACGGGCGCAACTACGTGGGGGCGACGCCGCTCGTGGGCCGGACGTCGGGCACGCAACTGGCGCGCCTCGCCAGCCTGGTCGAGCAGCATGGCTCGGAGCGGGTGCGGCTCACGCCGTACCAGAAACTCCTTGTTCTCGATATCGCCGACGACCAGTTGGAATCGCTGGTCACCGGGCTGCGTGGCATCGGGCTCGAGGCGCGGCCGTCGGCCTGGCGGCGCGGCACGATGGCCTGCACCGGCATCGAGTACTGCAAGCTCGCCATCGTCGAGACCAAGCAGCGTGGCGCAGACCTGGTGACCCGGCTCGAGGAGCGCCTCGGCGGCTTCGACACCGACATCACCGTGAACATCAACGGCTGCCCGAACGCCTGCGCGCGCACCCAGGTCGCCGACATCGGCCTCAAGGGCCAGCTCGTGATGGACGCGAACGGCAACCAGGTCGAGGGCTTCCAGGTGCACCTCGGCGGCGCCCTCGGCATGACCAAGGGCGAGACCGCCGGCTTCGGGCGCAAGGTCCGGGGTCTCAAGACCACGGCCGAAGAGCTTCCCGGGTACGTCGAGCGCCTCGCCACGAACTACCTGGCCGACCGGTCCTCGGCTCAGGAGACGTTCGCCACCTGGGTGGTTCGAGCGGACGAGGAGCTCATCAAATGAGCGACGCCCGGTCCGCGCCCCTGTACTGCCCCTATTGCGGGGAAGAGGACCTGTACCCCAACGAGGCGTCGCACGGCGCGTGGGAGTGCCACTCCTGCCGCCGGGTTTTCACGGTCAAGTTCAACGGGTTGCTGTCGTCGCTCTCCAAGGGAGTCAATCGATGACCATCGTGGCCGCTACTTCACTGAACCTCGTCGCCCTGGGCGCGCCCGCCGTCACCGAGGCCGGTCGTCGCACCCCCGACGAGCTCAAGGCGCTCGCGCTCGACGCGGCCGCCGCCCTCGAGGGCGCTCCGGCCGAGCAGATCGCCAAGTGGGCGACCGACACGTTCGGCGCGCGCTTCTGCGTGACCAGCTCGATGGCCGACGCGGTGGTGGCGCACCTGTTCTCCCGGGTCTCGCCCGGCGTGGACGTGGTCTTCCTCGACACCGGCCTGCACTTCCCCGAGACGCTGAAGGTGCGCGACATCGTCGCCGCCACCATGGACGTCAACGTCCGCTCGATCCGGCCGCGGATGACCGTGGGCCAGCAGGACGGCGAGTTCGGCCCCCGGCTGTTCGCCCGCAGCCCCGACGAGTGCTGCTTCATGCGCAAGGTCGAGCCCCTCGAGCGCGCCCTGGTCGAGTACGACGCGTGGGCCACCGGCCTGCGCCGCGACGAGTCGCCGACCCGGGCCAACACGCCGGTCGTCGCCTTCGACCCGAAGAAGGGCAAGGTCAAGGTCAACCCGATCGCGGCCTGGACCCAGGCCGACGTCGACCGGTACATCAGCCGGTGGAACGTGCCGGTCAACGAGCTGTTCAAGAAGGGGTACGGGTCGATCGGCTGCTGGCCGTGCACCCGGCGCACCAAGGCCGGCGAGGACCCGCGCGCGGGCCGCTGGGCGATGTTCGAGAAGACCGAATGCGGTCTGCACGTCTGACCTCAGCCGACCGGCTCGCCGTGGTCCTGGTCGCCCACGGCAGCCGCGACCCGCGCGCCGCGGCGGCGACTTCGGCGCTGGCCCGGGCCGTCCGGCGGGCGTGCCCGTCGTGGGACGTCCACGCGACCTACCTGGACCACGCCGGCCCGCGCCCGCTGGAGGTGCTGGCGTCGCTGCCCGGCCGGCGGGCGGTTGTCGTGCCGTTGCTGCTGACCAAGGCGTTCCATGGGCGGGTGGACATTCCGGCCGTGCTTTCGGCGGCGGCGGCCGCCGATCTGCCGGTTTCGGTCGCTCTCGCCGACGTGCTGGGGCCGGTCCCGCGCGCGCCGTTCCCGGTTGACGCCGCGGGCTTGGGCTCTTTGGGCTTGGGCTCTGTGGGCTTGGGCTCTGCCGGCTTGGGCTCTGCCGGCTTGGGCTCTGCCGGCTTGGGCTCTGCCGGCTTGGGCTCTGCGGGCTTGGGCTCTGCGGGCTTGGGCTCTGCGGGCTTGGGCTCCGCGGGTTTCGTGCCGCCGCTGCTGATCGACGCTCTGGTCCGCCGCTTGCCGGCCGCGGGCCTCGACGGCGTAGTGCTGGCCGCGGCCGGAACCCGCAACGCCGCGGCCCGGGCAACGGTCGAATGGTCCGCGGAGTCCCTCAGCGCCCGCCTGGGCGTCCCGTGCGCCGTGGGCTATGCCTCGGCCGCCCCACCCCTCCCCGGCGGCGCTGTAGATCTCCTGAGGGCTTCCGGCGCCCGCCGCATCGGGGTGGCGTCGTACTTCCTGGCGCCCGGTCGCCTCTACGACATCGCGGCGCGGTCGGCCCTCGACGCGGGGGCGGTCGCGGTGGCCGAGCCGCTGGGAGACGCCCCCGAGATTGTCGGCCTCGTCACCGAACGGGTGAACGCCGCCGTGGCCGCTCCTGCCGCAGCCGCCGCCTGAGCCGCCGCCCGGGCGCTACTGCGTGAGCCCCCCGCCCTAGCTGCGTGAGCAGCCGGCTGAGCTGCTGGGTGAGCCGCCGGCTGAGCTGCTGGGTGAGCCGCCGGCTGAGCCGCCGTGGGCCGCGCCGCGTGAGCCGTCGTGTCAGGTCGGCGTCAGCCGCCGTGTCAGCCGCCATTCGGCTCGCCCGAACGCCGCCGACCTGCACCCCACCCGAAAACTGGGTGGGGCCGACTTTACGGCCGGGCTACGACAATTCTCGCGAGCTGTCCACAGGCGCTTCTTGCGAGCTGCCCACGGGCGCCTCCTGGGAGCTGCCCACGGGCGCCTCCTGGGAGCTGCCACGGGCGCATTGCCTTTGGTCGCCACGGGAGAGCGGGGCCACCCGGGGTTTTGGGGTGAGCGTCACCACTCACGCACGTCGCCCGGTCGGGGGGAGCGTTTTGGGCGCGCCAGCGGCCTGCTCGGCCCGGCCGGGTCCCGGCGGGAGCGACGGTCCGTCACCCACCACCCACGCACGACATCTCGATCTTGAGGCGGGGGAACGACACTCTGCGTGATGGCACCCTAAGTCCGATGTCATCGGCGGCCGTCTCCACAGCGGAGGGTCAGCGATCGTGGACTTATCGTTTGCGGCGCACGCTATTTCGAGATCATTTCGTGAATCTCGATGAAGCCGAACGTGATCGAATTAGCGCGCTCCGAGAGGATCTCAAGAAGCTCTCAGGAATCTGCGCTCTCCGTAATCGCGTCAGAACAGCAAGACGCCCCGGTGCCGATCGGCCCGGGGCGTAAATGCTTCGAGGGGATTGGTTCAGGCGGTGGGAGCGCCGACCCGGAGGCCGCCACGACGCTTCACGGCGCGCCGCTCGTCTTCGCTCATCCCGCCCCAGACGCCGGCGTCCTGACCCGACTCGAGTGCCCACTGGAGGCAATCGGAGGTCACGGGGCACCGCCGGCACACGGCCTTGGCCTGCTCGACCTGCAGGAGCGCGGGGCCGGACGTCCCGATCGGGAAGAACAGCTCCGGGTCCTCGTCGCGGCAGATCGCATCGTGACGCCAGTCCATGGCGGCAACACTCCTTGTTTCGGATGGGGTAATGAATCGCGTACTGGTATTACCTATGCGTGCGCAGTGGCGGCCGTCGGGCTCGGGCCCGTCTGATCGCCGTAGCGGCAGCAAGCTTTTGGTGTTGCTGGAGGCCGTTCGGCGCTTCTGGATTAGGAACGCGCGCAAGCAGCAACCGGTTACTTCTTATCGCTTGTGAATGCTTTCACGAACTCGTGCGATGTCAAGGGTAGCGGCGGAATTTTCTCCCGGCGGGTGAGCTGGCTCACGACCCCTTTGTCCGGTTCTGCGCGTACTGCCGCGGCCGGATGACCAACGCTCCCATCAATGTAGTACGGTCCGGGCCCTCTTGCCGACCTTTTGCCCGTCTTTCTGTAACGGATCGTGATGGTCCTACCCGATCGTCAGCAGATCACACGTAGCGCTTCGGGGACGGACACGAAGTGCACCTTCTGTCGCTCCCCTAAGTAGTCGCCGTCGAGCTGGAAAGCCTGCGGGCGATTGGCGACGACGGTGAACTCGGCCTGGTCGTGCAGCTGCAGGACCTGCTTGCCGTGCGGGTCGCCCTTGCGGGTGGCGAGCTGCGCGAGGGTCCGTGTGGTGCTCGTCACGGCCAAACGCCGCAAAGCGAGCACGTCGAGGCCGCGGTCGAAGGACGCGCCGGGGTTCGGGTTGATCGGCCGGTCACCCAGATAGGTCCAGGGGGCCGTGTTCTGCACGATGACCGTGCCGAGGTCGATCTCGGACGGCTCGCCGGGGCGCTCGATCGTGATCGGTGGCGTCTTGCGGTCGTCGCCGACCAGGAACTGCCCGACGATCGAGCGGAAGTAGAGAGAGGGTGTCGACTTGCGACCGCGCAGCCGGGACTGCTCGACCCGGCGCACGACGGCGGCGTCGAGGCCGACCCCGGCGGCGAAGGTGAAATAGCGGTCGTCGGCGCGGCCGAGCCCGATCACCCGGTGCCGGCCCTCGCGCAGCGCCTCGAGGATCACGCTCGTGCCGTCGACCCAGTCGCGGGGGAGGCCGAGGGCGCGGGCGAAGACGTTGGTCGACCCGCCCGGGACGACGGCGAGCGCGGGCAGGGCGTTGGCCCGCGGGCCGGAGACGCCGTCGAGCGCGGCCCGGGCGGTCATCAGCCCGTTGACCGCCTCGTTGATCGTGCCGTCGCCGCCGAGGGTGACCACGACATCGACGCCGCTCTCGGCCGCGGCGCGTGCCAGGGTGGCCGCGTGACCGCGGCGGGTCGTGTATTCCACGGTCAGATTGACCGCGCTGCGCAGGGCCCGGACCAGCACGTCGCGGCTGCGCTCGCTGGTGGTGGTGGCTTTGGGGTTAACCACCAGTAACGCTCGCATGGGCGGCACTGTACCTGCTGAGAGCGTTTTGAGCTGTCGGTATGGTGCTCGAGTGACCGGTGAGAAGTCAGTCGTTGACAATCCCGCGACGCTGTTGTGGGCGGTGCGTCTGCTCTTCCTGGAATGCGTCGGGCTCGTCGGCCTCGCCGTCTATCTCGTGGTGCTCGCCATGACGAGTGAAGACGTCCAGGTCGGGCTGGCCGTGGCGCTCACCGTGCTGCCGCTGATCGGCGCGGTGGCCGTCTTCTTCGTGGCCCGGGCCCTGACCCGCCGGTCGGTGCACGCCCGCGGGCCGGCGATCGTCGTCCAGCTCTTCGTCATCGCGGCCGGCGGCTTCTTCATCCAGGTCGATCCGCTGTGGCTCGGCGTCGTTTTGATGGCTTTGGGAGCCCTGGTCGGGGTACTTGTCGTTCTTCCGCCGACCACACGGGCCCTCGGCGTCGATTAATTGCCCTCGGGCGGCGGGCCAGGGCCTACTCTGTGTAGGTGACCGGATCAACGGTGCGTCCGCCCGCCTATCAAGTGCTGGCGGACGAGCTACGCGCGGATATCACCTCGGGACGACTGCAGCCGGGCGAGCGGCTGCCGCCGGAGCCTGAGTTGTGTGTCAAGACCGGAGTCAGCCGCAGCACGGTGCGGGAGGCTCTCCGGTTGCTGGCCAGCCAGCACCTCATCATCACCACTCGCGGCGTCACCGGCGGCAGCTTCGTCGCCCATCCCGACGCCGAGCAGCTCGCCGACGGCCTCTCGGCCGGGTTCACGCTGCTCACCAACTCGGCCGACGTGGGCCTCGCCGACGTCCTCGAGCTGCGCCGCGCTCTGGAGGTGCCGGTCGCCGCGCTCGCCGCCCGCCGCCGCACCGACGAGCACCTGCTCGAGATGCGGGGCGCGCTCTTCGATCCGCACGTCGACGACCTCGACACGATGCTGGCCGCGCACGCGGCGTTCCACCAGGCCGTCGCGAAGGCGACCTGCAACCCGCTCTTCGAGCTGGTGGTGCGCCCGCTCTACCACGCGGCGTTCGGCGAGGAGGTCACCGACCACGTGCCGGAGGGCTACTGGCGGCGCATCGACGCCGACCACCGGCAGCTTCTCGACTTCCTCACGGCGCGCGACGTCGAGGGCGCGAGCCGGGCCGCGGCCGGGCACCTCGACTACATCGTGGAGAGCACTCGCGAGACGAAGGTGATCAGCCCTCAGTTCGCCGAGTGAGCAGCCGGATGGTCGCGTGCCGGCCACTCGCCTCGGCCGAGGCCGAGGTGGTCAGGGCGGTCAGCACCTTCCACGCGAAGGACGACTCGGCCGGCAGCTTGGCGCCGCGCACGGTCGTCACGCTCACCTCGACGGTCAGTGCGTCGTCGGTCACCGCGAACCGGCACTCGAGCTCGGCGCCCCGGGTCGCGATCGCGAGCAGCATCGCGCACGCCTCGTCGACGGCGATGCGGAGGTCTTCGATCTCGTCGAGGGCGAAGTGCAGCCGGGCCGCGAGGCCGGCCGTGGCCGTGCGGAGCACGCCCAGATAGCCGCCGTCGGCGGGCACCGTCAGCAGGACGACGTCGTCGCCGAGCCCCGGATCCGGGTGTGCGTGCGTCAGAGTCACGTAGCCATCCTCCCAGTGGGATGAGCCTACCGGGAGAGCAGACTGCGCTCGGCCAGCCGTCGCAGCGGTTCGCCGGAAAGGCGGTAGGGCACCCAGTCGCCGATCGCGGTCGCGCCGATCGCGGCGTAGAACTCGGCGGCCGGGTTCCAGTCGAGCATCACCCACTCGAGGCGGTGATAACCACGCCCGACGCAGATCTCGGCGAGCGCGGCGAGCAGGGCGCCGCCCGCGCCGGTCCCGCGAGCCGCCGGGCGTACGTAGAGATCCTCCAGGTGGATGCCGGACGTGCCGGTCCAGGTGGAGAAGTTGAGGAACCACAGGGCGAAGCCGATCGGCTCGTCGTCCTCGTCGACGGCGACGTGCCCGAAGACCGTGGGCTCGTCGAACAGGACGCGCGTCAGCGAAGGAGCGGTGAGGTGGCACTCGTCGGCGGCCCGCTCGTACTCGGCGAGCTCGTGGACCATCGAGACGACGGCCGGCACGTCCGAGGGACGCACCGGCCGTACGGTGGCCGTGAAGCTCACGCCTGCTTGGTCTCCCAGAAGATCTTGGAGATCTCCTCGATCTTGGCGAGCAGCTGGTCGCCGACCGCCGGGTCGAGCGAGCCCTTGGCGCCCGAGGCGCCGGCCAGCTTGGTGGCCTCGTTGAAGAGCTGGTGCAGGTTCGGGTACTTCTCGAAGTGCGGGGCCTTGAAATAGTCGGTCCACAGCACCCAGAGGTGGTGCTTCACGAGCTCGGCGCGCTGCTCCTTGATCAGGATGGCGCGGGTGCGGAACTCCGGGTCGGTGTTCGCCTGGTACTTCTCCTGGATGGCCTTCACCGACTCGGCCTCGATCCGGGCCTGCGCCGGGTCGTAGACCCCGCAGGGCAGGTCGCAGTGAGCGCTGACCACGGTGCGCGGCATGAGGAAACGCGGAAGTCGCATCAGGACTCCTCCATACGGGTTTGCGATGATCCGCGGTTGACACTACCCCTTACATCTCGGCCGTAACGCAACGGAGGACTGATGCCTTGAGGTGGCAATTACCACTGTTCGCCGTGCTGGTGAACGGGCCGTCGATGGTGCCCGCCCTGCGGAGCGGGGACGCGCTGCTGGTGCGGCGCGGGGGACGCGTGCGCGCCGGCGATGTCGTGGTGGCGCGGTTCCGCGCGCGACCCGGCCTGCTGGTGGTGAAGCGGGCCGTCCGCGAGCAGGACGGCGGCTGGTGGGTCGAGGGTGACAACACGCTGATCGAGGACGACTCACGCCGCTACGGGGTGGCGGATGTCATCGGCCGAGTATTAATTCGCTACTACCCGAGGCCAGGTTGGGTAAGTTAGTGTCCAGCATCCGCAGCGCACACCCGCGCCGTGGACGCTTCCCCGGGTGATCCCCGCATCGCACCGCCGCTCGACGCACATTCGCGATCGAGGACCGCGCCGGTGCACCGTGTCAACGTCGATGCCGTGTGGAGTCACCGTGTCTTTCTTCAGTTTCGAGCTCGATCCCGCCCTGGCCGCCGATCCCGTCTTCGACCTGCACAAGCGGGGGAAGATGGCAATCAGCCCGACCGTCTCGCTGGCGAGCAAGGACGACCTGTCCCTCGCCTACACCCCCGGCGTCGCTCGGGTCTGCGAGGCCATCGCCGACGACCCCGCGCTCTACCCCGACTACACCTGGACGGCCAACGTGGTCGCCGTCGTCACCGACGGCTCCGCGGTCCTCGGCCTCGGCAACATCGGCCCCAAGGCCGCGATGCCGGTCATGGAGGGCAAGTCGATCCTGTTCAAGCAGTTCGGCGGGGTCGACTCGATCCCGATCTGCCTGGACACGCAGGACGTCGAGGGCATCATCGCCGCGGTGAAGGCCATGGCGCCCTCGTTCGGCGGCATCAACCTCGAGGACATCAGCGCGCCGCGCTGCTTCGAGATCGAGCGCCGGCTCGACGCCGAGCTCGACATCCCGGTCTTCCACGACGACCAGCACGGCACCGCGGTCGTCACGCTCGCGGCCCTGCGCAACGCGGCCAAGCTGCTCGGCCGCCGCTTCGCCGACCTGCGCGTGGTCATCAGCGGCGCGGGCGCGGCCGGCGTGGCAATCACCAAGACGCTGATCGCGGCCGGCGTCGAGGGCGCCAACGTGATCGTCTGCGACTCGCGCGGCATCATCCACGCCGAGCGCGGTGACCTCACCCCGGTCAAGGCCGAGCTGGCGGCGACCACCAACTTCTCCGGCCGCAGCGGCGGCATCGGCGAGGCGCTGATCGGGGCCGACGTGCTGATCGGCGTCTCCGGCGGCGCGATCGAGGAGAGCGCGCTGGCCGGCATGGCGCCCGGCGGCATCATCTTCGCGCTGGCCAACCCCACGCCCGAGGTCCCGCCGCACATCGCCCACAAGTACGCGGCGATCGTCGCCACCGGGCGCAGCGACTTCCCCAACCAGATCAACAACGTGCTGGCGTTCCCGGGCATCTTCCGCGGCGCCCTCGACTCGCGGGCCACGACGATCACCGACGCGATGAAGGTGGCCGCGGCCGAGGCGATCGCCGACGTGGTCTCCGACGACCTGCGCGCCGAGGCGATCGTCCCGTCGCCGCTCGACCCCCGGGTCGGCCCGGCGGTCGCGGCCGCGGTGGCCGCGGCGGCCGCCCGCGACGGCGTCGCCCGGCGGCACGTGCCGGCCGGACCGGAGGCGCCGGCGGTCCGGCAGCCGAGCCTGTCGCTGCTACGCGAGTCCGATCTCAACTAGTGTCGATCCATGCGTGCTGCCACCGCCGTCGCCGCCGATCCCGAGAACCCGCTCCGAGCGCTCGAAGTTGGTGAGGCTCCGGACCCGACGCCACCCGATGGCTGGGTGACCGTCGAGGTCCGGGCCGCCTCGCTCAACCACCACGACATCTGGTCGCTGCGCGGGGTCGGCTTGCCGGCCGACCGGCTCCCGATGATCCTGGGCTGCGACGCGGCCGGGGTCGACCCCGAGGGCAACGAGGTCGTGATCTACCCGGTCGTGGTGGACAAGGGCGACCCGCGCGGCTATTCGCTGCTCTCCGAGCGCTACCCCGGCACGCTCGCCGAACGCGTCGCGGTGCCGCCGGAAAACCTGATTCCCAAGCCGGCCGGGGTGTCGTTCCTGGAGGCGGCCTGCCTGCCCACGGCCTGGCTCACCGCGTTCCACATGCTGACCACGCGCGGCCGGGTGCACGACGCCTCCGCGGTGCTGGTGCAGGGCGCGGGCGGCGGGGTGGCCACGGCGGCGGTCGTCCTCGCGCTGGCGATGGGCAAGAGGGTGTACGCGTCGAGCCGCGACCCGGGCAAACGCGAGCGCATCGCCGAGCTGGGCGCCACGGCGGTCGAGCCCGGCGCCCGGCTGCCCGAGCGGGTCGACGTGGTCATCGAGTCGGTGGGCGCCCCGACCTTCGACCACTCGATGAAGTGCGCGGCCCCCGGCGCGCGCGTCGTGGTCTGCGGGGCGACCGGCGGTCACCTGGCCACCGTCGACCTGCGGCGGCTGTTCGCCATGCGGCTGGAGCTCCTCGGCAGCACGATGGGCACCCGCGACGAGCTGTCGGGGCTGCTGGACCTGTGCGTGGAGAAGGACGTCCGCCCAGTGATCGACTCGACCTACGGCTTCACCGCGGTGGCGGACGCCTTCGCCCGCCTGGAGGCGGGCGACGTCTTCGGCAAGGTGGCGCTGGACTTCCTGCACTAGGCCGCGCAACCCCGACCAGCAGCCGAGCGATGCCGTCAGTCCGAGCCGGCTTCGGTGAAGGTGGCCAACGGCTGTCCCGTCTCGACGAAATAGGTCGACAGCATTTCTCCCGGCCCGGGACCGAGGTCGCGTGCGTTGTGCGGCACCCGGGGCGGGATGAGGAAACCGTCACCGGCCTGCAGGAGGAGAGTGCGGTGGCCGGCGATGCGCATCTCGACGGTGCCGGTCACGATGTAGCCGACCTCCTCGCCCGGATGGATGTGCCAGCCGGACTCGACTCCCGGCGGTATCTCCGTCCGGACCTGCACGAACTCCCGGCCGGTGATCGACGAGGCGGCCCGCTGGATCTCGGTCCGCTTGAGCGTGCCCGCCAGCGCGTCGTGGGCTGACTCGCCGGACGGATGGCCGGTCATCGCCCCGTGCCCTCGCCGACCGCGGTGAGCGCGGCAATGATCGCGTCGGCAACCTCCCGAGGCTTCGAGATCATCACGACGTGCGAACCCTCCACCTCCGTGATCGTCGCGCCGGCTCGCTCGGCCATCGACCGAACGACATCGCTGCCGGCCGCCTTGTCCCCGGTCGCGACGACGGCCCACGACGGCAGCTTCTTCCAGGCCGGTGGTCCTGACCGCTCGTCGAAGGCGCTGGCCGCGATCGGCCGTTGCGAGGCGCCGAGGACGGCCGACTGTCGCGGCGGAAGGTCGCTGGCGAACGCCTGATGGAACTGGGCGGGATCGACGTACAGCTCGACGCCGGGTCCCGACGCGCCGGCGGGGAACTCGGCCGGCTTGAGCGCCGAGGACAGGACGCTGTCGCGTGACGTTCCCTCGATCTCGCCGAGAGTCTCGTTCTCGTCGGGAGCGAACGCCGCGACGTACACGAGCCCGACGACGTTCCCGGCATCCAGGGCCGCGTTGGTTATCACCGCTCCGCCGTACGAGTGCCCGACGGCGAGCACCGGGCCGGGAATCTGCCGGATCGCGCTGGCCACGTAGGCCGCGTCGGACGCGATCCCGCGTAGGGGATTGGACACCGCCTGCACGGGCAACCCGGCCGCCAGCAGCAGGTCCAGGACGCCGTTCCAACTGCCTGAATCGGCGAAGGCCCCGTGCACCAGCGCCACGGTGGGCGACGACGAACTCGCTGAGGTCATGGAAGCTCCTTGGGTGAGCAATTCGGACTGATCCCCGCCACGGGCGCTGATCCGCGCTGACCCATCAGCGGCTATAACCTACGCCTCGACCGGGACACGCGACTAGAGCTTGTCGGCGAGGGTGGCCAGGCCGCCGCGGGTGGCGTCGCGCGGGAGGCGGCCCTTGGCGGCCGCGTCGCCGTAGAGGGACCAGCGCAGGAAGTCGGTGCTGGTCGCGGCGACCACGTCGAGTTCGCGCCCGGCCGGGGTGTGGCCGCCGTCGGTGACGGTGAGGAACGCCTTGGGCCAGGTGACGGCGTCGTAGACGGAACGGCCGTCGGCGTAGGCGACCGTGGCGTCGCGCTTGCCGTGCACGAAGAGCAGGGGGACGGCGGCGCCGCTCAGCGGAGTGGCGAAGATCTGCCGGCCGGCGAGGACGACGCCGGCCCGAAGCCGCTGGTCGCGGTTGCCGGCGAAGAGGCCGAGGGTGGTCACGCCGCCGCCCGAGTGGCCGGCCGCCGCGATCGGGCCGGTGTCGCCGAGCCGCTTCACCACCTCGGTGATCACGTAGCTCGCGTCGGCGGGCTGGTTGACGAGGTCGACCGGGTCGAAGTCGGCGACACCCGCCGCGGTGTGCGGGTAGGCGGGCGCGGCGACGACGAAGCCGGCCCGCGCCCAGCTCGTGAGCAGCTCGTCGTATTGCCGGGGGCTCGCCTGAAGACCGTGGCTGAACAGGATCAGCGGGTAGACGCCGTCGGCGCCCGGCCGCCAGATCGTGGTGGGCAGCGGACGTTGCGCGCCGCGGGCGAGCGACAGCTTCTGCGTGCGAACCGCGAAGTCTCGCGAGGGAGCGCGATGCGTTGCCGAAGGCGCGGGAGAGGGCGAGACCGGCCGGGCGACGGGAGCGCGCGGTGCGGTGCAGGCGCCCGTGGCGGCTACTCCACCCCAAAGAGCAACACCCTTGATCACGGTACGCCGACGCACCCGACCCATTGTGCCCGGGCGCGTCAGAAGGGGCCGGTACGCGGGTAGACCGTGGGCGGCAGACGCCGGTGCGCGGCCTCGTCGCCCTCGAGCGTCCACCGCAGGAAGTCGACGACCAGATCGTTCATCAGCCGGTACCCGACGTCGCCCGGGCGCAGATAGGTGGCGTGCGAGTCGTGCCGCATCAGCACGTACGACTTGGGCCACGGCACCCGCGACCAGAGCGCCACGCTGCTCGCCACCGGGACGATCGGGTCGGCCTTGCCCTGCAGGAACAGCATCGTCGCGGGCGGCCCGGCGAACGCGCCCCGCGCCGCCCAGCCCGCCATGATCACGCCGGCCCGCAGGCGCGGATCGTGCCCGGCGGTGAACAGCCCGGTGGTCGTGTAGCCCCCGGCCGAGTGCCCGACGGCGGCCATGTGGTCGGTGTCGATCCGACCCCACAGCGGATCGCCCGGGGTCCGGTCCAGACGCTGCACGCGGGCCAGCACGTAGCGGGCGTCGGCCGGCTGGTTCCGGATGTCCGGTCGCCGGAAGCGGTGGTGGCCGGTGAACTCGCTCGTGTACGGGAACGTCGGCGCCGCCACCACGAAGCCGGCCGAGGCCCAGGTGGCGAGCGCGTCCACGTACCGCTCGGCCGACCCGCTGAGCCCGTGCGAGAACAGCACCAGCGGGAACCGGCCGCTCGCCGCCGGCCGGGCCGTCCAGACCTGGCCGCCGATCCCACGCGGCCGGCCCTGTTCGACGACCCAGCGACGGTCCCCGGAGCCCGGACGATAGGCGGCCGGCACCGTCGACGTGCCCGTGGCGGGGTAGAGCAGCAGCGTCGGCAGCGGCCGTTCGCGCCCGCGATGCAGGTGCAGGATGCGCAGCCCGACCGGATAGGTGGGGTACGCCGGCGCCGGCGTGACGGCGGGCGCCGGGGGAGCCGGCGGGGGCGGGGGCGGCGGCGTGGCTGAACAGCCGCCGGCAATCAGCCCGAAAACAATGGCCATTGCCCGGAACTTCCCCATGATCCGAACGCTACGGCCGAACACACCCACGAAGGGGTGAAATCCCCGGACCGGGTGCATTCCTCCTGGTAAGCGGGCGGCGAGGAGCCGTGCCGTCCGTGGCTTACGGGCGTTGCTTCGCTATGGTCTTGCGCATGTCTGACAACCACGTCGATCCGAGTGGCAACACGGAGGCGTTCCGCGCCTTCACCCAGAACCCCGCGCCGGAGGCCCCGGCGTCCTCGAAGACCCCGTTGATCATCGGAGGCGTCGTCGCCGTCGTCGTGATCATCGGCCTGATCGTCTGGCTGGCGTCCTAACTACTCCGCGCCGAGTCCCAGAGCCGCGCGGGCCTGGCCGGCAATCTCCAACTCCTCGTCGGTGGGCACGACGCAGACCGCGGTCGTGCTCCCGTCGGGCGAGATGATCCCGGCGCCGGACGCGTTGCGGGACGGGTCGACCGCGATCCCGAGCGGCTCCAGGCCGGAGAGCGACTCGGCCCGCACGTCCGGCGCGTTCTCGCCGACCCCGGCGGTGAAGGCGATGGCGTCGACCCGGCCCAGCACGGCCAGGTACGACCCGACGTACTCCCGGATCCGGCGGGTGTAGACGTCGAACGCCAGCGTCGCCGCCGGATCGCCGGCCGCCCGCCGCTTCAGCACCGCCCGCAGGTCGTTCTCCCCGGTCAGCCCGAGCAGGCCGCCGTGCCGGGTCAGCGACGTCTCGATCTCGTCGATCGGCAGGCCGGCGACCCGGTGCAGGTGGAAGATCACGGTCGGGTCGATCGCGCCGCTGCGGGTGCCCATCACCAGGCCGTCGAGCGGGGACAGGCCCATCGACGTCGCCACGCTGCGGCCGCCCTCGACGGCGCACGCGCTGGCGCCGTTGCCCAGGTGCAGCGTGATCACATTGGCGGCGGAAAGCGGCCGGCCGATCAAAGACGCGGTGCGGCGGGCGACGTACGCGTGTGAGGTCCCGTGAAACCCGTATCGCCGGATCTGCCACCGCTCCGCCAGGCTCGCGTCGATCGCCCACGTGTACCCCGCGGGCGGGATCGTCGCGTGAAAGGCCGTGTCGAAGACCGCCACCTGCGGCACCGACGGCAGTAGTTTGCGCGCCACCTCGATGCCGCTCAGCGCCGCCGGCTGGTGCAGCGGTGCGAGCGGGACCAGCGCCTCGATCCGTTCGACCACGCCGTCGTCGATGACCGTGGCCTCGGTGAAGTCGGGGCCGCCGTGCACGACCCGGTGGCCGACCGCCGCGAGCCCGTCGAGGTCGGTCTCCGCCATGATCCGCTGCAACGCGGCGTCGTGGTCCTCGGCGTCGCCGCCGGACTCGCCGATCCGCTCGATCAGGCCCTTGGCGACGGTCGAAGCGCCGTCGAAGAGCCGGTATTTGACCGACGAGGAGCCGCTGTTGAGCACCAGAACGCGAGTCATACCGAAGCCGCCTGACTGGTCGCCGCTTGAATGGCCGTGATCGCCACCGTGTTGACGATGTCCTTGACCGTCGCGCCCCGGGACAGGTCGTTGACCGGCCGCCGCAGCCCCTGCATGACCGGCCCGACGGCGACCGCGTTGGCCGAGCGCTGGACCGCCTTGTACGTGTTGTTGCCCGTGTTCAGGTCGGGGAAGATCAGGACCGTCGCCTTGCCCGCCACCGCGCTCCCCGGGAGCTTGGTCGCCGCCACCGCCGGATCGACCGCCGCGTCGTACTGGATCGGCCCCTCGACCGGCAGATCAGGCCGCCGGGATCGGACCAGCTCGGTGGCCGCCGCGACCTTCTCCACGTCGGCGCCCGCCCCCGAGCTGCCCGTCGAGTAGGAGAGCATGGCCACCCGCGGCTCGATGCCGAACGCGGCGGCGGTCGCGGCCGAGGACAGCGCGATGTCGGCGAGCTGGGCCGCGTCGGGGTCGGGGTTGACCGCGCAGTCCCCGTAGACCAGCACGCGGTCGGCCAGCAGCATGAAGAACACGCTGGAGGCGACCGAGACGTCGGGGACCGTGCGGATGATCTCGAAGGCGGGCCGGATCGTGGCCGCGGTCGTGTGGTTGGCGCCGGAGACCATGCCGTCGGCGAGCCCTTCGGCCACCATCATCGTGCCGAAGTAGTTCACGTCGCGGACCACGTCGTACGCGAGGTCGAGGGTTACGCCCTTTTTGCGCCGAAGCTCGGCGTATTTCGCGGCAAAGCCGTCACGAAGATGGCTGGACGAGGGGTCGACCAGCCGCGCCGCGCCGATGTCGACGCCCAGCTCGCGGGCCCGCCGGGTGATCTCGGCCGGATCGCCGAGCAGCGTGAGATCGGCGACGCCGCGACGCAGCAGGGTCTCGGTGGCCCGCAGGATGCGCTCCTCGGTCCCCTCGGGCAGCACCAGGTGGCGGCGCTCGGTGCGGGCCCGGTCGATCAGGTCGTTCTCGAACATCAGCGGCGTGACCCGGGCCGAGCGGGCCACGTCGAGCAGCCCGGCCAGCTCGGCGGTGTCGACGTTCTCCTCGAACACCCCGAGCGCGGCCTCGACCTTGCGCGGGGTGCGGGTGCTCAGCCGGGACTCGATCCGGTCGGCGGCCGCGATCGTGTGGTAGCTGTCGGCCCGCACCACCAGCATCGCGAGCCCGGTGTTGAGCCGCTCGATCACGGCGACGGCGCGCGGGTCGGGGAACTCGCCCAGCGTCAGCACCAGCCCGGCCAGCGTGACGTTGCCGGCGGCGTGCGCGGCGCTCGCGGCCACCAGCAGGTCGGCCCGGTCGCCGGGGGTGATCAGCAGCGACCCGTCGGTCAGGTGCTCGAGCAAGGCCGGCACGTGCGCGGCGCCGACCACGTAGTCGAGCACATCGCGGTCGAGGGCGCCGTCGGAGCCGGTCACCACGGTGGCGTCGAGCGCGGCGGCCACCTCGGCCACCGTCGGCGCGGCCACCGCCGGCACCTCCGGGATCGACCACATCGGCACCGGCAGGCCGGCGGCCGGATGCATCTCCACCTCCGCCGGTACCCGGTTGGCGATCACCGCGAGCACCGTCGCGCCGAGATCGACGAGCGAGTGGTACGCGCTGCGGGCCGCCGCGCCGAGCGACTCCTCGGTGCGACCCTCGCCGCTGACCACGGGGATCACGACGCTGCCGAACTCGGTCGCCAGCCGTGCGTTGAAGCCCAGCTCCCGGGGCATCTCGTCACCACCCGCCGCGGCGCCGGGGGTGAAGTCGCTGCCGATCACCACGACCGACGCGCAGCGCCGCTCGACCTCGCGGTAACGCTCGACGATGCGGCCGATCAGCTCCTCCCACTTGCCGTCGGCGATCAGCGTGCCGGCCTCGGCCGCGGTGACCCCGAACGAGTCCTCGTACGGCGCCATCAGCGGGTAGCGCTCGGTCAGCAGGGTCAGCAGCGGATCGTCGTCCGCCGGGAGCAGCGGGCGGAACACGCCGATGCGGGCCACCTGCCGGGAGAGCAGCTCGACCAGGCCGAGCGCGACCGTGCTCTTGCCGACGCTCGGGCCCAGCCCGGCCACATAGACGCTTCGTGCCACGCCCTCAACCTACCGGCCCGACCAGGAGCGCCGCCGGGTCGGAAGTCCTAAAGCAGATGACGCAGGTAGGCGGCGGGTGAACTGAGGAACAAACGCCAGCGGTTGGTCAATTCAAGATCATCCCAGGTGGTACGCCGGATGCCGTGCCCGCCGAGCTCCAGGATCGTGGCGCCGGGCAGCGCGGTCAGCAGCGGCGAGTGGGTGGCGACCACCACCTGGGCGCCGTCCGACCGCAGCGCGTCCAGATGGGCGATCAGGCGCAGCGTCGAGTCGAACGACAGCGGCGCCTCGGGCTCGTCCATGAGGTAGAACCCGTACCCGCGGAACTTGCGCTCGAGCAGCGTCAGGAAGCCCTCGCCGTGGCTGCGGTCGTGCAGGTCGGTGTCGGGGTTCTTGCCGGGCAGGCTCTCCAGGTAGGTGTACAGGCCGTGCATGGTCTCGGCCCGCAGGAAGTACGCGTTCGCCCGCCGCCCCGGCGTCCGGATCACCCGCAGCGCCCCGGCCAGCGGCGACTCGGTGACCCGGGTCGAGTGCATCGCGCCGCGCGACCCGCCCTCGGCGTTCAGCCCGTGCACGCCGGCCAGCGCCTCGATCAGGGTGGACTTGCCCGAGCCGTTCTCGCCGACCAGGAAGGTCACGCCGGCCGGCAGATTGAGCCCGTGGTCGAGGATCGCCGCGACCGCCGGGATCCGGGCCCACCAGGCGTCCTTCTCAACGGAGGCGTCCGCGGCCTTCTCCACCCGCCGCAGCGGCGGCGGCGTGCTACTCCTCGTCATCCTCGTCGGCGCGGGCCAGCCAGGTGGCGAACCGCTCGATCGGGGTCTCGAACTCGGGGTTGATGTCGACGAAGGTGCGCAGCTGGTCGGCCAGCCACTCGAGCGTCACGGTCTCCTCGCCGCGCCGCTCGGTCAGCTCCTCGATGCCCCGATCGGTGAAGTACACGGATCCTCCAACACGGAGAAGGGGCGCCGAAGCGCCCCTTCTCGTCAAAACGCTACGGACGGGGAAGTGCGGCCTCGATCAGCGCCGACTGCTCGGCGTCGTGCATCTTGGCCGAGCCGACCGCCGGGGCGGCCGCCGCGGGCCGGGAGATGCGTCGCAGGCGCACGCCCTCGAGGTGCTCGAGCAGGTTGAGCGCCACGAACGACCAGGCGCCCTGGTTGGCCGGCTCCTCTTGGACCCAGGCGAAGTCCTCGGCGTTCGGGTACTTCGCCAGCTCGGCCTTGAGCTCGGACACCGGCTGCGGGTAGATCTGCTCCATCCGGATGATCGCGGTGTCGGTGATGCCGCGCTCGCCCCGCGCCTGGAACAGGTCGTAGTAGACCTTGCCCGAGCAGAGCAGCACCCGCTTCACCGATCCGGCGTCGAGCGGCGTGCCGTTGACCCCGGCGTCGCCCATCACCGGCTGGAACGTGCCCTGGGTGAAGTCGGCGACCGGCGACACCGCGAGCTTGTGCCGCAGCAGCGACTTCGGCGAGAAGACCACCAGCGGCTTGCGCTTGCTGGAAAGGGCCTGGCGGCGCAGCAGGTGGAAGTAGTTCGCCGGGGTGGTCGGGTTGGCCACCCGCATGTTGTCCTGCGCGCAGAGCTGGAGGAACCGCTCGGGGCGCCCGGACGAGTGGTCGGGGCCCTGGCCCTCCTGGCCGTGCGGGAGCAGCAGCACCAGCGACGACTGCTGGCCCCACTTCACCTCGCCGGACGAGATGAACTCGTCGACGATCGACTGGGCGCCGTTGGCGAAGTCGCCGAACTGGGCCTCCCACAGCACCAGCGCGTCCGGGTTCTCGACCGAGTAGCCGTACTCGAAGCCCATCGCCGCGTACTCGCTCAGGAGCGAGTCGTGCACGAAGAACCGGGCGTTGCCGGTGGTCAGCGTGCTCAGCGGCAGGAAGTCCTTGCCGCCCGCGTCGACGATCGAGGCGTGCCGGGAGACGAACGTGCCCCGGCGTGAGTCCTGGCCCGCGAGCCGGACGGTGACGCCCTGGTTGAGTAGCGAGCCGAACGCGACGAGCTCGCCGAAGCCCCAGTCGATGCCGCCCTCGGCCGACATCTTGGCCCGGCGGTCGAGCAGCTGCTGGACCCGCTTGTGCGGGGTGAAGCCCTCGGGCAGGTCGACGTGGGCCTGGCCGACCAGGCGCACGACCGACGCGTCGACCGCGGTCTCGACCTCGGGCTCGGGCCCCTCGGAGATGACCCGCGGCCGTGGCGGCGTGCCGGCCGCGTCCCGGGTGGCCTTGAAGACCTGCTCGAGCTGGGACTGGTAGTCGCGCAGCTGCTCCTGGGCGTCGTCGACGGTGATGTCGCCGCGGCCGATCAGCTCCTCGGTGTACAGCTTTCGCACCGAGCGCTTGGTGTCGATGATCTCGTACATCCGCGGGTTGGTCATCGACGGGTCGTCGCCCTCGTTGTGCCCGCGCCGGCGGTAGCAGACCAGGTCGATCACGACGTCCTTGTTGAACGCCTGGCGGTACTCGAAGGCCAGCTTCGCGACCCGCACGACGGCCTCGGGGTCGTCGCCGTTCACGTGGAAGATCGGCGCCTGGATCATCCGGGCCACGTCGGTCGAGTACATCGACGAGCGGCTGTACTCCGGGGCGGTGGTGAAGCCGACCTGGTTGTTGACGATGACGTGGACCGAGCCGCCGGTGCGGTACCCGCGCAGCTGGGAGAGGTTCAGCGTCTCGGCGACCACGCCCTGGCCGGCGAACGCGGCGTCGCCGTGCACCAGCAGCGGCAGCACCGTGTAGCCGTGCAGGCCGAGGTCGAGGCGGTCCTGCTTGGCCCGGACGATGCCCTCCAGGACCGGGTCGACGGCCTCGAGGTGGGACGGGTTGGCCACGACGCTGACCGTGGTCGCGTGCTCGCCGTCCGGCGTCGTGTACTTCCCGGTCTGACCCAGGTGGTACTTGACGTCGCCGGAGCCGTGCGCCGACTTCGGGTCCATCTGACCCTCGAACTCGCTGAAGATCTTCTCGTACGGCTTGCCGACGATGTTCGCGAGCACGTTGAGCCGGCCGCGGTGGGCCATGCCGATGACCATCTCGTCGAGACCGGCGTCGGCCGAGGCCTCCAGCAGGGCATCGAGCAGCGGGATCAGCGACTCGCCGCCCTCCAGCGAGAAGCGCTTCTGACCCACGTACTTGGTCTGGAGGAAGGTCTCGAACGCCTCGGCGGCGTTCAGCCTGTTCAGGATGTGCTTCTGCTCGTCCTGGTCGGGCTTGGTGTACTTGATCTCGATGCGGTCCTGGATCCAGCGCCGCTCCTCGGGGCCCTGGATGTGCATGTACTCGATGCCGACCCGGCGGCAGTAGGTGTCGCGCAGGACGCCGAGCACGTCGCGCAGCTTCATCCGCTGCTTGCCGGCGAAGCCGCCGACCGGGAACACGCGGTCGAGGTCCCACAGCGTGAGGCCGTGCTGGAGCACGTCGAGGTCGGGGTGGCGGCGAATCTCGAACTCGAGCGGGTCGGTGTCGGCCATCAGGTGGCCGCGGACCCGGTACGCGTGGATCAGCTCGACGACGCGAGCGGCCTTGTCGATCTGGCCCTCGGACGTGCGAGCCACGTCGCGCACCCAGCGGACCGGCTCGTACGGAATCCGCAGCGAGGTGAAGATGTCGTCGTAGAAGCCGTGGTCGCCGAGCAGCAGCTCGTGCATGACCTTGAGGAACTCGCCGGACTGCGCACCCTGGATGACCCGGTGGTCGTAGGTGCTGGTCAGCGTGGTGACCTTGCTGACGCCGTGGTCGGCCAGGGTCTCGTCGCTCATGCCGGCGTAGGGCGCGGGGTACTCCATGGCGCCGACGCCGATGATCGCGCTCTGCCCGGACATCAGCCGCGGGATGGAGTGGACCGTGCCGATGCCGCCGGGGTTGGTCAGCGAGATCGTGGTGCCGGTGTAGTCGTCCATGGTGAGCTCGTTGCGCCGGGCCCGCCGCACGATGTCCTCGTAGGCCTGCCAGAACTTGCGGAAGTCCATGCCCTCGCAGTTCTTGATGGAGGGCACGACCAGGGTGCGGCTGCCGTCCTTCTTGGCGAGGTCGATCGCGATGCCGAGGTTGATGTGCTCGGGCTGCACCAGGGTGGGCTTGCCCTCGACCTGGGCGAACGAGTTGTTCATCTCCGGGTGCTCGCGCAGCGCGCGAACCAGGGCCCAGCCGATGAGGTGGGTGAAGCTGACCTTCCCGCCGCGCCCGCGGGCGAGGTGGTTGTTGATCACGATGCGGTTGTCGACCATGAGCTTCGCCGGGACGGCCCGCACCGAGGTGGCGGTCGGCACCTCCAGCGAGGCGTCCATGTTCTGCACGATCTTGGCGGCGACGCCGCGCAGCGTGGTGACCTTGGCGCCCTCGGGCGCCTTGCCGTTCGAGGCGGCCGTGGCCGGCTTGGCGGCCGGCGCGGGCTTGGGTGCGGGCTTCGCAGTCTCCGGGACGGTCGGCTTGACCGGGGCGACGGTCGCGGCCGCCGGGGCATCCGTGCCGGCGCGGGCCGCGCTGGCGGTCGCGTTCGCGGCGGTTGCCTCGTCGGGCGTGACGATCGAGCCAGTGGCCATCGCCGGCTTGTAGTCGGCGAAGAAATCGTGCCAGGCCGGGTCGACGCTCGTGGGGTCGGCCAGGTAGCGCTGGTACATCTCGTCGACGATCCACTCGTTGGGACCGAAGTCCGCGAGTGGATTGTCTTGCGAAGTCTGCTGGGTCGACACTTTCGTGTTCGCCTCTTTCACCATGTTGTCAGCACGCGACTGGGTCGTCACATGGGACGGGAAGGAATCGGTGTCAAGGCTACGCCGTGGGCGGGCGCGCTCGATCCCCGCGTCGGGTGTCCGAACGCGGAAAGATTAGCGTGCGCCCGCCGCTTGTTCAGCTGATGTCGCGACGCTTGGTGATCAGTGTTCCGATGACGCCGGCGACCACCGCGTAGCCGATCAGCACGATGGCGCCGACCCAGCGCGGAGGGTTACCGGGTAGTTCGGTTCCGGAGATCATGAGCTGCGAGGCGCTGGTCGGAATCAGCACCTGGAGGTTCTCGAACCACTCCGCCACGTACTGCGTGAGCAGGAAGAAGATGAGCCCGATCGCCGACGTGCCGACCACGTACACGATGCCCAGGATCAGCGTGGCCGCGAGCTGGCTTCGGATCAGCACGCCGAGGCCGACGCCGAGGACCGCCCACAGGACGAACGCCAGCAGGTTGAGCCCGATCGCCCGCCAGACCGCCGGCTCGCCGAGCAGCGACCCGAGGTCGAGGTTGCTCATGATCGGCGGGACCACGACCAGGTTGAGGATCGTGGTGCCGAGCCAGACCATCACGGCCACGATCACGGCGGCGCCGAACTTCGCCAGGATCACCGATTCCCGCTTCGGCGTCACCAGGAACGTGGACGTCGCGGTGAGGTGGAAGAACTCACTGGTCACGATGATCGCCGACAGCAACAGGATGATCAGCACGCCGAAGTACTGACCGCTGGTGTACATGCTGGTGGCCACGTTGATCGGCTCGAGCGCGGCCCGGACCTGCTCGGCCTGGTCGTCGTTGCCGACCTGGTTGGGGTCGGTCGAGGCGAACTGGGCCCAGTTGGCGAGCACGCTCGCCGCGTACAGCGGGACCAGGATGATCCCCATGATCCACCAGATCGAGGTGGTGCGCAGCTTGAACAGCTCGGCGTTGACCAGTCTCATCGTATGCCCGCCATTCCGGCCGTGAGCTGCAGGAAGACCTGTTCGAGGTCGCCGCGCTCGGGAGTCAGCTCGTGCAGCTCGACCGAGGCGGTGAAGGCGGCGTGCCCGATCGCGGCCGCGTCGGCGCCGCTGACCAGCATGGTGCCGTCGGGCTGGGGCGAGGAGGTGGCGTTCAGCGCCTCGAGCGCCTTGGCCAGCTCGGCCGGCTGCGGGGTGCGGACCCGCACCTGGGCCGCGCCCATCGAGCCCAGCACGTCGTCGACCGGGCCCTGCCGGATCAGCTTGCCGGCCGCCACGATCACGACGTCGTCGGCGAGCAGCTGCATCTCGCCCAGCAGGTGGCTGGAGACCAGGACCGTACGTCCCTCGGCGGCCAGCGCCTTGAGCAGGTCGCGCATCCACCGGATGCCCTCGGGGTCGAGGCCGTTGGCCGGCTCGTCGAGGATCAGCACCTTGGGGTCGCCGACCATGGCGGCCGCGATGCCGAGCCGCTGCCGCATGCCCAGCGAGTAGCCCTTGAACTTGCGCTTGGCCGCCGGGGTGAGCCCGACCAGCTCCAGCGTCTCGTCGGCGCGGGAGTCGGGCAGGCCGGCCGCGCGGCAGATCATCCGCAGGTGGTTGCGCCCGGTGCGGCCGCGGTGGGCGCTGGACGCCTCGAGGACGGCGCCGACGTGCCGGATCGGGTCGTGCAGCTCGGTGTACTTCCGGCCGCCGATCGTCGCGTTGCCCGCGGTGGGCGTGACCAGCCCGAGCAGCATGCGCAGCGTGGTGGTCTTGCCGGCGCCGTTGGGGCCGAGGAAGCCGGTGACCCGGCCCGAGCGCACGGTGAAGCTGAGGTCGTCCACTGCTCGCAGCTTCTTGTACTGCTTACTCAGGTGATCGACGACGATGTCGTCGGTCTCTGGCGCGCTCATCGGCGCTGCTCCCTTCCGGGCCTGGTGGTGAAGGGATCAACGTACTAGGCGGCCGCCATGCTTGGTGCCCCGTGGCGCGAAGCACAAGGCGTTCATGTTTCGGCCATGACTCCACACCAAAGCCGACATTCCATCGGCAGGTATTGCCCTTACACAGATCACATGAGCGTTCTCCTGACCGCCCCCGCATCGACCGGGACCAGCGGCTACACGCTGCTCCTCGCCGACGACCCCGATCAGGTCGCCGCCGCCCAGCGGTTGCGTCACGACGTTTTCGCCGGCGAGCTCGGCGCTCGCCTGCACGGCGCCGTCGAGGGCCGGGACATCGACGAGTTCGATGAGTTCTGCGACCACCTGATCGTGCGCGACGACGCGACCGGCGCCGTCGTCGGCACCTATCGGATGCTTCCACCCCGGGCCGCCGAACGGGCCGGACGTCGTTACGGGGACGGCGAGTTCGACATGGCCGGGCTGCGCCCGCTGCGCGACCAGCTGGTCGAGACCGGGCGCTCCTGCGTGCACCCGGACCACCGTACCGGCGCCGTGGTCAACCTGATGTGGGCCGGCATCGCCCGCTACCTGCACCTGAAGAACCTGCGCTGGCTCGGCGGCTGCGCCTCGGTGCCGCTCGCCGACGGCGGGGCGACCGCGGCCGGCGTCTGGGCCCGGGTGCAGTCCAAGCACCTGGCGCCGCCGGCGCTGCGGGTCACGCCCCGGGACAACTGGCTGCTGCGCAACGAACTGGTCGGCGACCCCAAGGCGCAGCCGCCCGCGCTGCTCAAGGGCTACCTGCGGCTGGGCAGCTGGGTCTGCGGCGAGCCCGCCTACGACGCGGACTTCAACTGCGCCGACTTCTACGTGCTGTTCTCGATGGACCGGATGGACCCGCGGTACCGCCGGCACTTCCTGGGGGCGGCGCGATGATGTGGCAACCCGTCTCCGGCTGCGGCGACCAGTGCCGCGACGGCGCCGACGCGCATGCCCCGCGCGGCCTGGCCGCTCTGCGGATGGTGACGCTGGCCGGCGTACTCGTCGGTGGCTTCCTGATGGTGCCGCTCCTGCGTGGCGCCGCGCTCCGCGGCCTGGCCCGCACGATGCTCGCGGTTCTCGGGATCAAGCTGGTCCGGCAGGGACCGGCGCTGCGCCCGGGCAGCCTGATCGCCGCCAACCACGTCTCCTGGCTCGACATCCTGGTGCTGCTCGCGGTGGCGCCGGTCCGGCTGGTGGCCAAGGGTGAGGTCGGCGCCTGGCCGGGGATCGGCGCGCTGGCCGGCCTCTCCGGGGCGATCTTCATCGACCGGTCGCGGCCGAAGGCGCTGCCGACCACGGTGGCCGAGGTGACCGCCGCGCTGCGGTCGGGCCGGACGGTCGCGGCGTTCCCCGAGGGCACGACGTTCTGCGGCGCGAACCAGGGCCGGTTCCGCCCGGCGCTGTTCCAGGCCGCGATCGACGCCAAGGCGCCGGTCGTGCCCGCGTCGATCGGCTACGACACCACGGCGGCGGCCTTCATCGGGGACGACACCCTCTGGGATTCCGTACGCCGGGTGGCCGCGCTACGGTCGCTGACGGTGACCATCGTGACGGCCCCCGCCCTGCGCCCCGGCGACGACGCCGACCGGCGCACCCTGGCCCGCGCCGTGCAGTCCTCGCTCGGCCCGTCTGGGTATCGCCTGGCAGCCTAGCTGAATATTTTCCCAGTCAACTTTCAGCCGCTGTGCAGCGTAAGTGCAGCGGGCTGATAAACAATTGGCTGCATGGCCGCTCAGACCCAGCCCAAGCAGAGTGAGGCGAAGCTCCTCGTCGTCGAGGACGACGCGAATATTCTGGAGCTTCTCTCCGCCAGCCTGCGCTTCGCCGGGTTCGACGTCAGCACCGCGACCAGTGGCAGTGCTGCCGTCAGCGCGGCGAAGAACGCGGCTCCCGACCTGGTCGTTCTCGACGTCATGCTGCCCGACCTCGACGGTTTCGAGGTCATCCGGCTCATGCGCGAGGGCGGTCAGCGCACCCCGGTGGTCTTCCTGACCGCTCGTGACGGCACCGAGGACAAGATTCGTGGCCTCACGCTCGGCGGCGACGACTACGTCACCAAGCCGTTCAGCCTCGAGGAGCTCACGGCCCGCATCCGCGCGGTGCTCCGCCGCACGACCCAGGGCGACGAGGAGCCCTCGCGCCTGGTCTTCGCCGATCTCGAGCTCGACGAGGAGACGCACGAGGTCTACCGGGCGGGCCAGCGCGTGCAGCTGTCGCCGACCGAGTTCAAGCTCCTGCGCTACCTGATGCTCAACGCCAACCGCGTGCTGTCCAAGGCGCAGATCCTGGACCACGTGTGGAAGTACGATTTCCGGGGCGACGACAACATCGTCGAGTCCTACATCTCGTACCTCCGGCGCAAGGTCGACAACGTGCAGCCGCGTCTGATCCACACCCTGCGCGGCGTCGGCTACGTGCTGCGCAAACCCGCCGTCTGAGGCCGGCAATGACGCTGACCGAGCGGGTGCGCAACACGATCCCGCCGCAGCCCAACCTGCGTCGGGTGTCGCTGCGCACCAAGCTCGTCGCTTCCGTGCTGGTCCTGGTCTTCGCGGCGCTCACGCTGATCAGCCTGGCCAGCACGTTCGCGCTGCACACCTACCTGATCTCGCGGATGGACGACCAGCTGCGCACCTTCGCGGGCGCGTTGGTGGCCGCCTCGGAGGCCAACGACCAGACGATGAGCCTCCGCTACACGGTGCTGGGGCCACCCGACTACATGGCCTCGCAGAAGACGACCACCGGCTTCGGCCCGGTCTACCCGAAGAGCCTCGCCGCCGCCGACCAGCCGCCGTTCCCGACCACGGTCAGTGAGATCGACGCGCACGCCAACACGCCGTACACGGTGCGCTCGACCAACGGGAAGTACCTGTGGCGGATGCTCATGGTGCGGCTCGACAACGGCACGGTGCTCTACGTCGGGCAGCGGATGACCGGCATCGACGAGTCGATCGCCCAGCTCGTGCGGGCCGACATCCTGGTCGGCGTCGGCGTGCTGATCGCGCTGGCCGCGGTCGGCGCCGCCCTGGTGCGGCAGAGCCTCATCCCGCTCTTGCAGATCGAGCGCACGGCCGCCGCGATCGGCGCCGGCGACCTCACCCAGCGCGTGCCCGACCCCGAGGACCATGACGGCGGCGGTGATCCCACCACCGAGCTCGGCCGGCTGTCCCGGGCGCTCAACGCGATGCTCGCCCAGATCGAGGCGGCGTTCATCGCCCGCGCCCAGTCCGAGCAGGCGGCCCGCGACGCGGCCGAGGCGGCCCAGTTCTCCGAGGCCCGGGCGCTGGCGTCGGAGGCCAAGATGCGGCAGTTCGTGGCCGACGCGTCGCACGAGCTGCGCACGCCGCTGACCACCATCCGCGGTTTCGCCGAGCTCTACCGCCAGGGCGCCGTCGCCGACCAGGAGGACGTGGCCAAGCTGGTGCGCCGGATCGAGGACGAGGCCGCCCGGATGGGCCTGCTGGTGGAGGACCTGCTGCTGCTCGCCCGGCTCGACCGGGAGCGGCCGCTCACCCTCGCCCCGGTGGAGCTGCCGGTGCTGGCGCTCGACGCGGTGCAGGCGGCCGAGGCGGTCGCGCCCGAGCGCGAGATCAAGCTGGAGATCCGAGACGAGGCGGAACGGCTGGTGGCGTACGGGGATGACGCCCGTCTCCGCCAGGTGATCGGCAACCTGATGACCAACGCGCTGGTGCACACCCCGCCGGACGCGTCGGTGACCCTGCGGCTGTTCGCCGAGCCCGGCAACCGGGCCGTGGTCGAGATCGTGGACACCGGTCCCGGGCTCTCGGACGAGCAGAAGGATCACGTCTTCGAGCGGTTCTACCGGGCCGACGAGGCCCGCACCCGGCGCATCGAACGGGCCGCGACCGGCACCGGATTGGGGCTGGCCATCGTGGCGGCGATCGTGCGTTCGCACAAAGGAACCGTCGAGGTGATCAGTCAGAAGGGCCAGGGAGCGACGTTCCGGGTCACTTTGCCCACCCTAAACCCCGACAAAAGCTTCACAGAAAACATCCAGCCGTAACACAGTCTGGTACGAGCGCGGCGGGGCAAGGTGGTGGACATGAACGAGAACGAGACCGAACCGCGGACCGAGAGCGCTTCCTCTGAGGGCAGCAGCCCGGAGCGGGGACAGTCTGAGCAGCCGACGGTCGCCGTCCAGCCGCACGGTGGCAACGCGCAGTGGAGCGCTCCCGCCGCCGGTGCCCCGCAGCCGGCTGCTCCCCAGGCCGCTGCTCCCCAGGCCGCCGCTCCTCAGGCCGCCGCTCCTCAGTCGGCCGCCCCCGCCGCCGGCACGCCGTGGCCGCAGCAGCCGCAGCCGCCTCAGGCCCCGCAGTCGCCCTGGCAGCAGGCGGGCTACCAGCAGCCCTACGGCTACCAGCAGTGGGCCCAGCAGCACCAGGCCCAGCAGCATCAGGCCCAGCAGCACCAGGCCTACCCGCAGCAGAGCGCCTGGAGCGGCGCCACCGCCACCCAGACGCAGCCCGCGCTCGAGGGCCAGCCGCCGATCTGGCAGGGCAACGAGAGCTGGCAGCCCACCGACGGCCAGCCCGCCTGGGCCGCCCCGGTCGACGGCGACCAGCGTCCGCCCGGCTCGGGCCGCGGTCGCAAGATCTTCGTGGCCGGCGCCGCCGCCGTGCTGATCGCGCTCGGCGCGGGCGGGGTCGGCGCCGCGACGGCGCTGGCCTTCGACGACAACGGGTCCAGCCCGACGGTCCCGACCAGCAACTCCTCGGTCACCCGGGTGGTCGACCGGTCATCGCTGGCCCAGATCGCCGCCGGCGTGCAGGACAGCGTCGTCTCGATCACCACCGAGTCGGGCGAGGGCTCCGGCGTGATCCTCTCCGCCGACGGCTACATCGTCACCAACAACCACGTGGTCGCGACCGCCCAGGGCGACACGGTCACTGTGATCTTCGCCGACGGTAAGAAGGCCCAGGCCACCATCGTCGGCACCGACCCGCGCACCGACCTCGCCGTGGTCAAGGCCTCCGGCGTCTCCGGCCTGCACGCCGCCAGCTTCGGCAGCAGCGCCAAGATGCAGGTCGGCGACACGGTGCTGGCGATCGGCAGCCCGCTCGGCCTCGAGGGCTCGGTGACGGCCGGCATCATCAGCGCCAAGGACCGCACCATCCAGTCCTCGAGCGAGGACCAGCAGACCCCGCAGAACCCGTTCGGCAACGGCAACGGCAACCAGCAGCAGCAGTCCTCGGGCTCGACCACGATGTCCGGCCTGCTGCAGACCGACGCCCCGATCAACCCGGGCAACTCCGGCGGCGCCCTGGTCAACACCAACGGCGAGGTCATCGGCATCAACTCGGCCATCGCCACCCAGGGCTCGGGCTCGGGCAACATCGGCCTGGGCTTCGCGATCCCGAGCGACAAGGCCAAGCAGGTGGCCGACGCCCTGATGGCCGGCAAGAAGGTCAGCCACGCGCAGCTCGGCGTCAGCGTCACGCCGGCGGAGAACGGCGGGGCCCTGGTCAGCAACGTGACGGCGAACAGCTCCGCGGCCAAGGCCGGCATCCAGCAGGGCGACGTCATCACCGCGGTCGACGGCAAGCCGATCGACGACTCGGACGACCTGGTCGCCGCCGTGCAGGCCGGCGCCGTCGGTCAGAAGATGACGATCGACTACACCCGCAACGGCGCGAAGAAGCAGGCGACCGCCACCCTGGCGGAAGCCAACTGAGACCGGAAATCCCTCCCCGCTGCGGGGGGGGGGGGGGGGGGGGGGGGGGCTTCCCCCCCCCCCCCGCCGCACGCTTTCTTATGCCGTCTTTCCCGAACTTATGGGGCAACCCTGACGATTCGCCACCCGAGACTCGCCTTTGACCAGGTGGACCGCCTACTCTCCAATCCGCCGTCGGCGGCGCCCGCCCCGACGAGGCTTGGCGGAGCGAAGGGCCCTTTCAGGTGACCTACGTCGAGACCCGGATGAACGTCTGGGAAGCCCTGGCCGGGCGCGCACCGGGTGAGCCGGGCGGACCGGTCGACCCCGGGTTGTGGGGAGCCGTCGTCGACCGCCTCAACCCGGCGAGCGCGCGGCCCGTGCTGCGCGCCGGCATCGAGGCCGTTCAGCTCGCGTCGGCGCGCGGTGACGCGTACATCATGTTGCGCTCGCCGGACGACGGCGCCCGCGCCGGATATCTGCGTCTCACCCCCGAGGAGTGGCAGCTCGCCCTGCTCATGGACGGCGAGAGCACGGTGGCCCGGCTGGTCGCCGAGTTCGCCCGGATCGCCGGCCGGCTCGCCCCCGACGAGGTCCGCCGGGTGGTCGCCGACCTGGCCGGCAACCGGATGCTCGACGAGCTCCCGATGGACGCGTTCCGCCCGCTCCAGGAAGCCCGCCGCAAGCCGCTGCCGGAGCGGATGGCCCGCGGCCGCCGCACCGTGTCGTTCGACGTCGACAGCCTGATCACGGCCCTCTACCGGGCCGGCGGCCGGCTGATGTTCGGCACCCCGGCCTTCGCCCTCACCGGCGTGCTCGCCGTGCTCGGCCTCGGCCTGTTCGTGACCACCTGGGTGCGCGGCAGCCGGTCGCTGTTCCTGACCGGCGACTCCTATCTGCTGGGCGCGATCGTGCTGGTCGTGCTCAACGTGATCGTGCTGGTCACCCACGAGCTGAGCCGGGCGCTGGCGACCAAGGCCGCCGGGCGCGAGGTGCCCGCCGCCGGCCTGCTCCTCTACTTCGGCATCCCGTCGTTCTTCGTCGACACCACCGACGTCTGGATGGCCGGCCGCCGCGCCCGCATGCTGGTCGCCGCCGCCGGTCCCGGCAGCGCCCTGTTCCTGGCCGGCCTCGTGCAGCTCGGCGGCCTGGCCGTGCCGGCGCTCTCCGGGCTCGCCTTCAAGATCGCCTTCCTCTGGTATCTGAACGCGTTCTTCCAGCTCAGCCCCTTCCTGCCGCTCGACGGGCACTACCTGCTGATGGACTGGCTGGAGATTCCGCAGCTGCGCGCCCGGGGCCTGGCCTGGGTCGGCGGCCGGCTGCGTGGGCGCCCGCCGCGCTGGTCCGCGCTCGACCGCGAGGGCCGGCTCATCGCGCTGTACGGCGCCCTCGCCGTCGCCTGGCTCGCCTTCGCCGCCGTGCTGACCTTCCGGGTGTTCTCCGACCGCGTCTCCGGCCTGGCCACCGGCCTCTGGCACGAGGGGCTGCTCGGCGCCCTGCTGCTCCTGCTCGTCGTGCTCGGCCTCGGCGCGCCCGCCGTCTTCTTCCTGCTCGGCCGGATCACCCGCTGGTGGGGCCGGTCCCGGCAGAAGCGCGCCGAGAACGACCGCGAGGCCGACAGCCCGCGCCGCCTCGCCGCGTTGCGCGCCTCCGACCTCGGTGGCCTGCCCGAGCCCGCGCTGGCCGGCCTGGCCGCCCGCGCCCGCTGGGTGCACCCGCCGACCGGCCGCCAGGTCGTGCAGGCCGGCGGCTCCCAGCCCGCCGTCTACGTCGTCGTCGAGGGCGCGCTCCAGGGCCGCCGCCCCGGCGACCCGCCCGGCACGATCCGGCACCACGTCGGCCCCGGCGGCGTCGTCGGCCTGGTCAACGCGATCACCGGGCGGTCGACCCAGCTCGACTGGCACACGGCCGGCACCACGCTGCTCTACATCCCGAGCGCGACCATCTCGACCGTGGTCGGGCCGCTGCCCGGGCCGCCGCCGCAGGACCGGGCCGAGGCCGAGGCGCTCTTCGCCGACACCCCGGCGCTGGCCTCCCTCGCCGTCGACCAGCGGCTCGCGCTGATCGCCTCGGCGCACCCGGTCGACCTCGAGCCGGGCGCGCCGGTGATCCTGCACGGGCCCACCCATGCGGTCGTCGTCGAGTCCGGCGTGATCGCGATGGGCGAGGGGATCGAGCTGCGCCGCGGCACGCTGGTCGGCCCGGTGGGCGAGGGCAACCCGGGCGCGGTGGCGCAGTGCCGCACACCCGTACGCCTGTGGGTCATCCCCGACGCCGCCGACCTGCCGCCGCTGGTCGGCTCCACCCACCGTCCCGGCTCGCCGATGCCGGTGGTCGCGGTCAGCGGTGGCCTTCGTCCGGGCGCCCCGGCCCCCGACGCGTACCCGCCGCTCGCCGTCCCGCCCGGCCCGCCCGGCGGCCCCGACGACCAGTCCGCCGACCGCCGCTACGAGAACCGGCTGTGGTGGCTGACCGTGGTGCTGCTCGTGCTGGCGCTGCTGCTGACCGGCCTGAGCTTCCGCCCCGGGCCGGCCTGGGCCGAGATGGCCCACGACAAAGTGCTGCTCACCGTCGACAAGGGCCGGGCCAACGCGACCTCGGACGGCGACGTGGCGACCCTCGAGCCCGGCGACCGGCGCTACCTCGCGAGCGGCGCCCAGATCGAGGTCCCGGTCCAGTCGACGGCCCGGCTCACCTACCCGGGCGGCGCGGTCAGCGTGCTCTGCGCCGGGACAGGGCTGACCGTCGGTGACCTGTCGGTCGGCTCGGGCCGCCACCAGAGCCCGCGCGGGGCGATCTCGCTCCAGACCGGGCGGATGCTGGCCGACACGACCAGCACCAGCGGGGCCTATCAGCCGCTGCGGCTGACCGTGAACCGCGCCGACGGGACCGTGTCCGCCTCGGCGGCGTCCTGGTTCTCGGTCGAGCCCGACAAGGTGACCGTCTCGTCCGGCCGGGTGCTGGTGGGCGGCAAGGCGACCGAGGCGACCGGCGCGCAGCTCAGCTGCGGGGACGGGGTCGCGGTGACCCAGCCGTCCCAGTCGACGCCGCCGACGGAGGAGCCGCTGCCGTCCGAGGAGGCGACCGTCGAGCCGTCGCTGACCGAGAGCGTCGCGCCGTCGACGAGCGCGACCACGCCGGCCACCACCGAGCCGACCGAGGCCACGACCACGACCACCGCGCCGACCGAGTCGACCACCCAGCCCACGACCCGTCCGGCGACGACACAACCCACGACCCGGCCGACCCGTACGACGAACCCGACGACCTCGCCGACCACCGCGCCCCCGCAGCCGACGACCCCGCCGACCACCACGCCGACGCCGACGACGCCGCCGACCACCACGACCGCCGCTTCGGGGATAGCACCCTCGGCATCCGAATAGGTACTGTCCGTAGTGTGCAGTGTTGGTTCTGTAGCGAGTCGGCGCGCGGGACCTGCCGGTTCTGCGGGCGCGGAGTTTGTGCCGAACACGCCCGCTTCGGGCCGTATCTGCTTCAGGTGAGCCACTCGGACTCGCGGCGTCGGATGGAAGCCCTGGTGGTGGACGATGCCGTGCAATGTGGGACATGCCGTCCACGACCACACCCGGTGGCGATGCCAGAACTGGACTGACGGCCCTATCGTCTAGGGATGACCCAACAGGACGGCGACGACCTCGGTGTTTGGTCGGAGTTCGGCACCGCGGCCGGCATGGTCGCGCGCAACCTCGCCCAGGGCTCGCACGGGTCCCCCGGGGACAGCTCCGGCTTCGGCGACAATCCCGATCTGGACGGACTGCCGCCGGTCTCCCAGGGGCTCGGCGACGCCCCGGCCGACCTCGGCCAGGCGGTGCGCGATCTGGCGCCCCCGCCGCCGAAGGGCTATCACAACCGGGTGGACGCCGACGGCGACGGTCATCTCGACAGGGCGACCTACCTCGGCGACGGCCACGGCGGCGCCGAGATCCTGGTCGACACCAACCACGACGGCCACGTCGACTTCATCGGCCACGACACCGACCTCGACAACCGGGTCGACTTCGCCGAGTACGACAAGAACCACGACGGCTTCTTCGAGAAGAAGATGTACGACGACAACAACGACGGGTACCTCGACCGGGCCGAGTGGACGCACGACAGCTGATCCGGGTTCATCTATTTACATTTACAGTTAACAGTCCTAATAATTGGCCATGCGCCGATCGATGATCTTCGCCATGGTCGTATCCCTCGCTGCCGCCGGCACCACCGTCTACCTCGCCTCCTCGGCCAGCGCCGCGACCGCCTGCGCCCCCGCGTGGAGCGCCACCGCCGTCTACGTCGGTGGCAACTCCGCTTCGCAGAACGGCCACAACTACGCCGCCAAGTGGTGGACCCAGAACGAGTCCCCGGCCACGCACTCCGGCCAGTGGGATGTCTGGGCCGACAACGGCGCGTGCGGTGGCACCACGCCCCCCACCACGCCGCCGCCGTCGACGACCCCGCCGACGACCACCCCGCCCACAACCGTGCCGCCCACAACCGCGCCGCCGACTTCCATCCCGGCCACCGGCATCCCCAAGCACGCCCTGATCGGCTACCTGCACGCGAGCTTCGCCAACGGCTCCGGCTACCTGCGCATGGCCGACGTTCCGGCCAACTGGGACATCATCGACCTCGCGTTCGGCGAGCCGACCAGCGCGACCTCCGGCGACATCCGGTTCACGCTGTGCCCCGCCACCGAGTGCCCCGGCGTCGAGTCCGAGGCCGACTTCATCGCCGCCATCCGGGCCAAGCGCGCGGCCGGTAAGAAGGTGCTGCTCTCCATCGGCGGCGCGAACGGCCAGGTGCAGCTCACCACCACCGCCGCCCGCGACAAGTTCGTGAGCTCGGTCAGCGCCATCATCGACAGGTACGGCCTGGACGGCGTCGACGTCGACTTCGAGGGCCACTCGCTGTCGCTGAACACCGGCGACACCGACTTCAAGAACCCGACCACCCCCGTGATCGTCAACCTGATCAGCGCCCTGAAGTCCCTCAAGTCCCGCTACGGCGCCGGCTTCGTGCTGACCATGGCCCCCGAGACGTTCTTCGTCCAGCTGGGCTACCAGTACTACGGCTCGGGCCCGTGGGGCGGCCAGGACCCGCGCGCCGGCTCGTACCTCCCGGTGATCTACGCGGTCCGCGACTTCCTGACGATCCTGCACGTCCAGGACTACAACTCCGGCTCGATCATGGGCCTCGACAACCAGTACCACTCGATGGGCGGCGCCGACTTCCACATCGCCATGACCGACATGATGATGGCCGGCTTCCCCGTTGCCGGTAACACGGCCAACATGTTCCCCGCGTTGCGCGAGGACCAGATCGCCTTCGGGGCGCCGAGCTCGGTGAGCGCCGGCAACGGCTACATCGCCCCGTCCGCGATCCAGCAGGCGGTCGGTTGCCTGGTGAGCGGCGCGAACTGTGGCGGATACACCCCACGCAGCGGCACGAACCCCAACTTCCGCGGCCTCATGACGTGGAGCATCAACTGGGACAAGTACTACGGCTGGGAGTTCCAGAACCAGAACGGCGCGTACGTGAAATCGCTCCCGTAGCCCCGCCGCTCAGATCTTGGAGAGTTTGTGCGCCCCAGGAGCAGAAACTCTCCAAGATCTAAAAAGGGTGACTCGCAGAGCGGTTAATTCGCGCAAATCGCGGGGGCGGAGAAATCGCAGTGTCATTGAGTGGCCCAACGGGCCGACCATGCAACGCCGGGCCCGTGGGCAGCTCTCCCTGCAGAGAGCGGGCGGCCCCCACCAGCCGGCCACGCACCGCGCCGGCGGCCCCTTGTGGACAGCCGACGAGAATTGTCATAGCCGGGCCGTAGCGTTGCCCCACCCAGTGAACGGGGTGGGGAACGGTCACAGAGACAGTGAGTGGCCACACTGAGCCCGGCCACGCAGCGCCCGGGCCATGGCCGCCCAGCCCAGCCAGGGCGAGACGGTGGGTGACGCTTTGAGACCGGTCATTCAACGCCCGGGCCGCGCTGAGAGTGAGCGCCCCAACTCAAGCCGGACCACGCGGCGCCCGGGCCATGGCCGCCCAGCCCAGCCAGGCGAGACGGTGGGTGGCCGCACTGAGCCCGGCCGCACTGAGCCCGGCCGCACTGAGCCCCGGCCACACGGCGCCCCGGTCGCCCAGCACTTCGCAGCCCAGCCACCGCGATCCGCGCCGCCCCTGTGGGCAGCCGGCAAAAAGTGTCGTAGCCGGCCGTTAGCGTTGCCCCACCCAGTGAACGGGGTGGGGAACGGTCACAGCGGCAACCGGGGTGGCAGAGAGCCGACGCTACCCCGCGATCGCGTTGTGCACGGCCACGCGGTGAACGTCGGGGTTGGACCACGACCAGTTGGGGTGGGCGCGGTTCGTCAGCAGGACCACCACCATGCGGCGGGCGGGCACCACCAGCAGCGACGTCCCCGTGAAGCCGGTGTGGCCGAAGCTGGTCGGGGACGCCAGTTTGCCCATGAACCAGGGCTGGTTCATCTCCACGCCGAGGCCGTGGTCGGCCGAGCGGCCGGGGCGTTCGGCGTCGATGGCCGGCTTGCCCTTGTTGACGTCGGTGAGCATCTGCTTGACCACGTCCGCCGACAGGATGCGGCGGCCGTTGTGGGTGCCGCCGTTCAGGAGCATCTGGCCGATCACGGCCACGTCCTGGGCGGTGGCGAAGACGCCGGCGTGGCCGGCCACGCCGCCGAGGATGTTGGCCACGTCGTCGTGGACGGTGCCGCGCAGCAGGCCGCGGGAGGTACGGGCGTCGGTGGCCACCAGGCGCTGCTTGGCCGACGCGGGCACCCACTTCAAGGGCTGGAAGCCGGTGCTCTCGAGGCCCAGTGGCGTCGTGAGGTTGTCGCGCAGGGCCTTGTCCAGGGACTTGCCGGTCATCTTCTCGACCAGGCGGCCCAGCACCATGAGGCCGACGCTCGAGTAGCGGAACGTGGTTCCGGGCACGCCGCCGGCGACCAGGGGCGTGGACATGACCGACTTCCAGCGGGCGGCGTTGGTCGCCATGCCGGTGACCTTGGCGCCGACCGGGAGCGCGGAGGTGTGGGCCAGGAGCATGGCGACGGTGACCCTGTCCTTGCCGGCGCCGGTGAAGTCGGGCAGGTACCGCTGGACCGGGGCGTCCAGCGCGACCTTGCCCTGGTCGACCAGCTGCAGGGTCAGGATCGCGGTGTAGACCTTGGTGAGCGAGGCCAGGTCGAAGATCGAGTCGGTACGCATGGCCACGCGCTTGGCGGCGGGCAGGTCCACGGGGCCGGCGCCGTAGCGCAGGGCGTGGCCGACCGACGTCGTGAACTGTGGCTTGCCGTCCTGGGCCACGAGGGCGACCGCCCCGGCGTACCCGGGATGCTTGGGGTTGTCCTTGGTCGGCTTGAGGTATTTGGTCAGCGTTTCGGTGACTCGGACGCCGTACGGGAACGCGTTGGCCTTCGCCGAGGAAGCCGGGGACGCCGAGGAAGCCGGGGACGCCGATGAGGAGGACGGCGCCCGTAAGGCTGAGGGGGGCGTGGAGGCGAGCGGCTCGGTGTCCCCGACCGGCGAGGCCCAGGTCGGCGCCGCGGAACCGCCCGATCGGCCGCATCCGGTGAGCACGGCGGCGGACGCGGCGAGACCGCTGCTCAGCAGCGTGCGGCGGGCGAGAGTCACGGCGACGATGATGACATGGCGCGGCGGTTCTGTCCTCTCGTGCCAGGATGAAGCCATGGTCAACAGTCCGGTGGCGTTCGTGCTCGGTGGCGGCGGTGTGCTCGGCGCGGTCGAGGTGGGCATGCTGCGTGCGCTGTTCCGGGCCGGCTTCCGCCCCGATGTCGTGGTCGGCACGTCGATCGGCGCGGTGAACGGCGCCCTGGTCGCGGCCGACCCGAGCGAGGCCATCACCGACCGGCTGGTCCGGCTCTGGACCTCGCCCGAGGCGGCCACGGTCTACGGCGACTCGATCGGCCGGCAGATGCGCCGGTTCGCGGCCCGCACCCACCTGCACTCGCCGCTGCCGCTGCGCCGCCTGCTGGAGAGCGAGCTCGGCGAGCACACCACGTTCGCCGACCTGAAGATCCCGTTCCGCTGCTGCGCGGCCAGCATCGAGCGCGCCGCCGAGCACTGGTTCGACAGCGGCCCGCTGGTCGACGCCGTGGTGGCCTCGTCGGCCGTGCCCGGCCTGCTGCCGCCCATGGAGATCGGGGGAGAGCACTATGTGGACGGTGGGATCGTCAACTCGATCCCGATCGGGGAGGCCGTCCGGGTCGGCGCCAAGCTGATCTTCGTGCTCCAGGTGGGCCGGATCGAGCGTCCGCTCACCGTGCCCCGCCGGCCGTGGGAGGTGGCTCAGGTGGCGTTCGAGATCGCCCGGCGGCACCGGTTCGCGCGCGAGGTTGCCTCGCTGCCCGACGATGTACGCGTGCACGTGCTCCCCAGCGGCGGCGGCGAGGGCCGCGACGACAGCCCGTGGGCGTACCGCGACATGGCCGCGGTCGGCCGCCGGATCAGCCGCGCCTACACCGCGTCCCGCCGATATCTGCACGCCAACGTGAACCCGCTGCCGGGCGGGCACTGATGCCGCTGCCGCCGGTCTGGGTCCGCCGGCTGATCCTCGCGCCGGCGGTCGTGCTGCTCGCGGTCGGCCTGCTCACCACGCTGCCGGTCTGGCTGCTGCTGGCGCTCGCCGCCTCGCCGCTGGTGCCCGGCCACCTGCGGGTGCCCCGGCTGGTCTTCCTGGCGATCGTCTACGTGGTATGGGACGCGGCCGCCCTGGTCGCCCTGGCCGTGCTGTGGGTGGCCTCCGGCTTCGGCTGGAAGATCCGCAACCCGGCCTTCCAGCGCGCCCACTACGTGCTGACCGGCCGGTTCCTGGGCGTGCTGTTCTGGCTGGCCCGCTGGTCGCTGCACCTGACCGTGGACGTGGTCGGCACCGACCCCGACACGGCCATCCCGGGCCGTCCCGAGATCGTGGTGAGCCGGCACGCCGGCCCCGGCGACTCGTTCATCCTGATCCACGGGCTGGTCAACTGGTTCGACCGCGAGCCGCGGATCGTGCTGAAGGCGACCCTGCAGTGGGACCCGACGATCGACGTGCTGCTCAACCGGCTGCCGAGCCGGTTCATCTCGCCCGGGCGGTCGGCCGCGAAGAACCTCGAGCAGGAGGTCGGCGAGCTCGCCGACGGCCTGGACGACAACGACGCCTTCGTGATCTTCCCGGAGGGCGGCAACTTCACGCCCCGCCGGCGGATCAAGGCGATCGCCTGGCTGCGGGCCCGCGGACTGTCCGACATGGCCGAGCGGGCCGAGAACCTGCGTAACCTGCTGCCGCCGAAGCCGGGCGGCCTCTCCGCGGCGATCGACGCGGCGCCGGACGCCGGCGTGATCTTCGTGGCGCACACCGGGCTCGACCGGATGATGACAGTCGCCGACATGTGGCGCGAGCTGCCGATGGACAAGCAGCTGATCATGCGGTTCTGGAGCGTGCCGCCCGAGGAGGTGCCGGCCGACGAGGAGGAGCGAGTGGTCTGGCTGTACGACTGGTGGGCCCGGATCGATTCGTGGATCGAGGAGAACCGGCCGGCGGCCCGTCCGCTGAGCACGGACTGGACCGCCCGCCGGCGAACTCAGGAGCCGAGCGAGCTGTAGAAGCTGTCCGGCGCCTCGGTGATCTCACTGGCGGCCGGCGCGGTGATGGTCACCGGCTTGCCCCAGTTCGCGTACGTCACCTGCAGCGGCTCGCCCTGGGGCAGGTCGATGGTGAGCGTGGAGAGCCGGCCCTGGTCGTCGAGCGTGGCCGTGAACGGCACGTTCTGGACCGGTGCGGCCGAGGCCGCGGAGGCCGCGACGGTGATCTGGCCGAGGCCGGCGAGACCGGCCGCCTTCGACAGGTCGACCGAACCGGAGTAGTTCGTGTCGCTGGTCGCCTTGACGTCGGTGGTGGCCTTGATCAGGTCGGCGGTGCCGACCGGATCGATCTGGCCGGGCCGCAGGCCGATGTTCGCGTTCGCCGGCAGGCGGGAGCCGTCCAGGTGGGTCCAGGTGCCGGCCTTGGTGATCCCGGGCACCTGGGCGTACAGGTCCTGCCCGATCAGCAGGGTCTTGATGTTGATCTCGGCGTTCGGGCCGCTCGCCGTGAGCGCCGCCGACGCCTTGCCGTTCGGCGCGTCGATGTCGCCGGTCAGCTTGAAGCCGGAGCCCGAGGAAGCGGTGAGGGTGAAGCTGGTCTGGTCGAGCTGCTCGACCGCGGCGGAGAGCTTGGCCGCCGCCGCGGGGTCGGCGGAGCTGCCGGCGCTGGGGGTCGCGCCGCTGCTGGGAGCCGTCGACGATGTGGCGGTGTTGTTGTCACCGCACCCGGCCACCGCAAAGGCGACCGTGGCCATCGTCGCGAGACCCAGCCCGGCGAGCCGTGGTGTCCGCATTTCCCGTCCTCCCTGACGTCGTGAAGAGCCAACGGCTGATCGACTTGAATGTCCCCAAAGCCCCCGGTGGGCAAACGACGCCTGGTGACGCGGCATTATGGGGGAGGCAAAATAGGGAGGTCACGTGAGATTCGAGGTCAGCAAGGTCCTCGACGCCATCGAGGCGCGGCTGAGCACCGATCCGGCGCTGGCTCGCGCGGTGGTCGACCTGTCCGAGATCGTGCGCTATGCCGACCTCGACGGCGGCCGGCCGGCCAGCTCCGTGCGTCTGGGCCTGGTCGTCGACGCCCTGTCGGCGTACCTCGCCGAGGAGAATGTGCCGGTTTACGTGGTCTCCCCGCGGGGCCTGCTGTCGGACACCGACCTCACCTCCAACGAGCGGATGGTCATCCGCCGCTGGGCCGACGACGGCAAGGTCGAGGTGGTGCCCGTGCTCGACGACCGGGTCCTCGAGGTGGCCGAGCTGCTGGGCGTGCCGGTGCTCACCCGTACGCGTGGTGATCAGTTCCGCTCCCGCCGCGCCTGGATCGACGAGCCCGGCCGTCTGCTCGCCGCGATCGCCGGCGAGGGTGGCAACCCGGTGCTGGTGTCCCGGGTGGGTCGCGGCGACCCCGCCAAGCAGTACGACCGCTCGCCGATGGGGGAGCGCATGCTCGCCCGGGTCTGGGCCTGCCCGGAGTCCAACTGCACGAGCTTCGGCCAGGGCGGCGACCCGGACAGCCCGTTCGCCGACATGCGCACGTTCACCAGCCCGGTCGCCCAGCCGCCGCCGTCCATCCGGTCCGGCGCGCCGACCTGCCCGCGGCACGGCGCCAAGCTGCGCGACGTCGGCCCGCGCCCGGCGGTCGAGGTGTTGTCGGTACGCGTGGACGGCGTCGTCCGGCAGCGCTTCGTCGTCTCGACCGAGGCGCCGGTCGTGATCGGCCGGGCCCCCGAGGGCGGCAAGGGCGTCATGCTCGGCCAGTGGCTCACCGAGGACGCCCGGAAGTGGATCAGCCGCGGCCACGTGCGGCTCTCGCTGCACCCGGACGGCACACTGACCGCGCAGGACGTCAGCACCAACGGCACCGGCATCCGCCCGGGCGGCTCGCTGGACGACGACGAGCGCATCACGCTCGGCCGCAACGAGACCCGCGTGCTCGCGGCCAACGACGTGGTCGAGCTCTACGCCGGCGTGAACGTGGGCCGCTCGAAGCTGTGGGCCACCGGCGGCGTCGTCCAACCCCAGTCGGTGATGGGCGAGGCGCCGACGATGGCCCTGCGCAAGTTCGAGCGGTAGCTACACCAGGATCGCGGCGAGCTGGGCCACCGCGTGGTCCAGCTCCTCGCCGGTGACCACCAGCGGGGGCGCGAGGCGGATGGTCGAGCCGTGCGTGTCCTTGGCCAGCACGCCGCGCGCCGCGAGCCGCTCGCAGGCCTGACGGCCGGTCATCAGCGCCGGGTCGATGTCGACGCCGGCCCACAGCCCGCGCCCGCGCACCGCCACCAGACCCTTGCCGACCAGCGCGTTCAGCCCCGCGTGCAGGCGCTCGCCGAGCTCGGCCGAGCGGCGCTGGAACTCGCCGGTGGCCAGCAGCCGCACGACCTCGACGCCGACGGCGCAGGCGAGCGGGTTGCCGCCGAAGGTCGACCCGTGCTCGCCGGGCTTGAGCACGCCGAGCACGTCCCGGTTCGCGGCGACCGCCGAGACCGGCACGATGCCGCCGCCCAGGGCCTTGCCCAGCACGTACATGTCGGGAACGACGTCCTCGTGCTCGATCGCGAAGGTCTTGCCGGTACGCCCGAGGCCGGACTGGATCTCGTCGGCCACGAAGAGCACGTTGTGGTCGTCGCAGAGCGCCCGCACGCCGGCGAAGTAGCCCTCGGCCGGCACCAGCACGCCCGCCTCGCCCTGGATCGGCTCCATCAGCACGGCGACCGTGTTCGGCGTGATCGCATCGGCCAGGGCGGCCAGGTCACCGTAGGGAACAATCACAAATCCCGGGGTGTACGGGCCGAAGTCGTCGCGCGCGTCGGGATCGGTGGAGAAGCTGACGATCGTCGTCGTACGCCCGTGGAAGTTGTCCGACGCCACGATGATCTCGGCCTGGTTGTCGGCCACGCCCTTGACCCGGTAACCCCAGGCCCGGGACACCTTGATCGCCGTCTCGACCGCCTCGGCGCCCGTGTTCATCGGCAGCACGAGCTCCTTGCCGCACAGGTCGGCCAGCTCGTGGCAGAACTCGGCGAACTGGTCGTGCACGAACGCCCGGCTGGTCAGCGTGACCCGGTCGAGCTGGGCGTGCGCGGCCGCGATCAGCCCCGGGTGCCGGTGGCCGAAGTTCAGCGCCGAGTAGCCGGCCAGGAAGTCCAGGTAACGGCGACCGTCGACGTCGGTGACCCAGGCGCCCTCGGCCTCGGCGATCACGACCGGCAGCGGGTGATAGTTGTGCGCCGTCCACCGCTCGGCGTCCTCGAGCGCCCCGGGCGTACGCATGTCCACGCTTGTCATCCCCGCACCTCCAACGTGCAGCACTTGGGTCCGCCGCCGGCCTTGCGCAGCTCGGAGACGTCGACCCCGACGGTCTGGTAACCGGCCGCGCTGAGCTCGGCGGCCAGGTGGGTGGCCTGTGTCGGCAGGACAACCGTACGGCCGTCGCTCACCGCGTTGAGGCCCAATACCGCGGCGTCCTCCTCGTTGGCGATGACCGCGTGCGGGTACAGCTGCCGCAGCACGGCCTGCGAGCCGGGGGAGAAGGCCGACGGAAGGTACGCGACGTTCGTGTCGTCGAGCACGCAGAGCGCCGTGTCCAGGTGGTAGTAGGCCGGGTCGACGAGCTGGAGCGTGATCACCGGGCGGCGCAGCACCTCCTGCGTCTCGGCGTGCGAGGCGTGCGCGGTGCGGAAGCCGGTGCCGGCGAGCAGGATGTCGCCGGCGAGCAGGATGTCGCCCTCGCCCTCGTTGGTGTGCTTGGGCTCGGTGACCGCGAAGCCGCGCTCGCGGAACCAGGCGGCGTAGGCCGGGGCCTCGTCAGCCCGCTCGGCGTCCCGGAACTGCACGGCCAGCACCCGGCCGTCGACCACGGTCGCGCCGTTGGCGGCGAACACCATGTCGGGCAGGCCGGGCAGCGGCTCGATCAGCTCGACGGTGTGGCCGAGGTCGAGATATGTCTGCCGGAGCGTCTCCCACTGCCGGATCGCGAGCGCGTTGTCGTAGGGCGCCGTGGGGTCCATCCACGGGTTGATCCGGTACGTGACCGCGAAGTGGGTGGGGCGGCACATGAGGTATCGGCGCATGACTGAAACGCTAGGGCCGGGTGATGTCACGGAACCATGGCTCAACCCTGCGTGCCGCTTTCGAATCTTGCGTGCTTCTTAAATTCAACGGCGATTTCTTGCGTACGCGAAGGGCGGCCCACTTGGGGCCGCCCAATCCCGCTTTCCCGCCGTCAGAAGCGGTTCACGGTGTGCGCGTCGAGCCACTCGCGGAGCGCCGGCACGTTGTTGGTGTCGGTGCCCAGCCAGGTGAGCGAGCCGGTCAGGGCCAGCACGCCGAGCACGATCGCGCCGAGCGCCAGCACCATGCCGATCAGCGCGTCGGTCTTGCCGGCCACGTGCCGCTTGCCGGTGGCGTGGATGCCGCTCAGCGAGAGGACCAGCGCCAGGCCGGCCACGCCGATGCCCCAGCCGAGCAGCGGCCCGGAGAGCACCAGCAGCACCGAGGCGGCGCCGAGGATCAGGCCCAGGGTGGCGAGCAGGCTGGCCCGCGGCTTCGGCCCGGTGACGACCGGCGTCCGCTCGGTCTCTTCCTTCGTCTCATCTTTCGGAAAAACCGGACGGGAGACCGTCGAGGGCGGGGGCGGCGGCGGGACGGTGCGGTCCGCGCGCGCCGGCGCCGGCGGCAGTTCCTCGGTGATCGGCTCGTCGTGACGGGCCCGGACGGCGTCGCGCTGCGCCTTGTCGGCCTCGCGCCGGGCAGTCTCGGCGTTGGCCGCGGCCTCGCGCCGGGCAGTCTCGGCATTGGTCGCCGAGGCGGCGCTCGCCGTAGCCGGGCGTTCCGCCTCCGGTGTGTCGGTCTCGGTCTGGCGGGAGAACGTCGGGATCCTCACGTCCAGCACCTCCTTGACGATTCGGGGGATGAATCGCCTATACCCCGAACGCCGTTCGCGCACACACCGTGGCTGACCGCCCGGCTCACGCGCCGTTCTAGGCCGGGAGCGACACCACGTCGGAGGCCTTGTTGATCACGTGGTCGACGAGGCCGTACTCCTGGGCCTGCTGCGCGGTGAACCAGCGGTCGCGGTCGGCGTCGCGCTCGATCTCCTCGGCGGTGTGGCCGGTGTGGAACGCGATCCGCTCGTTCATCACGGTCTTGACGTGCAGCATGCTCTCGGCCTGGATGGCGATGTCGGCCGCGGTGCCGCCGATGCCGCCGGAGAGCTGGTGCATCATCACCCGGGCGTGGGGCAGCGCGTACCGCTTGCCGGCGGTGCCGGCGCAGAGCAGGAACTGACCCATCGAGGCCGCCATGCCGAGGGCGATCGTGGCCACGTCGTTCTTGATGTACTGCATCGTGTCGTACACCGCCATGCCGGCGCTGATCGAGCCGCCCGGCGAGTTGATGTAGAGCGCGATGTCCCGGGTGCTGTCGTTCGAGGCCAGGAGCAGCATCTGCGCGCAGATCCGGTTGGTGACCTCGTCGTTGACCTCACTGCCGAGGAAGATGATGCGCTCCCGAAGGAGCCGCTCGAAGATCTGGTCATCGAAGGAAGCGCCGCCGCGCATCGTCAACTCGTCAACACTCATGACCCCAGCTTTCCGCAGATGAGCGCCGTCACCCAGCATTTTCCCTCTGGGCATAACCGCGGTTACCGTTGCTCCCCGTGCCAGAGGGACACACCATTCACCGCCTTGCCGGGCGGCATCGAGAGCTGTTCGCCGGGCGGACGCTCACGGTCTCCAGCCCGCAGGGACGCTTCGCGGCGGGGGCGGCGCTGATCGACGGGCGCCGGTTGCGCGACACCGAGGCGTACGGGAAACACCTGCTCCACCACTACGACGGCGACCTCAGCGTGCACGTCCACCTGGGACTCTACGGAAAGTTCAGCGACGGCGAGCCGCCCGTGCCGCCGCCGGTCGGCCAGGTGCGGATGCGGGTGATCGCCGACGCGCACTGGCTCGACCTGCGCGGGCCGACCGCGTGCGAGGTGCTCGACCCGGCGCAGGCCCAGCTGCTGCGCGACCGGCTGGGCGCCGACCCGCTGCGTGACGACGCCGCGCCGGACGTCGCCGGCGGCCGGGTGCGCGCGAGCAGCAAGCCGATCTTCGCCCTGCTGATGGATCAGTCGATCGTGGCCGGTTGCGGCCTGATCTACGCGAACGAGGTGCTGTTCCGGGCCGGCCTCGCGCCGACCACGCCGGGTCGCGCGACGACCCCGGACCAGTGGGACTCGCTCTGGACGGACCTGCGCGCGCTGATGAAGGAGGGCGTGGCCCGCGGCCGCATCGACACGGTGCACACGCGGCACACGCCCGAGGCCATGCGGCGGGCGCCGCGAGTCGACCGGCACGGGGGTGAGGTCTACGTCTACCGCCGGCCGGGCCAGCCGTGCCTGGTCTGCGGGACGGCGGTGGCCCGGGGGCCGTTGGCCGGCCGAAACCTGTACTGGTGCCCGGTCTGCCAGAAATAGCGCGGGCGACGGGGTTACTGGGCGTCCGCGGCGGCGTCGCCGTCGGTCGGGGGCGGCGCGGGCGCCGACGGGGTGACCGTGGCGTTCGGGTCGGGAGTGGCCGGCGTCGAAGCGGGGGTGGTCGGCGCGGTGGTCGGGGCCGTCGTCGCGGGCGTCGCCGGCCGGGCCGGGATGCCGAGCGTGAAGGTGTCCTTCAGCCAGGGCAGCAGCTTCTCGTACGCGGCGATCGTGTCGGGCTGGTTGAAGTCGTGCGAGAGGATGATCGACCCCGGTCGCACGTGCTTCTTGATCTCCGCGATCACGCGCTCGGTGTGTGCGGCGTCGGTCTCGCCGGTCTTGTGGTCCCAGTCGGCCGGGTCGACCTGCCAGTAGAGCGAGGTCATGTCGTCCGTCGCGGCCACGCCGACCAGGCGGTCGGTGAAGTTGCCGCCGGGCGCCCGGAAGAACGGGATCTTCGCGTCCGGCACGGCGGCCCGGATTGCGGCGTTCGTCCGCTCCAGGTCGGCCTTGATGTCCTCGGGCTTGTCCTTACCGATGGTGAGGCTGTGGTCCCACGTGTGGTTGCAGAGCGTGTGCCCGGCGGCCACGATGTCGCGCACGATCTCGGGGTGTTTCTGCACCTGCTGGCCGACCAGGCAGAACGTCGCCTTGACCTGGTACTTGGCCAGCAGCGCGAGGATCCGCGGGGTCTGCACCGCGTCGGGGCCGTCGTCGAAGGTGAGCGCCACCGCGGCCGAGCCCGTCGTGCGCAGCGAGTTGCCGGGGCCGGCGCCCGGGATGTGGCGCTCGGAGGGGGCGGTCGCCTCGAGGACGGGGACGTTGCCGCCGGTGGCGGGGGCCGGCGCGGTGGAGGCCGGCGCGGCGGGGGCGTCGTTGGCCTTCGAAGATTTCTGCGAGGCCTTCTTGCTGCCGCCGGACGGGTTCTTCTTGGTCTGGGTGGAGTGGACGCCGATGGCCCGCTGGGCGGCCGCGTTCACCGCGCCGACGCCGTCACGTGCGCGGGCGCCGGGCACCGCGATCAGCAGCAGGCCGAGCGCGACCAGCGAGGCGAGCAGCACCTGCTGGCGCTTCTTGCCCATCAGCAGCCAGGACTCGATCGGCAGCGTGCCGGGCGCGCGGTGGCTGCCGGTGAGCGGCGGCCGGGTGCCGGCCGGGGCGCGATGGGCGGCGTGGCGAGCGCGGGCGGCGCGCCGGGCAACGCTGCGAGGCGCCGCGGCAAAAGAGGCGGCGGAAGAGGCAGCGGAAGAAGCGGCGCGGGAAGCGGGGGCGGCGGGACGATGGTGCCGCGCCGACCGCGGTCCGGGCACCCAGGCGCCGTCCTCGAGCAGGGTGCTGACCCGGAATTCCGGGGCCGATCCGCGAGTGTCCGCGAGCGACTCGGAGCGGCGATGACGGCCGCCCGCCTCGGCGACGTCGCCGGACGCCGGGCTCGGGGATCGGAGGGAATGCGGCGACATGGTGCATCTCTACCGTGTCGCAAGATCTGGCGCGATACCAGATTGGTGAACTCATCCCTACGGTGTGTAGTAACGCCTGATGGCGATCCGTGACCGTGAATTCACAAAACGGCCTACATCGACGCGTGTACGGCGTCCGTCGCCTTCCGGGCCGCGATCAGCACCGGGTCCCACACCGGCGCGAACGGCGGGGCGTAGCTGAGGTCGAGCGCGGTCATCTCCTCGACCGTCATCCGGTTCCACACCGCGACGGCGAGCGCGTCGATCCGCTTGGCCGCCTCGGTCCGGCCGACGATCTGGGCGCCGAGCAGCGTGCCGGTGCGGCGCTCGGCGATCAGCTTGATGGTCATCGTGGACGCGCCCGGGTAGTAGCCGGCCCGGCTGGTCGACTCGACGGAGGCGGTCACGAACGCGTACCCGGCCTTGCGCGCTTCGTTCTCGGTGAGGCCGGTGCGCGCCACCTCGAGCTCGCACACCTTGGTCACCGCCGTGCCGATCACGCCGGGGAACGTGGCGTAGCCGCCGCCGATGTTGATGCCGGCCACCCGGCCCTGCTTGTTCGCGTGGGTGCCGAGCGGGACGTGCACCGGCTCGCCGGTCAGCAGGTGATGGGTCTCCACGCAGTCGCCCGCGGCCCACACGCCCTCGACGTCGACCACGCGCATCCGCCGGTCGGTCTTGACGCCCCCGGTGCGCCCGACCGGGAGTCCCGACTTTTCCGCGAGCGCGCTGTTCGGGCGTACGCCCAGGCCCAGCACCACGATGTCGGCCGGTAGCGTGCCGACCGGGGTGACCACCGCCCGCACCCGCCCGTCGCTCGTCTCGATGCCCTCGACGTGGGCGTTGGTGACCACCTCGATGCCCTGCTCGCCGATCGCCTTGCGGACCAGCGCCCCCATGTCGGGGTCGACCGTCTTGCCCATCGGCTCCGGCGACTTCTCCAGCAGCGTCACCTCGAGGCCGCGAATCTTCATCGCCTCGGCCATCTCGACGCCGATGTAGCCGCCGCCGATCACCACGGCCCGCCGCGGCGCCGGGTGGCCGGCCAGCCAGTCGTGGATCGCCGCGCCGTCGTCGAGCGTCTGCACGCCGAAGATGCCGGCGGCCGGAAGCTGGGCCCACTCCGGCGTCACCGGGGACGCTCCGGCCGCGTACACCAGATGGTCGAAGCTCTCCCGCACCTCGCCGCCGCCGGCGAGATCGTGCGCGACCACCTCGCGCCGGTCGAGGTCGATGCCCACCACCTCGTGCCGCAGGCGCACGTCGATGCCGGACTTGCGGTGCTCCTCGGGCGAGCGCGCGACGAGCGCCTCGCGCTCGGCGACCGCGCCACCGATCCAGTACGGGATGCCGCACGCCGAGTAGGAAGTGAAATGTCCGCGCTCGAACGCCACGATCTCGAGCTTGTCCGGGCCGAGTCGCTTGCGGGCCTGTGACGCAGCCGACATGCCCGCCGCGTCCCCGCCGATGACCACCAGCTTCATCCGGCGCACCCCCGCCTCTCGCTGCCGCGGTTCAGCCTACCCACGGGCCGTTGTTCCGTGCTCGGGTTGCCATTGTTTCCCTATCGTTCCGCTATCACGCGGCGATTGTCCGTTTCGGACACTATCCGCGAGCCATCGGTAGCTGTAAATTACCGGCGGCGGAAGCGGCACTACGAACGTCGATGTGTCGCCGACTTCTTCACGGGGGTGGAAGATGCTGCGTGGCCCGCTCCGGCCTGCACACCGTAAGGATCGAAAGCGCACACTGTTCCTTGCTGTAGGGCTGTCCTTCCTGCTCACGGCCTGTTCGGCGCAGGAGGGCACGACCGCCGTCCAGCTGAACCCGCGGAAGCTCACGCTCGTGGCGCACGTGGCGAACAAGCCCGCGCCGGTGCAGCGGTGGGGCGACGCGTCGGGCCTGAACCCGGTGGTCGACGGGCCGAAGGACACGTTCAAGCCGCCCTCCGAGAAGTCGAAGTACCCGCCGGTCAAGCCGCCCGAGCCGCCGGCCAACGTCGCGCGCAACGTCGCGGCGCCGGCGGCCAAGGCGCGCGGGTTCCGCACCGACGGCAGCAGCAAGGAGCTCACCGCGCGGCGCGGGGCGCACGAGCGGACGTACGCGAACGCCGACGGCACCGAGACCACCGAGTTCTCGGCCACCCCGCTCAACTACCGCAAGGCCGACGGCAGCTGGGCCCCGATCGACTCGACCCTCACCCGCGACCCGGCCGGCGGCTGGCGGCGCGGCGCCGACTCGGTCGGCCTGTGGCTCGCCGACCGGGCCGACGCGTCCGAGCTCGTGCGGGTCACGCTGGCCGGCGGCGGCGTGCTGGCCTACGGGGCCGAGGGCGCCCGGCCGGTGACCGCGACGGTCAAGGGCGACACCGCCCGCTACGCCGGCGTGTGGCCCGGCGTCGACGTCGAGCTGACCGCGCAGCCGGGCGGCGTCAAGGAGACACTGGTCCTCGCGAACGCGCAGGCCGCGAGCGCGTACACGTTCCCGCTGAAGCTCACCGGCCTGACCGCCGCCGCCGACGGCAGCCAGGTGCTGCTGCGCGACGCGGCCGGCGCCACGGTGGCCACCATCCCGGCCGGCCACCTGGTCGACGCCAAGGGCGCGGTCTCCACCGGCGTGCGCTACGAGTTGGCGAACAAGAACACCCTGCGCGTCGAAGCCGACCCCAAGTGGCTGGCCGACCCGGGCCGCGCGTTCCCGGTGCGGCTCGACCCGCCGGTGCTGGCCACCGGCGCCGCCTCGGAGAGCCTGGTGGTCAGCGAGACCGGCACCCGCGGCGGTGGCGACACGCTGACCGTCGGCAGCCGGGACGGCAACAGCTCGGCCTCGTACCTGAAGTTCGGCGGCCTGGTGTCGTCGCTCGCGCACGAGTCGATCTACAGTGCCCAGCTCTCGGTGGTGTCCTACGAGGCGCCCTCGTGCAAGCCGCGCGCGCTCACCGTCAACCCGGTGACCGAGTCGTGGAGCTCGAGCACCACCACCAAGTACCCGGGCCCGTCGGTCGGCGCGGCGCTGGCCACGCAGTCGTTCGCGCAGGGCTACGTCGCCTTCGGCCAGGCGGCCTCGGCCTGCCCGGTCACCGGCACCGTGTTCGACCTCGGCAGCAAGGGCCGCGACCTGGTGCAGGGCTGGGTGGACGGCAAGGCCAACAACGGCATCTCGCTGCGCGCGCCGGTCTCCGACAACAGCGCCTGGAAGACCATCGCGGGCCCGAGCAGCGCCAACCCGCCGAAGCTGTACGTCACGCACAGCCCGTACAACGCGAAGTACTCGATCCCGAACCCCACGCCCCAGCCGCCGGTGCTCCAGAACCAGGGCGGCAAGGTCAAGGTCACGGTCACCAACAAGAGCGCGATGGACTGGACCCCGGCCGGCTTCCAGCTGGTCTACCGGGTCTACAACGCGAAGACCGGCGCCCGGGTCGGCCAGTACGTGGCGGCGCCGCTGCCCGGCAACGTGGCCCGCGGGGCGACCACGACGATCGAGGCGACGATCCGGGCCCTGCCGATCGGCGACTACCTCATCGACTTCAGCATGGCGACCACGAGCGGCAAGGTCTTCACCGACGAGCTCGTCCCGCCCGCCCGGATCGCCCTGAGCGTGCAGAACATCCCGCCCGTGGTCGGCGAGCTGTTCCCGCCCAACGGCTACCAGTCGCCGACCCTGCGGCCGCAGCTCTGGGCCCAGGCCGTCGACATCGACGCGCCGCCGAAGCAGACCCTGCAGTACAAGTTCGAGTACTGCTCGGTCAGCACCACCGGCACGCCGACCGGCTGCACGCAGTCGGCGTACCAGGCCAAGCAGTCGTTCATCGTGCCCGCCTCGGTGTTCAAGTGGAGCACGCCGTACGTCTGGCGGGCCTACGTCAAGGACAACACCACCGAGGTGATCAGCGGCTACTCGACGCTGGTGACGGCCGCGCCGCAGCCGGAGATCACCTCGCGGGTGGCAAACGCGCCCTACGGCCAGAGCGACCGCGAGTTCGACCCGGACATCGGCAACTACAGCACCGCGGCCGTCGACGCCACCGCCGCCACCGCCGGTCCGGCGCTGAGCATCACCCGCAGCTACAACAGCCTCGACCCGCGCCGCGACCTGACCTTCGGCGCCGGCTGGATGTCGCAGCTCGACCTCAAGGCCGCGGCCGACGCCGACGGCTCGGGCAACGTGCTGGTCACCTACGCCGACGGGCAGCAGGTGCGGTTCGGCCGCAACCCGGACGGCACGTTCGCCGCGCCGCCCGGCCGCACCGCCCAACTGTCCATCGTGAACAGCGCGTACGTGCTCAAGGACCTCAAGGGCACCACGTACACGTTCCGCTCGGGCGACGGCAAGATCTCGACGATCGCCGACAAGTACAGCCGCGTGCTGGAGTTCGTCTACGACTCCACCGGCCACCTGCTGCGGATGCAGGCGCGCAACAACACCACCGCCACGCCGACCCGCAAGCTCGCGGTCACCTGGAACACCGCCGGCACCCACGTGACCGGCGTGACCACCGACCTCAACACCACCTGGTCGTACGAGTACACCGGCGACCTGCTCACGAAGGTGTGCGCGCCGGGCGGGACGATCTGCACCACCTACACGTACGCGGCCGGCTCGCACTACCGCAGCAGCGTGCTCGACAGCGGCCCGGACTCGTACTGGCGGCTCGGCGAGAAGGCCGGCGCCGACGCCGCGGCCAGCGAGATGCTCAACAACCTCGGCAAGGACGCCGGGGTCATCAAGAACGTGACCCTCGAGCAGGCCGGCGCGCTGCCCGGCACCGACGACACGGCCGCGCTGTTCAACGGCGCCACCTCGGTCGCCGAGCTGCCCAAGGGCGTGGTCAAGCGCAGCCACGACACCGCCGTCGAGCTGTGGGTCAAGGTCACGCCGAGCCAGACCGGCGGCCCGCTGATCGGCTACCAGGACACCGCCGTCGACACCACGCCCACCCTCGGCGTGCCGGTGCTCTACGTCGGCTCGGACGGTCACATCTACGGCCAGTTCAAGACCACGGCGAGCGCGCCCGCCCCGATCGACGGCATCGTCGACGTGCGCAACGGCGCCTGGCACCACGTGGTGCTGTCGGCCTCGGCCGACACCCAGACGCTCTACGTCGACGGGGTGAGCCGCGGCACCAAGCTCGCCAGCGCCGGCACCCTCGACCCCGGCGCGCTGACCTACAACCAGGTCGGCGCCGGCTGGGCGACCACGCCGACGGCCTGGAAGAACTGGGGCTCGACGTCGGCCAAGCGCTTCTTCAACGGCAGCCTCGACGAGGTCGCGATCTACGGCCACCCGCTGAGCGACCAGCAGGTCAAGTCCCATTGGCAGTACGGGACCGCGCAGGCCGACCAGCTCAGCAAGACCACCCTGCCGAGCGGCAAGACGTCGTCCGAGGCGACCTACGACACCGCGGCCGACCGGGTCGCCGAGTACACCGACGGCAACGGTGGCGCCTGGAAGATCGGCAAGCCGACCGTCTACGGCAACGACACCGACCTGCGCCGCGCGGTCGAGGTGCGCGACCCGGCCGACCGCCAGTACCTCTACGAGTACGACGCGCTCGCCGGCCGCCTGCTGCGCAGCGCCTCGCCGCTGGGCATCGACACCCGGCCCGAGGACAAGCCGCTGCCGGCCACCCCGTCGCCGACCCCGACGCCCACGCCCACGTGCGTGACGCCGGACCCGAGCTACCCGACGTTCTGCACCACGATCCCCGGCGACTCGCCCGGCCCGATCTTCACCGAGAACGAGCTGACCGGCTCCGTGATCCGGTCCTTCGGCTACGACGAGAAGGGCCGGCAGAACCAGGTCGTCGACGAGAACGGCAACGTCCTCACGATGACGTTCGACGACCGGGGCAACGTCACCTCGCGCAAGACCTGCCGCAAGGCGAACGACTGCCAGACGTCCTACACCGGCTACACGACGCCGAACGCGAGCAACCCGTTCGACCCGAAGAACGACCTCCCGGTCGAGACCCGGGATCCGCGGTCGAGCAGCGCGACCGACAACGCGTACCGGACGGTCACCGCCTACAACAACGCTGGCGACGTCTACACCGAGACGCGGCCCGACGGCGCGATCACGACGAACCTCTACACCGGTGGCAACGAGATCGCGTACGGCAGCACCACCGACACCGTCCCGGCCGGCCTGACCTCCACCACCACCGACGTCGCCAACAAGGTGGCGCGGTTCCGGTACACCGCGGCCGGCGACCTGGCCCTGGTCACCTCGCCGACCGGGCTGGTGACCGAGTACACGTACGACAAGCTGGGCCGCAAGATCACGGAGAAGGCGACCTCGGACAGCTTCCCGTCCGGCGTGGTCACCACGTTCACCTACGACGACTTCGGCCACAACCTGACGACGACCGGGCCGGTGACCGTGAACGCGGTCGACGGCAGCCGGCATCAGGCGGTCACCACCAACACGTACGACGTGGACGGCAACGTCGTGCGCACGTCGGTGAAGGACGCGCTCGACGCGACCGAGCCGGAGCGGGTCACCACGATCGAGTACGACGAGCACAACCACCCGACCCGCACGGTCAACCCCGAGGGCGACGAGCAGACCGAGGGCTGGGACAAGTTCGGCAACCGCACCTCGGTCGTCGACGGCAACGGCAACCACTACGAATACGCGTTCACCGCCCGCAACAAGCTCGCCGAGGTCCGCCTGTACGACTGGGACGACGACGGCACGAAGACCAGCAACGGCGACTTCGTGGTGGTCAACTCCTACGCGTACGACTACGGCGGCCGGATGGCCGTGCAGATCGACTCGATGGGCCGGCGCACCGAGTACACGTACCTGGGCGACGACAAGCTCGCCAAGGTGGTGCTCAAGAACTTCCACAACCCGGACGGCAGCACCCGCGACTACGTGCTCGAGGACAACACGTACGACGCCGCCGGCAACCTCACCAAGTCGGTCATCGACAACGGCACGCACACCACCACGAACAGCTTCGACAAGATCGGCCGGACGGCGACGACCGCGTTCGACCCGACCGGCCTGAACCGGGCGACGGCCTACCAGTACGACGTGCTCGGCAACGTCACCCGCACCACCACGACCGGCAACACGTCGAACGTCCCGTGGCTGGTCGAGTCCGGCGCCACCAACGTGGTCTCCAACGTCTACAACGACAAGGGCCAGCTCGAGCAGGAGAAGGAGCTGGACGGCACGGCGAGCCGGACCACCGCGTACACGTATGACCAGCGCGGCCTGACGCTCACCGTGACCGACCCGCGTGGCGGCACCACCACGTTCAAGTACGACGAGAACGGCGACCGGGTCTCCTCGATCGCCCCGTCGGTGAACGTGGAGAGCGGCGGGAACCCGGCCCAGGCGGCGAACCCGACGGTCACGACCGGTTACAACGCCTTCGGCGAGGCGGTCGCGGTCAAGGACGCGCTGGGCAACGTCGCGCACTCGAAGTACGACCGGATGGGCCGCGTCGTCGAGTCCGACGGTCCCGTCTACACGTCGCCCACCGGCCCGGCCGTCTCCGCGTCGCCGGTCATCAAGACCGACTACGACGCGCTCGGCAACATCGTGTCCACCACGGACGCCAAGAACCACGTCACGAACTACACCTACGACCGGCTCAACCGGGTGCTGCGCAAGGACGAGCCGGGCGGCACCGACGCCGAGCGGCTGACCACCGCCTACACGTACACCCGCACCGGGAAGTTGCTCTCCACCGTCAGCCCCACCGGGATCCGGGCCGAGGCCACCTACGACGACCTCGACCGGGCGGTCACCACCACCACCTTCGAGCGCAAGCCGGTGGCCCGGACGCTGACCACCACCACGACGTTCGACGACGCCGGTAACGCCATCCAGGTCACCTCGCCGTCGGGGCTGGTCAGCAAGGCCACCTACGACGCGGCCGCCGAGCAGCTCAGCGTCACCGACCCGACCGGCGTCACCACCCAGCAGGGCTACGACGGCTTCGGCAACGCGGTCCGCCAGAGCGACGGCGCCGGTCGCACCACGCGGCACGACTTCAACCGCTACGGCGACCAGGCCGCCGAGATCAACCTCGCGCCGGACGGCACCGAGCTGCGCCGCGAGACCTACGACCACGACGACAACGGCAATGTCACGGCGGTCACCGACGCGCTGAAGAAGACCACGAGGTTCGAGTACGACGCGCTCGATCAGCTGGTCAAGCAGGTCGAGCCGACCTCGGCCACCACGTCGATCACCAGCTCGTTCGGCTACGACGCGGCCGGCCACCGGACCCGCTACACCGACGGCAACGGCAACGCCTCGTACTACGGGGTGAACAGCCTCGGCCTCACCGAGAGCGTGACCGAGCCGGCGACCACCGCGCAGCCCGCCCTGACCGACCGGCGCTGGCTGGTCGCGTACGACCTGAACGGCAACGCCACCGCGATGCTCGCGCCCGGCGGGGTCGCCCGCAGCCGCACCTTCGACGCCGCCGACCGGCTCATCGCGGAATCGGGCAGCGGCGGCGGGACCACGGCCGCCTCCCGCGGGATCACCTACGACGCCGAGGGCCGGACCACCGTCGTCACGGCCGGCGGGACCTCGGCCAACACGTTCGGCTACGACGACCGCGGCCACCTGGTGTCGGCCGCCGGCCCGTCCGGGAACAGCACCTTCGGCTACGACGACGAAGGCCAGCTGACCAGCCGGAACGACGCGGCCGGCGCGGCGACGTTCGGCTACACCAAGGGCCGGCTCACCACGATGGCCGACGGCGCGTCCGCGGTCACCCAGACGCTCGGCTACGACGCGTCCGGCGTGGTGAAGAGCATCGACTACGGCGCCGGGCGCGTTCGCGGCTACGGCTACGACAACCTCGGCCGGCTCACCACCGACACGCTCAAGAACAGCGCCGGCGGTACGGTCTCCTCGATCACCTACAAGTACGACCTCGGCGATCGGGTGATCGGCAAGGACACCGCGGGCACGGCCGGGGCCGGCAGCAACACGTACGGGTACGACGACTCGGGCCGCCTCACGTCCTGGACGTCGGGCTCGGGGACGATCGGGTACGCGTACGACGACGCCGGCAACCGCACCAAGGACGGCGCCAAGACGGCGACCTACGACCAGCGCAACCGGCTGCTGAGCGACGGGGACTTCACCTACGCCTACACGCCGCGCGGCACGATGGCGTCCCGTACCAGCTCCGGCCTCGTCGACACGTACTCGTTCGACGCGTTCGACCGCATGGTCGGCGCCGAGGGCCAGACCTACGTCTACGACGGCCTGAACCGGGTGATCAACCGGAACGGCGCGCTGTTCGCCTACTCCGGCATCCAGCAGGACCCGGTCTCCGACGGCACCGAGAAGTACGGCCGATCGCCGGACGGCTCGCTGCTCGCGGTCTCGTCGACCGGCGGCGGCGTGAAGCTGACCATCTCCGACGAGCACGACGACGTGGTCGGGTCGTTCGACTCGGGCAGCTCGCTCGCCTCGCTGGACAACTCGGCGGCGTACGACCCGTTCGGCAAGAAGACGGCCACCGTCGGCAGCCAGGCGAACGTCGGCTTCCAGGGCGACTGGACCGACCCCGACACCGGCCAGATCGACATGGGCGCCCGCTGGTACGAGCCGGACACCGGGGCGTTCCTCTCCCGGGACACGGTCACCTACACGACCGGCGACTCGGTGCTGGCGAACAAGTACGCGTACGCGGCCGACGACCCGCTGGGCAACAACGACCCGACCGGCAACTGGCCGTCCTGCGGCTGGTGCCACAAGGCGCTGAACAAGGTGGCCTCGGTCAGCAGCACGGTGTGGTCCGGCGTGCAGACCGTCTACCACGCGACGACCAGCGCCCTCTCGTACGCCGGCAACTGGCTCTACGAGCAGGGCAAGTCCGCGCTGTCCACGCTGAAGCGGGGCTGGGACTACGCGTACAACGCCACCAAGAACTTCATCAGCAACGTCGGCGCCAGCATCAAGAACACCTGGAACAACACGATCAAGCCGAGCCTGCAACGGGCCAAGGACGCCCTCAAGGCCAAGGCCGTGGCCGCCTACCAACGCGGTAAAGCGGTCATGCAGCAGGCCCGGGCGGCGGTCAGCTACGCCGCACAGCACGTGTCGCTCAAGAGCGTCGGCGCGATGGTGAAGTCGCAGCTCAAGAGCCTCAAGGTGGTCATCTCGACGAGCATCGCGCCGAAGCTGGTGGCGAGCTTCAGCAACGTGACGCAGGACCTCGGCATCAACTCGTTGCTGAGCGGCGCGGCCGCGGCCGGCAACATGCTCATGTCCGGCTTGTCGAAGGCCGGCGACTGGGTCGCCGACCACAAGGCCGAGATCATCGGCGGCCTGGCCGGCGCCGTGGTCGGCGTCGGCTGCGGCGCCCTGATCGGCTGGACCGGTGTGGGCGCGATCGGCTGTGGCTTCCTCTCCGGCGCGGCCGGCTCCCTGGTCACCGACCTGGTGGCGGGCGGCAAGGGCTGGAAGGAGATGGCCGCCGACGCCCTGATCGGCGGTGTCACCGGCGCGGTGATGGGCCCGCTGAGCTCGGTCGGCGGCGGCGCGGTGAGCAGCGGCGCCCGCGTCGCGGTCACCGGCGCGGCCAAGGAGGGCCTGGAGATGGGCGCCTCGTCGGCCGCGCGCACGGCGGCGACCCGCGAGGCCGGCGCGGCGGGCGAGGCGCTGGCCGCCCGCTCGGCCGGATCGGCCGGCCGCGAGGCGGTCGAATCGACCGGCGCCAGCAGCAAGGGCCTCGGCTCCAAGCTGGAGGAGGCCGCCGAGAAGTGCAACAGCTTCGCCACCGGCACCCTGGTGCTGATGGCCGACGGCTCGACCAAGCGCATCGAGGACGTGAAGGTCGGCGACAAGGTCCGCGCCACCGACCCCACGACCGGGCGCACCGAGACGCGGGCCGTCACCGCGCTGATCATCGGCGTCGGTGAGAAGCAGATGGTCGAGCTGACCGTCGACGCCGGCGGCGGCAAGACGGCGTCGATCAACGCGACCGAGGGCCACCCGTTCTGGGCGCCCGACCTGAACCGCTGGGTGGACGCCGGCGACCTGAAGCCGGGCGACCTGCTCCAGACCGGCGCCGGCACCTACGTGCAGGTCACCGCGACCAGGCACTGGACGGCGACGCAGAAGGAGGTCCGCAACCTCAGCGTCGATGGCCTGCACACGTACTTCGTGCTGGCCGGGGCCACCACCCTCCTCGTCCACAACGACATTGCTCAACGCAAGTGCGACATCCCGCGGCTCAAGACGCGGGCGCAGGAGACGAACGAGTCGCTCAAGGACCCGATCGCCCAGCGCAACCGGGACACCGTGGCGCTGAGCACCGAGAACGGGCCGGACGTGCTCGCCTCGGGCGTGCGGGACATCAGCCCCCGGCAGCGGGCGACGCTCGGGCTGAGCGACGTCGAAGCGCGGTTGGGCGGGCAGCACGGCGAGGTGACCGCCGTCGAGGTGGCGAAGGAGCTCGGCCTGCAACCGCGGGCATTGGCCAGCCACCCGCACGACATTTGCCCGGCGTGTAAGCAGTACCTGGAGGAAGAAGGCTTCCAGATACTTGGTGACGGCAAGACCGCGGTGATGCGGGACTTCGAAGGTCACTGACGACGTGGAGGTCGGACATGGACGTGAATGAGCAGCTGCGGGCGGACCTGAGCGGTCTGGACCGGTGGCAGAGCGCGGTGTTCGCCGCGACGTGCGCGGAGGTGCTCCTCCCGGCGTACGCGCGGTTCACCGAGATCGAGGAGGTCGGCGACGCCGAGCTCGTCCGGACGTCGCTGGACACCGTCTGGGGCCTCCTCGACTCGGGCCGCACCGAGCGGGACGACGACTCGGAGCTGCCGACCGTCGACGAGGTGCTCGACCTTCTGCCCGAGGAAGAGGACTGGAACGACTGGGCGCCGCAGGCCGAGAACGCCATCCGGGTCCTGGCCTACCTGATCTCCATCGTGGATGGCGGCGACGCTCCGGCGGCCGCGGCCGAGGCCGCGTACCAGGTCGAGGAGGCCGTGGACGAGCTCGCCAACCGGGAGTCGGAGTCGGAGTCGGAGTCGGACTCGGAGTCGGACTCGGACTCGGAGTCGGACTCGGACGTCGGCTCCGAGGACCTCGTCGAGAACGAGACGCAGCGCCAGGCCGCCGTCGTCCGGGCGCTGCGCGAGAACGAGCCGGGGAACTACCGCATCGCCTCGGCGTTGCGGCAGTCCGCGCGCGAGAGCGCCCTGGGGGGCGCCGAATAGCGGGCGCCTTCATGGCGTCCGTCATCACAGGGGAGGGTCAGTGGTAAGTCTGGGATGGGGCCGTGCGCTGCGCGGCCTCGCCGTAGCGGTGAGCGTCGTCGCGGGGACGGCGATCATCGCTCCGGTAACGGCGCAGGCGGCGATCTCGCCGGATGCGGCGGTGGAAATCAAGGCCGGGCACAGCAACAAATGCCTCAATGTTGATCACGGCTTGACCGCCGACGACACCAAAATCATCCAGTACAACTGCAGCGCGTCGTTCACCAACGACAAGTTCCGGGTCGTGCCGAAGGGCACCGGGACCTACCAGATCATCGCGCAGTTCAGTGGCAAGTGCCTCAACGTGTACAAGAACGCGCTCGTCGACAACACGCCGGTGCACCAGTACACGTGCAGCGACACGGCCAAGAACAACCTCTGGAAGTTCGTGCCGGTGGCCGGCAACACGACGTACCGGATCCAGTCGGTCGCCAGCAACAAGTGCCTGAACGTCTACCAGGCGTCCCAGGAGATCAACGCCGCGGTGAACATCTACACCTGCGGCACGGTGGCCACCACGCTGAACGACCAGTTCTACTTCCCGCCGGCCACCTCGGCCTCGATCACCGCGCTGCCCACGACGGTGTCGCCGGTGGCCGCGGCTCAGGCCGGCGTGAACACCGCCGCGGTCGGCGCGCTGGTCTACAGCTTCGTCGACACGCTCGGCACGCTGTGGCGCGGCTACCAGAGCGACCCCGAGACGTTCAGCCCGGTCTGGCAGGCGGTTCCGGGCAACGAGCGCTTCACCGGCCACGTCTCGGTCAACAAGCAGGCCGACGGCCGGGCGCAGATCTCTGCGCGCAACGCCACCGACGGTGACCTCAACCTCATGACGCAGAGCGCCAAGGACGCCAACACGTGGTACGGGCTGGGCGACGCCGGCGGTTCGACGTCCTCCGACCCGGTGCAGGGCGTCATGCCGGACGGCAAGCTGGTCGACTTCGAGCTGGTCAACGGTCAGCTGTGGCGGTCGCCCCAGGACGGCACCAACTTCCCGTACGGCGCGTGGCGGTACATCGGCGGCAGTGGCCTCACCGGTGAGCCGGCCCTCGCGCAGACCCGTGACGGCCTGCGTGTCTTCGCCCTCGACGGCAACGGCACACTGCAGACCGCGACGTACGCCGCCGGCGTGCTCAGCGACTGGACCAGTCTCGGCGGCACCGGCCTCAACGGAAAGCCCGCCGTCGTGATCCGCCCCGGTTACGCGGTCCGGATCGTGATCCGCTCCGCCGACGGCACCATCGTCACGAAGGCGCAGAACGACGACGGCACCTTCCAGGCCGACTGGACGCCGATCCCCGACCTGGTCGCCGCCGGCGCTCCGGCCGCGGTGATGGACCCGACGACGGGCAAGGTCGGCATCGTGGCCCGCGCCGCCGACAACACGATCTACTTCGCCGGCGAGACGGGTCAGAACACCGGCGTCTTCGGGGCCTGGGTGCAGCCGTACGCGACCCAGGTCATCACCGACCCGTCGGTGGTGGTCTACGACAAGACCAGCGGACGTGGCTGGGCGTACATCGTCCGCGACGCCAACAACAAGGTGTACGCGGTGACCGCGGGCGAGGTGCCGGGCGGCAGCCTGGCGGCGGCCCGCAAGTCGGCGGCCGGGGACGCCCCGCAGTTCACGCAGCACGCGTTGCCCGCGCTGCCGACGAAGTAGCGCATAGGTGAGCAGAGCTGCAATAGCTCTGCTCACCTGGGGTAAGCGCCTGGTGGTGCGTATAGGTGAGCAGAGCTGCAATAGCTCTGCTCACCTGGAGTAAGCGGCCGGTGGTGCGCATGGGTGAGCAGAGCTGCAATAGCTCTGCTCACCTGGGGTAAGCGGCCGGTGGAACGTATAGGTAAGCAGAGCGACAATCGCTCTGCTTACCTATCGCGGGCTTTACCCCTCGCCGCGGGTTGTCCGGGCCAGCCAGTCGACCACGTCCGCCACCGAGCCGCGCTGGGCCAGAATGGCTCGCTGGCGGGCGGCGCCGGTGCCGTGTGCGCGCAGCCGTCCCATCAGGACGGTGGCCATCTCCAGGTCGCCGTGTCGGTCGAGCTCCGGGCGCACGTAGTCGAACAGCTGCCGCATCAGTCGCCAGGCCGGGCGGGGCTCGCGGGTGGCCAGGTCGATCGCCACGCCCTCGAGGCCGTCGTGTGCGGCCCGCCAGTGTGCGGCCACCAGCAGCGGATGCGACACCCGCGGCGCCTCCACGCCGGCCCGCACCTCGCGCAACAGGGACGCGACCAGGGCGCGGGCCAGGGCGGCGAGCAGCATCGCGTCGTCGAGGGTGGGGGTGACGTCGCCCATCCGGATTTCCACCGTCGGGTAGTTGGCGGACAGCCGGGCGTACCAATAGAGCATGCCCTCGTCCAGCATCGCGCCGGTTGCCTCGAGGTCGGAGACGAGCGTCTCGTACTGCTCGACCGACTCCAGGTAGGGCGCGGGTCCCACGGTGGGCCACCGCTCCCACATCATCGAGCGCCAGCTCGCGTAGCCGGTGTCGTGGCCGGCGAACAGCGGCGAGTTCGCGGTGGCGGCCTGGAGGATCGGCAGCCAGGGCCGCAGGTGGTTCAGGACCTTCAGGCCGGTTTCCGGGTCGGGGATGCTGACGTGCACGTGCGTGCCGCACATGCCCTGACCGGGGGAGAGGTCGCCGAACCGTTCCCGCATGCGGTGGTAGCGGGGGCTGTCGACCAGGCGCATGTTGGGTCCGGCGGCCGGCCCGGCGCCGACGGCCAGCAGGCGCGCGCCGGCTCGTTCGGCGGCGTCGGCGACCGTACGGCGGAGATCGCGCATTGCCGCATGCAGGCCGTGCAGGTCGAGTTGCGGCGGGCTGGCCACCTCGATCTGGCTGCGCAGGTACTCGTGCTGCACCGACTCGCGCAGCTCCTCGGGTATCAGGTCGACGACCTGCTCGACCGCCTCCACGCCGCGCGGTTCGACCGCGTCGACGAGCAGGTACTCCTCTTCGATACCGAGGGTGAGGAGGTCCTGGGACTCGGCCTCGTCGGCCAATTCCTCGGAGATCGTGGTCCCGCCGGAAGCCGCGTCCATGCGAGAGCAGTTACCCGCCGATTGCTGCACAGAAACTGTTGCCGGGTCGCGCTAGCGTTGGCTCATGCTGCTGGAGGGTTTGTGGGCGCTGGCCGCCCTGCTCGACCCGACCCGGGCCGGTGCCCCGGCGCAGCTTGTGCTCGGCCTCGCGCTGGTCGCCGCCGTCCTGATCGTCGCCGCGACCGCCGCCCTGCCGGTCCCCGCGCTGTTCGCCCCGCCGGCGGTGCGTGCCTTCGCCCGCCGTGCCCGGGTCACCGCCCGCCCTCGCCTGGCCGATCCGGATGCCGCCGGCCGGCCGCGGTCCCGAGCTCCCTCGGGTGCCCCCGCGGCAGCATAAGCGCCGTTTGCTCCGAAAACGCCGTTTGGCTGTCGCCTTCGTGTCCTTTTTGTGTGGATCGAAGGGGTATCCGTGTCCATTTTCGCCATTCCCGGCGCTGCCATCGAAGCTTTGTCCCACCTGTTCGTCCCGTCCGTCGGCGGGGTCGCCGCCGCGCTCGCCATCGTCGTGTTCACGCTGCTCGTGCGGCTGCTGATCAGCCCGCTCACCTACCTCCAGGTCCGCGGGGAGCGCCGCCGCGCCGTCCTCGCCCCGCAGATCGAGAAGCTGCGCGCGAAGCACGGCGACGACCCGATGGCGCTCGCCACCGAGACGCTCGCCCTCCAGCGCGCCAACGGGATCAGCCCGTTCGCCGCCTTCCTGCCCGGCCTCGCCCAGGCGCCGTTTTTCATGGTCATGTACCACGTGGCGCTGAACGCCCCGGCCGGCTCGCTGCTGGGGGTGCCGCTGAACGCGCACCTGGCCGCGGGGCTGCCGGTGTTCGCCGTGCTGATCACCCTGGCCGCCGCCCTGGCGTGGTGGTCGTCCCGCCGCATGTCCCGCGTATCCGCCGCGAGCACCGGGCCGGCCGCCGGCACCGGGCCGGCCGCCGGCACCGGAAAGGCGATGGTCAAGGTCATGCGATACATGCCCTATCTTTCCGTTCTCGCGGTCGCCTGGATGCCGCTCGCCGGGGGCCTCTACCTGGTCACCTCCACCGCCTGGACCGCCCTTGAGCACGCCATATGGCGCCGCCCGGTAACAACGGGCAATCGTTGAGCGCCAATGTTGACAAGCCTCGTTAACAAGCGTGAAATGCCGCTGAGAGCGCTCTCACGCCTCCTCACCCCCCTATGGAAAGGCGTACTCCGATGGCATCTCGCACGAGAAGACGACTGCGGCTGGCGCTCGCGGTCGCCACCGCCTCCGTCGCGGTCGCCGGGACCGCGGTCTTCACGATGGACGCCAACGCGGCCGTCCCCGGCGCCCCGGCCGGCATGACCACCGTCTTCAGCGACGACTTCACCGGCTCGGCCGGCACCGGCCTGAACACGGCGAACTGGCTCTACGACATCGGCACCTCGTACCCGGGCGGCGCGGCCAACTGGGGCACCGGTGAGGTCGAGACGATGACCAACTCGACCGCCAACGTCTACCAGGACGGCGGCGGCAACCTGGTGATCAAGCCGATCCGCAGCTCGTCGGGGCAGTGGACGAGCGGCCGGGTGGAGACCCAGCGCACCGACTTCGCGGCGCCGGCGGGCGGGAAGATGCGCATGGAGGCGCGCATCCAGCAGCCCAACGTGAGCGGCGCGGCGGCGGCCGGCTACTGGCCCGCCTTCTGGGCGCTCGGCGCGGCGGCCCGCCCGGTCGGCGCGACCAACTGGCCGAGCATCGGCGAGATCGACATCATGGAGGACATCAACGGCCGGTCGTCGGTCTTCTCCACGCTGCACTGCGGCACCGCCTCCGGCGGTCCCTGCAACGAGACCACGGGCCTGGGCTCCGGCGAGCACGCCTGCTCCGGCTGCCAGACCGGCTTCCACACCTACGCGGTGGAGTACGACCGCAGCGTCTCGCCCGAGCAGCTGCGCTTCTACCTCGACGGCAACAACTACTTCACGCTGAACTCGTCCCAGCTCGACGCCACGACCTGGAACAACGCCACCCACCACGGCTTCTTCATGATCCTGAACGTGGCGATGGGCGGCGGCTTCCCGGCGGCGTTCGGCGGCGGACCCACCGCGTCGACCCAGTCCGGCGTGCCGATGCTGGTCGACTACGTGGCCGTCTACCAGTCGTCCGGCGGCACGACCACCCCGCCCACGACGTCGCCGACGACCACCCCGCCGACCGGGGGCACCCGGGACGCGTACGCGCGGATCGAGGCCGAGTCGTTCAACGCGCAGTCCGGAACCCAGACCGAGACGAGCTCCGAGGGTGGCCAGGACGTCGGCTACATCGCCAACGGTGACTGGCTGCAGTACAACAACGTCAACTTCGGATCGGGTGGCGTGAAGGACTTCGTGGCCCGGGTCGCCTCCGGCGCCGGGTCCGGCGTCAGCGGTCTGGTCGAGGTGCGCGTCGACAGCCGCAGCAACGCCCCGATCGGCAGCTTCGCGCTCGGGAACACCGGCGGCTGGCAGACCTGGACGTCGATCCCCGGCAATGTCTCGAACGTGTCCGGCACACACACCGTGTACCTGACCTTCACCAGCGGCCAGCCGGCCGACTTCGTCAATGTGAACTGGATCCAGTTCCGCAAGTAAAGACGCAGGTCGATGGGCCGAAGGCGTGACCTGCGCGTTCGGCCCATCGGCGTGCGCAAGAACAGGAACAAAAGATTTAAGGATGTTTAAGGTCCCTCCCCTCTGGACTTTTACTGTTAACAGTCCTAATGATTGACGTACATCACAGCAGGGCGATGAAGGGGACGGCGATGAAGCGCTCCAGATCGGTGGTCCTCGCGACCGTGGCGGCCCTCGCCGCCGGTGGCGCGGCGGTGTACTTCGGCGGGAGCGCGAGCGCCGCGGCGGCCTGTGCGCCGGCGTGGAGCGCCACGGCCGTCTACGTGGGCGGCAACAGCGCCTCGCAGAACGGCCACAACTACAACGCCAAGTGGTGGACGCAGAACGAGTCCCCGGCCACGCACTCGGGCCAGTGGGACGTGTGGGCCGACGCGGGTGCCTGCGGCGGAAGCACGCCGCCGACCACGCAGCCGACGACGGCGCCCCCGACGACGACCCCGCCGACGACCCCGCCGACCACGGTTCCGCCGTCGAACGGGACGCTCCCGAAGCACTTCCTCACCGGCTACTGGCAGAACTTCTACAACGGCGCGGCCGCCCTCAAGCTGGCGAGCGTCCCGGCCAACTACGACCTCATCGCGGTCGCCTTCGCCGACGCGACGAGCACCCCCGGTGCGGTCGGCTTCACTCTCGACCCCGGCCTCGCGGCCCAGGTCGGCGGCTACACCGACGCCCAGTTTAAGGCCGACATCGCGACCCTCCACTCGCGCGGCAAGAAGGTCATCATCTCGGTCGGCGGCGAGAAGGGCTCGGTCAGCGTCGGCGACTCCGGGGCGGCCACGAACTTCGCCAACTCGGTCTACAACCTGATGACGACGTACGGGTTCGACGGCGTCGACATCGACCTCGAGAACGGGCTCAACTCGACCTACATGGCGCAGGCTCTCCGCAGCCTCCGCACCAAGGCCGGCGCGAACCTGATCATCACGATGGCGCCGCAGACCGTCGACATGCAGAGCACCGGGTCGTCGTACTTCGCGCTGGCGCTGTCCATCAAGGACATCCTCACCGTGGTGCACACCCAGTACTACAACTCGGGCTCGATGCTCGGGTGCGACCAGATGCAGGCGTACTCGCAGGGCACCGAGAACTTCCTGACCGCGCTCGCCTGCATCCAGACCCAGGGCGGCCTGCGCCCCGACCAGGTCTCCCTCGGCCTCCCGGCCAGCTCGCAGGCGGCCGGCGGCGGCTACCAGTCACCGGCGAACGTCAACGCCGCCCTCGACTGCCTGGCCCGGGCCACCAACTGCGGCAGCTTCAAGCCGCCGGCGACGTACCCGGGCATCCGCGGCGCGATGACCTGGTCGATCAACTGGGACGTCACCAACGGCAACTCGTTCGGCAACACCGTCAAGCCCCACCTCGCCACCCTCCCCTAACCCCCCTCGGCAGAAACAGGGAGTCCCCGTGAAACTCGGCAGAAAGCTGCTGGTCCTCGGCTCGGTGACCGCCACCGGCCTGGCCGCCGCGATCATCCCCATGATGGCGTCGAACGCCGCCACCGCGTGCGCGGCCGCCTGGTCCTCGAGCGCCGTCTACGTGGGCGGCAACTCGGCCTCGCAGAACGGCCACAACTACACCGCCAAGTGGTGGACGCAGAACGAGTCCCCGGCCACGCACTCCGGCCAGTGGGACGTGTGGGCCGACAACGGCGCCTGTGGCGGCACCACGACCCCGCCCACCACGACGCCGCCGACCGGGCCGACCACGAACCCGCCGACCACCGGCACCAAGATGGCGTCCGCGCCGTACGTCTACCCGGGCTGGGGCAACCCGCCGGCGCCGTCGACGGTCACCAGCGCGACCGGCATCAAGGCGTTCACGATGGCGTTCGTGCTCGCCAGCAACGGCTGCAACCCGGCCTGGGACGGCGAGGGTGGCCTGACCGGCGGCGTGCACGCCAGCTACATCGCGCAGATCAAGGCGGCCGGCGCCGACATCGTCCCGTCGGTCGGCGGCTACAGCGGCAACAAGCTCGGCCCGAACTGCACGACCACGGCGGCGCTGGCCGGCGCGTACCAGAAGATCATTGATGCCTTCAGCCTGAAGTCGATCGACATCGACATCGAGAACACCGACGAGTTCGAGAACACCGCGGTGCAGGACCGGGTGCTCGGCGCTCTGAAGATCATCAAGCAGAACAACCCGTCGGTGAAGACCATCCTGACCTTCGGCACCGCGACGACCGGCCCGACCTACTACGGCACCCGGCTCGTGCAGCAGGCCAAGGCGCTGGGCGCGAACATCGACATCTTCACCCAGATGCCGTTCGACTTCGGCGGCGGCTCGGACATGTACGGCAACACCGTGAACGCCTCGGAGGCCCTGAAGAACCTCCTCAAGTCGACGTTCGGCTACACCGACGCGCAGGCGTACTCGCACATGGGCATCTCCGGCATGAACGGTCTCTCCGACCAGCAGGAGCTGACCTCCACCGACACCTGGACGCGGATCCGCGACTACGCCAAGAGCAAGGGCTTCGCGCGGTTCACCTTCTGGGCGGTCAACCGGGACCGTGGTTGCGCCGGGGGCGGCGTGGTCTCGAACTGCTCCGGTATCGCGCAGGCCGACTGGGCCTTCACGAAGATCAGTGCAGGTTTCTAGTCCTGGTTGATGGACGCGCGGTCGCTTCGGCGGCCGCGCGTCTTTTTAATGATCCACCAGGCCACCGCACCGACGAAGAACGCGCCTACCGCGTAGTCGAACCAGTGGCTGTACTTCTCCACGTCCCGGTAGCGCTCGCCGAGCAGGTATCCGGCCATGATGAACAGCGCGTTCCAGACCCCGCTGCCGAGAGCGGTGAAGACCACGAACTGGCCGAGCGGCATGCGATTGGCGCCGGCCGGAATCGAGATCAGCGACCGTACGACCGGAGCGCAGCGCCCGAACAGGACGGCGCTCTTCTCGTGCCGCTCGAACCACCGGTCGGCCTTGTCCAGATCGGCGGCGTCGACCAGCGGGATGCGGTCGAGCCAGCGCCGCAACCGTTCCTCGCCGAGCGCGTAGCCGAGCCAGTACAGCGCGAGCGCGCCGGCCACCGACCCGGTCGTGGCCGCGATCAGCACCAGGACCAGCCCGACCCGGCCCTCGGCGGCGAGGTAGCCGGCCAGCGACAGGACGATCTCGCTGGGTATGGGCGGCACCAGGTTCTCGAGCGCGACGAGCAGGCCCACGCCCACCTCGCCCAGGGCGTCGATGACGGAGGCAACCCACTCGGTCAGTCCCATCGTCAACTCTTACCCGCCTCGCGGGCGGTTTCACGTGCCGCCCGCGGTGGCAATTAACCGGGCATGACTGACCGGTGGTACAAGAAGGCTGTCGTCTATTGCCTGGACATCGACACATACGCCGACTCGGACGGGGACGGCGTCGGCGACATCCGTGGCCTCATCGGCCGGCTCGACTACCTGGCCCGGCTGGGAGTCACCTGCCTCTGGCTGAACCCGATCCATCCCACGCCCGGCCGGGACGACGGCTACGACGTCTCCGACTTCTACAACGTCGACCCGCGGCTCGGCACCCTCGGCGACTTCGCCCAGCTGCTGCACGAGGCCGGCAACCTCGGCATCAAGGTGATCATCGACCTGGTCGTGAACCACACCTCCGACCAGCACCCGTGGTTCCAGTCCGCCCGGTCGACGCCGGAATCGCCGTACCGCGACTGGTATGTCTGGGCCGAGAGCGCGCCGCCGGACCGTCACCAAGGCATGGTCTTCCCCGGCGAGCAGGGCGAGACGTGGAGCTTCGACCGCACCGCGAAGGCCTGGTACTACCACCGCTTCTACAAGTTCCAGCCGGACCTGAACATCAAGAACCCGGCGGTCCGCGAGGAGATCAAGAAGATCTGCGCGTTCTGGCTCCAGCTCGGGGTGTCCGGGTTCCGGATGGACGCGGTGCCGTTCATCATCGAGGAGACCGAGCCGGGCAACCCGAACTCGCCCAAGGACATGGACTACCTGACCGACCTTCGCCAGTACCTCCAGTGGCGCAAGAGCGACGCGGTGCTGCTGGCCGAGGCCAACGTCGAGCCCGACCAGCTCGTCACCTTCTTCGGCGACGGCGGCGGCTCGAACAACCGGATCCACATGCTCTTCGACTTCATGCTCAACGGCCAGCTGGTGCTGGCCCTGGCCCGGCAGAACCCGGAACCGGTGATCCAGGCGTTGCGCGAGACGCCGAAGTTGCCGCCGGGCGGCCAGTGGGCCACCTTCCTGCGCAACCACGACGAGATCGATCTGTCCCGCCTCACCGCCGACCAGCGGGACCAGGTGTTCGCCGAGTTCGGGCCGGACGAGAACATGCAGCTCTACGGGCGGGGCATCCGGCGCCGGCTCGCGCCGATGCTGGGTGGTGATCGCCGGCGGCTGGAGCTGGCCTACTCCCTCCAGTTCACCCTGCGGGGCACCCCGGTGCTGCGGTACGGCGAGGAGATCGGCATGGGCGACGACCTCTCGCTCAAGGGCCGCGACGCGATCCGCACCCCGATGCAGTGGTCCGACCTGCCCAACGGCGGTTTCACGACCGGTGACCCGATCCGCCCGGTGGTGACCGACGAGAAGTTCGGCTACCAGGCGGTGAACGTCACCCGGCAACGCCACGATCCGACGTCGCTGCTGTCCTGGTTCGAGCGGATGATCCGCACGCTGCGCGAGGCCCCCGAGGTCGGCGCCGGGTCGTGCACCCACGTCGACGTCCCGGCACCCGAGGGCGTCCTCGTGCATCGCGCCGACGACCACACCGGTACTATGCTGTTTTTGCACAACCTGTGCACAAAGGATGCGGTCGTCGATCTCGGCTCCATCTATGCCGAGGCCGAGTTCCCGAACGACATTCTCGCCGACCGCGAGTACCCCGACCTGGGAAAGTTCACCGAGGTGCCGATCGCCGGGCATGGCTATCGGTGGATCCGGCTGCGCCGCTGTTCGTGAGCCGGGTTAGAGTCGGCCGTCGGTGCAGAGATCACTGGAGGCCGCCATGTCGCAGTCCGCTCCCACCCGCGTCGCCATCGTCACCGGGTCCGCCCGGGGCATCGGCGAGGCCACCGCCCGCAAGCTCGCCGCGGACGGGATGGCCGTCGCCGTGGTCGACCTCGACGAGGGCGCCTGCGCCAACACGGTGACCGCGATCCACGACGCCGGCGGCACCGCGCTCGCCGTCGGCGCCGACGTGTCCGACCCGGTCCAGGTCGCCGCCGCCACCGAGCGGGTCGTCGCCGAGCTCGGCGCGCCCACGGTGCTGGTCAACAACGCCGGCGTGCTGCGCGACAACCTGCTGTTCAAGATGACCGAGGACGACTGGGAGACCGTGATGGCGGTCCACCTGCGCGGCGCGTTCCTGTTCAGCCGCGCGGTGCAGAAGCACATGGTCGACGCGGGCTGGGGCCGGATCGTCAGCCTCTCCAGCACCTCGGCGCTGGGCAACCGCGGCCAGGCCAACTACTCGGCGGCCAAGGCCGGCATGCAGGGCTTCACCAAGACGCTCGCGATCGAGCTCGGCCGCTTCGGCATCACGGCCAACGCGGTGGCGCCGGGCTTCATCGTCACCGACATGACGGCGGCCACGGCCGCCCGGGTCGGGATGGAATTCGCCGATTTCGAGAAGGCCGCGGTGAGCCAGATTCCGGTCGGCCGCGCCGGACGTCCCGAAGACGTCGCGAACACCGTATCCTTCCTCGTCAGCGAGGGCGCCGGCTTCGTCTCGGGGCAGGTCATCTATGTGGCCGGCGGTCCTCGGGACTAGGTTGGGGTCCGGCTTGTCGAGAGGCGCTACAAAGAGATGATGAACAGACGCATGAGCTCCCGTAGCGTCTCGCTCACCGGCACCTTCCTGATGCTGGCCGCCGGTGGCGCCGCGGCCTGCGACAGCGGCAAGCAGTACCACGACGAGGGCTTCTACTGCGCCGACGCGAACGGTGTGATCGTCGACGAGGACTACTGCGACGACAACCACTTCTACGGCGGCGGCATCGTGCCCTATTACATCTGGCACTCGTCGGGTTACCGGGCGGGCTACCCGATCGGCTCGCGCCTGCCGTCCGGGGGCACCAAGTTCGCGTACAACGACAAGGCCTCTCGTTCCTCGTTCGGCCTGCCCTCGACCGGAAAGATCGGCAACGGCACGGTCAAGACCAGCGTGGTGGGCAAGGGCGGCAGCGGCAGCAAGTCGTCCGGCAGCCACAAGTCGGGCGGCAGCTGACCGTGCGCCGCGTTCCCTACGGTCCGGTCCGCGACGGGTGGAAGCTCACCAACTTCAGCCTCGGACTGACCTACAACGACACCGAGCTGCCCGACGGGACGATGATCTCGTACTGGCAGGAGGGTCCGTACTACGACTTCACGGCGGCCGAGATCGAGGAGCTCGAGGCGGCCACCGCGACCCTGCACGCGATGTGCCTCGAGGCCGGCGACTGGATGGTCAAGCAGTGCCCGCGGCGCACCGTCCAGGGCCGCAAGGACGGTTACTTCGCGTCCATCTGCAACCCGTCGACCTGCTTCCTCGCCAAGATCGGCATCCCCGAGTACGCGCACGAGCAGATCATCCGGACCTGGTTCGACGGTGACGCCGAGACCTGGACGCACTACGACAAAGACCCCGACATGCGGCTCCCGATGGAGACGCCGGACTACTCGCCGAGCGTCTACGGCCGCTTCGACCTCTGGTACAACGGCGCCGGCACCACGCCGAAGCTGCTCGAGTTCAACGCGCAGACGCCGACCTCGCTGGTGGAGAGCGCGGTCATCCAGTGGCACTGGGTCGACCAGACCGGCGTGACCCAGCACCCGTGGCGTCAGTGGAACTCGATCCACGACCGGCTGGTGGGCTGGGAGGCGGCCGACGGCGAGCCGGCCAACCCCGGCGCGTGGCGGCGCAACATCGACAAGTTGCGCGAGGCCCGCACCTGGCTCCCGTCCAAACCGAAGATCTTCTTTGCGTACGAGACGAGCGAGGCCTCGGGCGAGGACCGGATGAACGTCGCGTACCTCATGTCCACCGCCGAGGAGGCCGGGTACCCGGTCGAGCTGATCGCGATGAGCCAGATCGGCTGGGACGTGGCCGGCGACCGGGTGCTGTTCGTGCCGGCGCCGGGCGAGGAGAGCAAGGCCCAGCCGATCGACATCATCTTCATGCTCTACCCGTGGGAATGGTTCTGGCACGAGGAGGGCGGCAAGGGCTTCTTCCGCAACATGGCCGACCCGACGAAGCACGGTACGGTCTGGATCGAGCCGCCGTACAAAGCCGCCTTACTGGGAAATAAGGCGATTTTGCCGGTCCTGTGGAAGCTGTTCGGCGACGACCCCGAGCGTTCGCGCTACCTGCTGCCGTCCTACTTCGCCGGCTCGTCCGGCGCGGCCACGCTGAAGTCCTACGCGAAGAAGCCGGTGTGGGGCCGGGAGGGCGGTTCGGTCACGCTGGTGCGCGACGGCGAGACGATCACCGACAACCCGTCCGAGTACGGGGCGGACGGGCTGTTCGTGGTGCAGCAGCTGTCCGAGCTGCCGTCGTTCGACGGCCTCGAGGGCACGGTCCACCCGGTGATCGGCTCCTGGCTGATCGACGGCGAGCCGGCCGGCATGGGCATTCGCGAGGGCCTCGGCGTCGACGGCCTGGTCACGAAGGACCGTTGCTACTTCGTCCCGCACGCCGTCGAGTCGAACGCCTAAGCCTCCCCGACCGCCTTCGGGCGGTGGCGCCAGATCCACCACAGGCCGATGAAGGGCAGCACCAGGGGCACGTAGCCGTAGCCGCTGCCGTATTTCGACCACACCGTGTCGTCCGGGAAGGCCACCGAGTCGGCGACGCTCAGGGTGCCGACGATCAGGACGCCCAGGAGCTCGACGCTGCAGCTGACCAGGGCGATGCGGCGGCCGCGCTCGCCGCCGATGGCCAGGCCGATGGTGGCGGCGATGTAGACCAGGCCGGCGAAGGCCGACAGCAGGTAGGCCAGCGGCGCCTCGGAGAACTTGGTGATGATCTGCACCAGGGCGCGGGCGCTCGCCGAGAGGGCGAAGACGCCGTAGACGAACAGCAGCACGCGGCCGAGGCCGGTGTTGAGCGCGGCGTCGGCGGGACGCGTGCGGGCGGGCGAGTCAGGCAACGGTCACCGACGCAATCTGCTGCAGGCGCAGCACGAGGACCGGCAGCACCAGGCAGGCGACGCCGAGGATCAGGTTGCCCCAGCGGGTCGGCTCCATCCGGGCCAGGTAGAGGGCGACGGGGGCGAACGCGATCGTGGTGATCAGGTAGCCCGCGAAGGTGGCCGTCTCGGCGGGGCGCGAGCCGTCGAACAGGCCGACGACGGCGACCACGACGAGGACCGCGACCAGCACGCCGAGCGCGGCGGTGGCGATGAGATCGGCGCGGCTCGGCGCGCGGTTGAGCGCGGCGCGGAGCAGGAACCACGCCGCCAGCACGAGGGCGACGACGATCGTCGCGACCGACAGGGGACCGTTCACCCGGCACAGCGTACTGATCGTCTGCGGCCTGGTAGCTTGCGGACCATGCGCTTCGGACTCTTCGGCACCGGACCCTGGGCACACATGGCACACGCCCGCGCGCTGGCCGAGCACAAGGATGTCGACCTGGTCGGGGTCTGGGGCCGCAACCCGGGCAAGGCGCGCCTGCTGGCCGAGCAGCACGGCGCTCGCGCGTACGGCGAGATCGAGAAGTTGATCGAAGACGTCGACGCGGTCGCCATCGCCCTCCCGCCGGACGTGCAGGCGCCGATCGCCCTGCGCGCCGCCCGGGCCGGGAAGCACCTGCTGCTCGACAAGCCGGTGGCGTTCACCACCGCCGAGGCCGACGAGATCGTCGCGGCCGTGGCCGAGCGTGACCTGGCCTCGCTCGTCTTCTTCACCCGCCGGCTCATGCCGGAGACCGTGCGGTTCGTGGCCGACGCCGTCGCGACCGGCGGCTGGGTCGAGGCCTCGGTCGACCACCTCGGCTCGATCTTCCAGCCGGGCGACCCGTTCGGCGAGTCGCCGTGGCGCAAGGAGAGCGGCGGCCTCTGGGACGTCGGCCCGCACGCGGTGGCCCTGCTCCTGCCGATCATGGGTCCGGTCACCGAGGTCACGGCGCTGGCCGGCCCGCGCGACATCACCAAGGTCATCCTGCGGCACGCGAGCGGGGCGGTGAGCTCGCTGACCCTCGCCGTCGACGCGCCGCCCGCGGCCGCCCGCGAGGAGGCGCTGATCTCCGGCGAGGCGGGCGTGCGCCGCCCGCCGGCGACCGAGTGGGACCCGGTTCAGGCGCTCTCGCTCGGCCTAGACGAGCTGATCGGCGCCGCTTCCGGCGGGCCGAAACCCGAGCTCGACGTGCGGTTCGGCGCCGCGGTGACCGCCATCCTGGTGGGGTGCCAGGAGGCGATCACCAGCGGCCGTACGGTGTCTGTCTGAGCGATCGCGTCTTCAGGGGACGATGCGTTCGATTGTCGCGGCGCCGTCCCGCTCGATCTCCCGGCGGGCCCGTTCGATGTTCTCCGGCGTCGGGTCACGGCCCTCGGCGACGGCCACGTCCTCGGGATCCCATTGCTGATCTGCTCCCGTACGCAGGTGCGGCGCCTCGCCGGGTTGCAGGAACTCGGGGTTGTCGCGGTCGGCGCCGCCCCCGGTGATGAAGGCGTCCACGGCCACGTCGTCCTCGATCGCGTCCGCCACCTCCTCGGTCTCCTCGAGCGGGCGAATCTCGTCAGTCATGATCCCTCCAGGGTTGGCCTCATACCCGTCTTACCCCGCCGTGCCCATCGTGACCATGGGGCGGAAACGGACGATCATGCCGTCGCCGGTCAAACTGAGCGCTAACTGGACAGGGCCTGCGCGTTACGGATGGACGCTTAGTAGCCGGACGATTACCTTTTCGTTTCGGCACGTGAAAGGTCGGTCCGATCCCCGGGTGGGCAAGACACCCGGGCGATGGTGATCGTCCGGTCGTGTTGGTGAGGGGGAGACGCGTGACGAGCCTGTCCGACGCCGAGCGGGATGCGTGTGACGTGATGCAGGCGCTGGCCGGTCTGGCCGCCCTGCTGCGCAGGCCGGCGACCGATCTGCCCGGCCTGGACGGGTGCGATCTGGGGGTCGAGGAGGCGCGCAGCTTGCTGCTGGCCATAGCCGAGGACGGCGGCGAGGCGGCGGCGCGCGTGGTGTCATACCTGCGCGAGCAGCGCGGCGCCGGCGACGGCGAGCTCGCGGCCGTTCCCCGCCACCTGGGCCCGTGGCGCGAGTGGGTGCCGTCGCGGGGTCACCTGTTCGGGGTGTCGGCCGGCCTCCAGCGTCCCAACGGCGTGCCCCAGCCCCGCCGCAGCGACCCCGGCGAGTAGCGCGCTCAGAAGTCTCGCCGCAGGGTGTCGGACGGGGGCTCGCCGAAGCGCGCCCGATAAGCCGACGCGAAGCGGCCCAGGTGGGCGAAGCCCCAGCGGTGCGCGACGGCCGCCACCGTCTCCCGGGTCGGATCGCTCCGCCGCAGTGTCTGGTGCGCCCGCAGCAACCGCTCCTGCTGGAGGTACGCCATCGGGGCCGACCCGAGGTGCCGCCGGAAGCCCTCCTGGAGCGACCGCACGCTCATGCCCGCGATCGCGGCCAGGTCGGCCACCGTGAACGGGCGCTCGGGCTCGTCGTGGATGGCGTCCACCGCCCGCCGGACGGCGCGCGGCGGCCCGGGGATGGCCGGCCCGGTCAGCTCGGCCAGATATTTGTGCGGCACGCTCAGCAGCAGGCCGCTCAGCACGCTGCTGCGCAACTGCTCGGCGATCAGCGGCTGGTAGATCAGGCTCAGCTTGTGCTCGAGCTCGTCGTGCAGCAGCTGAACCAGGCGGCTCCAGCTGTGCCCGGGGCCGGTCGAGAGGTCGACGACCGGCGGCAGCTCGATGGGTCCCTCGAACGGGCGACCCAGCAGCCCGGCCAGCTCCTGCTCCAGCGCGTCCCGGTCGATCTTCACGGCCAGCTCGGTCGAGTTGGCGTCGTGCACGGTGTAGACCGGGTAGCCGGGGCCGAAGACCACGCCCGTGGAGGGGCCGGCGACGACCTCGTGCCCGGCGTGCCTGGCCTGCATGCGGCCGCGTGTCGGGATGCTCACGTGGTAGGCGTCGAGCTCGGCGGCGACGAGGCTCACCGGGCCCGCGAAACTGAGCTCCCCGACCGTCAACGGTCCGAGTTGGATCACTTCCATGCCCAGGCCGAACCCGTCCGCGCCCGCCGGGGTGCCGACTGCAACAGGGTAGTAGAAACGATTTAGCAACGAGCGGGCCTGATCGATATCTACGCTGTTGAAGTGGACTATGTCGGGCGCTTCGGAGTACGTCGTACCGGAGCTCGGGTATACGTCACCCATACCGCAGCGGACTCCATCGCATACCGTGAGTATTCGGCCCCGATACGTGGAACGTCAACGTTCCCGCCACGCGCTGACCGTTCCAGCACATTCAGGCCATATGAACTACTCTGGCGTTCCGCGCCTACGTGGCGTAACTTGCAGACCAGCGGATTGTTGTAGGAACGCGGTTGGAGTGCGGCGCCCGGGCAGGCGTCCGACCCCTCGTGCAAGGCCCTTGATCGAGCCTTGCGAAGGCCCCCTTCGGGTGTGCCGGCGAGCAGTCCTCCTACGCGCGGTAGGCCGGCGTCGGCCCGCTCGACGCCAGGAAGAGGGCAGCCGTGTATCTGCCGATCACCACCCGTCAGTTGGCCGACGGCACTGTCGAGATCGCACCCAGTGGCGAGATCGACCTGGACAACGCTCACGTGATGCGGGACGCCGTCAACGACGTCCTGACCAGCAGCACGCCGAGCAAGGTCTGCCTCGACCTCCAACGCGTGATGTTGATTGACAGCATCGGGATAGGGATCCTGGTCGCTTGCTTCCACACGGCCGCCGCGAGCGGCGTGAAGCTGGTGGTCAACCACCCCAGCCCGACGGTCTATCGCCAGCTCTGGGTCTCGGGGCTGGTCGGCCTGCTGGGCTGCGCCGAGCCGCCCTCCCCGCGCACGTCGGTGGGTCTCCGGCCGTCCTAGTCGCCGGCTTTGGTTGAATGCGGCACGTGACCGTGCTGCGTTCGATCGTGCTCTTCGTGCTGGCCGCGATCGCCGAGATCGGCGGCGCCTGGCTGGTCTGGCAGGGCGTCCGCGAGCACCGCGGTCTGCTCTTCGCCGGCGCCGGCGTGGTCTCGCTCGGGGTGTACGGCTTCGTCGCGACCCTCCAGCCCGACGCGCACTTCGGGCGGATCCTGGCCGCGTACGGCGGGGTCTTCGTCGCGGGTTCACTCGTCTGGGCGATGGTCGCCGACCGATTCCGGCCGGACCGATACGACCTGATCGGGGCGCTTTTGTGCCTCGCGGGGGTCGCGGTCATCATGTACGGCCCGCGCGGAGCCTGATTTCCGGGCCGGCGGGGAGAGCGGCCGACCGAAAATCATCGGCGGGCGCAGAGCCCGCCGAGAGCGACCCGGTTACGGTTCGCGTTGACTGATCTTGATGGCGAAGCCGTCGGGCGTACCGACGAGAAGCTGGTCCCCGAAATCCTGGTCACTGGTGACCTCGGCCACCGGGAAGCCGGCCCGGTGCAGCCGCCGCTCCAGCAGCTCGAGCGGCAGAACGGCGCCGAAGTGCAGGTCGACCCCCGTCTCGCCGTCGGCCAGCAGCACGATCTGCACCGTGCCGAGCTGGAGCAGCACCCATTTCTCGCGGGCGTCGCCGTGGACTATCGCGGCCCCGAGCTGCTCGTAGAACGCGATCGAGGCGGCCATGTCGCGGACGTGCACCATCGGCCGCAGCTGAAGGCCCGGGTCGGTGCGCACGATGGTCATGGCTCTCCTCTCACGTCGTGTCCGCTGTTCAACGACCGATCAGTCGTTGAGCTGCGTGTGTTCGATCTCGGTCATGGCCGCGGTCAGGAACGGCGGCGCCGGGCGAGGGCCGAGCAGGTCGGCGATCAGCAGGGCAGCATGCCGGGCGAGCACGTCGGGCGAGGGCGGGGCGGCGCCGTCCTCCTCGGTGACGCCCAGCGCCCCGGCCAGCAGCAGCAACACCGTGTGCGGGTCGACGTCGTCCTGCCACTCGGCGGCGGCGCGCACGCAGTGCTCCAGGACGTCGCGCACGGCCTCGCCGTCGAGCCCGCCGGGGTGGCCGTCCTCCAGCAGCAGACGCACGACCGTGCCGAGGATGAGGCCGGTCTGTGCCGGGTCGAGCCCCGCGAGAACGCCCACCGCCGCCGCCAGCGCGTCGTCGTCGCGGCGCTGGGCCGCGTCGACGGCGGCCGTGGCCGCGGCCGCGATCGGCCGGGCCGGGGGCGGGAGATGCCGCCAGTTGTGATCCATGGGGTGACCCTAGCGACGCCGATCCTGGCAGGCTGTGCGCATGAGCTCTCCCTTGCGTGATGCGATCACCGCCCGGGTCGACCGCGGCGAGTTCCCCGGCGTGGTCGCGCTGACCGCCCGCGGCGACGACGTCACCGTCCACACCGTCGGTGTCACCGAGTTCGGCGGCGACGTCCCGATGCGGCGCGAGACGCCGTTCCGCATCGCCTCGATGACCAAGCCGGTGATGGCCGTCGCGACCCTCATGCTCGCCGAGGACGACCGGCTCGACCTCGAGGAGCCGGTCACCAAGCTGCTGCCCGAGCTGGCCGGTCAGCGCGTCCTGAGCCGCCCCGACGGGCCGCTCGGCGACACGGTCGAGGCCACCCGCACGATCACCGTGAAGGACCTGCTCACCCTGACGCTCGGCTTCGGCATGATCGTCACCGGCGACGGCATCGACCCGCCCGTCCCGATCGTCCAGGCCTGGCGTGACCTCGGCCTCGTCCTCGGCGACCCCGACCCGCGCACGCCGCACGATCCCGACGAGTGGATCCGCCGGTTCGGGTCGCTGCCGTTGATCCATCAGCCCGGCGAGTACTGGATGTACAACACCGGCACCAGCGTTCTCGGCGTGCTGCTGGCCCGGGCCGACGGGCGGTCGCTGCCCGAGCTGCTGGGCGAGCGCGTCTTCGAGCCGCTCGGCATGCGCGACACCGGCTTCTGGCTTCCCGCCGGGCGCGCGGCCGAGCTGCCGCGTTGTTACCGCACCGACTTCGCCACCGGCAAGCTGACCGAGATCGAGACCGGGCCCGAGGTGTGGAGCGAGCCGCCGGCGTTCCCGTCCGGGTCGGGCGGCCTGGTGTCCACGGCCGACGACTTCCTGACGTTCGGCCGCATGCTGCTCGACGGCGGGGTGCACGGCGGCACCCGCCTGATCTCCGAGCAGTCGGTGGCGGCGATGACCCGCAACCACCTCACGCCGGCCCAGATCGAGGGCGGCGGCATGCTGCTCGGCGGAAGCGGCTGGGGATACGGCATGGCGGTGACGGTCGAGACCGACGAGGTCTCCGGGCCGGGGCGGTACGGCTGGTCGGGCGGGTACGGCACGTCGTGGTTCAACGACCCCTCGGCGGAGCTGGTCGCGATCGTGCTCGGCCAGACCGGCGACCTGTTGTGGAACGGGGCGCTTCAGGAGTTCAACAAGCTGGCGTACGCGGAGGGAGGCGCGCGATGACGACGCTCGACGTGGTGACGGCCTGGGTCGGCAACTACCGCAAGGCGTGGGAGTCGAATGACCCGCACGACATCGGCAACCTTTTCGCCGAGGACGCCGCGTATTTCACCGAGCCCTACGCGAAACCCTGGCTGGGCCGGGAAACGATCGTGAAGAAGTGGCTCAGGCGGCGCGACGAGGCCGGCACCACCTCGTTCGAGTGGCACCCCCTGATCATCACCGAGGACCTCGCGATCATCGAGGCCACCACCTCCTATCCGAAAAAGACATTCAGCAATATGTGGGTGCTTCGGCTGGACAATCTCGGGCAGGCCCGGCAGTTCACCGAATGGTGGATGCAGCACCCGAAGAACGGCTAATCGGCGGCGACCGGGAGATGCAGGCGGGTCCCGGCGCAGTCGATCGTGTGGTCGGACGGGCGCAGCACCGGGCCGTCGCCCGGGCGGGCCCAGCGCGGGAAGGCGCCGCCGGAGATCTGCAGGCGCAGGCGGTGGCCGGCCCGGAGGCGGTGGAAGCACGGGTCCAGCTCGAGCGTCAGGCGCTGCGGCTCGCCGGCGGGAGCGCCGGGGTCGAGGCGGCGCATGGCGTCGGTGAAGTTGTGCGAGCGGCCGCGCTCGTCGACGTCGCAGAGGCGGACGAAGACGTCGGCCGGCGGCGGGTCGACGGCGATCGTGAGGTCGAGCGCGGGGCGGCCGGCGACGTCCACGGCCGTGGGCAGCGGGTCGGTGGTGAAGGTGACCACGTCGGGGCGGCTCTCGAGCGGGCGGTTGTCCTTGACGCCCATCGAGCCGGTCAGCGTGCGGCCGCCCAGCGTCGGGGTCGGGTCGGCCGGGTCGTAGCGGAAGTGGACGGTTTCCGGTCCACCCGCGGGCGGCACGGCGTCCATCGTCAGGGTGCGGTCGGCGTGCGGGCGGAACACGGCGGGCACGGTCGCCGGGGGCCAGGACGGCAGCTCGTGCCAGCGGGACTCGCCCGTGCGGTGGGCGCGGACCGGGTACTTGCGCGCCGCGGGGCCGTCGGCCAGGTGCTGGTCGAGCCAGGCCAGCGTCTCCCGGGCGACCATGGCCAGGCCCTGCGTGCCGATCTCCAGGTGCGTCCAGGGGCCCACGGTCAGGCCCACCTCGACACCGCGGGCGTGCAATCGCTCGTACTGGCGAAGGGTTTGATCTAGGAAAAGGTCCTGCCAGCCGCCGACCAGCAGCACCGGCGCGGTGACCTCGTCCAGCGCCCGGCCGGCGCGGTAGGGCTCCCACCAGGGATCGTCCCCGGACGGGTGCGCGAGCCACTCCCGGTACCAGGGCGCGCGGCCGCGCAGCACCGGATCGGCGGCCCGGTCCAGCGGCAGGCCCTCCAGCGCCGGACGCACGCGGCGACCGGCGGCGGCCATCGAGGCGACCCGGCGCAGGTAGCCGCCGTCCTCCTGATGGGCGATCTGGTCGCTCCAGCCCAGGAAGTCGCCGAGCGTGAACGCGCCGGTCCCGTAGACGGCGTCGCGGAAGTCGTGCGGCCCGACGTAGACCACGGCCGCGCGCAGCTCGGGCGGGGGCTCGCGCAGGGCGCTCCACTGTGTCCAGCCGAGGTAGGAGCCGCCCAGCGTGGCCAGGCGGCCGTCGAACCAGGGCTGGTCGCGCAGCCAGGCGACGGTGTCGGGGCCGTCGGTCGTCTCCTGGGCCATCGGGCGGAACGTGCCGCCCGAGCCGAACGTGCCGCGGACGCTCTGGATCACGACGTGGTAGCCGCGGGCCGCGTACACCCGGCCGTTCAGCACCGAGGTCGGCAGGCCCCGGCCGTAGGGGCCGCGAACCAGGATGGTGCCCCGCGGCGTACGGCCGAGGGGCTCGTAATGATCGCCGAGCAGAACCACCCCGTCGCGCATCGGCGTGCGCACCGGAGAGATCCGGTAGTCGTTGCGCGGCGCCGGAAGGCGCAGCACCCGGTTGATCGCGGCATCGGCCGCCCGCCGCGCCAGAGCGCTGTCCACAAAGCCCCCTTGATCAATTCTTGGAAAGGTATGCCGGGCCCCGCCGGAAATGAAATGTGAATGGCATTCGAGTGGTGACGGATGTGCGCTTTTCCGTTCGGACGGGCACACTGCTGCGGTGGAGGTTCGGCAAACGATCGGCGGCCGCTACAAATTGCTCGATGAACTGGGCAGTGGTGGCATGGCCGTGGTGTGGCGCGCCCGGGACGAGGTGCTCGGGCGTCCGGTCGCGGTCAAGCTTCTCGCCGGACGCTACTCCGATGATCCGCAGTCGCGTGCCCGCATCCGCGACGAGGCGCGCGCCGCGGCGACCCTGTCCCATCCCAACATCTGCCAGGTCTACGACTACGGCGAGGCGGCCGGGACCGGCACGCCGTACGTGGTGATGGAGCTGGTGAACGGCCCGACCCTGCAACAGCGGGTGTCGGGCGGCAAGGTGCCGCCGCGCACGGTCTTCCGCATCTGCGGCGAGGTGGCGGCCGCGCTGGCCGCCGCCCACGAGCACGGCCTGGTGCATCGCGACATCAAGATGGCCAACATCATGGTCACGCCGGCCGGGGCCAAGGTGGTGGACTTCGGCATCGCGGCGGCGGCCGGCCCGGCGTCGCCCGAGGAGATGCTGGTCGGCACGCCCGCCTATCTCGCACCCGAGCGGCTCACCGGCGACCTGATCGTGCCCGCGTCGGACGTCTACGCGCTGGGTGTGCTGCTCTTCCGGCTGCTGGCCGACGAGTCGCCCTGGTCGGTGGAGAGCACGACGCAGATGTTGCGCGCCCACGTCTACCAGGATCCGGCGCCGCTTCCCGAGCAGCCGGGCGTGCCGCGCGCGGTGGTCGAGCTGATCGACCGGTGCCTGCGCAAGGATCCGGCGGCGCGGCCGAGCGCGGCCGAGGTGTCGGCCATCCTGGGCGATGCGGCGGAGGCCGCACAATTTCCCGATCCCGTACGCGGTGAAGCCCGCGACCCCTACGCTCGCATCCCGAAGCCCGCCGACGGCTCGGGCGACGCGCTCGACGAGGAGACGTCGGTTTGGTCGAGCGCCGATCGAGCGGGCGCGGAGGGCCGCGCGGCGGGCGGTGGTGGTGCGGGCGGTGGTGGTGGCGCGGCCGATGGCGGCGCGGGCGGTGGTGGTGGCGCGGCCGGTGGTGGCGCGGCCGGTGGTGGCGCGGCCGGTGGTGGCGCGGCCGGTGGTGGCGCGGCCGGTGGTGGCGCGGCCGGTGGTGGCGCGGCCCGTGGTGCTGGCGCGGCCCGTAGCGGGCGGCGGCCCGTCAACGTGAGGCCGGACGTGGATGCGGAACGGGCCGCCAACGCCGGGCCCGCGATCGGCGGCCGCGGCGGTCTCGCGCAGGCCGGCGGGGTGAGCGCGCTCGGGCCCCTCGGCTCCGGCGCGACGGGCCCCGCCGCGCGTATAGGTGAGCAGAGCAAGGGCACTGCCGCGCGTATGGGTGAGCAGAGCAAGGGCACTGCTGCGCGTATAGGTGAGCAGAGCAAGGGTTCCGCCGCGCATATAGGTGAGCAGAGCAAGGGCACTGCCGCGCGTATAGGTGAGCAGAGCAAGGGCGGGGGCGAGGCGCAGCCGGGCGTGCCGGTTCGGAGCGGGGTCCGGCGCAACGCGGGCCACGGGGGCGGCAAAGGGCCGCGGGGCGCGGCCAACCGCCGGCGGGGACCGGCCACCGAGACGGTCACGGGGGCGGGCTGGTTCGAGGCCGCGGAGGGCGGCGATCACGGCGTACGGGATCGGTGGGAAAAGCTCTTTGCCGAGCGGGGACGGGTGCTGCTCGCCGGGGCCATCTTCGCCATCGTGATCGCGGCCCTCGTCGGCCTCGCGCTCGGCGGGCACTCCGGGGTGGACGGTTCCCGGCCCGAGGTCGCGGTTACCCAGACGGCCGCGCCCACGGTGAGCAGCGGGCTCGGCGTTCCCACGGTGACCAGCGGCGGCGCCGGCACGCAACCGGCGACCACGGGCCAGCCGGTGCGACCGCCGGTGGCCGGCAGCGAGCCGATCGCCTCGATCAGCACCGGTGGGCCGGCGGCGTCCGGATCGCCGAGCGCCGGCGACGGCTCGCCCAGCCCGTCGTCGTCCGGCTCGGCGGCGCCCGAGGGCAAGCGGCTCGACTCGCCCGGCGGCTTCGTCTACGCCCAGTGCGGGAACGGCAAGGCGACGCTGACCTCCTGGGGCGCCAAGCCCGGCTACTCGGTGGAGAAGGTCGAACCGGGCCCGGCGCTGGCCCCGGTGGCGGTCTTCGCCAACGGCAAGAACCGCTACCGGATGAGCGTCACCTGCGTGGCCGGTCAGCCGACGCCCGTCGTGCTGCCGCTATGACGCGGCCGCGAGCAGCGCGTCGGCCACCGCCGTACGGGTGTTGAGCAGCGCCCGCCCCTGCCGGTGGGTGACCACGAGCCCGGCCGCCCGCAGCGTCGTGAGGTGTTGCGAGACGCCGCCGGGGGTGAGGCCGGTGCGGCGGGACAGCTCGGTCGTCGAGAGCGGCGTGCTCATCTCGGTGAGCAGCCGGGCCCGGCCGCGCCCGAGCAGCGCGGTCAGCGCGTCCGGCTCGCGGGACGCGCGCTCCCACAGGGTGGCCACGCCGCGCGCCGGATAGGCCAGCTGCGGCACCTCGCCGTCCGTCACGGTCAGCACCGACGGCCAGACGAAGACCGACGGGATCAGCACCAGGCCGGCGCCGTCCGGCACGTCGGGGGCGCAGCAGTGCGGCTGGTCGACGACGAGCCGGCCGGACCGCCACGTCACGGCGGGATGCAGATCGTCGAGGATGGCGGCGCTGCCGTTCTCGGCCAGGCGCCGGGCTCGGCGCTGCACCTCGGCGCCGAGCAGGGCACGCATCCGCGGCCAGTCGGGCGCGATCGCCACCGCCCAGTACGCCTCGATCTCGTCGGCAAGCAGCGCTAGTCCGGCGGCGGGGTCGTCATAGAGGTCCGGCGCCGAAGAGCCGGCCAGGTCGAGCTGCGCGCGCACGACGGCCGGCGGGGTGGCGCGGAGCCCGGACAGCTCGCGGGACAGGTCGGCGTCGAGCCCGGCGGGCGGCGGCGTCAGGAAGTCGGGCGTGTAGCCCCCGCTCGGCGCGACCAGGCGCCAGAGCAGGCCGTTCTCGTCGACCCCGGCCCGCGCCCGATCGGCCCAGCGCCGGTGCACGGCCGGGACCCCGGGGTCGCGCAGGATGCGGACGCTCGCCAGCACCTCCCAGAGGCAGGACACGGCGAGGCGGATGCGGGTCGCGGCCGCCGCCGACAGGCCGATCGTGGCCAAGGAAACTCCCGTGGATTTAGCTGCCGCTGAAACTCTAGGCCGCGGGCCGCCGGAAGCGAAGACTGTGGCGGTGACCGAACAAGCAGCTCTTCTCCGATCCCTGCACGTCCCCGGCCGCCCGCTGGTGCTCGCCAACGCCTGGGACGCGGCCAGCGCACGCATCGCCGAAGCGGCCGGCGCCCCGGTGGTCGCCACCACCAGCGCCGGCGTCGCGTGGAGCCTCGGCGCTCCGGACGGCGACGCCCTCGACCGGGACGCGGCCGTGGCCGCCGTCCGCCGGGTGGTGGCCGCCGTCTCCGTGCCGGTGACCGCCGACATCGAGTCGGGCTTCGGCGACGATCCGGCCGGCGTGGCCGAGACGATCCGCGGCGTGGTGGCCGCGGGCGCGGCCGGCGTGAACCTCGAGGACTCGGTGCGGCCGGTCGGCGAGATGGTGGCCCGGATCGAGGCGGCCCGCGCCGCGGCGCCGCCCGAGGACCTGTTCATCAACGCCCGGATCGACACCTTCCTGCGCGCCGGCGGCGACTTCGCCGACACGGTGGCGCGGGCCGACGCCTACGTGGCGGCCGGGGCCGACGGCATCTTCGTGCCGGGCGCGATCGACCCCGAGGTGGTCGGCGCGTTGGTCGCGAAGATCGCGGCGCCGGTGAACATCCTGGTCTGGCCGGGCGCGCCGACGGTGGCGGAGCTGGCGAAGCTCGGCGTGGCCCGGGTGAGCCTGGGCTCGGGGGTGGCCGAGGCGGCGTACGCGGTGATGCGCCGGGCCGTCGAGGAGGCGCTCACCACGGGCACGTACACGTCGATCGCCAAGGCCATCGACTACGGCGAGCTGAACGGGTTGATCCGGGGCGGGAACTAGGCCCGCCCCGGGTCGCTACTCCGCGTACCGGGTGGGCGGGAACGGGTTGTCGGCGCTCAGCGGCGTCGTCTCGCCCTCCGCCTCCTGGCGCGCGGTGACGCTCTCGATGTCCTGCTCGTCCCCGTCGAAGGCGGGGTCGAACGGCACCGGGTCGTCGGTGGCCGGCGGCACGTCGTTCGGGTCGTAGTCGGACACTCCGGCGTCGGCGCGCTCGGCCGCCGTGCGGCGGGCCAGCTCGTCGTCGTCGAGGTGTGCCGGCGTGCCACCGTGGAACCGGCGGTCGCGCTGACCCTCGGCCGCCTCGGTGGTGAGATCGTCGTCAGCCATGTCGGGCTCCCTTCCGGGCCTCAGCATTACCCGTGCCGCCCAGATCTACCACGATGACGTCGATCACGCCTCGACCGGAAAGTGCGAGCCGAGGAAGCGCAGCAGGGCCGCGTTGAACTCGGCCGGGCGCTCGAGCCCGGGCAGGTGGCCGGCGCTCTCGACGACGACCAGCTCGCTGCCGGGGACCAGCTTCTCGATCAGCTCGGCCTCGGCGACGGGCGTGAAGACGTCGCCGTCGCCGACCAGGATCAGGGTCGGAACCCGTACGTCCGCAAGAGATTGCTGGTAATCGGGACGCTCGGCGCGACCACGCAGCGCCGCGGCCGCGCCCCGGGGATCGGTGGCGAGCATCATCCGCTTGACGTGGCCGGCCACCTCGGGCATCCCGCTCACGTGCCGCGGCAGGATCATCTTGTCCAGCGACTCGGTCGCGTAGCCCACCATGCCCTCGGCCAGCAGCCGGTCGGCGAGCGCGTTGCGGTAGGCGTGCCCCTCCGGCGTCTCGCCCACCGGGGAGGTGTCGGCGAGCACCAGCCCGGCGACGCGGTCGGGGTAGCGCAGGTGGAAGTCCATGGCGATCTGCCCGCCCATCGACACCCCGCCGACCACGACCTCGCCCACGCCCCGGCGGTCGAGCTCGGCGAGCAGGTCGGCGGCGAAGTCGGACAGCAGGGTCACCTCGCCCACCGGGGCCGGCTCCCGGCCGTACCCCCGCAGATCGGGCGTGATCACCTCGTAGCCGGCCTCGCGCAGGGCCGAGGCCTGCGGGTCCCAGAGGGTGTGGTCGAAAGGGTGGCCGTGGACGAGCAGGATCGGTAGCGGCATGGGTTCGACGCTGCCGGTCGGGAGCCGCCGCGGCAACGGCCACCTGGGAGAAAGCGGCTCGGGCGGCGCGGCCACCCACTGCCTCGCCGCCCGAGCGACCCTCATTGTGCCAAGTATCGGTGACTTTCCGAAACTCTCGGCTGAAATTCGATCGTTGACGCCACGCGGCGCCGCGTGTTTATTCACGAGATGGATCTGGCTGAGTGGCTGGCCGCCGCGGTCTCGTCCCACGCGTCATGGGCCGAGGCCTTCGGCCCGTACGACGCGCATCCGGCCCTGGCCGTCGACGATGCCCGGTTCGCGGCCGCCTTCGAGCAGCTCACCGCCCGGCTGACCGACAACTACCCGTTCTTCCATCCGCGGTATGCGGGCCAGATGCTCAAGCCGCCACATCCCGCCGCCGTGGCCGGCTACGTCGCGGCGATGCTGATCAACCCCAACAACCACGCCCTCGACGGCGGTCCCGCCACCGCGGCGATGGAGCGCGAGGTGGTCGAGCAGCTGGCCACGATGTTCGGCTACGGGACGCACCTCGGGCACCTGACCACCAGCGGCACGATCGCCAACCTCGAGGCCCTGTTCGTGGCCCGCGAGCTGCATCCGGGCCGGGGCATCGCGTACAGCACCGAGGCGCACTACACGCACGGCCGGATGTGCCGGCTGCTGGGCATTCCCGGGCACGCGGTCCCGGTCGACGACCTGGGCCGCATGGACCTCGACGCCCTCGAGGACCTGCTGCGCGGCGGCGAGATCGGCACGGTCGTCCTGACCGCCGGCACCACCGGCCTCGGCGCCATCGAGCCGATCGACGCGGCGCTCGCGCTACGCGACCTCTATGACGTCCGCATTCACGTCGACGCCGCCTACGGTGGTTTCTTCACCCTGCTGGCCGGCACCCTCGGCATTCCCGCCGCCCCGTGGCGGGCCGTCGGCCAGGCCGACTCGATCGTCGTGGACCCGCACAAGCACGGCCTCCAGCCGTACGGCTGCGGCGCCGTCCTGTTCCGAGACCCGTCGGTGGGGCGTTTCTACCTGCACGACTCGCCGTACACGTACTTCACCTCGGACGAGCTGCACCTGGGCGAGATAAGCCTGGAGTGCTCCCGGGCCGGCGCCGCCGCGGCCGCCCTGTGGCTGACCTTCCAGCTGCTGCCGCCCACCCGCTCGGGCCTGGGCGAGGTGCTGGCGGCGGGCCGCCGCGCCGCGTTGCGCTGGGCCGACCTGATCGAGGCCTCCGACCACCTACGCCTCTACCAGCCGCCGTCGCTGGACATAGTCGCCTACTTCCCGGCCCGGGATTCCCTCGCGGCGATCGACGAGGCCAGTGCCCGAATTCTCCACGAGGGCATGACCGACCCGCAGGATCCCGTCTTCCTGAGCACCTTGCGCATGGACGCCGCCCGCCTGACCCGCCGCCACCCGGACGTAACCGCCGACGCCGACGGCGCCCGCATCTTGCGCAGCGTCTTGATGAAGCCCGAGTCGGAGCCCTACGTAGACCACCTGCACGAGCGAGTCGAGCAGTTGGCCAGCCGCCCACCACAGACCCGGCGCATTATCTGAAGGCGCGACCACGCACGATCCCTCGAAGGCGAAGCCGAGAGCACGTGGGGTCCGGGGCGCCGAGAGCACGTGGGGTCCGGGGCGCCGAGAGCACGTGGGGTCCGGGGCTCGGCCCCGGAGCTGGAATAGCACCATTTCCCAGTGCGAGCATTCCGCGCACATAGATACCCCGAAATGGTGCCCCCGGCAGGATTCGAACCTGCGCTTTCGCCTCCGGAGGGCGACGCTCTATCCCCTGAGCTACGGGGGCTCAGTGGTTCCAGAGCCTAGCAGGCCCCCAGGAACCGCTGCCAACCGGGTTAAGACGTCCCCTGGATCTTCTTGAGCAGGTTGTCGATCAGGGTGATCTCGCCCTGCTGGGCGGTGACCATCGTGCCGGCCAGCCAGTCGACGTCCTTGTTGTCGCTCAGGTTTATAGCCTCCTGGGCCATGTGGATGCCGCCCAGGTGGTGCTGGCGCATGAGCGTCAGGTACTGCACGTCCAGGTCTTTGCCGGTCGCCTTGCGCAGCGTGGCCATCTGCTCGGGGGTCGCCATGCCGGGCATCAGGCCGTTGACCACCGAGCCGGCCGAGTCGGGCATCCAGGCCATCGGCTCCTGGGAGCCGGTCGGGCTGAGGTTCCAGTCGCGCAGCCAGGCCTGCATGTAGCCGATCTGGCCGTGCTGGGTCAATGCGATGTCGCCGGCCAGGGTGACGATCTCGGGGTTCGCCGAGTTGGCGTGGGCGATCATCGACATCTCCACGGCCTGGGCGTGGTGGGTCGACATGTCACGCAGGAAGCCGGCCTCGACCGAGTCGTCGCCGGGGGTGGACAGGCGCGGCACCAGCACGCCGAGCGCGCCGCCGAGCAGGAGTCCGACCACCAGCGCGGCGGCCACCAGGAACCAGGCCCGGCCGCCGCGGCGGCCGGGTGCGCCGTTGACCGGGGCGGCGGCCGGAGCCGCCGCGCCCGAGTCGGTGGTGACGGTCATCAGCCGCCCGTGCCGGTCGCGGCCGCGGTGACCGGGCCGGTCGTCGTGTTGCCGCTGGAGCAGGCGGCGCCGGGCTCCATCGAGGCGACCAGTCGCGCGTCCTTGATGAACGCGTCAATCCGGCTGTCGTTCACGTCGTCGACCTTGAGCTGGTAGCCCCAGACCTGGACCGAGACGTTCTTGTCGAGGTTCGCGTACGGCGACATGAGCATGTAGTCCTTGCCCTGGACCTTCTTGGCCAGGACGGCCACCTGGTCGGCGGGCAGGCCCTGCTTGTACGTCACCCAGACCGCCCCGTGCTCGAGACTGTGCACGGCGTGCTCGTTGGCGATCGGCGCGGCGTACACGTCACCCATGCAGTTCTGCCAGGTCGGGTTGTGCGCGCCGCCGACCGGCGGGTTGGTCACGTAGGTGAGCGTGCCGTCCTTGTGGTCGCGGGCCTCGAGCGCCGGGTTCTTCTGGGCGCGGTAGTTGACCACGCCCTTGATGTCGGCGACCTTGTCCTCCCAGCTGCGGGAGCCCTTGACGACGTAGACGACGCCGATGACAACCACCGCGACGAAGAACGCGACGACCGCGCCGATCATCACCATCGGGCCCCAGCTGCGGCTGCCGGCGACCTTGACCGGCGTGACGGGCTTGCGGCCCTTACCGCCGGGAGTGGCCTTCTTCGCGCCGGGAGTGGCTTTCTTCGCGCCGGACTTGGACGCGGGCGGCTTGCCCTGGCCGGATGTCTTTCCGACCTTGACGGTGGACGGGACCCGCTCGGGGCCCGGCGTACTCATGCTCATCGTGCCTCGTCGATTCGTAAGAAGCGGAAGGGCGGGGCTCGGGTGGCCGCCGAGTGCGAAAGTCTACCCCCGATAGCATGGCTGGGTGACTCCCGCCAACCTTGCTGCCACCGTTCTCTCAGCCGCTCGTGCCGTGTTCGAGACCCGCGGGCTCGATGTCGCCATGCTGCCCGGGACGACGACGGTGGAGCGACCGCGCAACCCCGAGCACGGCGACTATGCCTCCACGCTAGCCCTGCAGCTGGGCAAAAAGGCCGGAGTGGCGCCGCGCGAGCTGGCCGCCGCGCTCGCCGAGGAGCTCGGCCGGCAGCCGGGCGTCAAGTCGGTGGAGATCGCCGGCCCGGGCTTCCTGAACATTCGGCTCGACGCGGCCGCGGCCGGCGTGCTGGCCCGCGACATCGTGCTCGCGGGCGAGAAATACGGACATACCGACACGCTGAGCGGCGAGCGGATCAACCTCGAGTTCGTCTCGGCCAACCCGACCGGGCCGGTGCACATCGGCGGCGTCCGCTGGGCCGCGGTCGGCGACGCGCTGTCCCGCCTGCTGCGGGCGGCGGGGGCCGAGGTCGGCACCGAGTACTACTTCAACGACGCCGGCTCCCAGATCGACCGCTTCGCGAACTCCCTCTACGCGAGCGCGAAGGGCGAGCCCGCCCCCGAGGACGGTTACGGCGGCGACTACATCGCCGAGATCGCCACGGCCGTCCGCGCCGAGGCGCCCGACGTGCTCGAGCTGGGCGAGGCCGAGGCGCTCGAGACGTTCCGCCGGGTCGGCGTCGCGCTGATGTTCGCCGAGATCAAGCAGTCGCTGACCGAGTTCGGCGTTCGCTTCGACACCTACTTCAACGAGAAGGACCTGCACGACCGGGGCGAGCTCCAGGAGGCGCTCGACCGGCTCCGCGAGCAGGGGCACATCTTCTCCGCCGACGGGGCGACCTGGCTGCGCACGACCGAGTTCGGCGACGACAAGGACCGGGTTCTCCGCAAGTCGGACGGCGCCTGGACCTACTTCGCGGCCGACTGCGCGTACTACCTCGACAAGCGCAAGCGCGGCTTCGACCGCGTCGTGATCATGCTGGGCGCCGACCACCACGGCTACATCGGGCGGATGAAGGCGATGGCCGCCTGCTTCGGCGACGACCCGGAGAAGAACCTCGAGATCCTGATCGGCCAGCTGGTCAATCTGGTGCGCGACGGTGAGCCCGTACGGATGAGCAAGCGCGCCGGCACGGTGGTGACCCTGGAGGACTTCGTCGACGCGCTCGGCGTGGACGCCACGCGGTACGCGCTCGCCCGCTACTCGTCCGACTCGCCGATCGACCTCGACGTCGAGCTCTGGACCAGCGCCACCCGGGAGAACCCGGTCTACTACGTGCAGTACGTCGCGGCGCGGACGGCCAGCATCGCGCGCACCGCGGCCGACGCCGGACTGACCCGGGGCGAGCCGGCCGGGTTCCAGCCCGAGCTGCTCTCCAGCGATCGGGCGAACGACCTGCTCAAGGCCCTCGGGGAGTACCCGGACACGATCATCCGCTCGGCCGAGCTGCGCGAGCCGCACCACATCGCGCGCCTGCTCGAGAAGATCGCCGGCGCGTACCACCGGTGGTACGACGAGCCCGAGTCCCGGGTGGTGCCGAAGGGCGAGGAGACGATCACCGACGGGCACCGGGCCCGGCTCTGGCTCAACGACGCCACCCGTACGGTGATTGCGAACGGTTTGGGCCTGCTCGGGGTCTCGGCCCCCGAAAGGATGTAGGACATGCGAGCTCATGAGGCCGGGGCGCTGCACGGCGACCTCGGTTACCGGGGGCCGGCCTGGTTGCGTACGCCCGAGGATGTGAACGCCCTCGTGCCGCAGCTCTGGCCCCGCACCGTGAGCCGCACCGAGGCCGGGTCCTTGGAGATCGGCGGCGTGAGCGTCGCCGACCTGGCGGCCGAGCACGGCACCCCGGCCTACCTGCTCGACGAGGTCGACCTGCGGTCGCGCTGCCGGGAGTTCGCCTCCGCGTTCGGCGACGCCGACGTCTACTACGCGGGCAAGTCGTTCCTGTGCAAGGCGGTCGTGAAGGTCATCGCCGAGGAGGGTCTGTTCCTCGACGTCTGCTCGGGCGGCGAGCTCGCGGTGGCACTGAAGGCCGGCTTTCCCCCGGAGAAGATCGGCTTCCACGGCAACAACAAGTCCATGTCCGAATTGTCGCGGGCACTGGAGGCGGGCGTCGGACGCATCGTCATCGACTCATTCGACGAAATAACCCGCTTAACGGATTTGTCCGAAAAATATGGCAAAAGGCCCAAGGTGCTCGTGCGGGTCACGGTCGGTGTCGAGGCTCACACCCACGAGTTCATCGCGACCGCCCACGAGGACCAGAAGTTCGGCTTCTCGCTGGCCGGCGGCGCGGCCTTCGCGGCCGCGGTCCGGATCCTCGACGAGGACAAGCTCGACCTCAAGGGCCTGCACTCGCACATCGGCTCGCAGATCTTCGACACCAGCGGCTTCGAGGTCGCGGCCCGCCGGGTGCTCGAGCTCCAGTCCCAGATCCGCGACGCCCGCGGCGTCGAGCTGGAGGAGCTCGACCTGGGCGGCGGCTTCGGCATCGCGTACACCACGCAGGACGACCCCTCCACGCCCGGTGACCTCGCCAAACGCATCAACAAGATCGTCGAGGGCGAGTGCGAGGCGGCCAACCTGCGCAAGCCGCGGCTCTCGGTCGAGCCCGGCCGCGCGATCGTCGGCCCGTCCGTCTTCACGCTCTACGAGGTGGGCACGGTCAAGGACGTCGACGGCATCCGCACCTACGTGAGCGTCGACGGCGGCATGAGCGACAACATCCGCACGGCCCTGTACGACGCGTCCTACTCCGCCACGGTGGCCGGCCGGGCCAGCGCCGCCGAGCCGATGCTGGCCCGCGTCGTGGGAAAGCATTGTGAAAGCGGGGACATCGTCGTGAAGGATGAATTCCTGCCCGCCGACGTGCAGCCCGGAGATCTTCTCGCCGTGCCGGGCACCGGCGCCTATTGCCGGAGCATGGCCAGCAACTACAACCACGTGCCTCGGCCGCCCGTGGTGGCGGTCCGCGACGGCGTCTCGCGCGTGATCGTGCGCCGCGAGACCGAGGACGACCTGCTCGCATTGGATGTTGGATGAACCCGGTTAAACCCGTGCGCCTCGCCCTGCTGGGCTGCGGCACCGTCGGCTCGGAAGTGGTCCGCCTGCTGCACCGGCAGGCCGAGGACCTGACGGCCCGGATCGGGGCGCCGTTGGAGATCGTCGGCATCGCGGTGCGGCGGCTCGGGCGCGAGCGCGGTGATCTGCCCGTCCGCGACGGCCTGTTCACCACCGACGCGCTGGGCCTGGTCAAGCGCGACGACGTCGACGTGGTGGTCGAGGTCGTCGGCGGCATCGAGCCGGCCCGCGGCTGGCTGGTCGAGGCGCTCCGGGCCGGCAAGAGCGTGGTCACGGCGAACAAGGCGCTGCTCGCCGAGGACGGCGCGGCGCTGCACGACGCCGCCTCGGACGGCGGGGCCGACCTCTACTACGAGGCCTCGGTGGCCGGCGCCATCCCGCTGCTGCGCCCGCTGCGCGAGTCCCTGCACGGCGACCGGGTCACCCGGGTCACCGGCATCGTGAACGGCACGACGAACTTCATCCTCTCGTCGATGGACTCCTCCGGCGCGGGCTTCAGCGAGGCTCTCGAGGAGGCCACCGAGCTGGGCTACGCCGAGGCCGACCCGACCGCCGACGTCGAGGGCTTCGACGCCGCGGCCAAGGCCGCCATCCTCGCCTCGCTGGCCTTCCACAGCCGGGTCACCGCCGCCGACGTGTTCCGCGAGGGCATGACCGGGGTGACCGCCGGCGACATGGCCAGCGCCAAGGAGATGGGCTGCACGATCAAGCTGCTCTGCATCGCCGAGCGCGGCCCGGACGCCGACGGCGTCGAGTCGGTCAGCGTGCGCGTGCACCCGGCGATGATCCCGCGCAGCCACCCGCTGGCCGGCGTCGGCGACGCGTTCAACGCCGTCTTCGTCGAGGCCGACGCGGCCGGTCAGCTGATGTTCTACGGCCGCGGCGCGGGCGGCACGCCGACCGCGAGCGCGGTGCTCGGCGACATCGTGGCGGCGGCCCGCAACCGGCTGGCCGGCTTCCGCGCGCCGAGCGAGAGCAACTACGCCCACCTGCCGATCCGCCCGATCGGCGCGGCCGTCACCCGTTACCACATCAATCTCGACGTCGACGACAAGCCGGGCGTGCTGGCCGCGGTGGCGGGCGTCTTCGCCAAGCACGAGGTGTCGATCGCGACCGTGCGCCAGTCGGGCCGCGAGGCCGACGCGAAGCTGGTCATCGTGACCCACGGCGCCCCGGACTCGAATTTGGCGGCTACCGTCGACTCACTGTCGCAACTGGACATCGTCCGATCCATCGCCAGCGTGCTGCGCGTCGAGGGAGGGGTCTGAGCCGTGCTCGACCACGTGGGTTTCCAGTGTTCCGATCTGGCCGCGAGCGGGGCCTTCTACGACGCCGTGCTGGCGCCGCTCGGCGGCAGCCGCCTGATGGACGTCAAGGTCGCCATCGGGTACGGCAACGGCGGTCACGCCGATTTCTGGATCAGCGAGCTCAGCGAGGGCGACGGCTTCCGCGAGTCGCACATCGCCTTCGCCGCCCGCAGCCGCGACGAGGTCGACGCGTTCTTCGCGGCGGCCGTGGCGAAGGGCGCCGAGGTGCTGCACGAGCCGCGGATCCACGAGGAGTACCACGAGAACTACTACGGCGCGTTCGTCCGCGACCCGGACGGCAACAACGTCGAGGCCGTCAGTCACCGTCCCGAGTAGTGGACTTTCGGTCCCAAGATTCGGTGCCGTCAGGCACCCTACCTGGGAACGCCACCCGAATCCGGAGGAGTCGACCATGTATCGGGGATTGATCGAGCGCTATCGGGACCGCCTTCCGGTCACCGACGCCACCCCGGTGGTCACGCTGCACGAGGGCAACACGCCGCTCGTGCCGGCGCCGGTGCTGTCCCAGCGGGTCGGCGCCGACGTCTACCTCAAGGTCGAGGGGGCCAACCCGACCGGCTCGTTCAAGGACCGCGGCATGACCATGGCCGTGTCCAAGGCGGTCGAGGACGGCTCCAAGGCGATCATCTGCGCGTCCACCGGCAACACCAGCGCATCCGCCGCGGCGTACGCCGCCCGTGCGGGCCTGACCTGCGCGGTGCTCGTGCCGCAGGGCAAGATCGCGCTCGGCAAGCTGGCCCAGGCGCTCGTGCACGGCGCCAAGCTGCTCCAGGTCAACGGCAACTTCGACGACTGCCTCGCGCTCGCCGCCAAGCTGTCCCAGGACTTCCCGGTCTCGCTGGTCAACTCCGTCAACATCTTCCGCCTGCACGGGCAGAAGACGGCCTCCTTCGAGATCGTCGAGGCGCTCGGCGACGCCCCCGACATCCACTGCCTCCCCGTGGGCAACGCCGGCAACATCTCCGCGTACTGGATGGGCTACCTCGAGGACCGCGAGGCGGGCAACGCCTCGAAGCTGCCGAAGATGTACGGGTTCCAGGCCTCCGGCGCCGCCCCGATCGTGAACGGCAAGGTCGTCCCCGAGCCGTCCACCATCGCCACCGCCATCCGCATCGGCAACCCGGCGAGCTGGACCAAGGCGCTCGACGCCCGGGACGCGTCCGGCGGCCTGATCGAGGCCGTCACCGACCGGGAGATCCTCACCGCGTACCGGCTGCTCGCCCGCGAGGTCGGCGTCTTCGTCGAGCTCGCCAGCGCGGCCAGCGTGGCCGGCCTGATCCAGCAGGCGCAGGCGGGCAAGGTGCCGGCCGGCGCCACCATCGTCTGCACCGTCACCGGGCACGGCCTCAAGGACCCGGAGTGGGCGATCTCCACCGCGCCGTCCCCGACCACGATCCAGAACGACGTGCTCATCGCGGCCCGCGAGCTAGGCCTGGCCTGACTCCTGCTCGGCCGCCTTCACCAGAAGCAGGCTGGCCCGGCACACGACGTCGAGCTCTTCCGCTGAGAGCCGGCTGAGGATCGCGCGCATTTTCGTCTCACCGGCGTTGAGGATGCTCCCGATGAGCTCGCCGCCCTTACGCGTGAGGCCGATCCGGCGCACCCGCCGGTCGTGCAGGTCCTCGGTGCGCGTCACCAGGTCCTGTTGCACGAGCCGATCCACCATGCCGCTGAGCGCGGCGAGGCCGACGCCGAGCAGCCGCGCCAGCTCGCCGCCCGACACATTGCCGTGCCGGGCGAGCAGCATGAGGATCTTGAACTGCGACAGCGTCAGGTGCGACGAGAAGAGCGGGTCTGACCGGTCGTACCCGAACATCTGCTGGAGCCGCTCCTGGGCGCCCATAATGTCCGCGATGAGCTGTTCGTTCCCGGCCAACGCCAACCCTTCTTCGTAGCGCGCTGATGGCCGGACGGTATCAAAACACCCCGGCGAAAAACCATTTGTTCGCGTCAGGCAAACTATTCATGCAGGCCGAACTATTACGGGGGGAGCGCCCATGTCATTCCTGACCCGGCTCAGTCTTGCCAACCGAGGACTCGTGGCCCTGATCGCGATCGTGATCACGGGCTTCGGGCTGTTCGCCATCCCATCTCTGAAGCAGCAGCTGTTCCCGTCGATCGAGTTCCCGGCCGCGTTCGTCGGGGCGACTCTCCCGGGCGCGAGCCCGGAGATCATTCAGGATCAGATCACCGAGCCGATCGAGAACGCGGTCAAGGGCGTCGACGGCATCGAGAGCGTCACGTCGACGACGTCCGAGGGCTCGGCCACGATCACCGTGCTGTTCGTCTACGGCACGGACCTCGACCAGGCGGTCAACCAGCTGACCACGTCGGTCAACCGGATCCAGCCCACCCTCCCGGAGAACGTCGAACCGCAGATCTTCGCGGGCAGCACCGACGACATCCCGGCGATCGTGCTGGCGGCTTCCGGCGGCGCCGACGAGAGCGACCTGCTGGCCAAGCTCAACCAGACCGTGGTGCCCGAGCTGAACGGCATCGAGGGCGTACGCGACACGACCGTCACCGGCGCCCGATCCAAGCAGGTCGTGATCACGCCGGACCTCCCGAAGCTCACCGCGGCCGGGGTCAGCCCACAGTCGATCGCCACGGTGCTGCAGGCCAACGGCATCTCGATCCCGGCCGGCTCGGTCACCGACGGCGACAAGTCGCTCAACGTGCAGGTCGGCAACCCGATCACCTCGGTCGACGACCTCAAGGGGCTCTTCCTCACCGGCAGCAAGGGCCCGGTCAAGCTGGGCGACGTCGCCACCGTGGAGAGCAAGCTGCCGACGGCGACGTCCTACACGCGTACCGACGGGGTCGACAGCCTCGGCGTCCAGGTCACCGCGAAGCCCAACGGCAACCCGGTGCAGATCTCCCGCGAGGTCCGCGACAAGCTGGCCGACCTCGAGAAGGACTCGGGCGCGAAGCTCACGGTCGTGGTCGACCAGGCGCCGTACGTCGAACGGTCGATCAAGAGCCTGACCACCGAAGGCCTGCTGGGCCTGGTGATGGCCGTGATCGTCATCCTGATCTTCCTGATGTCGGTCCGCTCGACGCTGGTCACCGCCGTCTCGATCCCGCTCTCGGTGCTGATCGCGCTGATCGCGCTGTGGGTCGGCGACTACACGCTCAACCTGCTCACCCTGGGCGCGCTCACGATCGCCGTCGGGCGGGTGGTCGACGACTCGATCGTCGTCCTCGAGAACATCAAGCGACATCTCGAGTACGGCGAACAGAAGAGTCACGCCATCGTCTCGGCGGTCCGTGAGGTGGCCGGCGCGGTCACCGCCTCGACGCTCACGACGGTCGCCGTGTTCCTGCCGATCGCCCTGGTCGGCGGCCTGGTCGGGCAGATCTTCTCGTCGTTCGCCATCACCGTCACGGTGGCGCTGCTGGCGTCGCTGTTCGTGGCGCTGACCGTGGTGCCCGTCCTGGCGTACTGGTTCCTGCGGCCGCCGAAGGGCGACGCCGGCAGCGAGGCGATCCGCCGCGCGGCCGAGGAGAAGGAGCTGCGCAGCCCGCTCCAGCGCGCGTACCTGCCGGTGATCCGGTTCGCCACCAAGCGGCGCTGGACCACGCTGGCGATCGGCCTGGTCGTCCTGATCCTCACCCTGGGTCTCGGCAGCCAGCTGAAGACCAACTTCCTCGACCAGTCCGGGCAGGACTCGCTGAGCATCACCCAGGAGCTGCCGGTCGGCACCAGCCTGGCCGCCACCGACACCGCGGCCAAGAAGGTCGAGCAGGTGCTCGCCGACAACAAGGACGTGAAGACCTACCAGGTCACGGTCGGCAACGGCGAGTTCAACCCGTTCGCCGGGGCGTCCGGCGCCAGCACGGCCAGCTTCCAGGTCGGGCTCGAGCAGGACGCCGACGCCGAGAAGGTCACCGACGACCTGCGCGGCCAGTTCGACGCGATGAGCGGGGCCGGCGAGATCACGGTCGGCGGCGACAGCTCCGGCCTCGGCGGCAGCGAGCTCGCCGTGAACGTGCAGGCGGCCGACCAGGACGTGCTCCAGCAGGCCACCCAGCAGGTGCAGCAGGCGATGACCGGGACCAGCGGCGTCACCGAGGTGTCCACCACGCTCGCCGCCAGCGTCCCGCGCCTCGACGTGGTCGTGAAGCGGGACGTGGCCGCCTCGTACGGCGTCACCGAGGCCCAGATCGGCCAGAGTGTCGCGGGCGCCTTCCGGTCCGCGCCGGCCGGCCAGATCACGGTCGGGGGCGTGTCCGAGAACGTGGTCGTCTCCTACGGCGAGGCCCCGGCCGACCCGAACGCGCTCAAGGCCATGCCGATCACCACGTCCCGCGGCGTGGTCCGGCTCGACCAGGTCGCCGACGTCAACCAGGTGTCCGGCCCCGAGCAGGTCACCCGGGTCGACGGCAACCGCAGCGCCACGGTCAAGGGCACGGTCACCGGCTCGGACGTCGGCGCTGCCACCGCCGACCTGAAGAAGAAGCTGGACGCGCTCACCATGCCGGCCGGCGCGACGTACTCGCTCGGCGGCGTCAGCCAGGACCAGGCGGACGCGTTCAAGCAGCTCGGCCTGGCCGTGCTCGCGGCCATCGCGATCGTCTTCATCATCATGGTGGCGACGTTCCGCAGCCTGATCCAGCCGGTGATCCTGCTGGTGTCGATCCCGTTCGCGGCGACCGGCGCGATCGTGCTGCTGCTGGTCACCGGCACCGCCCTCGGCGTACCGGCGCTGATCGGTGTGTTGATGCTGGTCGGCATCGTGGTCACCAACGCGATCGTGCTGATGGATCTGATCAACCATTACCGGGCGCAGGGCATGGGCGTGCAGGAGGCGGTGATCGAGGGTGGCCGGCACCGGCTGCGGCCGATCCTGATGACCGCGATCGCGACCATCTTCGCGCTGCTGCCGATGGCGCTCGGCCTCACCGGCGAGGGCGGGTTCATCTCGCAGCCACTGGCCATTGTGGTCATCGGCGGCCTGGTCAGCTCGACCCTGCTCACGCTGGTGCTGGTGCCGACGCTCTACACGATGGTGGAGAACCGCAAGGAGAAGCGGCGGCTCAAGCGGCAGGCGAAGCGGGCGGCCAAGGGCCTGCCCGAGGAGGCGCCCAAGCACGCGGCCGACGAGCCGGGCGCGGACGGCGTGCCGGCCGGGGTGGCGCCGGAGAGCAGCGGCGGCGCGCACGAGCGGGACGAGTCGGCCACCCCGCCGAACGGCGCGCTGCGCGGCTACACCGACCAGTTCGAGGTGCTGAAGGTGCCGAGGCGCCCGGACGAAGCGAAGTGATCGCAGCGGGGGGGGGGGGGGGGGGGGGGGGGGGGGGGGGGGGGGGGGGGGGGGGGGGGGGGGGGGGGGGGGGGGGGGGGGGGTGGGAAAAAGGAAGCGGGGGGCTGTTT
>NZ_JBVJIU010000016.1:0-133439 GCF_055586105.1 Actinoplanes sp. NPDC051537
CGGTCTCATTCCGAACCCGGAAGCTAAGCCCTCCAGCGCCGATGGTACTGCACTCGGGAGGGTGTGGGAGAGTAGGACGCCGCCGGACTCAACGTAACGAAAGGCCCACCCCATCGGGGTGGGCCTTTCGTCGTTTAACAGGCCTATCGTCGTGGGGATGACGGACTCTTCGCGAGACGCTCGACAAGCGGTGCCGGTGATCCTGGATTGCGATCCGGGGCATGACGATGCGCTGGCCCTGCTGCTGGCCGTGGGCGACCCGCGGGTGCGGCTCCTCGGGGTCACCACCGTCGCCGGCAATCAGACGCTCGACAAGACGACCCGTAACGCACTGAAGATCCTCGCGCTGGCCGGCGTCGGTGACGAGCTCCCGGTGGCGGCCGGCTGCGATCGTCCGCTGGTGGGCCAGCTGATCGTCGCCGAGGACATCCACGGCTCGTCCGGCCTCGACGGTCCCCAGCTCGACGTGCCGGTCGCCCAGGTCGTCAACGTGCACGCGGTCGAGCTGATGCGCCGGCTGATCGTCGGCTCGCCCGAGCCGGTCACGCTGATCGCCACCGGACCGCTCACCAACGTCGCCCTGCTGCTGCGCTGTCATCCCGAGGTGCTGCCCCGAGTGCGGCAGCTGGTCTTCATGGGCGGTTCCACCGAGCGGGGCAACTCCACCCCGTACGGCGAATTCAATATCGTCACCGACCCCGAGGCCGCCGATATCGTCCTGCGCTCGGGCCTGCCCACCACCATGATCGGCCTGAACGTCACCCACCGCGCCCTGGCGACCACCGAGATCATCGCCGAGTTCCAGAGCATGGGCACCCGCCTGGGCGCCATCTGCGCCGAGCTGATGACCTTCTTCGCCGGCACCTACCGACGCGAGTTCGGCTTCGAGCACCCACCGGTACACGACCCGATAGCCGTGGCCGCCGTAATCGACCCGGCGATCCTCCGCACGATCGCCTCCCCGGTAGCGGTAGAGCTGGGCGGCACACACACCCGAGGCGCCACCGTCGTAGACCTGCATCGCCGCACGGGCCGAGCGCCAAACGCCGACGTAGCGGTAGCCCTGGACGTGCCCACCTTCTGGCGCCTGCTGATGACCGCGGTCCGAACCGTCGGCGCAGCCCCCCACCAACCGGCGGCCCGGAGGTGAAGCGAGGCCTCCACCCTGGCCGCGACGCGAGTGACGGTCGGGTCGAGAGTGGTCGTGTGACTATAGTCGCAGGCACGGGCCTCGTGACGCGGCCTGATTAGACGGCAAGGTTCCTGCCGGACATGCGCCGGAACGCCAACAACGTCCGGTTCGTGGACTTGTTTTTGTCTGTCGTCTCAACATCCAAGAACAGGAGCGGCAAGGCGAAGCCGTACCAGGTCAAGCAGGTCCTGGTCGCGATCAAGAAGCTGCAGGCGTGATCGTGAGCGTTCTTCCCAACTTCGGAACGCCTGAAGCCCCGGATCGGTCTTTTGCAACTAGAGGCGGTCCGAGGCTTTGTTGTGCTCGTCGCGCCTGCCGCCGGGCTGGAACCGCCGGCGCCGGGCCGCAGGTTTAGGCTTCCGGCGGTGGGCCCGGCCCGGCCCTGCTAGGCGGCGCGGGCGGCCCGTTCGCGGGTCGCCTCTTGAACCCGTACAGAAACTTCTCACAGAAATCGGGATCTACGTCGCTGAACCTGCTCTTTGAACGCCCGTGTGGAGATGCTGGACGATCGGATGGCTGCCGCGCCAGACTCATTGCGAGCGGAGCCGTCCAGCGGAGAGTGATTGTTGATGCGCAGCCATGACGAGCAAGTCCTGCGAACCACTCTGCCGGACATCGCGAGCGACTTCGGTGCGCTCGTGGCCGACCAGCTTGATCAAGAACAGGCAACGGCGCTTGATCACTCGTTGCGGAGGGTCCGCGAGGGGAACTCGGTCTCCGCGTTCCAGAGCGCTGCGCCCCAGCATGGCCGTGAGACCGGGTGATCGACACCTCTCCTGTCAAGCCGCGGCAATAGTTAACGCTTTAGTTCTGTTCGCTCTGCCATTCATCGGCCAAGACTGCGTAGAAAAGGGAGTCTCGCCAGCCGCCGTTAGTGAAGACGTGGTCGCGTATCCGACCTTCATACGCCATACCTAAACCGTGACGCGACGGCGATGGAGCCCGCGTTGTCGGGACCGATTGCCGACGAGGTCGGCTTGCTGGCCGTCCCACAGGTGCGGGAAGCCTTCGGTGCGGCGCCAGATGGTGCGTTGCAGGCGCAGGAAGCCGTCGGGCCCGCGACCGGGACGCGTCATCCAACCGCGCTGGTACTCCCCAGCTGAGGTGGCGGCGCTCCTGGGACATGGCCTGTCGAAAGTCAAAATGAAAATTGCCACCGGCGAACTGCGCTCAGTGAAGGACGGCAGCATCGCCGCATCCTGCCGGAATGGGTCGATGAATACATCCACGACCTGATCGAGCGGCAGGACGCGGCCTGATACCTGGCCGCGCCCGCGCCAACGGGGAAGGCTCCATCTATCCCTACCGCAACGGCTTCGCCGCCTACGTGTGGGTGGAAAAGCCCGATGGCACTCGAACCCGGAAGTACGTGTACGGGCAACGGCGCGAGGACGTCCACGAGAAGTGGCTCAAGCTGCATCAGCAAGCGAAGGCCGGCCCCATGGCCACGCGAGGTCTGACCGTGGCCGCCTATGCGACCTATTGGCTCCGCGAGATCGTGAAGCCGAACCTCGCGCCCGACACTTACGTCACCTACGAAACCCTCGCCCGGCTTTACATCATCCCCGGCATCGGCGCCCGCCGCCTCGATCGGCTACGCGTCAACGAAACCCAGACCTGGCTCAACGCGCTGCGGCGGCGCTGCCAATGCTGCGCCCAAGGAAAGGACCTCCGGCGGCCACCGCCGAAACGCCGCTGCTGCGCCGTCGGCCACTGCTGCCAAGACCTTCCGTCGGTCAATACCGTTGCCCACATCCGGCGAGTCCTGCGCACCCTACTGACCCAAGCCATCACCGACGGCCATATTCCTGTGAACATCGCCAAACGTGTCAAGGTCCCCACGGCCCGGAAGAAGAAGCGGCGAGCCTGGTCGAGCGACGAAGCACGGCGCTTCCTCGAATCGGCCCGGGACGACGACGATCCGCTCTACGCCGCGTACGTTCTCATCTTGGTCCACGGCCTGCGCAAGGGCGAAATGCTCGGCCTCACCTGGCCCGATGTCGACCTGACGGCATATGAACTCACCATCAACCTTCAGTTGCAACGCATCGGCAACCAATTGCTGCACCGGGAAACGAAAACCGAACAGTCCGAGGGCACACTCCCTCTCCCTGACGTCTGCGCCGTCGCGCTCCACCAGCGGCAGGCGATTCAGCAGACTCTGCGTGAGGCCGCCGGCCAAGCCTGGCAGGAGAACGGCTTCGTCATTACCACCCGCTATGGCACCCCGATCGAGCCGCGGAACTTCAACCGCTTCTGGAATCGGCGCTGTGACCTCGCCGGGGTACCCCGCATCACGGTCCGCGACGCCCGGCGCACCTGCGCCTCACTGCTGGCGGATCTCGACGTGCACCCGAGAGTCGCCATGCAGATCCTGCGGCACGCCCAGTTCGCGATCACGATGGAGATCTACACGGTGGTGTCCTCGGCCGCGACACGTGCGGCCCTGAAGAAGCTCGGCGAGTCTCTGGATCACTGACCACGCCGACCCTTACTGCTGTACTTCGCTGCTGTACCGGGCAGATCGGGTGGGATGCGTACCGGCCTACATGGGCCCTGACCAGGCGTTTTGGTGGGCCGCCGGGGACTCGAACCCCGAACCTAAGGATTAAAAGTCCTCAGCTCTGCCATTGAGCTAGCGGCCCGCGATCATAGAGTACCTGCGGTGTCCGGCGAATTTGCTCGGGCGGTCGGCAACCGCGTGTTTCGGCTGGTCACGGCAGGGATGGGCGGTGTCGGCCGTGGTGGGTGGCGGCCTCGAAGGCGGCGCCCACCTGGAGGGTCAGGCGGTCGGTTCGGGGGCGGGTGACTATCTGCAAACCGATCGGCAGACCGGTGGGGGTGAAGCCGGCGGGAACCGAGAGGGCGGGAGCGCCCAGCAGCGTCACGTGGTAGGCCGAGCGCATCCAGTCCAGGTAGGACTCCTGGGGGACGCCGGCCACCGAGTGCGGGTACTCCCAGTCGGCGGGGAACGGGGGGACCTGGCTCACGGGGGCCAGCAGGACGTCGTAACGGTCCCAGAATGCCAGGGACGCCTGCCACAGGCGGGACCACGCCTGCTGGGCGCGGCCCAGGTCGGCTCGGGTCAGCTTGCGGCCCTCCTCGATGTTCCAGGCCAGGGACGCCTTGAAGGCCGACGGGTGGGCGTCGTAGTCGGGGCCGAGGGCCAGATCGAACTGGTGGGCTCGGATCGTGCGGAAGATGAGCTCGGCCTCGGACAGGTCGGGGTCGGCCTCCTCCACCTGGCAGCCGAGCGAGGCGAACACCGAGACGGCGGGCGCGAGGACCTCGAGCACGGCCGGGTCGACGGGCAGGCCGCCGAGCGTGGGCGACCACGCGACCCGCAGGCCGGTGGGAAGGGAGTCCGCGAAGCCGGTGAAGGGGGTCTCCAGCGCTATCGGTGACCGTGCGTCGTACCCGGCCATCACCGAGAGCAGCAACGCCACGTCGCTGACCGTGCGGGCCATCGGGCCGGCCGTGGTCAGGGTGTCCCAGGGTGCGTCGGAGGGGAACGACGGGACGCGGCCGGGGGTCGGGCGGAAGCCGACGACGTTGCAGAAAGACGCGGGGTTGCGCAGCGAGCCGCCCATGTCGCCGCCGTCCGCGATCGGCTGGAGGCCCGCGGCCAGGGCGGCCGCGGCGCCGCCACTGCTGCCACCGGCGGAGCGATCCCGCGCGTACGGGTTCCGCGTCACGCCGAAGATCGGGTTGAACGTGTGGGAGCCGGCGCCGAACTCGGGCACGTTGGTCTTGCCGATGCGGATCGCGCCGGCGGCCTCGATGCGGGAGATGTGCAAGGCGTCGTGGTCGGGGATGAAAGAGGCAAGCAACGGTGAGCCGTACGTCGTACGCATGCCCCTGGTTTCGTGGGTGTCCTTGAACGCGATCGGCAGGCCGTGCAGGGGACCCGGCGCCTCGTACATGATCCGTTCGTCGGCGGCCACCGCGGCGTCGAGGGCGCCGGCCGGGTCGAGCGTGACGATCGCGTTGATCAGCGGATTGACCGTGTCGATGCGGGCCAGGAATGCGTCCACCACCTCGCGGGCGGACACCTCCCGGCGGCGGAGACGCTCGGCGAGATCGGTGGCGGTCAGATAGCACAGCTCGGATGTCATACCGACATCGTGCAGCGCATGCGGACCGCGGCCTCGTGTGCGGCAAGGAACCCGACCACCGACGCCGACCACGGGAACTTCTCGGCCTGGGCCCGAGCCCGGGCACGCCGCTCGTCCTCGGGGACCGCCAGCAGCCGGCGGACCGCCTGCGCGTAGGCCGGGCCCTCGCCCGCCGCCGCCAGGCCGGCCGAGCCGATCACCTCGGGCAGCGCGCTCTCCGAGCTCACCACCACCGGCGTGCCGCTGGCCAGCGTCTCCAGCGCGGCGAGCCCGAACGTCTCGATCGGGCCGGGCGCGATCGCCACGTCCACACTGGCCTGCAGCGTCGCCAGCTCGGCCGGATCGCTCACGTGCCCGAGGAAGCGCACCGGCAGACCTCGCTCGGCGGCCTCGTCCTGCAGCGTGTGCCGCAGGGGCCCGGCCCCGGCGACGACGAGCACCGCGCGTACGCCCGCCTGACGAAGACCCTCGACGGCCGCGAGCGAACGCCGGGGTTTCTTCTCCGGCGAAAGCCGGCCGCAGTGCAGCAGCAGCACGTCGTCGGGCGTGGCCCAGCGGGCGCGCATCTCGGGCGAGCGGCGGGACGGCGAGAAACGGTCGAGGTCGACGCCGAGCGGCACCCGCACCACGTTCGGCATGCCGATCCGCTCGAACTCGTTGGCCGCCCACTGGGTGGTGCAGACGATCTGGTCGTGGTCCTGGGCGGTGCGACGGTTGAGCACGTCGCCGATGCGCCGGCCGGACGCCGGGCCGAACAGCCGCAGCAGGCCGTCGAGGCTCTCGTGCGACACCATCATCGACGCCACGCCCTCGCGGCGCGCCCATCGGCCCAGCCAGCGCAGGGTGGTGCGGTCGCTGATCTCGATGCTGTCCGGCCGCAGCGTGCGCAGCATGGTGGCGAGGCGACGCCGTTCGAGCAGCACGCGGTAGCCGCCGACGCCGGGCACCAGCGGCCCGGGCAGCGTGATGACCCGGCCCTGCGGCGTCTGCTCGTCGGCGAACTCCGGCCCGGGAATGACCATCATCGACTCGTGCCCGGCGTCCCGGTAGCCGGTGCCGAGATGACGCAACGCCGTCTTGAGGCCACCCGACCGGGGCGCCACGAAATTCGCCACCCGCACGATCCTCACGCGGCCACCGCCATCACCGAGTTACCGCACACGGCCTCATAGTGCCCGATCAGTTCCTCGCCAACCGCCGACCAGCTGCGGCCTTGGATCGCCACCCGGCCGGCGGCGCCGAACATGGCCCGTTTCGAAGGATCGGCGGCCAGATCGCGTACGGCGTCGGTGAAGCCTTTTGCCTCGAAGGGCGGCACCAGATAACCGGACCGCCCGTGGTGCACGAGATCGACCGGACCGCCCGCGTTCGGCGCCACCACCGGCAACCCGCTGGCCATCGCCTCCTGCACCGCCTGACCGAACGTCTCGTACGGCCCGGTGTGCGCGAAGATGTCGAGGCTCGCGTAGATGCGCGCCAGCTGGAGGCCGCGCCGCACGCCGAGGAAATGGGCGCGGGGGAGAGCCTTGCGCAGGGCGGGACCGGCCGGGCCGTCGCCGACGATCACCAGGCGTACGCCGGGCAGGCGGCTGACCTCCTCGAGCAGGTCGATCTGCTTCTCCACCGCCAGGCGGCCCACGAATCCGACGACCACCTCGCCGTTCGGCGCCAGCGCGCGTCGCAGGCCGTCGCTGCGCCGGCCGGGATGGAACTGCACGTCGTCGACGCCGCGCCGCCACAGGTGGATGCGCTCCACCCCGTGCGCGCCGAGCGCCGCGCCCGACTCGGTGGAAGGCACGAGCGTGCGCGCGGCCGAGTTGTGCACCGTGCGGATCCAGCGCCACGCGGCGCCCTCGGTCATGCCGACCTTGTAGGCGCGGGCGTAGGCGGCCACATCGGTCTGGTAGACGGCGACCGCCGGCAGCCTCAGCGACCTGGCCGCCGCCGCGCCCCACGCGCCGAGGAAGAACGGGCTGGCCAGGTGCACCACATCGGTGCCGTGCGCCTTCAGCGCGCCGGTCATCGTGGGCGTGGGCAGACCCAGCCGGACCTGCGGGTAGCCGGGCATCGGCAGTGAGGCGATCCGGACCACCTCGTAGGGCACGTCGACCCGGGCATCGCGCAGCGCCGGCGGCGGCTGCGGGGCGATCACCATCGGCTGGTGCCCGCGACGCATCAGATGTTCGGCCGCTCGCACTACCGAGTGCGCGACCCCGTTGACATCCGGCAGGAAGGACTCCGTGACCAGAGCGACTCGCATACCGTCACGATGATCTGCGCCGATGTCCGGCACATCACATTGCCGTTAGCCGATTCCCGAACACAACTCAAACGCCGAGGGTGCTCGCGTACGCGCGGAACCGCTCGACCGCCCGGCCGCTGACCGCCTGGCCGTGGCCGAACACGGCGTTCTCGAAGTCGTGCGACGCCAGCTTGACCACGCTGCGGTCGAGCTCGTCGACGTTTTCCGCGGCGGACCGTGGCGCGCTGCCGACCTCGCCCTTCTTGCCGGCCGCCGCGTCGCCCGCGAACAGCACGCCGCCGGCCCGGTCGAGCAGGAACGAGACGTGCCCGCGGGTGTGGCCGGGGGTGTGCAGGGCGGTGAAGCCCGGGATCGGCTCGGACTCGTCGACCGAGATCACCTGGTCGATCTTCGTGGGCGCGGCGGTCATGAACCGGCCGACCAGGCGGACCAGTGCCCGCTTCGGCTCGGCCCGAGTGGCGCCGCTGATGATGGTGGCGTCGGCGGCATGGGCCACGACCCGGGCGCCCGAGCGGGTGCGCAGATCGGCGACGTTGCCGGTGTGGTCGAAATGATGATGCGTGAGCAGGATCGTGCGTACGTCGCCGATCTGCTTCTTGATCTCGTGCAGCGCCTTCTCGATGCGCGCCGAACGCCGGGGCAGGCCGGTGTCGACCAGCACGACACCGTCGTCGGTCAGGACCAGATGCACATTGACGAAACCGAGGCTGAGCTCGAAGACGCCGTCGACCACTTCTCGCACCCGGCCATTATGCCGCCTTGGTCAGCTTCGCCAGCCGTTCCGGCGTCGGCCAGCGCACGTCGTGGGCCCAGCCGAGCCGCTCGAAGATCCAGATGACCCGGGCCGAGATGTCGATCTGGCCGGGCCGCACACCGTGCCGGGCCTGCGTCGGGTCGGCGTGGTGCAGGTTGTGCCAGGCCTCGCCCATGCTCAGAATGGCCAGCGGCCAGAAGTTCGCCGACTTGTCGCGGGCCGCGAACGGCCGCTCGCCGATCATGTGGCAGACCGAGTTGACCGACCACGTGACGTGGTGCAGGAACGTGATGCGCACCAGGCCGGCCCAGAAGAACGCGGTCAGCGCGCCCGCCCAGGACCAGGTGATCAGGCCGCCGAGCAGGGCCGGGGCGACCAGCGTCGCGATCGTCAGCGGGCCGAACAGCCGGTGCACGATGCGCAGGTCGCGGTCGTCGAGCAGATCCGGAGCGAACCGTTCCTGGTTGGTCAGGTCGCGGTCGAGGATCCAGCCGAGGTGGGCGTGCCAGAAGCCGCGGGCGAGCGCGGCCGGCGAGGTGCCGAACAGCCAGGGCGAGTGCGGGTCGCCCTCCTTGTCGGAGAACGCGTGGTGCCGCCGGTGGTCGGCCACCCAGTGCAGGATCGGGCCCTGCACGGCCATGCTCCCGGCGACGGCCAGGGCCAGCCGGAGCGGGCGCTTGGCCTTGAACGAGCCGTGCGTGAAGTAGCGGTGGTAGCCGACCGTGGTGCCGAGGCAGGTCAGCACGTAGAAGCCGGCCGCGAGGGCCAGGTCGAGCCCGCTCAGGCCGTGTCCCCAGGCGAGCGGGACGGCCGCGAGCAGCGCCACGAACGGGACGATGACGAAGACGTAGACGGTGATGTGCGCGGGCATCGGCCGACGTCCGGCCAGCATGGTCTTGGACAAATGATCACCTCGTACCGGACGCTACAGGCCCTCGGCGGACGGCGGGCCTCGCTGCGGGGAACCCGGGCATGCCATCCCGTGAATCCCCCGCGCCGGTGATTCATTGACGTCTATTTATGCTGGAAGTAGCCTGTCTGCGGAACGGTGCCACGGTCTCATTCTCTCGAGGGCTCGTCGAGAAAGGACCTCCGATGAGACGTCGCGCCGTTTGGGCGCTTGCCTGCCTGCTGGCCGCATTCTCGGTCGTGGGCGTGCTGAAGCCGGCCTATGCCGCGGTCGGGTGCCGGGTCGCCTACACGATCCCGAGCCAGTGGCAGGGCGGCTTCCAGGCCTCCGTCACCATTTCCAACCTGGGCGACCCGCTGAACGGCTGGACGCTCGGGTTCACGTTCCCCAACTCCGCCCAGAAAGTGAGTCAGGGCTGGAACGCCACCTGGGCGCAATCGGGTCAGGCGGTGACCGCGGCCAGTGTCAGCTGGAATGGGGCGGTCGCCTCCGGTGGCACGGTCAGTATCGGGTTCACGGGCGCTTGGAGCGGGTCGAACCCTTCTCCGGCCGGTTTCACCATCAATGGCACGGCCTGCACCGGTGGCACCACGCCGACCACCCCGGCCACGCCGACCACTCTCCCCACGACGCCTCCGGCCGGGGATTCCTGGAACCCGCCGTCGAACCTGGCCGGGCCGCTCGCCTCCGTCTGGTCGCACGAGGAGCAGACGTACAGCGATCTCTATGGGTTCAGGAACTACGGCTGGGACCAGCTGGTCGCCGGCGCCGGGGCGATCAATTACTGCGTTCGCTGGGACTCGACCGCGCACGTGACGGCCGCCCAGCGCGATGCCGTGGCGGCCGCCCTGCAACGGCAGTACCAGAAGTGGATGGACCAGATGCTCGACAACGGCGCCGGCTGGAACAACTGGCCGTACAAACAGGTGCCGGTGAAGGTCGTCGGCTGGGCGGTACGCGATCGGTCACAGCTCGAATGGACCGACAGCTCGGTCGACGTCTATGTCAATAACATCCGGGAAAACGCGCCGCAGTGCAGCGAGCCCTGTGGTCGGTTCTTCCATCAGGACGGGAACTATTCGGGGTGCCCGGGCGGCGCCTCCCACCATTACGACCATTCGCTGTGGCTCACCGCGGGCTTCAGCGGCGGGGCCGGTGGCGACTGGGGTCAGCGGATCGGCTCCGAGTACTTCATGAGCAATCTGAGCACGGAAAACATCCACATTTTGCTGCATGAAATGGGACATACGTACGGGTTGGATGACTTCTACGATTGGGACCCGCTGCCCGGGCAAGGCTTCATCATGAAGGCCGGCAGCGCCACGCAGATCACCGAGTTCGACAAGTGGATGCTGCGCGACTTCTGGCGGCACCTGAAGAGCCGATACGGCCGGTGACGGAACCGCCGGCGTCCCTCACGCGGGGGCGCCGGCGGCCTTCGCGTCCTGCTCGATCTCGGCCGTGTCCGCCTTGAGCTGCTTGGCCTCGACCTTCTGGGCGTGCTTCATGGCCCGCTCGACCTTCGCGCCGATGTCCGACGCCGCCACCACGACCAGCGCCGCCTGGCCCTCGTCGAGCCGCTCGCCGAGCTCCTTGAGGTCTTGCCGGCTCATCCCGGACGCCGCGTGGCCGGCCACCGCGCCGAGGATCGCCCCGCCACCGGTCGTCGCCGCGAGCAGCCCGCCCCCGATCGCCGCGAACGGGAACAGCGCCACGACCAGGCCGGTCGCGAGCCCGATCCCGCCGCCGAGCACGCCGCCGACCCGGGTGGGCGTCTCGTGCTTCTTGACAATCTTGGTCTTCCCGCCTTCTCGGCGCTCGATGACCGCCGCGTCGTACGCGTCGATCAGGTGCGCCTCCCGATGCAGCTCCTTGACCAGGTCGTAGTCGGCCTCGGCGTCCTCGACGCTCGGATAGACCCCGGCATAAACCATGAACGTATCGAAAGCCATCGTTTCGCCTCCTCGGGCGATGCAGGTGCCGAAAGGGTCCCGTGCGCCGCGCCGGGCTCGCCTCATCCCGCGGTGATGACCCGATGTGCGCGCACGATCAGGTCGGCCGTCCGGGTCGCGATCGCCCGGCTCTGATCCCTGGTCAGGCGCCTGGTTCCCCAGGACGTGGCCAGCCGCCCCTCGGTGACCAGCAGCAGGGCGAACTGCCGCGCGGCCAGCTCGGGATCGGGCACGTCGAGAGTGCCCGCGTCGTGGCAGCGGCGCAGGTAGCCGGCGACCTCGTCGTCGAGAACCGAGGCGGGGCCGTCGTTCCAGTGCCGGTTGAGCCCGGGGTGGGCGGCTATTTCGCCGACGGTGATCCGGTGCAGGGCGGCGACCGCGGGGGACAGGGCGACGCCGAGGATGCGCTCGCCCGCCCGGATCAGCTCGTCGGCCGGGGCATCGGTCGGGGCGAGGACTTTCGGGGCCTTGAGGGCGGACGTGCGGCGTGCCTCGTCGACGGCGGCGAGGAAGAGGGCCTCCTTGCCGCCGAAGTGCCGATAGACCGTCTGCTTGCCCACGCCGGCGGTGGCGGCGATCTCGTCGATGCTCACCGCGTAGCCCGAGTGGAGGAACGCCGCGATCGCGGCCTCGACGATGGCCTGGCGCTTGGCCTGGGACGGGATGCCGGTCATGCCCGCCATTCTAGCCATCCCTAGACGAGACCGTCTCGTCTCGTTATGGTAGGCCGGCAAGACGAGACGGCCTCGTCTCATGATGGCCGGAACGGGGTGGCACGGTGGACGCTGATGTTGTGGTGGTGGGAGCGGGGCCGGTGGGGTTGTTGCTCGCGGCTGAGCTGGCGCTCGCTGGGGTGCGGCCGATCGTGCTGGAGCGGCTCGACGCACCGGACGGCGCGGATGGCGTGGGCGGCGCGGCGGGCGCGGCGGGCGTGGGCGGCGCGGTGGGCGCGGCGGGTGGGGGCGGCGCGAGCATGGGCGGCGCGGGCGGCGCGTGTGTGGACGCCGCGGGCGGAGTGGGAGCGGGCGATGGCGGGGGTGTGAGTGCGGGCGGCGCGGATGGCTCGGGCGGGCGCGGGAACGGGCCGGCGAGGCCGCCGCGCGCGCGGGGGATCGGGCCGCTTGCGGCCGAGGCGTTGCGGCGGCGCGGGCTGGGCGCGGCGCTGGATCGGGAGCAGGAGCGCGGCCTGCGGAAACTCGCTCGGGACCACGGGACGACCAAGTCGCACTTCGCGTGGATCCACAAGCTTGACCCGGCGGCGGCCGATCCGGGGCGGCGTGGGGCGCTGGTCGAGCAGGCCGTGCTCGAGGGGATTCTGCGGCGGCATCTGGCGGGGCTCGGCGTCGAGGTGCGCTACGGGCAGACGGTCACCGGCGTCCGCGGCGAACTTGGCCAGGTGGTGGTGACCAGCGAAAACCAGCGGTTCACCGCCGGGTGGGTGGTCGGTTGCGATGGCGGCCACAGCGCCGTACGGAAGATGGCCGGGTTTGAGTTCTCCGGGACACCGCCCCTCATGACCGTACGGCGGGCTCGCGCGCGGGTCGGCGATCCGTCGATGCTTCCGGCGCCGGGGCGGCTGCCGGGCGGGACGTTGCTCTATGACGAGCACAGCATCGCGACCTTCGACTTCTCCGCGTCTGAAGTGGACCGGGCGGCGCCGCTCTCGGCCGCGGAGATCGGGGCCAGCGTGCGGCGGGTGACCGGCGTCGACGTGGCGATCGAGGACTTCCGGGGCGGGCTGCGCTTCACCGATCAGGCCCGGCAGTCCGACACCTACCGGCTCGGGCGCGTGCTGCTGGCCGGCGACGCGGCGCACGTCCACTCGCCGAACGGTGGGCAGGGGCTCAATCTCGGGCTCATGGACGCCATGAACCTCGGCTGGAAGCTGGCGTCGGTCGTGCGCGGCGAGGCCCCGGAGGCGCTGCTCGACACCTACACCGCCGAGCGGCACCCGGTGGGTGCGGCCGTGCTGGCGAACACCCGGGCCCAGTCGGCGCTGCTCGCGCCGGGGCCACACGTCGACGCGCTGCGCGAGGTGTTCTCCGGGCTGATGGATCTGCCCGAGGTCAACCAGCATCTGTGCCGGCTGATCTCGGGGGTGACGACTCGTTATCCGATGCCGTATCCGACCGCCAACGAACGGACCGGCACGCACTCCCCGCCCCTGGTCGTCGACGGGACGCCGCTCGAGGACCTCACGACCGCCGGGAGGTGGCTGCTGCTGCACCCGCGGGCGAAGGACTTCGACACCGGCGGCCGGGCCGACGCGATCACCGTGGCCGCCGCAGACGCCATGCTCCTGCGGCCGGACGGCGTGATCGCCTGGGCCGAGGGGGATGGCGACCTAGGCCGCGCGCTCGAGGAGTGGCTCGGCCCGGGTCGCTGAGGCGGCCGGTCGCGGGAGCAGGGCCAGCGCCAGGAGGCCGGCCGTCAGGTAGCCGGCGCCCTGGATGGCGATCACCGGGACGATGCCGGCGTGCGCGGGCAGGGCGCCGGCCAGAGCGATGCCGACCAGCATGGCGGCCGCCTTCAGGGCGGTGATCGCGCCGAAGACCCGGCCGCGGTGGGCGTCCGACGTGGCCGTCTGAAATACGGTGACCAGGCCGGCCACGGTCAGCGCGCCGGGCAGGCCGACCAGCACCATGATGACCAGGGCCGGCCAGATCGCGGTGAGCAGCAGCGGGTAGAGGAACAGCGCGAGGTCGAGCAGGCCGAAGACGACCGCGCCGCCGCCGAGCAGCAGGCGGGGCGGGAAGCGGTGGCCGATCAGGGTGGCGACCATGCCGCCGGCCAGGCCGCCCACCGCCTGGACGGCCATGATCGTGCCGAAGATCTGGTTGCCGCCGTGCAGCACGTCGCGGACGAACGGCGCCATCAGCGTCATCATGATGGCCTCGCCGACGCCGGTGATCAGGGCGAACCCGAGCAGGGTCCGCAGCGTGCGGCTGGACAGAGCTACCCGCGTACCCTCTCGCCATTCCTTGAGCAGATGCGGCGTCGCCGTCGCCGTCGCGCCCGCCCGGACCACCCGATGCCTGATCGCCGCCAGCAGGGCGGCGGCCACCGCGAAGGTGGCCGCATCGGCCAGCGTGATCAGCCGGATGCCGCCGGCGGCCGCCAGCACCCCGCCCAGCGCCGCGCCGGTCAGCCGCGCCACGTCGCGCGCCTGGCCGTTCAGCGCGTTCGCGGTGACCAGCTCGCGCTCCGCGACCAGGGACGGGACCAGCGCGGCCTCGGCCGACGCGAAGCAGACCGCGAGCGTGCTCTGCACGGCGGCCACCGCGTAGACGATCGGCGCGCGCCCGGGCTGGTCGACCAGCAGCAGCGGGAGCAGGGTGCCGGCGAGCAGCAGGTTGCAGAGGATCATCGTGCGCCGGCGGTCCCACCGGTCGGCCAGCACGCCGGCGAACGAGCCGAGCGCCACCTGCGGAATCAGCGCCGCGAGGACCATGGCGGCGGACGCGATCGTCGACCCGGTGAGCACATAGACCTGGTACGCCAGGCCGGCGTTGAGGATCCAGTCGCCGGTGAACGAGACGAAGTTCGCCGCGAGCAGCAGCCGGTAGTCGCGGTTGCGGAGCATGTCAGCCTCCCGTGGCCGTCGGCCGCAACGGGACGGCGACCAGCGTGACGTCGATCGGAACGGCATCGGCCGGGCGGCTCGCCGGGTCGCCGATCGGGCGCCGCCGGACCAGCGGGTCGATCAGCGCGGACCAGGCGCGGCTCAGCTCGGCCATCTCGTCGAGGGTCAGGTAGACCAGGCTCTGCGAGATGCCGGTGTGCTCGGTCCAGGCCGGATCCTCCTCGCCGCGGCGCTGCTGCCAGTCGGTGAGGAAGGCGGCGCTGCGCTCGATCAGGACGCGCTCGAGGGCCTCGGCCGCCTCCTGCGCGTCGGCCGAGTCGCCGGGCTCGAAGCGGTTGGAGGTGTGGGTGACCCGCCACGGCCGCTCCCGGTTGTCGCCGGCGTCGGCGTGCTCGACGTAGCCGTATTTGGCCAGCTGACGCAGGTGGTGCGAGGCGAGCGCCTGGCTCACGCCGAGCTGACGGGCGGCCTCGGCCGCGGTGACCGAACCCTCGCGGCCGACCAGCGCGTGCAGCTTGAGCCGCAGCGGATGGGCGAGCGCCCGCAGCGCCAGCGGGTCGCCGACGACACGCCGGTCGTCGGCCTCACGGCCCGATTCCAAAGACATGCTTGGAATATTGCGCCCGTCGATGAGCGATGTCAAGCAAGTGTTTGGAATCCACATCGGTAGGGTTAGCCGGATCGGCCAGTTCCGGGAAATCCGCTGGTCAGCGCCGGGAAAGCCGGTCACTATCGGATCCGTGGAATACGGGGTCGAACAGTTGAGCGCGGGGTTCCGCGCCATGAACATGCTGGCCGGGTTCGTCCGGCGGGGCGGCCATCCGGCGGGGGTGGCGCCGACCATCCCGCTGCGGCCTTCCGAGAAGCAGTACGGGTGGTTCCCCGTCACCGTGGACGGGACCGATCGGCGGATCGCGGTCATCACGAACCTGCGGCTGATCGTCGGTCTCGGCGAGGAATATCCACTCTGGCTCATCACCCGGGTGCGGCCCGTTCCCGGGGAGTGGTCGGTGACGCTCGAGCTGCGTGGGCGCCCGCCGCTGACGCTGAGCGGGCCGTGGGTGCCGTGGTTGAGCGTCGTGATCTGTGCCGAGCTGTACGGGACGGCGTGGCCGCCGGCATCCGAGGTGACAGCCACCGTCCCCGCGCCGCGCCGCCGCCAGGTCGCGACCTGTCCGAGCCGCCGGTGATCTTCGGCTAACAGTGCGAAAAAAGCTGATGGCGGCCATAGACCGGCGCGCCCGTCGGCTGCGACGCTAAGCGATGTGTATGACTACGACCTGTTGGTGCTGGGCTCCGGGCCGAGCGGGCAGAAGGCCGCGATCGCGGCGTCGAAGCTCGGCCGTCGCGTAGGGATCATCGATCGTCGCGACATGATCGGCGGCGTCTGCATCAACACCGGCACGGTGCCGTCGAAGACGTTGCGCGAGGCCGTTCTCTACCTGACCGGCCTGAGCCAGCGCGACCTCTACGGGTCGAGCTACCGGGTCAAGGAGGAGATCACCGTCTCCGACCTGGCCGCCCGCACGCAGCACGTGATCAGCCGGCAGACCGACGTCATCCGCAACCAGCTGGCCCGCAACCACGTCGCGATGGTCACCGGCACCGGCCGGTTCGCCGACGCGCACGCGCTCTGGGTGGACGGCGGCGACGGCCGGGAAACCAAGGTCACGGCCGACAAGATCATCATCGCGGCCGGCACCCGGCCCGCCCGCCCGGACAGTGTGGACTTCGACGACCGCACGATCGTCGACTCGGACGGTGTGATCAACCTCGAGACCGTCCCGCGCAGCATGGTCGTGGTCGGCGCCGGCGTGATCGGCATGGAGTACGCGTCGATGTTCGCGGCGCTCGGCACCAAGGTCACCGTGGTCGAGCGGCGGGAGAAGATGCTCGACTTCTGCGACGACGAGATCATCGAGTCGCTGAAGTACCACCTGCGCGACCTGAGCGTGACGTTCCGGTTCGGCGAAGAGGTGGCCGCCGTCGAGAAGCACGCGACGGCCGCGCTCTGCATCCTCAAGAGCGGCAAGAAGATCGTCGCCGACACGGTCATGTACTCGGCCGGCCGGCAGGGGCAGACCGACGACCTTTCGTTGGAGGCGGCCGGCCTGGTCGCGGACCGTCGCGGGCGCATCGAGGTCGACCTCAACTACCGCACGGCGGTGGAGAGCATCTACGCTGTCGGCGACGTGATCGGCTTCCCGGCGCTGGCCTCGACCTCGATGGAGCAGGGCCGCCTGGCCGCGCACCACGCCTGTGGCGAGTCGGTCCGCGAGATGGGCTCGCTCCAGCCGATCGGCATCTACACGATTCCCGAGATCAGCTTCGTCGGGAAGACCGAGGACGAGCTGACCGATTCGTCGACGCCGTTCGAGGTCGGCATCGCGCGGTATCGCGAGCTTGCCCGGGGTCAGATCGTCGGGGACTCGTACGGGATGCTGAAGCTCTTGGTCGCTCCGGACGACGGCAAGCTGCTCGGCGTGCACGTCTTCGGGACCGGCGCCACCGAGATCGTCCACATCGGGCAGGCCGTGATGGGGTGCGGCGGCACGGTCGACTACCTGGTCGACGCGGTGTTCAACTACCCGACGCTGTCGGAGGCGTACAAGGTGGCGGCCCTGGACGCCTCCAACAAGATCCGCAACATCACCCGGATCGACGGTTAGGCGTTGTAGACCCAGACCTTGGTCTTCAGTGGCATCTTGGCCGTCGACCAGATCCAGTTGATCGCCGCGTTCGACACCCGGGCGCAGCCGTGCGAGGCCGGGTAGGGCGGGATGCTCGGCGAACCGTGCACCGCGATGCCGCCGTTGAAGTACTTCGGCCGGAACAGGTCGCCGAGCGGTCCGTGCCGCACGCCGTCGATCTGCCGGCCCATCACGAAGTGCCCGGTCGGGGTGTCGGCGAGGTAGGTCTGACCCTCGTAGTCGTAGTGCTGGTTCGAGCCGGTCGAGGTGTTGAGCGTGGCCACCACCTCGCCGTTCTTGACGAACATCAGCAGCTGCTTCGTCAGGTTGATCTCGACGAGGTAGCCGCTGCCGGCCTTCGACTTGGCCTTCGGGCGCACGCCTGCGTCGAGCGCCTTCTGAGTCTTGGGCCCGACCGTGCCGTCGCGGCCGATGCCCGCCGCCTTCTGCAGCGCGTAGACCGCCTGCTGGGTGGTGCCGCCGAACTTGCCGTCGACCTTGCCGTTCCAGTAGCCGAGGTCGGTGAGCCGCTGCTGGAGGGCGAGCACCTCGGGACCCTTCGCGCCGACCTTGAGCTTCTGCGGCTTCGCGGTCGGGGTGGGCGTCGCGGTCGGGCTCGTGCTGGGACTGGCGGTGGGGCTTGCGGAGGGCGATTCGCTCACGCTGGGTTCAACCGACGTCGGCTGTACGCTCGGAGCCGGCGCCGCCCCGGTATCGGTGGCGTCGTCCGAGTTGCAGCCCGTCGCGAGCGTGAGTGTCGCCGCGACCGCGATCGCGAGCGTCAGAGCCTTCCGCATCATGCGCTCCTCCTGTCCCACAGAGGATCATTGCCGAAAACGTCTCACAATGACCAGCAGATGGCGAATGAGATCTTTTCGCATCCGCATCGTGACCCACCGTGGCTGCTTCTCGCGGGTCTCTTCGAACGAGAGGTGGACGCGGTCATGAAAAAGAGTCAAGTACCCTTCGGCTATGTCATGGATGGCCAGCGCCCGGCACGGTGTACGCGAAGCCCCCGCCGGGCTCGCGCTCGTGCAGGATTTGCTGAACACCCGCGCGACCATGCACTACGGCTCTGATCTTCTGCTCAACCCCGATGACGCGCAGCGCTGGCTGACCGAGTCGCTGGCCACGTGGTCGCGGGTCTCCGGCCTCCCGGCGCCCACGTTGCTGATCTCCTCGACCGATCTGCGCTCGCTGCGCCGCCTGCGAACCGCCTTCGAGAACGTGATCCTGGCCGCCGGCGACGGCCGCCACGACGGCGCGCTGCCGCCCGCGGACGTGCCGGTGAGCCTGGTGCCCGACGCCGACGGCTGGGTGCGGATGGTCCCGACCGGCCGCGGCACCCGATGGCTGGCGTCCGCGCTGTGGGCCGAGGCGCTGCTGGCCCAGCAGGCGGGCCTGTGGCCGCGGCTCAAGCTGTGCCACAACACCGACTGCCGGGCCGCGTTCTTCGACACGTCCCGCAACAACAGCGGCGTCTGGCACGACGTCTCCACCTGCGGAAACACGGCCAACTTGCGAGCGTTCCGGGAGCGAAAGCGCCTGCTGGGCGGCAGCGGCGCCCAGCCCGGGCGGCCGCAGTTGCCCGGGCCCAGCATGCGCTGACGCGCCCTTCGCGCACCACCGGGGAACTTTGCGGGCGCGGCGCGCGACTATGGGTACATGGCTTGTGAGCGGTGGCGCGAGATGCTGTCTGCGCAGCTGGACGGCGAGGATGACCCGGCCGGCCGGCCGGCGGTCGATGAGCACCTGGCCGGGTGTGCCGGCTGCCGGGAGTGGCTCGACCAGGCGGCCACGGTCAACCGGTTGACCCGCATGGGTGTGGGCGCCGCGCCCGACCTCAGCGCCAGTATTCTCGCTGCCATTCCCGCCCAGGTGGCGGTCGCGCCCAAGAAGCGGTTCCCGTGGGCCACGGCGCTCTATGTCGCGCTGGCGGCGGTCGGCGCGGTGCAGCTGATTCTGGGGCTGGGGCAGGTCGGCGGGGGCGTGGCCGGCACCCACGTGCACGCGCCGGGGCTGGATGCCACGCCGGGACATCTGTGGCACGAGTCGGCGGCCTGGAACGTGGCCGTCGGGGCCGGGTATCTCTTCATCGCGCTGCGTCGCAGCCGGCCCTCGGGGCTGGTGCCGATGCTCACGGCCTTCGTCGGGATGTTGCTGCTGCTCTCGGTCAACGACCTGACCGGCGGGCGGGTCGACTCCACCCGGCTGGTCAGCCACGGCTTCGTCATCGGAGGATATCTGCTGGTCGTGGCCCTCACCCGGATTCCGGGCGGCTTTGCCGCTCCGCCGGGATTGCGCTCTACCGGCGGCTGGTCGGGCTGGCGGGCGCGCTTCGGCGATGACGACGAGGGAGAGCCGGTCTTCCGGCCGGGGCTGCGTCTGGTGCCCCGCGGCCCGATGACCGCGGAGCACGACGAGCATCGCCCGGCCGCATAGGGAGCTGGATCAGCGGGCCGGCGGGCGGATGGAGAGCTCGCGCCACTCGTCGGGGCCGGCCAGCAGGGCGCGGACGGTGTCCAGGGCCGCTTCCTCGCTCTCGTACTCGAAGAAGTGGGAGACGCCGTCGGCGCCGCCCGCGCGCTGCTCCACATACCACTGGTCGCCGCTCACCCGCAGGTATACGTCCTTGCGGGCGATGCGGCCCCATTTGCCGTTCCACCAGTGCTTACGCTGCTCCATCCCGGCACTGTATCGAACATTTGTTCGAGACACGCCGGGTCTGGATGATCTTTTTCGCAGCGTGCCCAAGGCACCGGTCAGCGCGGCGGCTCCTGGTCCCGGTTCAGGATGTCGTTCACGGCGCCGCGCTGCGCACCGGACGCGCCGGCGCCCTGCGCGAGCAGGTCGCGGATCTGGGTGAGCAGCACGATGTCCTCGCTGGGCGCCTTCGGCGGCGGCTCCTCGCCGCGACGGCGCCGCTCGGCCAGCACGTTGAGGGGCATGACGACCAGGAAGTAGAGGACGGCCGCGGTGATCAGGAAGGTGATGATCGCGTTGAGGAAGGTGGCGTAGTCGAAGGCGACGCCGCGGACCTTCCAGGTGCCGGCGCTCATGCCCTTGCCGCCACCCATCAGCTGGATGAGCGGCTTGATGAAGCCGTTGGTGAACGCGGTCACCACGGTGGTGAACGCGGCGCCGATGACGATGCCGACCGCGAGGTCGACGACGTTGCCGCGCATGATGAAGTCTTTGAAGCCTTGGAACATCTTGTTCACGAGCACACTCCAGCACGCCGAGGGGGTGATCCGTCGTCCGGCAGCAGGTTCCCACCACCGGTCGGCGACAAACTACGCCGATCGGGGTAACTGGAGAAAGTCAGTCGAGGGCCGGCTCTTGCGCGGCGACCGCCTCGTCGACCGTCGGATAGGTGCGCAGCACCTCGACGAGGCCACTGACCTCGAGGATGCGCAGCACCCCGCGCTGCGGTGCGGCCAGGCGCACGGTGCCGCCGGCGTCGTCGGTGCTGTTCTTGGCCCGGACGAAGACCGACAGGCCGGTGGAGTCGCAGAACGAGACCTCGGCCAGGTCGAAGACCAGCCGGGTGCGCCCCTTCTCCAGCAGGTCACTGATCTGGTCCTGCAGCTGGGGCGCGGTGGCCATGTCGAGCTCGCCCGCCACCGACACGACGACCATGTCGGCGCGCTGTTCCGTTTGTACCGTCAGGGACATTCAGGACCTCCAGATATGTGCTGAACGGTACTCCAGGTCACCCCGGAAGGGCAGGACGGGGGGCTGACCTTGGTGCTTAGTTGGCTTACAGCAACTATTGAACCCGCCGGTGATAGAGTCCGCGCGGTTGCGTACGAAGGTAGGGGAGTCAGCGTGGCGCTGAGCGCGGAAGAGGCAGGTCGCTTCGCCGTCCTGCTGGAAGAGAACGAGGCCGCTCTGGTCGGGACGTGGACCGATCGGGTCGCCGAGGGCCTGCGGGGCCGGCTGAGCCGTACGGAGCTGCAGCGTCAGACCTCCGACCTGCGTAAAGGCTTCCAGGCGGCGTTCGCCGGCGGGGCCACCGATCTGCACCAGGAGCCGGCCGACGAGCTGCGCGCCCAGCTCAGCGAGCTGTCCACCGGCCGGGCTCGGCAGGGCTTCAGCGCCACCGAGACGGCGGTCAGCGTCTTCTCCTTCAAGGAGGCGCTGCTCGGGGTCATGGACGGCGGCGACGCCGGCAACCTGCGGGACTATGTCGCCCTTTCGGGTTTCGTCGACCAGGCGGCGCTGTTCACCTTCGACACCTACGTGCGCGTACGCGAAGGGCTGATCGCCGACCAGGCCGAGCAGCTGCTCGAGCTCTCCACCCCGGTGGTCAAGCTCTGGGAGGGCGTGGTCGCCGTCCCGCTGGTCGGCACGCTCGACTCGGCGCGGGCCCAGGTGGTCATGGAACGGCTGCTGCAGACGCTGGTGGACACCGGCTCGCCGTACGCGATCATCGACATCACCGGCGTGCCGGCCGTCGACACCCAGGTCGCCCAGCACATCCTCAAGACCGTGGTGGCCGCCCGCCTGATGGGCGCCGACTGCATCATCTCCGGCATCCGGCCGCAGATCGCCCAGACGATCGTGGCCCTCGGCATCGAGTTCGGTGACATCGCGACCAAGGCGTCGCTCGCCGACGCGCTGCGCTACGTGCTCGGCAAGACGGGCTCGAATGCCCGCAAGTCCAAGGAGCGCTGACGTGGAGCGGGTTCCGGTCCTCAAGATCGGCGACATTCTCCTGGTCTCCATCCAGATCGACATGGAGGACCAGGTCGCCCTGCAGCTGCAGGAGGACCTCGCCGAGCGGATCGTGGCCACCAGTTGCCACGGCGTGATCATCGACATCAGCGCGCTCGACATCGTCGACTCGTTCGTGGGCCGCACGCTGGCCACGATCGCCTCGATCTCCCGGGTGCTGGATGCCGAGACCGTGGTCGTCGGCATGCGCCCGGCCGTGGCGATCACCCTGGTCGAGCTGGGCCTCTCGCTGCCCGGCATCCGCACCGCCCTCAACGTCGAGCTCGGCATGGCCCTGCTCGCCCGCGACCGGTACGACGACGTGGAACTGGACGCCGACGCCGCCGACGACGAGGACGCCGGCCCGGCCGCGGTGCCTCAGTCGTGAGTGATTCGGCCGAGCGGATCGCGGTCACCACCGACCAGGACGTCGTGCGGGTACGGCAGCTCGTGCGTACCGTCGCGGTGGCGGTCAAGCTCTCCCTGGTCGACCAGACCAAGCTGGTGACGGCCGCGAGCGAGCTCGCCCGCAACACGCTGGTCTACGGCGGCGGTGGCGCGGTCGACGTCGCGCGGGTCGACAACGGGCGCCGGCAGGGCATCCGGATCGTCTTCGCCGACGAAGGCCCGGGCATCGCCGACCTGGATCTGGCCCTCACCGACGGCTATACGACCGGCGGTGGCCTGGGGCTAGGGTTGAGCGGCGCGCGGCGGCTGGTCGACGAGTTCGACATCGACACCGCCGTGGGCCGGGGTACAACGATTACCGTCACCAAGTGGTGCCGATGAACGGAGGCACGGTGGCGTCGCTACCCGAAGGACTCCTCGACGGAGGTGTCTGGTTCCGGGTCGAGGCGGCCGCCACAGCTTCCGCTGTCCGTCGCACGGCCGAGCGGCTGGCCAACCATCTCGGCCTGCCCGAGCAGCGGACGGCCGACCTGTCGATCGTGGCCGCCGAGGCGGCGGGAAACCTGGCCAAGCACGCCGACGAGGGCGCGCTGCTGGTCCGGGCGGTGCGCACCGAGCAGCAGGCCGGCGTCGAGATCGTCGCGATCGACCGCGGGCCGGGGATGGCCGACCTGGCGCATTCGGTCGGCGATGGGCATTCCACGGCCGGCACGCTCGGCATCGGCCTCGGCGCGATCGTCCGTCAGTCGTCGTGGTCGGACCTCCATTCCGTACCGGGCAAGGGAACCGTCCTGATCGCCCAGGTCTGGTCCGCCGCTCCGCCGCCGCCCGCCTGGGCCGCCGGGGTGACCCGCCCGCTCACCGGCGAGTCGGTGAGCGGCGACGCCTTCGCCGTCCGCGAGTCGGACGGCCGGCGCCAGGTGCTGATGTGCGACGGGCTGGGGCACGGCGGTCTCGCGGCGGCGGCTTCACACGAGGCGGTACGCGTGTTCGCCGAGACGCCATCGGCCCCGCCCGCCGCGGTCGTCGAGGCGCTGCACCGGAAGCTGAACCACACCCGCGGCGCCGCGCTGGCCGTGGCCGAGCTCGATCCGGAGGCCGGCCTGGTGCGCTACGCGGGCCTCGGCAACATCGCCGGCACCGTGCTCGCCTCGGACGGCAGCCGCCGCGGGATGATCTCGCTGCCCGGCATCGCCGGTCACCAGCGGCGCCAGATCCGGCAGTACGACTACCCGATCGCCCCGGACTCGGTCGTGCTCATGCACAGCGACGGCGTGGTCGACCGCTGGAACCTGCTCGACTACCCCGGCCTGCTGGCCCATTCGGCCGCCGTGATCGCCGCGACCGTGCTGCGCGACGCGGGTGTCCGCCGTGACGATGCCGGCGTCCTGGTGGCGCGCTTGCCATGACCGACGCCGCCGAGCCGCTGACCAGGATGCGCCTGCGGGTGGAGCAGGATGTCTTCGTGGTGCGTCAGCTCGGCCGCGAGGTCGCCCGCGCGGTCGGCATGGAGCAACAGGACCAGACCCGCATCGCGACCGCGCTGAGCGAGGTGGGCCGGGTGATGGTCGCCGGCGGCCGGGTCGCCGAGGTGACGTTCGTCGCGGAGCCGAACGGGGTACCAACCTTGCGGGTGACGGTGGTGGACCCGCTGCCCGGTGGCGCGACCGATGTCGGCGCGCAGCTTGGACAGGTCGGCCGCCTGGTCGACGCGTTGGAGGTCGGCGATGGTGAGACCGGCACGGTGGTCCGGATGGCTCGACGGTTGCCCGCGAGCGCCCCTAGGTTGACCCCGGAACGCATGGAGGAGATCCGTACCGGGCTGGCCGAGCACGTGCCGGGCACCCCGCTGGACGAGCTGAGCGTCCAGAACCAGCAGCTCATCGCCGCCCTCGATGAGGTGCGAGCGCAGCGCGACGACCTGGCCCGGCTGAACGCCGAGCTGGAGGAGACCAACCGCGGCGTGATGGCCCTCTATCACCAGCTCTCCGACGAGCTGGAGGAGACCAACCGCGGGGTGGTGGCGCTCTACGCCGAGCTGGACGAGAAATCGGTGCAGCTGCGGACGGCGAGCGAGGCCAAGAGCCGGTTCCTGGCCAACGTGAGCCACGAGCTGCGCGCCCCGGTGACCGCGGTGATCGGGCTGGCCCGGCTGCTCAACGACCCGTCGTCCGAGCCACTGGCGTCCGAGCAGCGCCGTCAGGTCGAGCTGATCAGTGGTTCCGCGGTCGACCTGCTGGCCCTCGTCAACGACCTGCTCGACCTGGCCAAGGCGGAAGCGGGCCGGATCGAGCCGGAGTGGGCCGACGTCGACCTGCGGGCCGTCTTCGGCCAGCTGCGCGGCACGCTGCGGCCGCTCGCCACCCGCTCCGAGGTCGACTTCGTGGTCGAGGAGCCGCCGATGCCCACCCTGCGCACCGACGAGGTGCTGCTCGCCCGGGTGCTGCGCAACCTGCTGACCAACGCGATCAAGTTCACGGCCGAGGGCGAGGTGCGCCTGTCCGGCCGGCTGGTCGACGGCGACGTCGAGTTCGTCGTCGCGGACACCGGCACGGGCATCCCGGCCGAGCTGCACGAGCGGATCTTCGAGGAGTTCTACCAGGTCCCGGGCAGCCAGGCGATCAGCGGCAAGGGCACCGGGCTGGGGCTGCCCTACGCACGGCGGCTGGTCACGATCCTCGGCGGCGGCCTGCGGGTCACCTCCGAGCCGGGCGTGGGCAGCTCCTTCGCGGTACGGCTGCCGGCGTCATGACCGCGGCCACCGTCCTCGTCGTCGATGACAGTGCCACCAAGCGATACCTGCTGGTCAGCTGGCTCACCCGGGCCGGCTTCACGGTCCGCCAGGCGGAGACCGGCGGCGAGGCGCTGACGATGCTGCCGGGCTCGGGCGTCGATCTCGTCGTGCTCGACGTGAAGCTGCCGGACATGAGCGGCTTCGACGTCTGCGAGAGGATCAAGACCGATCCGGCGTACGGTGTGGTGCCCGTCATCCACGTGTCGGCTCACGCGGTCGACGTCAGTGACCGCACCCAGGGCCTGAACCGTGGCGCCGACGCGTACCTGGTCGAGCCCATCGAGCCGGACGAGCTGATCGCCACCTGCCAGTCCGTGCTGCGCTACTACTCGGCCCGCCGCCGGGCCGAGTTCCTGGCCGCCCGCCTGGTCCGCCTGGCCGAGGCCACTCTGGAGATCAACTCGGCGTCCACGCTGTCCGGCCTGCTCTCCGCGGCCGCCGCCGGCGCGCACGACATCTTCGGGAGCCCGGTGGTCGTGGTGGCCGAGAGCGCCGAGGGCAGCAGTCTCGCCGCGTACGGCTCGCCGCCGGTGGTCCGCTCCTGGTCGCCGGCCGAGCGCAACCTGTCGGTCGGCTCGCTGGTGCGCACCGACCAGCCGGCCGACTGGAACGTGGTCGAGTGGCCGTCCGGCGAGACCGTGGCGGTGGCCGCGGCCCGGCTGCGCATCGACCGCCCGCCCGTCTACGTGGCCGTGCCGAGCAGCTCGCAGACCCCGGGCTTCCCGGTGCTGCGCCAGCTCTCCCAGGCGGTCGCGGCCGCGGTCGAGGCCCAGCGGTCGTACGACGAGGAGCACCGGATCGCGGTCACGCTCCAGCGCAGCCTGCTGCAGTCGCGGCTGCCCGTGGTGCCCGGCGTCGAGATGGCCGTGCGCTACATGCCGGCCGGCTCGCAGACCGAGGTGGGCGGCGACTTCTACGAGGTCACCACCCTCGGGGGCGAGCTGCTGGTGGCCATCGGCGACGTGGCCGGCCACTCGCTGCACGCCGCCACGGTGATGGCCGAGGTGCGGCACGCCGTTCGCGCGTACGCGGTCGAGGGCCACTCGCCGGGCCGGGTCCTCGACCTGGTCAACCGGTTCATGCGCACGGTGCTGCCGGCCGACTCGGCGACGATCTGCCTGCTCACGCTCGACCCCGCGACCGGCACCGTGCGGATGGCCGGCGCCGGCCACCTGCCGCCGCTGCTGCACACCGCGGACGGGGTCAGCTTCCTCCAGCCGGGCGGCACCCTGCTCGGCATCAACGCGCCGCGCCCGCCCGACCTCGAGTTCGTGCTGCCGCCCGGGGGCACGCTCGTGCTCTACACCGACGGGCTGGTCGAGCGCCGCGACGCCGACATCGACGTCGGCCTGGCCGCCCTGCAGCGGGCGTCGGCCGAGGTCGAGGACGAGCTCGACGACTTCTGCGACCGGCTGTTGCTGCAGCTCGGCGCGGCCGGGCAGGCCGATGACGACGTCGCCGTGGTCGCCCTCCGCCGGGGCTGAGATCTCGCGCGCCGCAAGGTCGGGGGCTTGACGACCACTATTCACTCATTGAATAGTGGTCGCCATGTCCACGGCCCACGTCCTCCTCGGCCTCCTCGCCGGCGGCCCGCGGCACGGCTACGAGCTGAAGCGGGCGCACGACGAGCGCCTGCCCCAGGCCAAGCCGCTGGCCTTCGGCCAGGTCTACGCCACCCTCGGCCGGCTCGAGCGGGACGGCTACGTCGTCGAGTCCGGCCAGGAACGTGAGGGCGGCCCCGACCGTACGTCCTATGCGCTCACCGACGACGGCCGCCGGCACCTCGACGCCTGGCTCACCACCGTCGAGCCGCCCGCGCCGTTCGTGACCAGCGAGCTGTTCAGCAAGGTGATCGTCGCGCTGCTCGCCGCCGACGCCGAGCGCGCCCGCGACTACCTGGTCGCCCAGCGCACCGCCCACATGGGCCGCATGCGCGAGCTCACCACCGCCAAGACCGCGTCCGGGGCGAGCGTCGGCGACGTGGTCGCCGCCGACTTCTCCCTCGGGCACCTTCAGGCCGACCTGCGCTGGCTGGACACCACGCTGACCCGGGTCGCCGACATGCAGAAGGAAGTGACGAAGTGAGCGCACTGATCAGCGGGACCGGCATCGTCCGCAACTACGGCGCCACCCCGGCGCTGCGTGGCGTCGATCTCGAGGTGGCGGCCGGTGAGATCGTCGCGGTCACCGGGCCCAGCGGCTGCGGCAAGTCGACGCTGCTGCACTGCCTGGCCGGCATCCTGCGGGTCGACGCCGGCACGGTCACCTACCGCGACCAGGACATCGGGCTCTGGTCCGAGGCGGCGCGGTCCCGGCTGCGGCGCACCGAGTTCGGCGTGCTGTTCCAGTTCGGCCAGCTGGTGCCCGAGCTGACCGCGGCCGAGAACGTCGCCCTGCCGCTGCTTCTCGCCGGTTCGGGGCGGCGAGAGGCACGGCAGGCGGCGCTCGGTTGGCTCGAGCGGCTGGGCGTGGCCGACCTCGCCGAGCAGCGGCCCGGCGCCATGTCCGGCGGCCAGCAGCAGCGCTGCGCGGCGGCCCGGGCGCTGGTCACCGAGCCGCGGGTGCTGTTCGCCGACGAGCCGACCGGCGCGCTCGACGTGCTCACCGGCGAGCAGGTGCTCGGCGAGATCGTCGGGGTGGCGCGCGAGCGGGACATGGCGGTCGTCCTGATCACCCACGAGACGACCGTCGCGGCGTACGCGGACCGCGAGATCACCCTGCGCGACGGCGTCCTCGATCCCTCCGGCCTCGGCCTGGGCGTGATCCGGTGAGAGCATCCACGCTGGCCCGCCTCGCGGTGGCCGGCAACCGCACCGATGTGCTGCGGACCGTCCTCACCGCGGTGAGCGCCCTGCTCGCGACGGTCGCGATGCTCTGCGCCGCCACGGTTCTCACGATCCAGGGCTGGGCCGACCGGTACACGAACGAGCTGCTCGTCGAGCCCGGCCTGCGCCCGGGCGTGGCGGCCACGTTCGTGCTGGTCGCGCTGCCGGTGCTGGCGCTGGCCGGCCAGTGCATCCGGCTCGGCGCCCCGGCCCGCGACCGGCGGCTGGCGGCGATCCGGCTGGCCGGGGCGACGCCACGCGAGGCGGTGTTGATCGCGACCGCCGAGACGGCCGTCGCAAGCCTGCTCGGCTCGGTCGCCGGGCTGGTCGCCTACGTCGTCGCCCACCGGCTGCTCGACCGGCCGGACCGGAACGGCCTGCGGGTCCTGCCGACGGACGTCTTCCCGCCGGCGCCGGTCGCGGTGATCCTGGTGCTGCTGGTGCCGGTGCTGGCCGCGGTGATCGGCGCGCTGCTGATGCGCCGGGTCATCGTCACGCCGCTCGGCGTGGTGCGGCGGAGCCGCAAGCGCGGCCCGCGGCCCTGGCCGGGCCTGCTGATCGCGGCCGGCCTGGTGCTGTTCGCCGTGCCGACGCAGGAGCGCTTCCACATCGCCTCGTCGAAGAACGTGGCCTATCTCTTCCTCGGCGGCGGCACCGTGCTGACCATGGCGGGCGTGGTGCTCGGCGTCGGGTGGATCTCGTACACGAGTGGGCGGCTGCTTCGGCGGTACGGCCGCGGGCCGGCCACGCTGCTCGCCGGCCAGCGCCTGATCACCGACCCGTGGAACGGCAGCCGCACGATGGCCGCGCTGCTCGTCGCCGTGATCGCCGGGTCGATCGCGCTCGCCTACCGGGCGCTGCTCGCCACCCAGTTCCTCTCCTACGACCTCTTCAACCGCCTGATGGGCTACACCGACGGCGAGGGGGTGGGCGCCGGCGGCGAACCCGGCTTCTACTTCGGCGCGATCCGCCTGGTCATGGTGGCGGTCGGGCTGAGCGCGGCGGTCGCGGCGGCCGGGCTCCTGGTGGCGCTGGTCGAGGGCGTCGTAGCTCGCCGGCGGACGTACGCCTCCCTGACCGCGGCCGGCGTCCCCCGCCGCACCCTCGGCGCCGCCCTGCTCTGGCAGACGCTGACGCCGATGGTCCCGGCGCTGCTGCTCGCCCTCGGCACCGGGGACGCGCTGGTCCGGCTGATCCAGACCGACTTCGACCTCCAGCGCGAGTACGCGAGCTGCCTGGCCACGCCGGAGACCGCGGACCATTGCATCCCGCTCGCGACCCTGCACGCGCCGCTGGTGCTGCGCGTCCCCATCCCGTGGGCCGACCTCGGGCTGCTCGGCGCGGGGGCGGTGCTCGGGGTGCTGGTGGCGGTCGGCGCCGGAGTGCTCGTGCTGCGCTCCAGCACCGACCTCGAGGAGCTGCGGATCGGTTAAGCGGCGCCCATCACGTCCAGGGACCAGGCGACCACGAAGGCCTCCTCCTTCCACGAGTCGTACCGGCCGCTCGGACCGCCGTGCCCGGCGCCCATCTCGGTCTTGAGGAGATAGGTGCCGTCGGGGGCCACGGCGCGCAGCCGGGCGACCCACTTGGCCGGCTCGTGGTAGAGCACGCGGGTGTCGTTGAGGCTGGTCACCGCCAGGATCTTGGGGTAGGCCAGCTTCGCGACGTTCTCGTACGGGCTGTACGACTTCATGTAGGCGTACACCTCGGTCGACTCGATCGGGTTGCCCCACTCCTCCCACTCGGTGACCGTCAGCGGCAGCGACGGGTCGAGGATGGAGGTCAGCGGGTCGACGAACGGCACCTGGGCCACGATGCCGGCGAAGTCGTCGGGCGCCAGGTTCGCGATCGCGCCCATCAGCAGGCCGCCGGCCGAGCCGCCGCGCGCCACCAGCCGCGCCGCCGTGGTCCAGCCCTTGGTGACCAGGGCCTCGGCGCAGGCGATGAAGTCGGTGAACGTGTTCTTCTTGGTCAGCATCTTGCCGTCCTCGTACCACCGGCGGCCCATCTCGCCGCCGCCGCGGACGTGCGCGATGGCGAAGACGACACCCCGGTCGAGCAGGGACAGACGGGCGATCGAGAAGTACGGGTCGATGCTGTGCTCGTAGGAGCCGTAGCCGTACAGCATCGCCGGCGCCGAGCCGTCCCGCTGCACGCCCTTGCGCGCCACGATCGAGATCGGCACCTTGGTGCCGTCGGCGGCCCGCGCCCACTCCCGGAACTGCTCGTAGTCGGCCGGGTCGTAGCCGCCGAGCACCGGCTTCTGCTTGCGCAGCGTCATCTGCCGGGTCACCAGGTCGACGTCGTAGACCGAGTCGGGCGTGACCATCGAGGTGTAGCTGATCCGGACCGTGCCCGTGTCGTACTCCGGGTTCCCGGTGAGGCCGACGCTGTAGAGCGGCTCCGGGAACGGCATGTCGTACGAGTCGGTGCTGCCGTCGCCCATCACCCGCAACCCGGTCAGCCCGTCGCGGCGCTGCGAGATCACGATGTGCCGGGCGAACGCGTCGACCGCCTCGAGCCGGATGCCGGGCTGGTGCGGGATCAGCTCGACCCACTCGCCGGGGCTGTCCGCCGACGTGTACGCGAGCGCGAAGTCCTCGGCGTTCTTGTTGTGCAGGATCAGGAACCGGTGGCCGTGGTGCTCGATCGAGTACTCGACGCCCTGCTCCCGCTCGCGGATCACCACGGGCTCGGTCGTCGGCGACTCGGCCGGGATGACCCGTACCTCCGAAGTGATCTTGCTTTGGGTGTCGACGACGATGAACTTCTCGCTGCGGGTCAGCTCGACGCCGACCCAGAAGCGCTCGTCCGGCTCCTCGAAGACCTGGACGTCGTCGGCCGCCGGCTTGCCCACGGTGTGCCGCCACACCCGGTACGGCCGCCAGGCGTCGTCGACGGTGATGTAGAACAGCTCGCTGCCGTCGGCCGACCACGCCGTGCCGTAGAACGTGTCGGGCACCTCGTCCGGCAGCACCTCGCCGGTCGCCAGGTTCTTGACCCGCAACGTGAAGCGCTCGTCGCCGGCGAAGTCGGTGGAGTAGGCGAGCCAGTTCCCGTCCGGGCTGACGTCGAAGGTGCCGAGCGCGAAGAAGTCCTTGCCCTCGGCCAGCGCGTTGCCGTCGAGCAGCACCTCCTCGCCGGGCTTGTCGTCGCCGGTCGGCGGGTCGGTCTCGCCGGGCCGGACCGCGACCCGGCAGTGGATGCCGTACTGCTTGCCCTCGACCGTGCGCGTGTAATACCAGTGGCCGCCCTTGCGGCTGGGCACCGAGAGGTCGGTCTCCAGGGTGCGGCCCTTGATCTCCTGGAAGACGGTGTCGCGGAGCCCGGCCAGGTGCTCGGTCGCCCTCTCCGTCCAGGCGTTCTCGGCCTCGAGGTAAGCGATGGTCTGCGGGTCTTCCTTGTCGGCGAGCCACGCGTACTCGTCGGTCACGGTGTCGCCGTGGAAGGTGCGCTCGCTCGGGACCTGGCGGACCGTGGGCGGCGTGTCGGGCTTGTCGGAAGTCACGGGAGCTACGTTACCGGCCTAGCTGCGGAGACAGACATTTTTCGGGCGCGGGAGAGACCGGGCGTTCGAACACCTGTACGATATGCCAGAGTGGACGATCTTAGAGCTTGTCGATCTTTTGGGATTTACGCGTGACTGACCGGTTGCTCGATGCGCTTGTGGACATCTGTGGGCCCGACTACGCGCGGGCGGCCCGCTCGATCGACGAGGTCGGCGGCTCCCGCGCCCGATACGTCGCGGTGCCGGCGACCAACCAGGCGGTCGCCGACGTGCTGCGGCTCGCGATCGACGAGGGACTCGCGGTGGTGCCGCGCGGTTCCGGGAGCAAGATCGATTGGGGTACGCCGCGGTCCGGCGCCGACCTGATCATCGATACCGGGCGGCTCAACGGCCTGTGGAACCACGACGTCGACGGCCGGACGGTCGAGGTCGCGGCCGGCACGCCGGTGCGCTCACTCCAGGCCGCCCTCGCGCTGCGTGGCCAGCGGCTCGCGGCCGACCCGCCGTCCCGGACGGCCACCGTCGGCGGCATGCTCGCGGTCAACGAGTCCGGCCCGCTGCGGCACCGCTTCGGCACCGCGGCCGAGCAGGTCGACCGGGTGTCCTATGTCGATGTCGCCGGCCACCTCGCGGAGTCCGACGGCGAGGGCGACCGGCCCGGCCTCGCCGAGATCGCCGGCGTGCTCACTTCGGCCGTGGTCCGACTCCAGGCGGCGCCGGCCGCGCGTCGCTGGGTGACGAGGGACGTCGCGAGCCCGCTGCAGGCGGCCAAGCTCGCGGGCGAGGCCGCCGGGCACGGGGTCAGCGCCGTCGAGGCCGATCTGCCGGCCGACGGCCGGGGCACGATCTCGGCGTTGTTCGAGGATGCCGACGCCGGCTCGCTCGCCGCGGAGTGGGGAGTTCCGGTCGCGCCGGTCGCGCCGCGCTGGTGGGGGCAGTACCCGTTCGGCCGGGGCGACGTCGCGCTGCGCCTCGCGGTGTCGCCGGCCCACCTCGCCGCCGCCGTCTACGCCCTGGCCGACGCGCTCGGCGGGCCGGTGCCCGTGCGTGGGTCGGCCGGGATCGGCAACGTGGTCGCGGTGCTGCCCGGCTCGCTGCCGGCCGAGCGGCTCGAGCAGGTCATGGAGACGGTGCGGCACGTGCTGATGGCCCGTGACGGCCGGGCCGTGCTGATGGCGGCGCCGCTCGACCTGGCCGGCCGGGTCGACATGGCCGCGCCGCACGAGTTCTTCTAGGTCTACCGGACTCGTTCCGGGCGCCGGGACGCCGCCGTCGACGGGTGCCGCTCGGGGAGCGGGGTGTTGCCCACCGCGTATGTGAGATAGGCGAAGCGGCCGACCTGGGCCGAGCCGGTCAGGATGAGCTCCCGGGCGCTCAGGTGGCGCGGCAGCAGCGGCGCACCGCGGCCGAGCAGCACCGGCGCGATGCCGAGGATGATCTCGTCGAGCAGGCCCCGGTCGACGAACTGGCCGACCAGATCGCCCCCGCCGACCAGCCAGACGTTCTTGCCCTTGGCCGCCACCAGCATGGCCTCGTGCACCCGCTGGACGTCGCCGCTGACCATGAAGACGTTGGCGTCCGGCACCAGGGGCAGCTCGCGATTGCCGAACACCCAGCACGGCACCTCGCCGTACAGGTCGTGCCAGTTCTGCGGCTTGTTCAGCACGTCGTCGTTGCGGAGCACCCACTCGTACGTGTTGGCGCCCATGGCGAACGCGCCCACTCCGGCGAAGAACCCGCCGAACGGGTTCTCGGCGCCGCCGTCGACGTCGAAGAGCCAGTCGAGCGAATTGTTCTCGTCGGCGATGTATCCGTCGATGCTCGTCGCCGTGTAGTACTGAGTTTTCGCCATGTGACCCACCATGCCACGATCTTGCGGGCGAAAGTGGCGGAATCGGGCCTATCCCGCGTCGTTCCGGAGCACCAGAATCGCGATGTCGTCGCGGGGCTCCTCGACCGAGAAGTTGATCGTGATGGAGCGCAGCCGGGCGGCCATCACTTCGGCCGGATAGCCGGCCAGCGGGCCCGCCGCCTCGCGCAGCCGGCCGGTGCCGAACAGCTCGCGGCCGCGGCGCCGCTCGGTGACGCCATCGGTGTAGAAGATCAGCGAATCGCCGGGCTGCAACCGCACCTCGGCGTCGGGGGAGGAGATCGTCTCGAGCAGGCCGAGCGCCGTGCCGCCCTCGCCGACGAACGACGTCTTGCCGTCGCTGCGCACCAGCACCGCCCGGTCGTGCCCGGCCAGGTGCAGGCAGACCACGAGCGTGCCGTCCGGCTCGCGATGCACCGAGGCCATCGCGAGCGTGCAGTACCGGCCGCCGCCGCGCTGCACCAGGGTGCGGTTGACCCGGCAGAGGATCTCGGCCATCGGCTTGCCGTCGTCGACCAGGATGCGGATCACGTCGCGGACCAGGCCGGTCACGGTGGCGGCCTGGACGCCCTTGCCGGAGACGTCGCCGACCACCACGAGCCAGCGGTCGTCGCCGGACGGCACCACGTCGTAGAAGTCGCCGCCCACCTCGGAGCCGGTCGGGACGTACTCGGCGGCGAAGCCGACCCCGTCCACGTGCGGCAGCGCCGGCGGCAGCAACGACGCCTGAAGCGTGCGGGCCACCTTGCGCCGCTCGTCGTGAATGCGCGCGTTGTCGATCGCCAGCGCCGCCCGCCGCGCCACGTCCTCCAGCACCGCGACCTCGTCGGCGTCGTGCCGGTGCTTGGCGTGCTTGCCGATGGCGAGCGTGCCGAGCCGGGTGCCGCGGGCCACCAGCGGGACGGCGAAGCCCTCGTTCGGGGTGCCGAACATGACCTGGGTGCCGAGCCGGGACGCCTCCTCGAGCCGGGCCAGGATCGAGTCGGGGCCGGTCTCGGCGAGCGTCTCGTGCAGGTCGGCCAGCGTCGACTCGTCGGCGTGGGTGGCCGCGGCCAGTTGCAGCCGGCCCCACGAGTCGGTGGTGTGCACCGCGCACCACTGGCCGAGCCGGGGCACCACCAGCTGCGGGATCAGCGCCATCGTGAGGTTGACGTCGAGTGACTGGGCGAGCAGCTCGCTGGCCTCGGCCAGGAACGTCAGCCAAGTCTGCCGGCGCAGGTCGGCGCGGCGGAGGCGGTCGTTCTCCAGGTGCAGCGAGAGGCGCTCGGCCACGATCGTCGCCAGCGGCTGGGCGTAGCCGGTCGGCGCCGCGTCGAGCTCGAGCTCGCCCGAGTAGGGCCGGTGGACGGCGAGCGGCACGCGGATCGTGTCGGCGTTCTCCCGCGGCTGGCGACCGTGCCGGGCCAGCAGCTGCCGGCCGGTGCCGTCGCCGCGGTCGAGCCGCACCACGCCGCCGGCCGCGCCGGTCAGCCGGGCGAGGCGGGACAGCAGGTCGGTGGCGAACTCGGCGAGCGCCTCGTCGGTCTGCCGCTCGGGGTTGATCTGCAGCAGCGCGGTCAGCGCGCCGACGCTCGGGATGCCCGCCTCGGTCACGTTCCCGGCCGGGACGACGGCGGTGGTCGGCTCGGGCGGGGAGTGCCCCTCCAGCCGGAACCAGACGCCCTTGCCGGTGCCCTCGTGCACGGTGCCCCAGCGGCTCGCGAAGTGGTCGACGAGCAGCAGGCCGCGGCCGCGCTCGGCGACCTCGCCGATGTCCACGCTCTCGTTGCGCGGGCCGACCGCCAGCTGCTCGACCGGGCCGGGCGCGAAGTCGGTCACCGTCACGGTCAGCCCGGTCTGATCGGCGCTGACCTCGATGTCCAGCTCGGTGTTGGCGTGCACCACCGCGTTGGTGGAGAGTTCCGTGGTGAGCAGCAGAGCCTCGTTGAGCAGCGCATCGAGCCCGGCGTCCTCGAGCACCGAGCGGACCAGCGCGCGGGCGGCCGCCGGGGTGCGACGGTCGTTGGGCAGCCGGACCCGCCGGACGAGCCCGCCCGCCGGGTATTCCGATGCTGACACGCCCTGCATCCTCTCCTGTTGATGGGGGGATGTACAAAGTCGTCTCTCGCATTGACCCGGTTGGGCGAGAGAGGATAGGTAGCCCACCGCCGTTGGACAGCAAATGAGGACGGCATGACTGCTACAAAAGAAGCCCCCGACGAGGCCGCCCTGCTCGGCGAGCTCGCCGAGGCTTTGCGGCGAGTACGCCGCGGCGATCTCAAGGTTCGGCTGCCCCGCCGCGGCGGCGCGGCCGGTGAGGTCGCCGACGCGTTCAACGAGGTCGTGTCCCTCCAGGAGCGGCAGAACCTCGACCTGCGCCGGATCAGCCGAATAGTCGGGCGCGACGGCCGGCTCACCGAACGGCTGGACGACGAGGGCCTGGACGGCGCGTGGGCGGACAGCGTGCGATCGGTGAACTCGCTGATCGACGACCTCGGGCGGCCCACCACCGAGATCTCGCGGGTCATCGTGGCGGTGGCCGAGGGCGACCTCTCCCAGCACATGGCGCTGGAGATGGACGGGCGACCCCTCCGGGGTGAATTCCTGCGCATCGGCCGCACCGTCAACACGATGGTCGACCAGCTCTCGTCGTTCGCCGACGAGGTGACCCGGGTGGCCCGCGAGGTGGGCACCGAGGGCGAGCTGGGCGGCCAGGCGGACGTGCGCGGCGTGGCCGGCACCTGGAAGGACCTGACCGACTCGGTGAACCTGATGGCGTCGAACCTGACCCACCAGGTGCGCTCGATCTCGCAGGTCGCCACCGCCGTGGCCCGCGGCGACCTGTCGCAGAAGATCACCGTGTCGGCCCGCGGCGAGGTGGCCGAGCTGGCCGACACCATGAACGGCCTCACCGACACCCTGCGCCTGTTCGCCGAGCAGGTGACCCGGGTGGCCCGCGAGGTGGGCACCGAGGGCAAGCTCGGCGGCCAGGCCGACGTGCCGAACGTGGCCGGCACCTGGAAGGACCTCACCGACTCGGTGAACTCGATGGCGACCAACCTGACGAGCCAGGTGCGCAACATCGCCCAGGTCTCGACGGCGGTGGCCAAGGGCGACCTGTCGCAGAAGATCACGGTGGCCGCGCAGGGCGAGATCCTCGAGCTGAAGGACACCGTGAACACGATGGTGGACCAGCTGTCCTCGTTCGCCGACGAGGTCACCCGGGTGGCCCGCGACGTGGGCACCGAGGGCAAGCTCGGCGGCCAGGCTCAGGTGCGCGGCGTCTCCGGCACCTGGCGCGACCTCACCGAGAACGTCAACCAGCTCGCCAACAACCTCACCGACCAGGTGCGCAACATCGCCCAGGTCTCGACCGCGGTGGCGAAGGGCGACCTGTCGCAGAAGATCACGGTCGACGCCCGCGGCGAGATCGCGGAGCTGAAGAACACCGTGAACACGATGGTCGACCAGCTGTCGTCGTTCGCCGACGAGGTCACGCGGGTGGCCCGTGAGGTCGGTTCGGAGGGCAAGCTCGGCGGTCAGGCCCAGGTCAAGGGCGTCTCCGGGACCTGGCGCGACCTCACCGACAACGTGAACTACATGGCGTCCAACCTGACGAGCCAGGTGCGGAACATCTCCTCGGTCACCACGGCGGTGGCCAAGGGCGACCTGTCGCAGAAGATCACGGTCGACGCCCGCGGCGAGATCCTCGAGCTCAAGACCACGGTCAACACGATGGTCGACCAGCTGTCGTCGTTCGCCGACGAGGTGACCCGGGTGGCCCGTGAGGTGGGCTCGGAGGGCAAGCTCGGCGGTCAGGCGCAGGTGCGGGGCGTGGCCGGCACGTGGCGCGACCTGACCGACAACGTGAACTACATGGCGTCGAACCTGACCGGTCAGGTGCGCAACATCGCCTCGGTCTCGACCGCGGTGGCGAAGGGCGACCTGTCGCAGAAGATCACGGTCGACGCCCAGGGCGAGATCCTCGAGCTGAAGAACACCGTGAACACGATGGTCGACCAGCTGTCGTCGTTCGCCGACGAGGTGACCCGCGTGGCCCGCGAGGTCGGTTCGGAGGGCAAGCTCGGCGGTCAGGCGCAGGTGCGGGGCGTGGCCGGCACGTGGCGCGACCTCACCGACAACGTGAACTACATGGCCTCCAACCTGACCGCCCAGGTGCGCAACATCGCCTCGGTGACCACGGCGGTGGCCAAGGGCGACCTGTCGCAGAAGATCACGGTCGACGCCCGCGGCGAGATCCTGGAGCTCAAGGACACCGTCAACACGATGGTCGACCAGCTCTCCAGCTTTGCCACCGAGGTCACCCGGGTCGGGCGCGAGGTCGGTGTGGAGGGCAAGCTGGGCGGTCAGGCGCAGGTCAAGGGCGTTTCCGGTACGTGGCAGGACCTCACCGACAACGTGAACCAGCTCGCCTCGACGCTCACCATCCAGCTGCGTGCGATCGCCGAGGTGTCCACGGCGGTGACCCGCGGTGACCTGACCCAGAGCATCGCGGTCGAGGCCCAGGGCGAGGTCGCCGAGCTCAAGGACAACATCAACCAGATGATCGTCACTCTGCGCGAGACCACGAAGGCGAACGCGGAGCAGGGCTGGCTCGACTCCAACCTGGCCCGCATCGGCGGCCTGTTGCAGGGTCAGCGCGATCTCGGCGAGGTCTGCCGCATGATCATGACCGAGGTGACGCCGCTGGTCGACGCCCAGCTCGGCGCGTTCTTCCTGGTCGACAACGAGCAGGCGGTGATGCGGCTGCGGTTGGCGGCGTCCTACGGCTACGTCGCCCGCAACCACGAGGTGACGTTCGGGCCCGGGGAGGGACTGGTCGGTCAGGCGGCCGTCTCCCGCCGTACGATCCGGGTCCGCGCGACCCACGACGGCATCCTCACCATGCGCTCGGGCCTCATGTCGATGCCGCCGAACGATCTGGTCGTGCTCCCGGTGCTGTTCGAGGGCGAGATGCTCGGCGTGATCGAGTTCGCGTCGGTGGCGGCCTTCTCCGGGCTGCACCTGACGTTCCTCGAGCGGCTCGTCGCCACGATCGGCGTCGCCCTCAACACCATTCAGGCCAACCGGCGTACGGAGGAACTGCTCTCCCAGTCGCAGCGGCTGGCGCGCGAGATGCAGGACCAGTCGGCCGAGCTCCAGCGCACCAACGCCGAGCTGGAGGACAAGGCGCAGCTGCTCAGCGAGCAGAAGGCGAACATCGAGACGAAGAACCGGGAGATCGAGCAGGCCCGGCGCGGTCTCGAGGAGAAGGCCCAGCAGCTGTCCCGGGCGAGTGCCTACAAGTCGGAGTTCCTGGCCAACATGAGCCACGAGCTGCGTACGCCGCTGAACTCGCTGTTGCTGCTGGCGCGCCTGCTGGCCGACAACAGCGAGCAGAACCTGAGCGAGAAGCAGATCGAGTTCGCCCGCACGATCCACAGTGCCGGCTCCGACCTGCTCTCCCTGATCGACGACATCCTCGACCTCGCCAAGATCGAGGCGGGCCGGATGGACGTCGAGGTCGACCAGATCGACTTCGTCGGCGTCCAGGGCTACGTCGAGCAGGCGTTCATCCCGCAGGCCGAGGAGAAGGGCCTCGACTTCCGGGTCGAGGTGGCGCCCGACCTGCCGGCGTCGATCGTCACCGACGGTCAGCGGCTCCAGCAGATCCTGCGCAACCTCTTGTCGAACGCGGTCAAGTTCACCGACTCGGGCTCGGTCACGCTGAGCATCTTCGCGGCGCCGCCGAGCACCGACTTCGACATCCCGGCGCTGACCGCGGCCGGCCAGGTGGTGGCGTTCGCGGTCTCGGACACCGGCATCGGCATCTCCGACGAGAAGCTGGCGATCATCTTCGAGCCGTTCCAGCAGGCCGACGGCACGACCACCCGCAAGTACGGCGGCACCGGCCTCGGGCTCTCGATCAGCCGCGAGTTCGCGGCGCTGCTCGGCGGCACCATCGTGGTGTCGTCGCTGCCGGGCGAGGGTTCGACCTTCACGCTGTACGTGCCGGACGCGCTCACGCCCGACACGGCGCCCGTGCTGGCGCTGCCCTCGGAGCCGTCGACGACGGTGGTCGTGCGGCCGGCCCAGTCGGTCGACATGCCGCTGCTCGACCTGCCGGTGATCAGTCACCGCGAGCAGGAGAGCCACATCAGCCCGGCCGGCCGCCAGCTCGACGGCGCGACCGTGCTGATCGTCGACGACGACGTGCGTAACGTCTTCGCCCTGACCAGCGCGCTCGAGATGCACGGGCTGAACGTGCTCTACTCCGACAACGGCGTCGACGGCGTACGCCTGCTGGCCGAGCACCCCGAGGTCGACATCGTGCTGATGGACGCCATGATGCCCGATCAGGACGGGTACGAGACCACTCGCGGCATCCGCCGCAATCAGCGCTTCCGCGACCTGCCGGTAGTGTTCCTTACCGCAAAGGCCATGCCCGGTGACCGGGAGTCGGCCCTTGCCGCCGGCGCGAGTGACTACATCACCAAGCCGGTCGACCTGGACGAGCTGATCGAGCTGATGGCCCGCTGGGTGAACGCCGACAAGACCACCGAACCGGAGCGCGGCTGACCTCGCCGGTTTCGCGGAAAGGACTGGATGTGGCGGAACGTGCCAAGGCCCTTCTGGTCGACGACCGTAAGGACAACCTGCTAGCCCTGGAGGCGATCCTCCAGGGCCTGCCGGTGACGCCGGTGGCCGTCGAGAGCGGTGAGGCGGCCCTGAAGCAGCTGCTCACCGACGACTTCGCGGTCATCCTGCTCGACGCGCAGATGCCCAACATGGACGGTTTCGAGACGGCCAGCCACATCAAGCGGCGGGAGCGCACCCGGCACGTCCCCATCCTGTTCCTGACCGCCGCCGACCGAGACGCCCAGCTGGCGCTGCGCGGCTACGCGGTCGGCGCCGTCGACTACCTGACGAAGCCCTTCGACCCGTGGGTGCTGCGGGCCAAGGTCTCCATCTTCGTCGAGCTGTGGACAAAGACCCAGCAGCTCAAGGCCCAGGCCGACGCCACCCGCGAGCGAGAGGCCCAGTGGCAGCGCCTGACCGAGACGGTCGACGAGGCCGCCCGAGTCCTGCGAGCAAACGGCGACGACGCGGCGGCCGAGGCGCTGGCCTTGCTGGAAAAGGCGCGCTGGGGCAGCAACTAGCGGTTGACGTACGGGGCGACCGCGTTGGTGAGGGCCGCCCGCAGCACGGACTTCGGGCGGAAGCCGACCAGCGATGACGTGACGACGCCGCCGCTGAAGAACAGCAAAGTCGGCATCGACATGACGCGGTAGGCGCGGGTCGTCGACGGGTTCTCGTCCGAGTTGAGCTTGCCGATCAACAGCCGGTCCTCGAACGACGGGGCCAGTTCCTCCAGGACCTGGGCCATCGGGCGGCACGGCGGGCACCATTCGGCCCAGAAGTCGACGACGAAGGGCAGGTCGGCGGCGAGGACGGTGTCGGCGAAGTTCGCATCGGTGACGGTGATCAGTGGCATCGGGACTCCCGGTGTTCGACGGCCTCGGTCAACTGCTCGTGCAGCCGCCGCCGGACGTCGGTCAGCTGCGACAGGTAGCCGTCCACCTCGGCCAGCTTCCGGCGCAGCACCGCGACCGAGTCGGGACAGACATGGCCGGACCCGGTGGCGCGCAAGCACGCGACGAAGGGCTTGATGTCGTCCATGCCGAAGCCGACCGCGAGCAGCGAGCGGATCTCGTGGACGACGCGCATTTCCGCCTCGTCGTACTGCCGGTATCCGTTGGTGTCGCGCGTCGGGCGTACGAGACCCTGCTCCTCGTAGTAACGCAGGGTCCGCGTGCTCGTCCCGGCCCGGGAAGCCAGCTCACCGATCAGCATGTCCAGACGCTAGGCCTTGACGCCGGTGTGAAGGCAACCCCTAAAGGCGCGTCACGAGGCTGAGCTGATCATGAGGGCGCTACGCAGGCCCGTAATGTCCAGAACGCGCATCAGGAACTCGCCGACGTTGCTCAACGCCAGCACGCTGCGGGCGTGCTGGGCCTTGCGGCTGAGCACCACCAGCGTGCCGAGACCCTGGGAATCGCAGAATGTGACGCCGGCCATGTCGAGCATGATCCGCGGCGGCGGATCGGCCAGCGTCTCGTTGACGATGGCGGAGAGGTTCGCGACCGTGAGCACGTCGATTTCCCCGGCGAGGTGGAGGACAACCTCGTCGGGAGCATGCTCGATCGCGATGGACAACTCCGGTCGCTCCACAGCCTCAGCCTATCGTCCATGGTGTGGATCTGCCCGTCGGGCACGTTCGTATCGGGTCGATCCGGACAAGCTGGTGTGACGCACGCTCGACGTGAACAACCCTCTTGAGACGGCACACCCCGGCCGCTGACAGAATGGGAGCCGCTGTGACCACCTCATACCGCGCCGAGGGCCTCCCCTACCCGGAGGACGCCCCGGTCTCCCAGGCCCTTTTCGACCGCGCCAGCGCCATCGTGCCCGGCGGGGTCAATTCACCCGTGCGTGCGTTCCGAGCGGTCGGCGGCACGCCCCGATTCATGGCCAGCGGCACCGGGCCGTGGCTGACCGACGCCGACGGCCGGCGCTACGTCGACCTGGTCTGCTCGTGGGGGCCGCTGATCCACGGTCACGCCCACCCCGAGATCGTGGCCGCGGTGCAGGAGGCGGCCGCCCGCGGCACCAGCTTCGGCACCCCGACCGCGGGCGAGGTCGACCTGGCCGAGGAGATCGTCCGGCGCACGCCCGTGCAGGAGGTGCGGCTGGTCAACTCGGGCACCGAGGCGACCATGACGGCGATCCGGCTGGCCCGCGGCTTCACCGGCCGGGCCAAGGTGATCAAGTTCGCGGGTTGCTACCACGGTCACGTCGACGCGCTGCTGGCCGCGGCCGGCTCCGGCGTCGCCACCCTGGGCCTGCCCGACTCGCCCGGCGTCACCGGCGCGGCCACGGCCGAGACGATCGTCCTGCCGTACAACGACGTGGCCGCGGTCGAGGCGGCGTTCTCGCAAGAGGGCCCGCAGATCGCCGCCGTGATCACCGAGGCGGCGGCCGGCAACATGGGCGTCGTCGCCCCGCGCGACGGCTTCAACCAGCGGCTCGCCGAGATCGCCCACCGGCACGGCGCGCTGCTGATCGTCGACGAGGTGATGACCGGCTTCCGGGTCTCGGCCGGCGGCTGGGCCGGGCTCGACCCGGTCGACGCCGACCTGTTCACCTTCGGCAAGGTCATGGGCGGCGGGCTGCCCGCGGCCGCGTTCGGCGGCCGTCGCGAGATCATGTCGCGGCTCGCCCCGGCCGGCCCGGTCTACCAGGCCGGCACGCTCTCCGGAAACCCGCTGGCCTGCGCGGCCGGCCTGGCCTCGCTGCGGCTGGCCGACGACGCGGCCTACAAGCGGCTCGACGAGCTGTCGGCCACGGTCGGCGCGCTCGCCTCCGACGCGCTCAACCAGGCCGGGGTCGCGCACCGCCTCTCGTACGCGGGCAACATGTTCTCGATCTTCTTCGGTCCCGACGAGGTCATCGATTACGACTCGGCCAAGACGCAGGACGCGGCCGCGTTCAAGGCCTTCTTCCACGCCATGCTGAGCCGGGGCGTCTATCTGCCGCCCAGCGCGTTCGAGTCGTGGTTCGTGTCGACGGCGCTGGACGACGCGGCGCTCGAGCAGATCGCCGCGGCGCTTCCGCACGCGGCCCGGGCAGCGGCGGGGGGCGCAGCTTGAGCGAGCCGACCAAGACCACGGTGCATGTGCTGCGGCATGGCGAGGTCTACAACCCGAGCAAGATCCTGTACGGGCGCCTGCCCGACTTTCATCTGTCCGAGCTCGGCGTGCAGATGGCCAAGGCCGCGGCCGAGACGCTGGCGGCGCGCGACGTGACCTACGTGGTGGCGAGCCCGCTCGAGCGCGCGCAGGAGACGGCCGCCCCGATCGCCGCCGAGTTCAAGCTCGACGTCGCCTCCGACGTACGGCTGATCGAGAGCAGCAACTACTTCGAGGGCAAGCGGGTGTCGGTCGGCGACGGCGCGTTCTCGAACCCCCGGCACTGGTGGGTGCTGCGCGACCCGATCACCCCGTCCTGGGGCGAGGCCTACCTGGTCATCGCCCAGCGCATGTTCGCGGCGCTGCAGGCGGCCCGGGTCGCGGCCGAGGGCCACGAGGCGGTCTGCGTCTCGCATCAACTGCCGATCTGGACCCTGCGGCGGTACGTGGAGAAGAAGCGCCTGTGGCACGACCCGCGCCGCCGCCAGTGCGGCCTGGCCAGTCTCACCTCCTTCCGCTTCGAAGGCTCGACGATCGTCGGCATCGACTACTCCGAGCCGGCCGCCCACCTGGTGGCCCTGTCCGCCTCCGCCAAGACCGCCAAGGGAGCTTGACCATGCGCCGCCTCGCCGGAGTCCTGGCCGTCGCCGCCCTTGCGGTGCCCGCCCTGGCGGCCTGCGGCGGCGAGAACTGGGCCAAGAAGTGCACCACCACGGGCACCGTGGTCGAGTGCGCGCCCGACCAGCGGCCGCAGGTCAAGGAGGTGACCGGCGATCTGCTCGACGGCGGCACCTACGACATCGCCCAGGACAAGGGCAAGGTCGTCGTGGTCAACTTCTGGGGCTCGTGGTGCGCGCCGTGTCGGGCCGAGGCCGACGACCTCGAGCAGACCTACCAGGCGACCAAGGCCAAGGGCGTCTCGTTCATCGGCATCAACTCGCGCGACGACAAAGACTCGGCCCGGGCATTCGAGCGCGGCCGGGTCACGTACCCGAGCATCTACGACTTCAGCGGCAAGGTCGCGCTGAAGTTCGACGTCACCCAGACCAGCACCCCGCAGACGCTGATCCTCGACCGGCAGGGCCGGATCGCGGTCGCGCTGCGCGCCGCCACGACGCACACCGAGCTCCAGCCGCTGGTGGAGAAGGTGGCGGAGGCCACGGGCTGATGGGCGCGCATTTCGCCTCGATCGCCGGCACCGGCCCGCTGCTGCTGGCCATCGGTGTCGCGGCGATCGCGGGCCTGGTCAGCATCCTGTCGCCGTGCGTGCTGCCGCTGGTGCCGGGCTATTTGTCGTACGTGACCGGCCTGGCCGGCTCCGACCTCGACGCGGAAACGCCGGCCGAGGGTTCGGTAGCGGTGAAGACCCGGGTCAACGGCCGCGTCCTGGCCGGCACCAGCCTCTTCGTGCTCGGTTTCTCGGTCGTCTTCACCCTGCTGCTGACCCTGGTGGCGAACATCGGCTTCGCCCTCAAGTCACACCAGGACCTGCTCAACGTGGTGCTCGGCGTGCTGGTCATCGTGCTCGGCTTCGGCTACCTGGGCTGGATCCCGGGGCTCCAGCGCGAGGTGCGGATCAGCAAGCTGCCGACGGCCGGGCTGGTCGGGGCGCCCGTCTTCGGGGCGATCTTCGCGCTCTCCTGGCTGCCCTGCACGGGACCGACGCTGACGGTGGTGGCCGCCCTGGCGACCACGAGCGGGCAGACCAGCCGGGCCGTGACGCTGTCCCTCGCGTACAGTCTCGGCCTCGGTCTGCCGTTTGTGATCTTCGGTTTGTTCTTCCGGCGCCTGCTCGGGGTCTTCCGGGCGATCCGCCGCAACAGCCGCTGGGTCACCCGGATCGGCGGGGTGCTGTTGATCCTGGTCGGGATCGCGCTGGTCACCGGCGGGTGGAACCACTTCCTGGTGTGGCTGCTGACCACCTTCGACTTCGGTCAGGAGATGCCGCTGTGACCGTGGTCGAGGAACGTCCCGCGCCGCCCGCCGCGCCTCCGCCGAGGCGGATCAACCGGCTGTGGGCCTTCCTGCGCAACTCGTGGCGCCAACTCACCAGCATGCGTACGGCGCTGGTGCTGCTCTTCCTGCTCGCGGTGGCCGCGATTCCCGGCTCGATCTTTCCGCAGCGCGCGGTCGACTCGCAGCGCGTCACCGAGTACTACGCCGCCCACCCGAAGCTCTCGCCCTGGCTGGAACGTCTCGGCGGCTTCGAGGTCTACGGATCGCCCTGGTTCGCCGCGATCTACCTGCTGCTGTTCGTTTCGCTGATCGGCTGCGTGGTGCCCCGCCTGCGTGACCACGCCCGGGCACTGCGGCAGGCCCCGCCCGAGGCGCCGAGCCGATTCGGGCGTCTGCCTTTTTCAAGTGATTTGTCCGTATCAACGGCAACCGCCGCCGACGTAGCGCGCATACTGCGCAAACGCCGGTTCCGCACCCGCGTCCGCGAGCAGAAGGACGGCGGCTGGACGGTCTCGGCCGAGAAGGGCTACCTCAAGGAGACCGGAAACCTGCTCTTCCACTTCGCGTTGCTCGCGGTCCTGATCGGGGTGGGCTTCGGGCACTGGTACGGGTGGAACGGCAACCGCATCCTGGTGGCGGGCGCCGACCAGGGGTTCTGCGACATCCTCGCGCAGTACGACGACTCCACGCTCGGGCCCCGCGTCGACGCCGCCGACCTGCCGAACTTCTGCCTCACGCTGAACAAGTTCGACGTCACCTACCAGAGCACCGGCCAGCCGAAGACGTTCTCGGCCACGGTCGCGGTCTCCGAGGACAACGGCGCCGACCAGGTACGCAAGTTCACCGTCAACGACCCGCTGCGGCTGCACGGGGCGAACGTGCACCTGATCGGTCACGGCTATGCGATCACGCTGCGCTACACCGACCGGTTCGGCGCCAGCCAGACCAAGACGGTGCCGTTCCTGCCCGTCGACGGCATGTTCACGAGCGAGGGCGTCGCGCAGTTCCCGGACGTGAACATCGACCCCAAGACCGACAAGCGGCACCCTGGGCTGCAGATGGGCTTCGAGGGGCGATACCTGCCCACCACGCCCACCGACGGCAGCGCGACCTCGTCGTTCCCGGCCGAGAACGCGCCGGCGCTGTTCCTCACGGCGTACCGCGGCGACCTCGGGCTCGACGTCGGCACGCCGGGGTCGGTCTACTCGCTCGACCAGGGGCAGATCGCGACCGGCGACCTCAAGAACGTGAGCGGGACCCGGCCGCACGAGCTCAAGATCGGCGACGCCTGGACCCTGGACGACGGCACCAAGCTCGAGTTCATGGGCACCCGGCCGTACGCGACGCTGTCGATCCGCTATGACCCGACCCAGACGCTGGTGCTGGCCGGGGCGGCGCTGGGCCTGCTCGGGCTGACGCTGTCGCTCTTCGGGCACCGCCGCCGGGTCTGGTTCCGCGCCCTGCCCGCTTCGTCCGAGGCGTCCGGCGGTACGTTGTTGACGGCCGGTGGTCTCCCGCGCACCGACTATCCCGGTTTCGCCGATGAGTTCGCGGCGTTGGTGAAGGCCGCCGAGGAAGGGAAATCCTGATGGCGGAGTTGTCGAACCAGCTGATGGCGTTCACCGTGCTGGCCTATCTGGCCGCGATGGTGCTGTACGCCGTCGACTACTCCTTCGGCACGAAGAGCAGGATCGGGCGGGCGGCCGTACGCCCGGCGCGCCAGCTCGTCGGCGCGGGCGCCCCCGCCGACTCCGTTCCCGACGATCTCCCGGTCGAGCCGCCGGTCGTCGTCAACCGCCGCGCCGAGCTCATCGGGTACGCCGCGGTCGGCGTCAACCTCATCGCCCTCGCGCTGCACCTCGCCACCCTGGTCACCCGCGGCGTCGCGGCCGACCGGATGCCGTGGGGCAACATGTACGAGTACATCCTGTCGGCCACCTTCGTCGGCTCGGCGGTCTGGGCCGGCGTGCTGCTGCGGCGCCCGGCCGTGCGGCACATCGGCCTGTTCGTGTCGCTCGCGCTGGTGCTGATGCTCGGCGCGGCCGGGATGATCGCGTACACCCCGGTGGGTCCGCTGGTGCCGGCCCTGCACTCGTACTGGTTCATCATCCACGTCTCGACGGTCATCATCGGCTCCGGCATCTTCCTGATCGGCGCGGTGCCGGCCGCGATGTTCCTGATCCGCGACGGGCACGACAAGGGCAAGCGCCGCTTCCCGTACTCGCTCGGCCGCAACATGCCGGAGGCGGTCCTGCTCGAGCGGCTCACCTTCCGCCTGCACGCGTTCGCGTTCCCGCTGTTCACGTTCGGCGCGCTGATCGCCGGGCCGATCTGGGCCGAGGCGTCCTGGGGCCGCTACTGGGGCTGGGACCCCAAGGAGGTCTGGGCATTCATCTCCTGGGTCGTCTACGCCTGCTACCTGCACGCCCGGGCGACGCCCAGCGTGAAGCGGAACGTCGCCACGTGGATCGCGCTGCTCGGCTTCGCGACCATGCTGATGAACCTGTTCGGCGTCAACCTCTTCTTCAGCGGCTTCCACTCGTACGCCAACGCGGGCGGGATGTAGCCCTCGGGTAGTTGCTGTCGCTGAGCAGGCCGCCGAGCAGGGACGGTGGCGGTGACGTCGTCGTCGCCGGCTGGGCGCTTTGTGTCGGCTCGACGGCCGGGGTCGGCGCGTCGGTCGAGGCCGGGTCGGTGCCTGGCCCGATCTCCGCGCCCGGAGTGGTCTCCGCTCCTGCCCCCGCCCCTGCGCCCGCGCTCGACCCCGCGCTCGCGCTCGGCGCAGCGCCTGCGCTCGGCCCGGCGCCCGCGCTCATCCTTGCCGGATTTATCGGATTTGTCGGGCTGGCGGTGTCGCGGCAGTCGCCGGCCGTCCAGGTGTCGTAGCGGTTCACCCAGTTCAGGCAGAAGCCGCCGGTCATCTGCCGCTCCCCGGAGTCGTAGCCGGTCAGCGTCGGCACGTCGTCCCGCCAGTAGCGCGCCGCCCCGCCGTCCGGGGGCCGCAGCTGCACGTTGTCGACGGTCACCTCGGGCACGTCGATCCGCGCCGGCCGGCCCGAGTCGACGTGCACCTCGACGTACTGCTCGACATAGGCGGCCGGCCCGATCGGCAGGCGCTGGGCGGTGAGCAGGTTCCACCGATTGTTCCACCACAGCCAGGCGCCCCACACGCCGCTCGGATCGCTGTGCAGGTCGATCCAGGCCCGGTCGCCGGGCCGCAGCGCGTACTGGTCGTAGAACTGCCAGGTGTGCGTGTTGGTGTTGAACGTGTAGATGTGCTGCCGCAGCGGCCCGGCCCAGCCGGTCTGTGCCCAGCCGGCCTCGAGCCACGAGATGCGGCCGCCGCCCATGTTCCGCTTGACCATGAAGCGCCCGGCCACGAAGTCGTAGCTGCCGGGCCGGATCGAGCCGTCCACCACCGAGATGCGGCCGGAGACGCCGCTCCACTCGCCGGCCGAGTTCGCGCCCAGGTGGTGGTAGCCGCTCGGGGTGAAGCCGGCCTGCTCGGGCCGGGTGAGCTGCACCCCGGACTCGAGGACCCGGCCGGACGCGCGACAGGCGCCGGGCGTGGCCGGGCCGGCCGGGGTGGTCGGCGGCCGGGTCGAGGCGTGGCCGGCGGGACAGGCCGGCAGCTTCTGCACGGCCGCGATGCTTTGCGGGGCGGAGACTCCTGCCGCCAGCAGTACCGTGACCGCCGCCAGTCCGCACCAACGCGCAAGATTTCGGACTTTCACGGTCACCTCAACTCGAATCGGACATCGCTAGTGACGGTGATCGCCCGGGTGCCGAACTGTCGTACCGGTGGTGAAGACTGGATGCATGGCACCTCGCGGGTTTCCCTTCGACGATCTGCAGAGCTTCCTCGCCGCTCTCGAGGCGGCCGGTGAGCTGCGCCGGGTCACCGTCCCGGTGGACCCGACGCTGGAGGTCAGCGAGGTGGTCACCCGCACCGTCCGGGCCGGCGGCCCGGCCCTGCTGTTCGAGCGCCCCACGCGCGGCGACATGCCGGTGGCGATCAACCTGTTCGGCACCGAGAAGCGCATGGCCATGGCGCTCGGCGTCGAGTCACTCGACGAGATCGGCGACCGGATCGGCGCGCTGATCCGGCCCGAGCTGCCGGTCGGCTGGTCCGGCATCCGCGAGGGCATCGGCAAGGCCCTGCAGCTCAAGTCGCTCCCGCCGAAAAAGGTCAAGACGGCGCCGTGCCAAGAGGTGGTGCTCAAGGGCGACGAGGTCGACCTCGGCCTGCTGCCCGGCCTGCAGGTCTGGCCCGGCGACGGCGGCATCTTCCACAACTTCGGTCTCACCCACACCAAGCACCCCGAGACCGGCAAGCGCAACCTCGGGCTCTACCGCCTCCAGCAGCACTCGAAAAACACGCTGGGCATGCACTGGCAGATCCACAAGGACTCGACGGCCCACCACGCGGTCGCCGAGCGGCGCGGCGAGCGGCTGCCGGTGGCGGTGGCGATCGGCTGCGACCCGGTGGTCAGCTACGCGGCCAGCGCCCCGCTGCCCTCCGACATCGACGAATACCTGTTCGCCGGCTTCCTGCGCGGCGAGCGGGTCGAGATGGTCGACTGCCTGACCGTCCCGCTCCAGGTGCCGGCGCACGCCCAGGTGATCCTCGAGGGCTACCTCGAGCCCGGCGAGCGCCGGCCCGAGGGCCCGTTCGGCGACCACACCGGCTTCTACACCCCGGTCGAGCCGTTCCCGGTGCTGCACATCGAGACGATGACCAAGCGGAAGAAGCCGATCTACCACTCGATCATCACGTCCAAGCCGCCGCAGGAGGACCACGGCCTCGGCAAGGCGACCGAGCGCATCTTCCTGCCGCTGCTGCGCATGCTGATCCCCGACATCGTCGACTACGACATGCCGGCCGCCGGCGTCTTCCACAACTGCGTGATCGTCTCGATCCGCAAGCGCTACCCGAAGCACGCCCAAAAGATCATGAACGCGATCTGGGGCGCCCACCTCATGTCGCTGACCAAGCTCATCGTGGTCGTCGACGAGGACTGCGACGTCCACGACTACGCCGAGGTCGCGTTCCGGGCCTTCGGCAACGTCGACTACGACCGCGACCTGCTGGTCACCCAGGGCCCGGTGGACCACCTCGACCACGCGTCCTACCAGCAGTTCTGGGGCGGTAAGGCGGGCATCGACGCCACCCGTAAGCTGCCGTCCGAGGGCTACGGCCGCGGCTGGCCGGAAGAGATGGCCATGTCGAGCGAGGTGGTCGCGCTCGTGGACAAGCGCTGGAAGGAATACGGCATATGACGGCGGTGGCGGCGGTCCCGGAAAAGCCGGGCAAGATCAAATCGTTCCTGCGGCTGGTCGCCATCGAGCACTCCGTCTTCGCGCTGCCGTTCGCCTATCTGTCGGCGCTCGTCGCCCTCGATCGGCTGGACACCGGCATCCACTGGGTCGATCTGCTGCTGATCACGATCGCGATGGTCTCCGGGCGTACGTTCGCGATGGCCGCCAACCGCATCCTCGACCGCAAGATCGACGCCCAGAACCCTCGCACCCGCAACCGCGAGCTCGTCACCGGCGCCGTCGCCGTCCGCACCGCCTGGACCGGCGCCGTCGTGTCGCTGATCGTCATGGCGGTCGCGGCCGGCCTGCTCAACTGGCTCTGCCTGGTGCTGTTCCCGCTCGCGGTGATCCCGCTGGTCGTCTACCCCTACGCCAAGCGCTTCACCAACTACCCGCACTACGTGCTCGCCCTGGCCCAGGCGGTCGCCCCGGTCGGCGCCTGGCTCGGCATCACCGGCACGTTCAACGGCTCCGGGCCGGCCTGGCTGCTCGGCGTCGCGGTCGGCCTGTGGATCGGCGGGTTCGACATCATCTACGCCTGCCAGGACGTGGAGATCGACCGGCAGATCGGCGTGCACTCGACCCCGGCCCGCTGGGGCGTCCGCACCGCCCTGCACATCTCGACCGTCACGCACGTGGTGACCTTCGCCCTGTTCGTCTGGTTCGGGCAGGTCGTCGGCCTCGGCTGGCTCTGGTGGATCGGCCTGGCCCTGACCGCGGCCGCCTTCATCTACCAGCATCTGGTCGTCACCCCGACCGATCTGTCGAAGGTCAACCGGGCGTTCTTCACGGCGAACGGCTTCGTCGGCATCGCGCTCTTCCTGTTCGCCGTCCTCGATCTGGCCCTGTTGTAACCCGCGGGGCAGTCATCTCCGTCTAATCCGCGTGAGCGACAAAGAGGCCGAGTTCCGGGAGTTCGTGAGCGCCCGGATGGACTCGCTGCGCGGGCTCGCCTACCTCACCTGCGGGGACTGGCAGGTCGCCGAGGACGCGGTTCTCGGGGCCCTGGCCAAGCTCTACGGGCGGTGGCAGCGCGTGGACAACCACGAGGCGTACGCGAAGACCGCCGTGGTGCGAGCCGCGATCGACGAGACCCGGCGGCCGTGGTGGCGGCGCGAACAGGCGCACAGTCACGCCGCGCTGCCCGACCGGGCCGTGCCCGACCGCACCGGCATGATCGAGGACCGGCTGCACGTACGGGCCGCGCTCGATCAACTTCCGGCCAAGGTGCGGGCCGTCCTCGTGCTGCGGTTCCTCGAGGGGCTGAGCGTGCAGCAGACCGCCGCCGCCCTGCGCTGCCCGGAGGGGACCGTCAAGGCGTACACGTCGCGGGGCCTGGACACGATGCGCCGCATCCTCGACGGCCGGTGGGAGGGGCGTCATGAAGCAGCTGTCTGATCTGCTGAACGAGGCGCGGACGGACGCGCCGCCGGCCCGGTACGACGTCGACGATGTCGTGGCCGCCGGGCGTCGCCGGGTGCGCCGCCGGAACGCCGGGTGGGCGATCGGGGCCGTGGCGGCGGTAGCCGTCGCGATCGGGGTTCCCCAGATCGTCACCCGGGCCGATCCGGCGCCGCAGCCGGTCACGCCGCACGTCACCACACCGGCACCCACGCCGCCGACCGGTTCGGCCGTCCACTACTCGTTCGGCGGCTACTCGGCGGGCACGTTCCGGGTCGCCGCCCCGAGCAGCTGGAACCTCGGCGGCGAGATGGCGGCCATCCGGAAGGCGGGCTCGCCCGATGTGGTCGGCTGGCTCAACGTCTTCCGCCCCGGCGTCGACCCGTTCAGCCGGAACAAGCAACCGCCAACCGAGGAAGACACGGCGCCGGTACGCGGCCGGCACGCCTTCTTCGTCGAGCAGGGCGGCTCCAACGAGCGCTACATCGCCTGGGAGTACGCGGACGACGCGCTCGCCCTGATCGAGCCACACGTCATGCGGGGAATGACCGACGCCGAGCTGAGGCAGGTGGCCGAGGGCTTCGACCGGGGAAGGGTGTCGGAGGTCCGCCTGGCCTTCACGACCGGCTACGTGACCGGCGACTACACGCTCGTCGACGTCTTTGCCGACCTGAGCAGCGGGGTGCCCTCCGCGGCCACCTTCGTGCCGGCCGCCCAGGCCGCGGCCCGCATGCGCCAGCCCGACCATGGCCTGCCGCCGGACTCGCAGGGCGAGGCCTCCAAGGTCGTATCCATCCGGATCGCCACGCCGTCCCAGCGGTCGTCGCCCGAGGTGCCCACCAAGACCAGCTGCATCGACGGCCATCGCCGCGACGGGGTGCTGTACGGCGGCAGCTGCGGCCGTCCGCTGCCCGGCGGCAAGTACGTGCTCGATGTCGTCGGCCCCCAGGTGAGCCAGAGCGAGCTCCGCAAGATGCTGGACTCGGTCAAGGTCAACGACCCGTCGATGCCCTCGGCCTGGGTGCCCGTGACCACCGCCATCCCGGCATCGCACCTGCTGGAGCGGTACTAGCGGGCACACTTGAGGCATGCGTGAACCATGGGTCGTCGGCGTCTCGGGCGCCTCCGGCACGCCCTATGCCCGGGCCGTGCTGTCCGCGCTCCTCGACGCCGGCGAGTCCGTCGACCTGGTCATCTCCCGGGCCGCCCGGCTCACCCTGCTCGACGAGACCGGCACGACCGTACGGGACGCGCATTGGAAGGACGACGTGGCCGCCTGGCTCGGGCGCGATCTGGGCGACCTCGCCTACTGGCCGGCCGGCGATCTGGCGGCGGGCCCGAGCAGCGGCTCCTATCCCGCGAAGGGGATGGTGGTCGTGCCCGCCAGCACCGCGGCCTGCGCCGGCATCGCCATCGGTCTCTCGAAGGACCTGTTGCAGCGGGCCGCCGAGGTGAACCTCAAGGAACGCCGGCGCGTCGTCGTGGTGCCGCGCGAGACCCCCGTGACGCGCAGTCACCTGGAACATCTGATCGGACTTCTCGATGCCGGGGTGGTCGTGTTGCCGGCCAGCCCCGGGTTCTACGGCTCCGGGGCGTCGGCGACCGCTCAGCAGCTCATCGACTTCGTCGCGGGCAAGGTGCTGGACGCGCTCGGCGTACAGCACACGCTTTTGACTCGGTGGAAGGGCGAGCTGAACGCTCAGCGCAACCCATTCGGTGGGCCGTAACCCATGCCAGGGTTGCTGGGGCCCGCATTTCGGGGACGATTAGCGGCGTCGTCCTCGCGCATCTCCTCGACCACGCCGTCGCCCTCGAGGAGGGCGCGGACCTCGGACTCGCGGAACCGGCGGTGGCCACCCGGAGTCCGGATGCTGCCGATACGCCCGGCGGCGGCCCAACGCGTGACCGTTTTGGGGTCGACGCGGAATAACGCGGCCACCTCGCCCGGTGTCAGCAGACGATCTCCAGTGTCCACAACCCCCTCCTCGCGTCGGTCTTCTGGAGCGGCCGTGATCACGGTGAGTGTCGGCGTGCTCGATCGGGACGTAAAGCCATTAGAGCATTGCCCCGGAACCGAGTCCCTGGAATGCGGAAAAAGCCCTAATTGCGACAGTGATCGTTATCCTGCCGCCGATTCGTCGCTACCGGGCGTGAGTAGCCATCTGCCACCCGATTAGGGTCTGACCCATGGACTCCATCGACCTCCGGCTGATCGACCTGCTACGGGAGAACGCGCGCTCGTCGTACGCCGAGCTGGCCCGCAAGGTCGGGCTGTCGGCGCCGGCCGTGCACGAGCGGGTCGGCAAGCTCGAAGCGGCCGGGACCATCCGCGGTTACCGGGCCGACGTCGACCACGACGCGCTCGGCCTCGGGGTCACGGCGTTGATCGGCATCATCGAGGACTCGGGGGCGGACACCGACGACGTGCTCGCCGCGCTGCGCGCCATGCCCGAGGTGGAGAGCTGCTACTTCATGGCCGGTGTGGAGTCGTACCAGCTGATCGTGCGGGTCGGGACGATCGCCGAGCTGGAGCAGCTGATCGTGCGCATCAACCGCACGCCGGGGGTGGCCTCGACGCGTACGGCGATCGCCCTGTCGACGAAGTGGGAGAACCGCCCGCAGCCGGGCCTCGGGTGAGATTTACTGGGCTCTGCGCGCCAGTCCCGGATAGTCGACCACGAAGCCCTCGTCATCGACGGTGAGGTCGGCGCTGAACGTCTCGCTCGCGTACCGGATGCGGTTGTCGCCGAGCGGGGTGTAGATCTGGTCGGCCTGGACGACCTCGAGACTGGGCAGGAGCACCCAGGCGGCGCTGATCCGATGCGAGACGCCGGGTTCCGCCTTGAGCAGGCCGAGGCGGCGGATCGGCAGCGTGTTGGTCAGGGGTGATCCACCGAGGTCGACGTCGAACGCCCCGTACAGGAGATCGGGGTCCTCAATGCCCGGAAGCCCGGCGCCGGCGTGCCCGGCGGCCGAGAGCACCGCGTCGAGGTTGCCCTGCTCGGCGGTGGTGGCGCGCCAGCGGTTCGCGGCCAGCTCGAGCCGGACGCTGCGGATCCAGCCCGCGCCCTCGGCGGTGACGTCCAGGTGGGCCGTGGACCAGCCCGGCTCGGTGCGGAGCTCGTAGCGGCAGGTGTACGGGATCGGGTCGACGGCCAGGGCCGTTCCGCGGGCATAGAGGCCGGTGCGCGCGTCGATCAGGGCGTGCTCGGACCCGGTGGTGTCGCGTCGTTCCCAGAAGAGCGAGTCAGGCGTCGGCGGCATGCCTCTACCTCTACCCGACGATTCGGCTCTCCAACAGAGTTCCGGCCCCCTGCACAGGTGCAGGGGGCCGGATGACTCGCGATCAGATGTCAGTACGAGCGGGCGGGGCGCGCCGAGCCGAAGCGGCCCGAGGTGCCGTCGCGCCGGTCGTTGCGCGGGTTGTCCCGGCGGAAGCCGGTCGAGCGCTCGCCGTTGCGGGGTGCGAAGCCGCGGTCGCCACGGGGGCGGTCGGTGAACGGGCGGTCGGTGGCCGGGCGGTCGCTGGCCGGGCGGCCCTCGAAGCCGCCGCGGTCGGTGCGCTCGCCGCGGTCGGTGCGCTCACTTCGCTCACCGAACGGGCGCTGCGGACGGTCGCCGTAGGAACGCTGCGGACGGTCACCGAAGCTGCGGTCACGGTCCGTACGGTCGCCGCGGGGGCGGTCACCGTAGGTGCGCTGCGGCCGGTCACCGTACGAACGCTGCGGACGGTCGCCGAAGCGGCCACGCGGACGGTCGCCACGCTCGCGGCGGGGCTCCGGCTCGTCGACCACGGGCACGCCCGAGGGCTCGCGAGCACCGGTGATCTCGGTGAGCTTGGCGTCGCCGAGACGCACCCGCACCTCGCCCGGCGCGACGCCGGCCCGGCCCATCATGGCCTGGGTGCTGCGGCGCTGCTTGGGCAGCACGAGCGTGACCACGCCGCCGGACTCGCCGGCCCGGGCGGTGCGACCCGCACGGTGCAGGTAGTCCTTCGGGTCCTTCGGCGGGTCCACGTGCACGACCAGCGAGATGCCGTCGACGTGGATGCCGCGGGCCGCGACGTCGGTCGCCACGAGGACGCTGGTGCGGCCCTCCTTGAACTCGGCGAGCGTGCGGGTGCGGACCCGCTGGGTCTTGCCGCCGTGCAGCGCGCCGGCCCGGACGCCGACCTGGCGGAGCTGCTCCACCAGGCGGTCGACGCCCATCTGCGTACGGGCAAAGACGATGGTCTTGCCCTGCCGGTTGGCGATGGCCGCGGTGATCGGGAACTTCTCCTGCGGCGGGATCAGCAGCAGGTGGTGGTCCATGGTGGACACGCTCGCCTCGACGGGCGCGGTCGAGTGCGTCACCGGGTCGTGCATGAACCGCTTGACCAGGGTGTCGACGTCACCGTCGAGAGTGGCCGAGAAGAGCAGGCGCTGCGCGTGCTCGGGCGTCTTGGCCAGCAGCTCGGTGACCTCGGGCAGGAAGCCCATGTCGGCCATCTGGTCGGCCTCGTCGAGCACCGTGACCTCGATCTCGTCGAGGCTGCAGGCGCCCCGCTCGATCAGGTCGCCGAGGCGGCCCGGGGTGGCGACGATGACCTCGACGCCGCGGCGCAGCGCGTCCATCTGGCGGTCGTACGGAACGCCACCGACGGCGGTCTTCAGGAAGACGCCGACGGAGCGGCCGAGCGGCTGCAACGCGTCGGCCACCTGCATGGCCAGCTCGCGGGTCGGCACCAGGATCAGGGCCTTGGGGTGGTGCGGCTTGGCGCGGCCACCCTGCGCGACGCGGGCGAGCAGCGGCAGGCCGAACGCCAGCGTCTTGCCGGAGCCGGTCTGGCCGCGGCCGAGAACGTCCCGGCCGGCGAGGGCGTCGGGCACCGTCGCGGCCTGGATCTCGAACGGGGTGGTGATGCCCTCGCGGGTGAGCACGCGCACGAGCTCGCCGGGGAGGCCGAGGTCGGTGAAGCTCATGACCGAGGTGGCGGGCGTCTCCGTGGCGGGCGTCTCAGTGACGGCCGTCTCGGTGGCGGCGGGCGGCTCGGTCGCCGCGGCCGTATCGGTTACCGCGGCCGTCTCGGTTACCGCGGCCGTCTCGGTTACCGCGGCCGTCTCGATCGCGGCGGCCTCCGGGGCCGGGCTCGCGTCGGCCTCGGTCACGACAGCCTCGGTCACGACAGCCTCGGTCGGGGAAGTCTCGTCAGTAGCGGGGGTTTCGAAAACGGACGGGAACGTGCTGGGATCAGCGAAAGTGGTCAAGAGAACCTCTCTACGGGGGCGCATGCTCGCGAATGGCCCGCCGCGGCTGCCATGAGCCTGCCGCTGTAATGCCCGCAAGAACGCCCGTGGCGTGCTTCGTAAAGGCACGCCGCGTCAACAACTGTCATAAGTGTACGGCTCAACGTTTGGCACGCCGACCGCATTCCGTGCCCGCAGTGGGCAGGCTCACCCCTCGGGGCAACCTCGCCAGGATAGGCGTGATTACGCGGAGCGACAAACTCAGCCGAACATTCCCGAGATCATGTCGGTGAAGGCACTGCCCGCGGTGAGCAGGAACACGACGCTCACCGTCACCAGCAGACCCAGCACGACCAGCATGGCAATGACCACCTTGAGGTTGCCGCGGCGCCGGTCGACGATCTCGTCACGCCAGCCCTGAGCCAGGATGTGGCCGGTCAGCGACCCGGAGTTCTCCACCGCGTTGGTAGAGACGGGCATCGTTGTATCGATCGACGGGTAGCCGCCGGTGCCATAGACCGTGCCGCCCAGGCCAGGGTCGCCGGGGACGGTGCCGGCGCGCTGCTGCGGTACCGCCATCGTGGCCGCCGGATCGAACCCGGGCGGATACGCCGGCGGCGGGCTGACCTGCGCGGTCGGCGCCGAATTCACACCGAAAGGCTGGGTCATGGCGGCCGGTCCGCCGACCCCGAACGGGTTCTGCGGCGGACTCGCCACCGGCTTGGCGGGGGTCGAGGGCGGCATCGTGTACGCCGGAAGTCCGCTGCCGCCACCGACCGGCTGGGTGGCGGCCGGCGGCATCACGGCGGGCTGAACCGTCGTCGGCTGACTCGACCGCGACGAGATCGTCGGCGGCGGCGGAAAGACCGGCTGCGGCGGACCGGGCACCGGGCTGGGTCCGGGCGGACCGGGCACCGGGCTCGGGCCGGGACCCGGGGGCACCGGCGACGGGCCGGGACCGGGCGGAACCGGAGACGGACCGGGGCCAGGCGGAACCGGCGACGGGCCGGGACCCGGGGGCACCGGGCCGGGCGGCATCGGGCTGGGCACCGGCGGCGAAGGGGCCGGGCCCGGCGTCGGGTTTGGAGTCGGGCCGGGTGTCGGGCTCGGCGCCGGGAACGGCGACGGCCCCGGGAACGGACTCGGTCCCGGGAAGGGCGCGGGCTCGAACGGTCCGGGCCGCTTCGGCGGCTCGGGCCGCGGCGGCGCCGGCACCGGGTGCGGCGGCTCGGGCTTGCCCGGCTCGGGCTCCGGCTCCGGCTCGCCGGGCTTGGGTTCGCCGGGCTTGGGTTCGCCGGGCTTGGGTTCGCCGGGCTTGGGTTCGCCGGGCCTGGGTTCGCCGGGCCTGGGTTCCGGCTTGGGCTCGCCCGGGTGCGGGTCGCCGGGCTTCGGCTCGGCCGGCTCCGGCTCGGCGGGCGTCGGGTCACCGGGCTCGGGGCGCGAAGGCTCGGGCCGCGAAGGCTCGGGCTTGGGGTCGCTCGGCTGCGGCGGCTCGGGGTCGGTCGCCTCGAGCGGCGCCTTGGCGGTCTCGGCGTCGGACTTGGGGGGCGTGACGGTCGCCGAGCCGATCGACTTGGAGGACACGGCGGGCTTGTCGGTAGCCGACGACTCGGCCGGCCGCCCGCCGTAGACGTTCGCCTGGCCGCTCGGCCACGTCGCCGCCCGTACCGCCGCCGGGTCGGCGTTGATCGCCCCCGGCACGGAGGCACGAGCCGCCCCGGCGCCGGGCTTGGGCGGAAGCGCCCGCGAGGAATCGTCGACCAGCTCGGGCACGAGGCCGTCGCCACCCGGGCTGACCGGACGCGCCGAGCCACTGACCCGACCCGGCCCGGAAACCGGCGCCGAGGCGCCAACCGAGCGCGAGGTGCCGCCGGGCGCGGAGCCATTGTCCGAGCGCGAGGTGCCGCCCGGCCCGGAGACGGGCGCGGAGCCGGTCACCGAGCGGGAAGTGCCGCCTGGCCCGGAGACGGGCGCCGAGCCGCTCACCGAGCGCGAGGTGCCGCCAGGCCCGGAGACGGGCGCGGAGCCGTCGTCCGAGCGCGAGGTGCCGCCCGGCCCGGAGACGGGCGCGGAGCCGCTCACCGAGCGGGAAGTGCCGCCCGGCCCGGAGACGGGCGCGGAGCCGCTCACCGAGCGCGAGGTGCCGCCCGGCCCGGAGACGGACGCCGAGCCGCTCACCGAGCGGGAGACGGTGCCGGGCTCGCCGACGCGGGCGGAGCCACTGATCGGGCGGGAGGTGCTGCCGGGCCCTGAGACGGACGCTGAGCCGCTGATCGAGCGCGATGCACCGCCCGGCCCCGAGACGGGCGCGGAAGCGGCGGGAGAGCCGGATGTGGGCGCTGCGGGCGGCTTTCCGACTACCGCGCGGCCAGTCGAGGGCCTGTCGGCGGCCGGGGTCGCCCAGAGCGCGCCGGGGGCCGGGGGCGGCGGAGGGGCGTACTCCTCCTGGTCGTCACCGGCAGCCGGCTTCGTGCCGTCGCCGTCCGGTGTCGCCTGCCGCTCGTCCATGAACCCTCCCGACCGCGCGCCGACGGTTCGGGGACGCCGGACGCTGCCTTTAACCGTGCCATATCCGCGCTCGTGAGCACACCCGGCACCAACCCGGCCACTCGCACGGCCGGTCCCTTACCACCGGAATGGCGATCTTTTACCGCCCGGTCGACGGCCGAGAGCGGATCAACCGGCCGACGCCGAGGGCGAAGTGGTCGCCTCCTCGGTCGCGTTTGCCGAGCTGGTGTTGGTGGTCGCGGCGGCCGAGGTGTCCGACGGGTTCGTGCCGCTCGTCGTTCCCGAAGCGGGGGTGGTCTCCTCCGCGGCCGGCGTGGTGGCGGCCGCGGTGGTCGCCGGGGTCGTCGGCGTGGTGGTGGTCGGCTTCGTCGTCGCCGGGGTGGTCGGCTGTGTGGTCGCGGGCGTGGTCGGCTGGGTGGTCGCCGGGGTCGTCGGCTGCGTCGTCGGCTGGCTGGTGGTCGGCGACGTACTGGGCGTGGTCGGCGACGTGGTCGGCTTCGACGTGGCCGGAGTGGTCGGCTTCGTCGTGTGACCCGGCGTGCCGGTCGGGCTCGTCGGCGTCGTGTTGTCGGGCGTGGTCGTCGTCGGGTCGTCGGCCGGGTCGGGATCGGGCAGGCCGAGCACCGGGCCCTCGGTGGCGCCCTCGACCGAGCCGAACACGCGGGTCGCCTGGAAGAGCCGCGTCCAGCGGACCGGAGTCAGCCGCACGTTGAGACCGGTGCGCGGGGCCTCGACCATCATGCCGGCGCCCGCGTACATCGCGACGTGGTGAATGCCGCGCCAGCTGTTCGAGTAGCTGAAGAAGAGCAGGTCGCCGGGGAGCAGCGAGTAGCGGTCGACGACCTTGTTACGGGTCTGCCAGTACTGGTCGCGGGACACCCGGGTGAGCGGGAAGCCGACCGAGTGATACGCCGCGTACATCAGGCCGGAGCAGTCGTACTTGTCCGGGCCCTCCTCGGACCACACATACGGGTCGCCGCGCTGGGCCAATGCGTACTCGAGAGCCTGGATGGCCCGCGGGTCGGCGCCGCGCCCGGCCTCGTTGCCCGCCAGGTACTGCGCGCCGAGCTGGCTGTCGGCGGCGGTCTCGCTGGACTCGGCCGCGCTCAGCTCGTCGGCGTGCGCGAGCTCGAGAGCCTGCTGCGCTGCCTGCTTCTTACCGAGCTGGGTGTTGAGCGCGGTGTATTTGGTGACCAGGTCTTCGTGGTGCCGCTTGGCCAGCGTGTCCTCGTCCAGCGCGAGCTGGACGGTGGTCTCCGCGTTCTCCAGCTGGCGGGCGGCGGCCTGCTCGGTGCCGAGGTCGCCGCGCTGCATGCGGGCGAGGTCGTCGAGGCCGGCCAGGCCCGGGTCGAACGCGCCGGGCGGCAGGGCCGCGGCCTCGATCATCGACTGGGCGGCGGCGCTGTCGGCCTCGGCCCGGGCGACCTGCAGCTGGTCGACGGCCTTCGTGTATCTCTGCTCGGCGGTCTGCTGCTGGGTCACCGCGAGATCACGGTCGCTGCCGACCTGGATCAGCTGGTCGCCCATCGTCGCGATGTCGGCGCGACCTTTTTCGATCTTTTGGAGGACCGGGCTGGTGGCGGCGCCGATGATGCTGGTGGCCGGTGTCGTCGTGGTGGGTGTCGTCGTCGCGGTCTGGCCGGGCATCACGAGGGAGCCGAGCGCCATCGGCCGGGAGCCGACGTCGGGCACGGCGGGCGCGATCGGAACCTGCGGCACGCTGGGCGCGGCCAGCGCCGGAACGGGGTTGAACAGGGCCGCGACGGCCGCCGTCGCCGCAGCCGAATACAGCGCGGGACGCCACCATGGGCGCGCCGCGCGGTATTGACGGTCCGCGTGCCGTGCTGTCGCCATGAGCTCCCCGTCCGTAGCGGCGGTCGGGGGTGTGACCGTCGCTCCTTCGTGTCCCTCTAACTGCTTACCGCATCCATGACACGCGTGTCGATCGATCAGTGGTGAAAGAAAGCTGGGAATCAAGAGAACGGTGGCGTGAGCTGGACCGCTCGGACCGACAGTAGTCGTGTTCTTGTCGGGGGTGGGTCGTACTCTCGACGGCGACGTTAGGAAAGGGGCGCACATGGATGCCGGACTGAAGCGCGAGCTCGAGGCAAAGGTCTACGCCGGCGAGCGGCTGAGTCGCGAGGACGGCATCGCGCTCTACGACTCCGACGATCTCGCGTGGCTGGGCCGGCTCGCCCACCACAAGCGCACCGAGATGAACGGTGACCGGGTGATGTTCAACGTCAACCGGCACCTCAACCTCACCAACGTCTGCTCGGCCAGCTGCGCTTATTGCTCGTTCCAGCGTAAACCGGGCGAAAAAGACGCGTACACGATGCGCATCGACGAGGCCGTGCGCAAGGCCAAGGAGATGGAGGACGAGCAGCTCACCGAGCTGCACATCGTCAACGGCCTGCACCCGACGCTGCCCTGGCGTTATTACCCCAAGGTGCTGCGCGAGCTGAAGGCGGCGCTGCCCAACGTCAAGCTCAAGTGCTTCACGGCCACCGAGGTCCAGTGGTTCGAGAAGATCAGCGGCCTGCCCGCCACCGAGATCCTCGACGAGCTGATGGACGCCGGCCTCGAGTCGCTGACCGGCGGCGGCGCCGAGATCTTCGACTGGGAGGTCCGGCAGCACATCGTCGACCACAACTGCCACTGGGAAGACTGGTCGCGGATCCACCGGCTCGCCCACGAGAAGGGGATGAAGACCCCGGCCACCATGCTCTACGGCCACATCGAGGAGCGCCGGCACCGGGTCGACCACGTCATGCGCCTGCGCGAGCTCCAGGACGAGACGGGCGGGTTCGCCGTCTTCATCCCCCTGCGCTACCAGCACGACTTCGTGGACTCCCAGGACGGCAAGATCAGAAACAGGATTCAATCCCGTACGACGATGGCCGCGCCCGCGGAGTCGCTGAAGACCTTCGCCGTCTCCCGTCTGATGTTCGACAACGTGCCGCACGTGAAGTGCTTCTGGGTCATGCACGGCCTGTCCGTCGCCCAGCTCTCGCTGAACTTCGGCGTCGACGACCTAGACGGCTCGGTCGTGGAGTACAAGATCACCCACGACGCGGACTCCTACGGGACGCCCAACACGATGCACCGCGACGACCTGCTCCACCTCATCTGGGACGCGGGCTTCCAGCCGGTCGAGCGCAACACGCGGTACGAGGTCGTCCGGGAGTACGACAAGCCCACGTCGCTGGCCGACCGGCGGAGTGAGCCGCAGCAGGTCTGGGCGTAAAGGGACGACTCGGCACGGCGTACCCTCGGGGTGTCATGACCGAGACCAAGAGTGAGCGGCGCCCCCGCCGCGACCCCAGCGGACGCCTGGCCACCATCGGCGATCTGCTGGGCACCGCGCTCGCCGGCCTGGTGACCGGTGTCGTGGTGCTGCTCGCGTTCGAGGGGATCCTGTCGCTGACCAGGGTCTCCCAGTTCGGCCACACGAGCGGCTGGCTGGTGCTGATCCTTCCGCTGTGGCTGTTCACCGAGGAGTTCCGCGCCGCGGGCCCCGGGCCCTATCGCTTCGTGGTCGCGATTTTGGCCGCGGGTTTCGGCGTGACCGCCGGCATGACCTGCGCCGGGCTGGCCGCCCCCACGTTCCCGGCCCTGGTCAGCGGCATCGTCGGCGCCGGCGCGTGCGTGGTCGTCTATTGCCTGATCTGGTTCTACGGCCTGCGGTGGCTCAGCCATCGAGCGGGTTAGGGAGAGATAGAGAATGAACCCCGCAGTCAAGTACACGCTCGGCCGCCTGGGCCTGTTCGTGCTGCTCTTCGTGCTGCTCCTGCCGCTCCCGCTGAACATCCTGATCAAGGCGATGATCGCCCTGGTCGCCTCGGCCGTCCTCTCCTACTTCTTGCTGGCCGACTGGCGCAACAAGATGGGCGAGCAACTGGCCGGCGCCGCGTCCCGCCGAACCGCCGAGAAGGAGCGCCTGCGAGCCGCCCTGGCCGGCGACGAGGAGGCCGCCGCCGAGGGCGACCGCGCCGCCGACAGCATCAGCACCCGCGGCCGCCCCGACGACAGCACCGGCACCCGCGACCGCGCCGACGACAGCACCGGCACTCGCGACCGCGCCATCGAGCCGACCGCGGCCGAGCTCGAGCCGGAGGCGGCCGTCGCCGAGCCGGCCCAGGAGAAGAAGTAACCCAGCGCCCTTTGCTCTGCTCACCAATACGCGCGGCCTGGCTGGCGCGTATGGGTAAGCAGAGCGATGCGGTCCGGCAGTGCGTGCGCCCCGGCTGGCGCGTATAGGTAAGCAGAGCGATGCGGTCCGGCGAGGCGCGCGGCCTGGCTGGCGCGTATGGGTAAGCAGAGCGATGCCGTCCGGCAGTGCGTGCGGCCTGGCTGGGGCGTCGGCCGTAACGCTGTCGTGGCGGTGGGATAGCGTTCGAGAGACCGCGCCGCAGCGAAGCCGGTGGGAAACCGGCGCTGTCCCGCAACTGTGATGCCTCCGTGGTGAGGTCTAGCCAGGTCGCCTGCGTGTCGGTCGCGAAGTAGCGCTCCCGGGGAAGGGGCGCCTCGCGGACGGGCCGGTGATCCGGGTCCTGTCGGCGAAGCACCACCAAGCGCCCGGCCGACAGGAGGAAGTTCGATGAAACGTGTGCTCACCGCGGTCGTGACCGTTGCCGCCCTGATGTTCGCGGGCGGGTGCGGGGGAGGCGACGACACCGCGAGCTCCACCAGCACGCCCAGCGCGGCCGCCAGTGCGGCGTCCTATCCGGTGACCGTCGGCGATCTCAAGCTCGACGCCCAACCCGAGCGGATCGTCTCGCTCACACCGACCGCGACCGAGATGCTGTTCGCGATCGGGGCCGGGTCGCAGGTCGTAGCCGTCGACGATCAATCGAACTATCCCGATAAAGCGCCCAAGACGGACTTGTCGGGGTTCAAGCCCAACGCCGAGGCGATCGCGGCCAAGAACCCGGATCTCGTGGTGCTCTCCAACGACACCGACAAGATCGTGGCGCAGCTCGGCAAGCTCAAGATCCCGGTGTTCCTGACGCCGGCGGCGGCCAGCATGGACGACACGTACAAGGAGATCGGCGAGCTCGGCACGCTCACCGGGCACCAGGCCGAGGCCGAGGCGCTGCACCAGCAGATGGTCACCCAGATCGACAAGATCGTGAAGGGCGTGCCCACCCGCACCAAGCCGCTGAGCTACTACTACGAGCTCGACCCGACGCTGTACTCGGTCACCTCGAAGACGTTCATCGGGTCGATCTTCGCGATGTTCGGGATGACCAATGTGGCCGATCCGGCCGACGCCGACGGGGGCAAGGGCGGCTACCCGCAGCTCTCCGCGGAAGCGCTGATCAAGGCGAACCCGGACACGATCTTCCTGGCCGACAGCAAGTGCTGCCAGCAGTCGGCGCAGACGGTCGGCGCGCGCTCGGGGTGGAAGACGATCACGGCGGTCAAGAGCGGCCAGATCTACGCGCTCGATGATGACATCGCGTCACGGTGGGGTCCGCGTACGGTCGATCTGGTCCAGTCCGTCGCCGACGCGGTGGCCAAGGTCCCGGCGTGACCTCAGGCCTGCGCGAAGCGCGGCCGACCAAGCCGGCGGTGGTCCGCGCCGCCGGCCTTCGCCCCGCCTGGCTCGCGGGCGGCATCCTCGCGGTCCTGGTCGCGCTGGTCGCGGGCCTGGCGTTCGGCTCGGTCCCGCTGCCCCCGGCGGGCGTCGCGGCCGAGCTGCTCAACCTCATTCCGGGCGTGCACCTGCACAGCGGCCTCACCGAGCGTGAGGTCGCGATCCTCACCGAGCTGCGCCTGCCGCGCGTGGTGCTGGGCCTGCTGGTCGGCGGCATGCTGGCCATGGCCGGCGCCGCCTACCAGGGCGTCTTCCGCAACCCGCTGGCCGACCCGCATCTGCTCGGCGTCGCGGCCGGCGCCGGGCTCGGGGTGACCGCGGTGATCGCCGTCCGGTCCACGACCGGCGACGCGACCGTCAACCTGCCGTTCGGGGTGCCGGTGGCGGCCTTCGCGGGCGCGCTCATCGCGGTGGCGCTCACCTGGCTTCTCGGCGCGGCCGGCGGCCGCGATCGCTCACCGGCCACCCTCATCCTGGCGGGGGTCGCGGTCTCGTCGTTTCTCGCGGCGGCTCAGACGTACGTCATGCAGCGTCACGTGGACACGCTTCGCGAGGTCTATTCCTGGCTGCTGGGCCGTCTGGCCACGGCGGGCTGGCACGACGTGCTCCTGGTCCTGCCCTACGCGGCGGTGACCGGCGCGATCGTGCTGTCGCAGCGCCGCGAGCTGGACGTGCTGACCGTCGGCGACGAGGAGGCGACCGGTCTCGGCCTGCACCCGCAGCGCAGCCGCTACCTGCTGATCGTCGCGGCATCGCTGGGCACGGCCGCGGCCGTCTCGGTTTCCGGCCTGATCGGCTTCGTCGGCATCATCGTCCCGCACACGATGCGGCTGCTGGCCGGGCCCAGCTACCGCTCGATCCTCCCGCTGTCGGTGCTGTTCGGCGGCGCGTTCCTGGCCCTGGCCGACCTGCTGGCCCGCACGGCCGGCGGCCAGGCCGAGATCCCGATCGGCGTGGTGACGGCCTTCTTCGGGGCGCCGTTCTTCATCGTGGTGCTCCGCACGACGAGAACGGCCGCGCCGTGACGGCCGGCCCCGCAGACCGGGAGAAAAGCCGTGAGGTGCCGGAAAGCGTGGCCGGCAAAGAGCCGCAAAGCGGCCCGGGCGAGGCGGCCGGCGATCCCGAGGGCCGCGCGGGTGTGCGGGAAGGCGGCGTGGGCGCGGTGGTCGGAAGGCCGGAGGGCGGCGCGGGCGTCCGAGACGGCGAGGCGGGCGTGGCAGGGGCGAAGGCGGTCCGGGTGGCCGACCTCCGGGTGCGATTGGAGAAGACCCTCATCGTCGACGGGGTCGACCTCGACGTCGCGCCCGGGGAGTGGGTCACCATCATCGGGCCCAACGGGGCGGGGAAGTCCACGGCTCTGCGGGCCATCGGGGGACTGTTGCCGTTCGAGGGCGTCGTCGAGCTGAACGGCGTCGCCGTCGAGAAGCTGCATCGGCGGGAACGGGCCAAGACCATCGCGACCGTCGCGCAGACGCCCGTGGTGCCGCCGGCTATGCGGGTCGTCGACTATGTGCTGCTCGGGCGTACGCCCTATGTCGCGCCTCTCGGCCGTGAGTCGGCCGCCGACCTCGCCACCGTCGACGGGGTCCTCGGCGAGCTCGACCTCGAGCGATTCGCCGGCCGGCGGCTCGACACCCTCAGCGGCGGCGAGCGCCAGCGGGTCTTCCTGGCCCGCGCCCTCGCCCAGGGCGCCCGCATCCTGCTGCTCGACGAGCCGACCAGCGCGCTCGACATCGGACACCAGCAGGAGGTGCTCGAGCTCGTCGACCGCCTGCGGGCCGAACGCGGCCTCACCGTGCTCGCCACCATGCACGACCTGACCACGGCGGGCGAGTACGCCGACCGGATGGTGCTGCTGGCCGCCGGGCACGTGGTCGCCGCGGGCCCGCCCCGGCTGGTGCTGACCGAGGACAACCTGGCCAAGCACTACCGGGTGCGGGTACGCGTCATCGAGGGCGACCACGGCCCGCTGGTGGTTCCGGTCCGCTGAGAAGCTGAGTCACTTCAAAAACGCGGCGAGCGGGATCCCCTGAGTCCGGAGTGCGTTCGCCACGAGGCCGGCGATCTGCTGCGCCCCGTACGTCTCGAAGTGGGTGTGGTCGTTGCAGAAGAACGCGCCCAGCGCGCCCGTCCCGTAGTTCCCGTTGTTCGGGCAGAACCGCACGCTGTTGTAGAGGTTCACGCTCAGTGTCTGCAGGTCGATCACCGGAGAGCCGGTCGCCGAGCCGGCCGCGTTCGTCTGCGTGACGAAGCCGCGGTTCTTGACCGCCGTGCTGCCCGAGCAGGTGATCGCCGCGACGGCGGTGAGCAGGATCGGGTGCGCGCCCCGGGCCAGCGCCGCCTGCGCCATCATCGTCATCAGCTGCTGGTATCGGGCCGTGCCGACGTGCCGCGGGCAGTTCGGGTCGCCGTCGTTGATGCCGAACTGGACGAACAGGTAGTCGCCGGCCTTCATGCCGGTGAGCATCTCCTGCCAGCGCGACGAATACGCGGTGGAGCTGAGCGCGCACTCGCCGGCCGAGTTCTTCGTGCCGGTCACGTTGCCCTCGTAGAGCCAGGTCTGGATGCTGCGCCCGGCGACCGCCCGGTTGTTGACGGTGACGCCGTTGAACCGCGCCGCGAACTGGCTGCCCCACCCGACCGGGCAGGTGGAGCCGGGGTTCGCCATCGTCGAGTCGCCGGCCAGCCAAACGGTGGGAGCGGCCAAAGCGGCATCGGCGGAACGGGCGGCAGGCGCGGCGCAGGCGGCCGAGGCGACGGCCTCGACCGGCGCGGTCAGCAGGGGCACCAGCAGCGCCAGAACGGCAAGAGTCCGAAATTTCATGGCATCTCCTCCACGGATGAGCGGGCAAGGCCGTGGGGAGACAGGCCAATCAAACAGTGACACCCATCAATGGATGAGACAAGGAGATGAGACAAGGAGGAGTAAGGAGAATCAGGCGAGGTACGCCGCCAGCGGGCTGCCCTGGCTCCGAAGCTCGTTCGCCACCAGGTAGGCGATCTGCTGCGCCCCGTACGACTCGAAGTGGGTGTGGTCGTTGCAGAAGAAATAGCCGACCGGTCCCCGCTTGTAGTTCCCGTCGTTCGGGCAGAGGTGCAGGTTGTTGTAGAGGCTGAGGCTGAGCGTCTGCAGGTCGAGCACCGGCGCCCCGGTCACCGCGGCCGCCGCGTACGTCTCGGTGACGAAGTTGCGGTTCTGCACCGCCGTGTCGTGCGAGCAGGTGATCGCCGCGACGGCCGTGAGCAGGATCGGGTGCACGCCGCGCTGGATGGCCGCCTTCGCCATCACCGTCATGAGCTCCTGGTAGCGCGCCGGCCCGACGTGCCGCGGGCAGCGGATCTCGTCGTCGTTGATGCCGAACTGGATGAACAGGTAGTCGCCGGGCTTCATGGCAGCGAGCATCTCCTGCCACTGCTGCGAATACGCGGTGGTGCTCAGCGCGCACTCACCGTTGCCGCCCATCTGCCCGACCGCGCCCTCGCCGTAGAGCCAGGTCTGGATGCTGCGCCCGGCCAGCGCGCGGTTCTTGACCGTCAGTCCCTTGAAGAGCGGCCCGAACTTGCTGCCCCAGCCGACCGGGCAGCCGCCGACGGGATCGGCCACCGTCGAGTCGCCGGCCAGCCAGACGGTCGGTCCGGCCGGACGCGAGGGGGCGGCCCAGGTCGGGGTGGGCGAGGCCGAGCAACCGGCGAGCGACGCCTGGGCCGGGACGGCCAGCAGCGTAGCGAGCAGTGCGAATGCGGCGAAGGGGCGAAATCTCACTAAGTCTCCGGTACGGGAAACGCCTACCTGTTGCTGGCCAGCACGGCGAACATCCCGCCCTGTGCGTCCTCCAGTACCGCATACCGTCCGATCGACAGGCTCGTCGGGGGGTACAGGACCAGCCCGCCGAGCGCCGCCGCGTGCGCCGCCGTCCGATCGCAGTCGTGCACGGCGAAGTACACCATCCAATGTGGCGAGACGTCGGCCGGCCACAGATCGGTCGGCATCGGCTGAATGCCGCAGATCGCCGTCTCGTTCAGTTTGGCCACCAAATACGGCAGGCCGCTCATCTCGCTGTCCCGGAACGCCCAGCCGAACACCGAGCCGTAGAAGGCGCGCGCCTCGACCAGGTCACGGGTGTTCAGCTCGTTCCAGGTCAGGGCGCCCGGCACGTCGAAGAGGGCGGCGCCGCTCATCGAGTACGCCTGCCAGACGCTGAACGGCGCGCCGCCCGGGTCGAGGAACGCCGCCATCCGGCCCTGGTCGCCCACGTCGAAGGGCGCCACCAGCACCTTGCCGCCGTTCGACGCGACCCGGGCGGCCACGTCGTCGGCGTTCGAGGTCGCGATGTACGTGCTCCAGGCGGTCGGCTGGCCCCCGTCGTAGAGCGGGCCGGCGCCGGCCACCGGCCGCCCGTTCAGCAGAAACGTCGTGTACGAGCCATCGTCGTCGATGTCCCACCCGAACAGCGCGGTGTAGAAGCGCTGTGCATCCCGTAGGTCCGCGGTCCCCAGATCTACCCAGGTCGGAAAGCCGGGCGTCGACGCGCTCATGAACGGATCGTCGCATCGCGCACCTTTGGTTGGGCTTAAGTGTCGATGTTCTAGCTGAATCGACGACCCTCGTCCCGTCGATAGGCCCATACGGCCACCCCGGCAAGGGCGACTATCCAGGCGATAAGCGACGCGACCGACCCCGGGTGCACCGGGTGGGCGCCGACCGCGGCCCACATCAGCTCGGCCGAGGCGCCGGTCGGCAGATAGGGCGCGATGGTCTGCACGAAGCCGGGCGCGCTGCCGGGCGCGGTCATCAGCCCGCCGGCGAAGGCGAGCGGGAAGAACAGCACCTGCGCGACCACGACCGCGGCCTTGGGCGGCATCGAGTAGCCGATCGCGAGTCCCATCAGGATGAACGGCACCGCGATGACCGCGACCGTGGCCGCCGTCAGCAGGAACTGCGTCGCGGTCACCGTCGCCGACGTCAGGAACGCGGCGATCAGCACGACCGGGAGCAGCGCGAACGCCATCAGCGCGAAGCCGGAGATCAGACGGCCGGCGAAGCGCGGGAGGACGCCGGCCGGGAGCGTGCGGACGAAGGGCTCCCAGGGCTGGACCCGATCGTCGGCGACGCCCACCCCGTACTGGAAAAGGTTGGTGCTCATCACCGCGAAGGTGATCATCGACGCCGTCGCGTAGGTCGCGGCCACCGGGTCGTCGCCGGCGAAGGGCACGACGAAGGCGAGCATCGAGGCGGCCGGCCAGAACGCGCTGCCGATGACGGCGATCGGCGTGCGCGCGGTCTCGATCAGTTGAAAGCGGGCGTGGGTGAGGACGAGAGCAGACACAGGAACGACTCCTCCAGCGACGTCGGGCGGACTTCCAGATCGGCGAAGGGCGCGCCGGTCGCGACCAGATCGCGGACCAGGCGATCGGCGTCGGGGGTGAGCAGGTGCCAGCGGTCACCCTCGCGGTCGGTTGCGGTCACCCCGGCCAGAGCGGGCGGGCGTACGGGCGAAGTGAGGCTCACCCGCCGAACAGCAACCAGATTTCGTACGGCGGAGACCGTGTCGTCGGCCAGGACCCGGCCACCGCCGATGACCACCACCCGGCGGGCCAGCGCCTCGATCTCCTCGAGGTAGTGGCTGGTCAGCACGACCGTGCCGCCGTCGGCGTGGAACGACCGGATGCCCTCCCAGAGCGACCGCCGCGCCTCGACGTCGAGCCCCGTGGTCGGCTCGTCCAGAAAGACGATCTCGGGGCGGCCGGCGAAGGCGAGGGCGACCGCGACCCGCCGCTTCTCGCCGCCGGACAGGCCGCCGGTCTGCCGCCGCACGAGGCCGGTCAGGCCGAACCGGTCGAGCACCTCGTCGCGCGAAAGCGGGTCGGGATAGTGCGCGCGTACGAAATCAACGACCTCGCCGACGCGCAGCGAGGAGGGCAGCCCCGTCTCCTGTGGAGTGACGCCCAGTCGCCGCCGGGCCGCCGGCCGGCGCGGATCGCCGCCGAGCAGCTCCACCCGCCCCGACGTCGGCGTGCGGACGCCGGTGAGCAGGCTGAGCAGGGTGCTCTTGCCGGCGCCGTTCGGGCCGAGCAGGCCGATCAGCTCGCCGGCCGGGATGTCGAGGGAGACGCGGTCGAGGGCGAGGGTGTCGCCGTAACGGCGGCTGACCTCGACGGCGCGAGCGAGGGTCATGGCTGCTCCTCCACGGGGTTGAGCAGGGCGCGCAACGCCTCCGTGTACTCCTCGAAGGCGAGCCGGCCGCGGGCGGTGAGGCGGACGAAGGTGGCCGGCGTGCGGCCCTGGTGGGTCTTGGTGACCTCGACGTAGCCGGCGTCCTCGAGCTTGCGCAGATGGACCGACAGGTTGCCGGCCGTCATCCGCAGCGACTCCTGGAGCCGGGGAAACGTGACCCGGTCCTCGGTGCGCAGGACCGACAGGGCGGAGACCACCCGCAGCCGGGCCTGGGCGTGGATGACCGGGTCGAGCTCGGTGCTTTCGGTCATCGCAGCTTCAGCCACCCGATCAGGCCGGCCAGCAGCATGCCGCCGCCACCGGCGACCGCCACGATCAGCGAGTGCCACCCGGGGCCGATCAGGATGCCGATCACGTTGATCACGCTGACCCAGGCGCCCAGGAAGAACAGGTGGCGGTCGTTCCAGATCGCGCCGCCGGCCATGTGCAGCGCGCCGGTGAGGGCGACCATGCCGCCGGCCCACAGCAGGGTCACCTTGTCGTCCGGCAGCAGGTCGCCGTACTGCGAGAACAGGACGGACATGCCGGTGAAGGCGATCGCCCACGCGAAGCCGTACATCGTGCCCTGGCGGGAGGTCGGGCCCGAGGTCTGCCGGGCCGAGTGCGCGCCGGCGAAGCCGGTGATCACCCCGGCCGCGACGATCGACAGCAGCAGGACGGTCAGCGGCAGCCAGTCGGGCAGGTCGACGAAGACCTTGCCGTCCGGGCCGAAGCGCAGGAAGAGCAGCAGGAAGCCGAGGAGCCAGGCGACGCCCCAGGGCCACATCATCAGGCGCGGGTCGGGGGTGATGTCGCGTTCGAGGTTGGCGCGCTCGCGCTGGATCAGCGCGAGCGAGTCGGCCGGGTTGCCGAGCGGGGTGTCGTCGTCGTCCGTGTTCACACAAAGAAGTTTACGACACAAAGTCAAAGAAGTTTGTGCCGTAAAGTCGACAGGGCTTCCCTAGGCTTCTGCACGTGATGATCAGACCCGCGATCGCGTCCGACCTGTCCCTCGTACTCGACTTCTGGCAGGTTGCCGCCGAGAACGACGCACGGCCCGCCGACACGCACGCCGCCCTGGCCGCGCTGCACCTGCGCGACCCGGACGCGCTGCTGGTGGCCGTCGACGGCGACGAGATCGTCGGCACCGTGATCGCCGGGTGGGACGGCTGGCGGTGCCACCTCTACCGGCTCGCGGTCGCGCCGGATCGCCGCCGGCAGGGCATCGGGCGCGGTCTGCTCGACGCGGCCGAGGAGCGGTTCCGGGCCCTCGGCGGCACCCGGGCCGACGCGATGGTGCTGGACGACAACGCGTCGGCGCACGGTGCGTGGTCCGCCGGCGGCTATCGCCGCCAGGCGGAGTGGTCGCGGTGGGTCAAGCCGCTGCGGGGGTGAGAGCTTCGGGCAACGGCCTTGCGTGTACGACCGAAAGGCGCGAGACGGCACGAGTGAGAACCACGTAGAGGCGGTTGAGGCCGCGCGCCTCGGCGTCGACGATGTCGGCCGGCTCGTGGACGATCACGTGGTCGTACTCCAGGCCCTTGGCCACCGTCGCGGGCACCACCTGGACGCGCGCCTCGCTCTCGACGTCGTCCGGGGTCGCGTTCTCGATCCCGGCGGCGGCCAGGTGCGCGCGCAGCCGGTCGACCGCGGCGTCGGCGGCGATCACCGCGACCGAGCCCTCGTGCTCGAGCGCGGCGGTCACCTCGACCAGCGTCTCGGCGTCGAGCGCGGCGGCGTCGACCGGGATGATCGCCAGGTCGCCGTCGCGGCGCAGGGAGACCGCCTCGGGCACGGCCACGGCCAGGGCCGGGAGCAGCCGGTTGGCCAGCTCCACGACGACGGCCGGGACGCGGAAGCCGACCGTCAGCGGCACGACCTTCGCTTCCGGCTTGCCCAGATGGCCGAGCGTGTGGCGCCAGTCGGCGGCGGCCCAGGGCGCGGTGCCCTGCGCGAGGTCGCCGAGCAGCGTGATCGAGCCGTGCTCGCTGCGCCGGGCGATGGCCCGCGCCTGCATGGGGGAGAGGTCCTGGGCCTCGTCGACCACCACGTGGCCGAAGCTGGACTCGCGCTCGAGCAGGCCGGCCGCTTCGTCGATGAGCACCAGATCGGCGGCGCTGAACTTCGCGGACTTGACGGATTTCGGCGGCTTCGTCCACCGGATCGCGTCTTGCTCTTCCGGCTCCAAGTCCGTCTTCTCCGGATTTACCAGCACCTCGACCACCAATGCCTCGGCGCTTACGGCCGGCCACGCGGTATCGAGGAACTCCGTCACCGGCGCGACCTTGCTCATCTTCCGCAGCCACGGCTCGCTCGGTGAGTTGCCCGTCCGGTACTCCGACTGCCGCTGCAGCAGCCCGACCACCCGCGCCCGCACCCGCTCCCGCCCGACCGCGTAGGGCAGCCCCTCGCGCCGCGCCTCGTCCACGATCCGCCGCAGCGGCTCGGTGTCGATCCGCCACCGGTAGGACCCGTCCGACACCATGATCGGCACAGTCGGCTTGGCGAGCTTCGACCACAGCGCCTTCCGGAGCACCTCGGCCATCCGCACGTCGTGCTTGACCAGCGTCGCCGCCTCGCTGTCGGTGGCGCGCACCGGCTGCCGGGCGATCAGCGTGTCCACGGTCGCCTGCTGCACCTCGACCTCTCCGAGGGCGGGCAGGACGGCCGAGATGTACGACAGGAAGGCCGTGTTCGGCCCGACGATCAGCACGCCCGACCGGCGCAGTCGCTCCCGGTGCAGGTAGAGCAGGTAGGCGGCCCGGTGCAGTCCGACCGCCGTCTTACCGGTGCCGGGCGCCCCCTGCACGCAGATCGAGTCGGCCAGCTCGGCCCGGACCAGTTCGTCCTGCTCGGGCTGGATGGTCGCCACGATGTCGCGCATCGGCCCGACGCGCGGCCGCTCGATCTCGGCGGTCAGGATGCGGCTCTTGGTGCCCAGCTCCTCGCCGCGGTCGAGATGCTCGTCCTCGAAGCTGGTCAGGTCGCCCTTGACGAACCCGAACCGGCGGCGGGTCGCGACGCCCTGCGGGTCGCGCACGCTGGCCCGGTAGAACGACCGGGAGAGCGGCGCCCGCCAGTCGAGCACCATCGGCTCCCCGGCGTCGTCGGTGACGTGCCGGCGGCCCACGTAGTAGTTCGCGTCCTCGATGTCGAGCCGCCCGAAGAACAGTGGCGTGGTCGGGTCGTCGGCCAGCTCGGCGACGCGGCGGGAGAGCGTACGGCCGAGCGCCTCGGCGCCGTACGCGTCGCCGGCCACATCCGAGCCGGTGGAGTAGAGGGCTTCGGCGCGCCCACGCATCCGGGCCAGCGCGGCCCGTGACTCGCCGAGGTGGTGGCGTTCGGCGGAGAGCTCGGTGTCCAGGTCGAAAGAAGACACGGTCCATCCTCGAGACAGGCTGTGCGGGCTGCTCGCGTATCCGGGGCCGGCCGACCGGCCCACGGCGCGTGAAAACGTCCGCTGCGGTGCATGCTCACCACGGCCGTCAAGCGGCCATCCACACTACGCCGAGCTCACCCCCTGTCCACCGAATATTCGCCCGCCCGCCGTCGGTGAGAATGGGGGCATGGCTGAGGGGCGTGCCGGGAGTGACGGGGTTCGGGTCAGCGACCCGCGGGTGATGCGGGCGCTGGCGCATCCCGCGCGGATCGAGATCGTGGAGTATCTGAACGACACCGGGGCGGTGGTGACCGCCACCGAGGTCGCGGGCATGGTCGGGATGTCGCCGAGCGCCACCAGCTATCACCTGCGTGAGCTGGCCAAATATGGGCTGGTCGAGCAGGCGCCGAGCCGGGGGGACGGGCGCGAGCGGGTCTGGCGCGGCACCACCAGCACGGGGCTGCGGATCGACGCCGACCTCGAGCAGCCGGGGGCGCGGGCCGCGACGCAGGCGCTGGTCGACCTCTACCTCAACCGCGATCTCGACCGGATGCGGAACTGGATCGCGAAGCTGCCCGAGGAACCGAAGGAGTGGGCCGACGCCAGCGCGATCATGGGCCAGCGGCTGCTCCTGACGGCCGACGAGCTTCAGGAGCTCAACCAGCGGATTCGTGAGCTGACCGACCCGTACCGGATGAGGGATCGGCAGGACGACGCGCCGGAGGGCGCACGGCGGGTCTCGGTCAGCTACGCGGCAATTCCGGAGGGCTGATCCGGCCCAGGGTCTTGCGCGACCAGATGTGAAGGAATACTTTCGAAGTATGTCCTTCACATCTGGCGAGTCTCGTTGGGCCGACGTCTATGTCGTCGCGGGGACCCGGGCCGTCTCGGTCTGTGGTGACTTCCTTGCGGCGACCACCCTCGCTCTCGTTCTCCAGCAGGCCGGGCACGGTGGCCTCGCGGTCTCCGGCCTCCTGGTCGCGGCGAGCCTGCCGCTGGCGCTGCTCGCGCCGATCGCCGGGCGCATCGCCGACCGCGCCGACAGCCGGGTCGTGCTGATCGCGGCCGGCATCGCGCAGAGCCTGATCTGCTTCGCGCTCGCCTTCGTGAGCCAGCCGATCGCGATCATCGCGCTGGTCGCGCTGCTCTCCTGCGGGCTGGCGATCACCCAGCCGACGCTCTCGGCGCTGATCCCGCGCATGGTCCGCCCCGACGACCTGGCCAAGGCCAGCGGGCTCACGCAGACCGCCGGCGTGATCGGCATGCTGATCGCACCGGCGCTGGCCGGCATCCTGGTGGGCCAGACCGGCAGCCGGGTGCCGCTGCTGATCGATGCGGTCAGCTACCTGGCCCTGGTGGCGGCCGGTTTCGCCGTACGCACGCGCCGTCGTCCGGTTTCCTCGGAGGCCGGGCCGAGCGCGACCTACCGGGTGCGGGACGACCGCATCCTCACCGTCATGATCGGTTCGCTGGCCGCGGTCATCGCCGGCGTGAACGCGATCAACGTCTTCGAGGTGTTCTTCATCCGGGACACGCTGCACGCCTCCACCACCGTCTTCGGCTTCGTGAGCGCCGCCTGGGCCGCGGGCATGCTGATCGGCAGTGTCGTCTTCGGCCGCGTCCCGCCGCACCGCATCACCGTTCCGGCCCTGCTCGCCCTGGTCGCCTGCTCGTGCGCGCCGATCCTGGCCGGCGCCACGGTCGGCAGCGCCGGCTGGCTGATCCCGCTCTGGGTGCTGGGCGGCATCAGCAACGGCGGCATCAACGTCTTCGTGCTGGTGATCGTCGCGGGCCGCGCGCCGGCCGCCGCCCACGGCCGGGCGTTCGCGGTGCTGAGCGCCGTCGTCCAGACCGCGGCCCTGCTCGGCCTGACCGTGGCCGGCCCGCTGGTCGAGCACTTCGATCCGCGGCTGCTGGTGGCGGCCGCCGGCGGACTGGGCCTGCTCATCTGCCTGGTGGCGATGCCGATCGTGCGCCGCGAGACGAACGTCCCTTCCGCGGCTGCCGACTGCGATGTGAGCCACCCTCGGGTCCACCCCGAGGCCGAACTCTCACCTGCTGGGATAGCGTCGGGGTCATGAGCGACAGCGCCGGTCGGCCCCGGGTCGGGCACATCCAGTTCCTCAACTGCCTCCCGATCTACTGGGGCCTGATGCGGTCCGGTGCGCTGCTCGACGTCGACCTGCGCAAGGACACCCCCGACAAGCTGAGCGCCGACCTGGTCGCCGGCGACCTCGACATCGGCCCGATCACGCTGGTGGAGTACCTGCGGCACGCCGACGACCTGCTCCTGCTGCCCAACCTCGCGGTCGGCAGCGACGGCCCGGTCCTCTCGGTCAACCTGATCTCGACCCGCCCGCTGGCCGAGCTCGACGGCCGCCCGGTGGCGCTGGGCTCGACCTCGCGCACCGGCGTGCTGCTCGCGCAGATGCTGCTGGCCGAGCGGTACGGCGCCGAGCCCGAGTACTTCCGGTGCCCGCCCGAGCTCACCCAGATGCTGATGGAGGCGGACGCCGGCGTGCTGATCGGCGACCCGGCCCTCCGCGCCATGTACGAGGCGCCTCGCCTCGGCCTCGACGTCACCGACCTGGGCCAGGCCTGGCGCGACTGGACCGGCCTGCCGATGGTCTTCGCGGTCTGGGCGGTCCGCAAGGACTACGCGGCCGCCAACCCGGGCGCCGTGAAGGACGTGCACGAGGCCTTCCAGCGCTCCCGCGACCTGTGCCTGGGCGAGCTCGACGAGGCGGCGGCCGCCGCGGCCCGCTGGGAGCCCTTCGACGCCGAGACCCTGGCCAACTACTTCCGGGCGCTCGACTTCTCCCTCGGCGAGCGCCAGGTCGCGGGGTTGCGGGAGTTCGCCCGCCGGGCCGCCCTACGAGGCGAGGTACCGCCGCTGCCCGCGGACGGCCCGATCTTCGCCGAGGTCTGAGCCCGGTTCCGCGGCGGCCTCCACTCCGGCGAGCCGTTCGGTCCGCCACGCTGACTCGCCGAGTGGCGCCCGGCAGTGCGGCATTTTGTGCTGTGCGCCGGGGCCGCTTCGACGGGATGGTGCAGCGCCGAGGCAATCTTGAAGAGTTCGTGCTCGGTGGAAGCACAAACTCTTCAAGATCTGGGGCAGTCGGTCGACGGCCGAGCCGAGGTCGGTACAAAACGGGCGTGGGCTCGTTGACGCGCGTGCGATCAGAACATCGCCAACCTCAGAGCCCGCCCCGATCTTCGGCGAGGTCTGAGCCCGGTCTTCGCGGCTGGTCTCCATTCCGGCGGGCCGTTCGGCTCGGTGCGCCACGCTGACCCGTCGAGTGCCTGGCAGCGCGGCAGTTCGCGCTACGCGGGGCCGCTCCAACAAGATCGCGTAGCGCCGAGCCAATCTTGAAGAGTTCGTGCTCGGTAGAAGCACAAACTCTTCAAGATCTGGGGCAGTCGGTCGACGGCCGAGCCGAGGACGCGGCAAAACGGGCGTGGGCTCGGAGACGCGCGTGTGATCACAACATCGCCGAGCGCGGAGCCCGCCGAGCGCAGAGCCCGCCGAGCGCAGAGCCCGCCAACCGCAGAGCCCGCCAACCGCAGAGCCCGCCCTCCTCTGGGGGCGCCCCCGCCGGTCATTATCGCGGGAAAGCGTGATGTTGGGCGGCCGGCCGGCGGCGGGCTGTGGACAAGCCGTCGCTGTGGACAACCCGGCGGCTGTGGAAATCAGGCCAGCACGTCGTCCAATGCGGCCACATCCTCGGCCGTCAGGGACCAGTTTGCGGCGGCCGCGTTGGCGGCGACCTGCTCGGCCGTCGTCGCGCCGGCGATCACGCTGGTCACCGCCGGGCGGGCGGCCAGGCCCGCGATGGCCACCTCGAGCAGGCTGTGCCCGCGTTCGGCGCCGAATGCGGTCAGCGCCTCGATGCGGTCCCAGTCGGCGCCCGCGAGGACCCGCTGGTAGCGGTCGAGCGAGAGGCGCGTGCCGGAGGCCGGTGCCTCGCCGCGGCGGTACTTGCCGCTGAGCAGGCCCGAGTCGAGCGGGAAGAACGGCAGCAAGCCCAGACCGAACTGCTCGCAGGCCGGCACGACCTCCGCCTCCACGCCGCGCTGGAGCAGGCTGTAGCGGTTCTGGGCGCTGATGAACGGCGTCCGGCCCGCGGCCCGGGCGGTCCAGTCGGCGTCGGCGATCTGCCAGCCGGCGAAGTTCGAGTTGCCCAGGTAACGGACCTTGCCCGAGCGGACCAGGTCGTCGAGGGCCGCCAGCGTCTCGTCGATCGGCGTCGCCGGGTCGGGCTCGTGCAGCTGGTAGAGGTCGATGTAGTCGGTCTCCAGCCGGCGCAGCGAGGCCTCCACGGCGCGGACGATGTAGCGCCGCGCGCCCCGGGCGCCGAAGTCGTTGCCGTTCAGGCCTTCCATGTTCATGCCGAATTTCGTAGCCACGATGACCTCGTCGCGACGGCCCTTCAGCGCCGCGCCCAGGCATTCCTCGGAGCTGCCGTGCGGTGTGCCGTAGATGTCGGCCGTGTCGAACAGGGTGATGCCGGCGTCGATCGCCGCGTCGACGACCTCGCGGGTGCCGTCCGCGTCGAGCTTGCGGCCGAAGTTGTTGCAGCCGATCCCGACCACGGATACGACGAGGCCGGACGTACCCAGCCGGCGGTAGCTCATCTCGCTCATGGTTGCGACCTTATGCCCGTTCGATACAACGCTGCCGGACATCCGTACTCATCTATTGACACACGTTGTTAACAAAGCTGAGCCTGTGAGAGCGCTCTCAGTGCAACAACGAGGTGAAGTAAACGAGAACGAAAAGAGGTGTTCCCCCGGTGCGTGTCCTCCGCGCTCTCGCCGCTCTGGCCGTCGCGATCCCCGTCGCGGCCGCAGTCAGCCCACCCGCCGCTCAGGCGATCGGGCCAACCATCCTGCCGGTCACCGTCACCAATCAAACCGGCCGCGGCGACGCGGTCTACCTGTACGTCATCGGCATCCAGCTCTCCTCGGGCCGGCTCGGCTACGTCAACCAGGGCGGCACGTTCACCGCCTGGAGCGGCGGCCAGATCCCGCCCTCGCCCGCGCCCGATGTGTCGATCGCGGGGGCCGGCAACGGCGGCAGCACCACGATCAACTTCCCGCGCGGCTTCTCCGGCCGGGTCTACTTCTCCCTCGGCGAGAGGCTCAAGTTCTTCCTCACCCCGGACGGCCTCGTGCAGCCCGCGCCGTGGGCGGGCGGCGACGCCAACCAGAACATCCTGTTCGACTGGAGCGAGTTCACCTACAACGACTCCGGCCTGTGGCTGAACAGCTCGCAGGTGGACATGTTCGCGGTGCCGCACGCGGTCACCGTGACCAACAGCGCCGGGGTCACCAAGCGCACCGGCGACCTGGTCGCGAACGGCCGGACCAACGTGATCAACACGATCAAGGGGACGTCCGGGTGGGCGAACACCGTCTACACCCGGTCGGACGGCACGGTTCTGCGCGTCCTGGCGCCGGGCAAGGCGGCCGGCGCGGGTCTGCTCGCGGGCAACTACCTCGACTCGTACATCGCGAGCGCCTGGAACGCGTACAGCAGCAAGACCTTGACCGTCGTGCCGTTCGGCGACCAGCCGAACACCAAGTTCTTCGGGCGCACCAGCGGCAACGTCATGAACTTCACCAACACGTCCGGTCAGCAGGTGGCGTCCTTCAACCGGCCTTCGTCGGCGAGCGTCTGGGGCTGCGACGGCGATCTCCCGGCACCCAACGACCTGGTGGTCGGGCCGATTTCCCGTACGCTGTGCGCCGCTCTCAACCGGGGAACGCTCGGCACCATCGACACCCAGCCGAGCACGAACGCCGCCGACTTCTACAAGAACAACCCGACCAATGTGTACGCGAAGACGATCCACGCCAACATGACCGATGGCAAGGCGTACGCGTTCGCGTTCGACGACGTGGGCAACTTCGAGTCGCTGGTGAACGACGGGGATCCGCGCTCGGCCGGCATCGTCCTGTCGCCGTTCAGCGGCGGCGGTGGCACCACGCCCCCGCCCAGCGGCGGGTCCGCGCTGATCAGCTCGCTCAACAACAAGTGCGTCGACGTGCCGAACTCGAACTTCGTCGACGGCGCCCGGCTCCAGATGTGGGGCTGCAACGGCACCAACGCGCAGAAGTGGACGTTCAGCGGCGGCGCGCTGGTCAGCCCGAGCGGCAAGTGCATGGACGTGAACGGCGGCTCGACCGCGAACGGCGCGGCCGTGCAGTTGTGGACGTGCAACGGCACCGGCGCGCAGAAATTCACCCTGAGCGCCGCCGGTGACCTGGTGAACCCGCAGTCCAACCGGTGCGTCGACATCGTCGACGTCAACCCGAACGACGGCGCGAAGCTCCAGTTGTGGGACTGCGCCGGCTCCGCCAACCAGAAGTGGCGCCAGGGCTGATCAAGTGACGGGGTCGTCGTCCCCAGTGGACGGCGACTCCGCCAGATCCCGGTACGCCGGACGCAGCAGGTCGGTCAGCGGGATGTGCCGCACCTTGACCGGCGGCGGGTCGAGCGCCCGCAGCAGCAGCTCGGGCGGCGTCGTGACGCGCGGGGGCCGCTCCCGCAGCCGGCTCAGGCTCAGGCCGGGGGAGTAGTAGTCGGCGACGTGGTCCTCGAGCGGCGACTCGTCGACCGCCAGCGGGTCGACCTCCTCGACCGGCTCGGGCGTGCCGCGCAGGGCCCCGAGCAGGGCGTCCCGGTCGCGCCCGCGCCAGGCCAGCACCAGGAACGGGTCGTCGTCGAACGCCTCGGCCAGCACGTAGAGCACGGCCGAGCCGTGCTTGCAGGGCACGCTCCAATCCGGACAGCTGCACCGGATGTCGAGGCGGTCGGGGAAGAGCGGGAGCCCGTGCTCGTCGAACAGCTCGATGATCTCGCGCGGCATCTCGCCGGCCAGCAGCGCGGCGCGATACAGGGCCTGGCTTCCCAATGCGGAAGTCAGCGACGTCCACTGTGTCTCGTCGAACGCGTCGATCGCGATCTCCACCGCGTACGGCTGAGGTCGTGAACCCTGCACGCGAGCCGTCACCTTCCCGGCCGAGAGGTGGAAGTCCATCACCTGGCCCTTGCGGGCGTAGGCCCGCCCGCGGGCCAGCCGCCCGCCGTCGCAGACGCGTTCCAGCACGTCGACGAAGCGCCGCGACCACCACTGCTCGCCGATCTTGCCGCGCTTGGCGCGCACCGCGATGCCGCCGTCGACCGCGATCGCCTTCGCGCCCTCGAAGAAGCGCCCCTCCGGGTCCAGCGGCATCTCAACGCACCACCGCAGTGTCCAAAGAGAACAGCTCGCGCAGCTGATCGGTGTTCAGATCGGTTATCCACTCCTCGCCGGTGCCGACCACCGACGAGGCGAGCGCCTTCTTCCGCTCGATCATGGCGTCGATCTTCTCCTCCAGCGTGCCGGTGCAGATGAACTTACGGACCTGCACGTCCCGCTTCTGTCCAATGCGGAACGCGCGGTCGGTGGCCTGGTCCTCGACCGCCGGGTTCCACCACCGGTCGAAGTGGACGACGTGGTTGGCGGCGGTCAGGTTGAGCCCGGTGCCCGCCGCCTTCAGGGAAAGAAGGAAGAACATCGGCTCGTCGTCGTTCTGGAAGCGCTCGACCAGCTCGTCGCGCTTGGCCTTCGACAGTCCACCGTGGAGCCACAGCACCGGCCGGTCGAGATGCGCGGCCAGGTACGGCTGGAGCAGCGAGCCCCACTCCGCGTACTGGGTGAAGACCAGGGCCTTGTCGCCGTCCTCGATGATCTCCTCGGCCAGCTCCTCGAGCCGGGCCAGCTTGCCCGACCGCGACGGCAGCCGCGAGCCGTCCTTGAGCAGGTGGGCGGGGTGGTTGCAGACCTGCTTGAGCTTGGTCATGGCGGCCAGCACGTTGCCCCGGCGCTCGATGCCCTCGCTGTTCTCGATCGTGGCCATCATGTCCTCGACCACGGCCTGGTAGAGGGTGGCCTGCTCGGGGGTGAGCGTGCACCAGACCTTCATCTCGTTCTTCTCCGGGAGGTCCGAGATGATCGTCTTGTCGGTCTTGAGGCGGCGCAGCACGAACGGCCCGGTCGCCCGCTTCAGCGCGGCGGCCGCGTCCTCGTCCTGCCGGGCCTCGATCGGTTCCTGGAAGCGGCGGCGGAACCGTTTCGCCGGCCCGAGCAGTCCCGGGTTGACGAAGTCCATGATGGACCACAGCTCGGCGAGGTGATTCTCGACCGGGGTGCCGGTCAGGGCGATCCGGGTGCGGGCCTTGATTCCCCGTACGGCCTGGGATTGCCGCGTTCCGCTGTTCTTGATCGCCTGGGCCTCGTCGCAGACGACCCGTTCCCACTTCACCGCCGCCAAAGTGGACAGATCGCGCACCGCCGTGCCGTAGGTGGTGACGACCAGGTCGGCGTCGTCGATCCCGTCGCGCCGCCGCGTCCCACCATGATGGACGTACACGCGGAGCGAGGGCGCGAACCGCGCCGCTTCCTTCTGCCAGTTGCTGACCAGAGACATCGGACAGATCAGCAGGGTGGGGCCGGTCCGGTCGGTGAGCAGCAGCGACAACGTCTGCGCGGTCTTGCCGAGGCCCATGTCGTCGGCCAGGATCCCGCCGAGCCCGAGGCGGGACAGGAAGTGCAGCCAGGAGAGGCCACGTTCCTGGTACGGCCGCAGCGTGCCCTGGAAGGTGTCCGGTGTCGGCAGCGGCGCGATCCGTTCGGCCGCCTGACCGGAGAGCAGGTCGCCGAGCATCCCGTCGGCGTCGACCTCGACCAGCGGCAGGTCCTCCTCGCCGCCGTCGATGACCTGCTGGAGCACCTCGCCGGCGGTCAGCTCGCCCTCGCGTCGCTGCCCGACCGCCTTGAGCGCGGCCTTCAGTTGGCGGTCGTCGAGTTCGACCCACTGACCCCGTACGCGAACGAGCGGCACCTTGAGCCGGGCCAGCTCGGCCAGTTCGTCGGCGGTCACCACACCGTCGCCGATGACCAGGTCGACCCGGAAGTCGACGAGTTGCTCGAGCCCGAACCCGGAGGCGGCGACCGCCCGGCTCTTCGGCGACGACGACTTCGAGCGCGTGGTCAGCTTGAGGCCGACCGCCTTGCGCCCGGCCCAGGCCGGCAGCTGCACCCCGAAGCCGGCCGCCTGCAGCAGGGGAGCGGCCTGGCGCAGGAAGTCGTGCGCCTCGCCGGTGGTCAGGTCCATGGCCGCCGGTTGCTGGTCGATCAGGGCCACGTGCAGCAGCGGGAAGAGCCGGACCGCCCGGCCGAGCCCGGCCAGCAGGGTCTCGTCCGGCCGCGGCGGCAGGCCGGGGAAGCGGGCGCCGTCCCAGACGTCGGCGGCGGGTAGCCACAGGCTCGGGTCCTCCGCCGACTGGAGGGCGAACTCGAGCGCCCACGCGTCCGTGCCCGGTTGCGGCTCGATCAGCCGGAAGCTCACCCGGACCGGCCCGTTCGCCTCGTTCGCGGCCCGCATCCAGTCGCCCAGGGCGGCGCCGAGCTCGCGCACCTCCTCGGGTCGGCTGCCCGGCAGCGTCGCGTCCGCGGCCGTGAGCGCCGCGATCCAGCGGTCGGGCAGCGGCGCCTTGGGCCCGGCCCGGTGGCCGTGGAGCAGCCGCTCCGGCATCACCGATCGGGCGGCCGCGTCGACCAGCGCGTCGAGGGCGTCGCGCAGGGTGCGGCCGACCCCGGTGTCGGCGGCCCGCACGACCGGCGGCATGGCCGTGGCGAAGTCGCGGTAGGTGGCCGCGTCGGCGCCGGTGAGCACCGGGCGCCAGCGAGCGGCCGGCACGCCGGCCTCGAGGACGAGCTGCGGCAGCAGGCGGCCGCGCCGGGCCAGATCGCAGGCGAAGCCGGCCAGCAACTGGAGGTAGCGCACCGACGCCGCGGGCATCCAGTCCTCGGGGAGGTCGGCGAGCGTCTCCATCGCCGCCGGGCCGGGCGTGAGCTGGGCCGGGATCTGGTACTTGCGGAGCGAGAGCCGCTTGGGCGGCTCGATCCCGCTCTCCGGGGAGGGCGCCGGGCCGCGGGCGGTGCCGGGCAGGCGGAGCGTGACGGTCTCGGTGCCCAAAGAAGAAGAGCCCTCGGCCCACAGCGCGAGACGACCCGGCAGCCACGACCCCTGTACGACGAGCACACCCACCCCCTGGAAACGACGGCATCGAGAGTACGACCGTGACCCGCGCCGCTGTCGTCCGCCGAACCGGGGACGTAATCTTCGTGTCGTGACGGCGAACCCGGAAATCGACAGCATCCTGCAGCGCGGCGCGGACGGCGGGCGCATCACGCCCGAGGAGGCGCTGCTGCTTTACACGGACGCGCCCTTCCACGCGCTCGGCGAGGCGGCCGACGCGGTGCGCCGTCGCCGGTACCCGGACGGCATCGTCACGTACCTGATCGATCGCAACATCAACTACACGAACGTGTGCGTCACCGCCTGCAAGTTCTGCGCCTTCTATCGCGCACCCAAGCACGGCGAGGGCTGGTCGCACCCGATGGAGGAGATCCTGCGGCGGTGCGGCGAGGCGATCGACCTCGGCGCCACCCAGGTGATGCTCCAGGGCGGCCACCACCCCGACTACGGCGTCGAGTACTACGAGCAGCTGTTCTCCGGGGTCAAGGAGGCGTACCCGCAGCTCGTGATCCACTCGATCGGCCCCAGCGAGATCCTGCACATGGCCAAGGTCTCGGGCGTCTCGATCGAGGAGGCGATCCTCCGGATCAAGGCGGCCGGCCTCGACTCGATCGCCGGCGCCGGCGCGGAGATGCTGCCCGACCGGCCGCGCACGGCCATCGCCCCGCTCAAGGAGAGCGGCGCCCGCTGGCTCGAGGTGATGGCCGTGGCGCACCGCAACGGGCTCTCCTCGACCGCCACGATGATGATGGGCACGGGCGAGACGAACGCCGAGCGCATCGAGCACATCCGGATGATCCGCGACGTGCAGGACCTGGCCGTGGCCAACGGCTACCGCGACGACGCGATCGAGACCTCGCACGAGCTTGGAGAGTCTTCAGTCCGGTCAAGGGCGGGTGGCGGGGCGGCAGCCGGGGGTTTCCGCGCGTTCATCCCGTGGACCTACCAGCCGGAGAACAACCATCTCAAGGGCCGCACCCAGGCCAGCAACCTGGAATACCTGCGCTTCATCGCGGTGTCCCGGCTGTTCTTCGACAACATCGCGCACCTGCAGGCGTCCTGGCTGACCACCGGCAAGGACGTCGGCCAGCTGTCGCTGCACCTCGGCGTCGACGACCTCGGCTCGATCATGCTCGAGGAGAACGTCATCTCCTCGGCCGGCGCCCGCCACCGGTCGAACCTGCACGAGCTGATCTGGATGATCCGGACGGCCGACCGCGTCCCGGCCCAGCGCGACACCCTCTACCGCCATCTCGCCGTGCACGCGACCGAGGCCGACGACCCGACCGACGAGCGCGTGGTCTCGCACTACTCGTCGATCGCGATGCCCGAGGGCGGGGCCGGGCGGAAGTCGCTCCCACTGGTGGAAGCCAAGTAAGAGCCCCATTCGGGGGGTCGCGATCGACCGTTCGGACAGGTAGGGGTCGGTAAACCGGTGTGGGGCTGATTGCTCCTTCGTAACGAGGCCGGTAAACCTCTGTACCCCCTGTGGTCCCGCTGGTTACGTTCCTCGCGTAAGTCTGAGAACTTCCTTGGAACGTCAAGCTGCAGCTTGACGGCCGCGGACCCGACCGATGGCGGTCGTTTACATAACGCACAAGGAACGGGCGGGATGGGTCACCATCCCGCCCGATCTGTTTCCCGGGGTGGCAGAGTCACGAGTGTGACGCGCGCAGACCTGGACAAGCAGCCGCACGAGGTCGCCGAGATGTTCGACGGCGTGGCCAAGCGGTACGACCTGACCAACACCGTGCTCTCCTTCGGCCAGGACCGGGGATGGCGCCGGGCCACCCGGGCGGCGCTCGCGTTGCGGCCGGGCGAGCGGGTTCTCGACGTCGGCGCGGGCACCGGCATCTCGACCGAGGAGCTGGCCCGGTCGGGCGCCTTCGCGGTCGGCGCCGACCTCTCGATCGGCATGCTGCGGGCCGGGCGGGCGGTGCGTCCCGAGGTGCCGCTGCTGAACGGGGACGCGCTGCGGCTGCCGTTCGCGGACGGCACGTTCGACGCGGTGACGATCTCCTTCGCCCTGCGCAACGTGGTGGACACCGATGGCGCGCTGCGCGAGCTGGGCCGGGTCACGCGACCGGGCGGCCGGCTGGTGGTGTGCGAGTTCAGCAGCCCGGTGAACCCCGCCTTCCGCACGGTCTACCTGCAATATCTGATGCGGTCGCTGCCGGCGGTGGCGCGCGGGGTGTCGAGCAACCCGGACGCGTACGTCTATCTGGCCGAGTCGATCCGTGCCTGGCCCGACCAGGAGGCCCTTGCCGGGCGTATTGGCGCCGCCGGGCCCTGGTCCCGGGTCGGCTGGCGCAATCTCACTGGGGGTATTGTCGCGCTACATCGTGCCACTCGGGTATAAAACGCCCATTCGGCTTCGGCGGGCGGTAAACGGTGTTTTGCTGCACGCATGACTACCTTCGGGCATCTTGAGGACACCGACATCGACATCGCGATCGACGACGGCGAAGCGGGCGAGCGGCGCGGCATGGAGCTTGCCGCCCGGATCCGCATGGTGGCCGCGCAGGACCCGGAACTGGCTCAGGACCTAGTAGATGAGCTGATCGTCGCTCTTGAGCGCGCCATGGGCGGTACGTTTCGGGAATACATGGATCAAGAGCAGCGCAATGGAGCAGAGCGGGCCTTGACCGATAGCGGATCGGGCATTTCACCGGCGCGAAACAGTTAGGGTTGCCTAACCCGAACGTGCTTCGATGGCCGTCCTAGACTCCGATCTGGGCGTGCTTGTGAACTGTTTCACGAGCCCGCACGAGACGGAGGTGTGCCGTGCACAACCCAATAGGCGACGAAGCCGACGTAATAGTGGTCGGCGCCGGGCCTGGGGGCTCGGCGGCGGCCTACCATATGGCTCGGCACGGCCTGCGGGTCCTGCTGCTCGAAAAGACCGAGTTCCCGCGGGAGAAAGTCTGCGGTGACGGTCTGACCCCGCGTGCCGTGCGGCAGCTCGTCCGGATGGGCGTCGACACCTCCGAGAAGGCCGGCTGGCTGCAGAACAAGGGGCTGCGGGTCATCGGCGGCGGCGTCCGGCTCGAGTTGGACTGGCCCGATCTCGCCAGCTTTCCCAACTACGGCCTGGTCCGCACCCGCCTCGACTTCGACGACATGCTGGCCAAGCGCGCGGTCGAGGCCGGCGCGCTGCTGCGCACCGGCGTGAACGTCACCGGCCCGCTGCTCGACGACGACGGCCACGCGATCGGCGTCGTCGCCAAGACCGGCCCGGACAAGGAAACGGTCGAGTACCGCGCGCCCCTGGTGATCGCCGCCGACGGCGTCTCCGGCAAGCTCCCGCTGGCCATGGGCCTGGCGAAGCGCGACGACCGCCCGATCGGCGTCGCGGTGCGGCGCTACTACCACTCCCCGGTGCGCGCCGACGACGACTACCTGGAGTCCTGGCTCGAGCTGCGCAGCGCGAGCGACCACAACAAGCTGCTCCCGGGCTACGGCTGGATCTTCGGCCTCGGCGACGGCCGGGTCAACGTCGGCCTGGGCATCCTCAACTCGTCCAACGCCTTCGGCAAGACGAACTACCGCGCGATGCTGACCGACTGGCTGGCCGGCACCCCCGCCGACTGGGGCATGCGCGACGAGACCAACGCCGACGGGCCGATCCTGGGCGCCGCGCTGCCGATGGGCTTCAACCGGGTGCCGCACTACACGCGCGGCATGATGCTGGTCGGCGACTCCGGCGGCATGGTCAACCCCATGAACGGCGAGGGCATCGCGTACGCGATGGAGTCCGGCGAGCTGGCGGCGGAGGTTGCCGTGCAGGCGCTCGCCCGGCCCGCGGGCGCCGATCGTGAACGCGCTCTCCGGGCCTACCCCGACGAGCTCAGCCTGCGGTTCGGCGGCTATTACCGCCTCGGTGGGGTATTCGTGAAGCTGATCGGGAACCCGCAGATCATGCGGATCGCCACCAAGCACGGCATGCCCCACCCGACGCTGATGCGGTTCGTGCTGAAGCTGCTGGCCAACCTGACCGACCCGCGGGGCGGCGACGCGATGGACCGGATCATCAATGGCCTGAGCAAGGTGGCACCGGCGGTATGAGCAGCATGCCACCCCGGTCGCGGCGCCGCCTAATCGGATTAATAGTGTGAAGCGGCTAACAGAGCAGCTGGAGACACAATGACGATCAACCCATACGTCCCGATCGTCGGGTTACTGATCCTGGGCGGGCTCTTCGCCTTGTTCTCGGTGGGCATCGCGCCGATCGTCGGCCCGAAGCGCTACAACCGGGCGAAGCTCGACGCGTACGAATGCGGCATCGAGCCGGCGCCGCAGCCCATCGGCGGCGGCCGCTTCCCGGTGAAGTTCTACCTGACCGCGATGCTCTTCATCGTGTTCGACATCGAGACCATCTTCCTGTACCCCTGGGCCGTCTCGTTCGGTGCGCTGGGCGTGTTCGGCTTCGTGGAGATGGTCCTGTTCATCGTCACCGTCTTCATCGCCTACACGTACGTGTGGCGGCGTGGCGGACTCAACTGGGACTGATGTGACATGGGAATCGAAGAGAAACTCCCTGCCGGAATTCTCCTGACGTCGGTCGAGAAGCTCTCGAACTGGGCGCGCAAGTCCTCGTTCTGGGGCGCGACGTTCGGTCTCGCCTGCTGCGCCATCGAGATGATGGCGTCCGGCGGCCCGCACTACGACCTCGGCCGCTGGGGCATGGAGGTCTTCCGCGCCTCGCCCCGCCAGGCGGACCTGATGATCGTCGCCGGCCGGGTGAGCCAGAAGATGGCCCCGGTCGTTCGGCAGATCTACGACCAGATGCCCGAGCCGCGCTCCGTCATCTCCATGGGTGTCTGCGCGTCGTCCGGCGGCATGTTCAACAACTACGCGATCGTGCAGGGCGTGGACCACATCGTCCCGGTCGACGTCTACCTGCCCGGCTGCCCGCCGCGGCCGGAGATGCTGATCGACGCCATCCTCAAGATGCGCGAGAAGGTCATGGCCCAGCCGCTCGGGCCGAACGGCCGCAAGATGCTCGAGGCGCGCAAGGCCGAGGGCAAGATGCCGATCGTGGCCCCCGGCGCGATGCCCTCGTCGTACCGCGTGGACAAGGTTCGTCGTGCGGAGTGGACGCAGGCCGTCAAGGAAGGCCGCGAGGAACAGCTGCGCATCGAGAACTGGATGAAGCTGCGGCCGCACCTGCGGGAGGACGGGAAGTGAGTATCGAGAACACCGGTGGCGTGCCGGTCAATGCGGAGCCGGTCGGCGCCGACATCGACGCGCCCGCCCAGGTGCCGTCCAGCCCGCAGAAGGGCATGTTCGGCATCACCGGCACCGGCGACGTCTCCGGCTTCGGCGGCCTGGTCCGCCGGCAGCCCGACGTGGTCGGCAGCCCCAAGCCGTACGGCAGCTATTTCGACGAGGTCACCGACGCGCTGGAGGAGGCCTACCCCGGCTTCGCCGACGCGATCGAGAAGGTCGTCGTCGACCGTGGCGAGCTCACGCTGCACATCAAGCCGGAGCGGATCGCCGAGGTCGCGCAGATCATGCGGGACGACGAGTCGCTGCGCTTCGAGCTCTGCTCCTCGGTGTCCGGCGTGGACTACCTGAACAGCGACGCTCGCCGGCTGCACGTCACCTACCACCTGACCTCGATGACGTACCGCCGCGTGGTGCGCCTCGAGGTGGCCGTGCCGGTCGACGGCACCGTCCCGAGCGTGACCAGCGTCTACCCGACCGCCGACTGGCAGGAGCGGGAGACGTACGACATGTTCGGCGTCGTCTTCACCGGACACCCCAACCTGACCCGGATCCTCATGCCGGACGACTGGGAGGGGCACCCGCAGCGCAAGGACTATCCGCTCGGCGGCGTTCCCGTCGAGTACAAGGGCGCCGAGATTCCGCCTCCTGACCAGCGGAGGGTCTACCAGTGACTTCAAGCGGCTACGCAACCGAACGCGAGACCACCGAAGGCCGCGTCTTCACGGTCACCGGCGGCGACTGGGACACGATCACCGGCAGCATCGATCCGCTGTCGAACGAGAAGATCGTCGTCAACATGGGACCGCAGCACCCGTCCACGCACGGCGTGCTCCGGCTCGTGCTGGAGCTCGAGGGCGAAACGGTCACCGAGGCCCGGTGCGTCATCGGCTACCTGCACACCGGCATCGAGAAGAACCTCGAGTACCGCAACTGGACTCAGGGCACCACGTTCGTGACCCGGGCCGACTACCTCGCGCCGCTGTTCAACGAGGCCGGTTACTGCCTCGCGGTGGAGAAGCTGCTCGGCATCACCGACCAGATCACCGAGCGGGCCAACACGATCCGGGTGCTCTTCATGGAGCTCAACCGGATCTCCTCGCACCTGGTCTGGCTCGCGACCGCGGGCATGGAGATCGGCGCGATCTCGATGATGCTGTACGGCTTCCGCGAGCGCGAGTACATCCTGGACATCTTCGAGGAGACGTCCGGTCTGCGGATGAACCACGCGTACTTCCGTCCCGGCGGCGTCGCGCAGGACATCCCCGAGTCGGCGATCAAGAAGATCCGCGACTTCCTCGTCTACCTGCCGAAGAAGCTCAAGGAGTACGAGGACCTGCTGTCCGGCCAGATCATCTGGCAGCAGCGGACCCAGGGCGTGGCCGTTCTCGACGTGACCGGCTGCCTCGCGCTCGGCATCACCGGCCCGGTGCTGCGCTCGGCCGGCCTGGCCTGGGACATGCGCAAGACCCTGCCGTACTGCGGCTACGAGAACTACGAGTTCGACGTGCCGACGGCGACCACCGGCGACGTGTGGGGCCGCTACCAGGTGCGCATGGCCGAGATGCGGGAGTCGCTCAAGATCGTTGAGCAGGCGCTCGACCGGTTGAAGCCCGGCCCGATCTTCGTCGCCGACAAGAAGATCGCCTGGCCCGCCCAGCTCGCGATCGGCGTCGACGGCATGGGCAACTCGCTCGAGCACGTCGCCAAGATCATGGGTCAGTCGATGGAGTCGCTGATCCACCACTTCAAGCTCGTGACCGAAGGCTTCCGGGTTCCGCCCGGCCAGGTCTACATCGGCATCGAGCACCCGCGCGGCGAGCTCGGTGTGCACGCGGTCTCGGACGGCGGCACGCATCCGTACCGGGTCCACATGCGCGACCCGAGCTTCGTGAACCTCCAGGCCATCCCGGCGATGGCCGAAGGCGCGCTGCTGGCCGACGTCATCGCCGGCGGCGCATCCCTGGACCCCGTGATGGGTGGGTGTGACCGCTAAATGTCCGACACTGAGCTTTCGAGGCGGCAGAGCCGCACTGCAATGGGCGAGAATGAGATCGAGTTCTCCGCCGCGGCAGCCCCGCTGGCCGAGAAGCTGCTCCCGGCCGCGCTCGAGATCATCGCGCGCTACCCCGAGGGCCGCAGCCGCTCGGCTCTGCTCCCGCTGCTGCACCTCGTGCAGACCGAGGACGGTCACGTCAGCCCCGACGGCGTGGCCTTCTGCGCCGAGGTCCTGGGCATCAACAAGGCCCAGGTCGGCGCCGTCGCCACGTTCTACACGATGTACAAGCGGCGGCCCACCGGCGAATACCTGGTCAGCGTCTGCACCAACACGCTGTGCAACATGATGGGCGGCCAGGACGTCTACGACCGGCTGAACGACCACCTCGGCGTCGGCCACGACGAGACCACCTCGGACGGCCGGATCACGCTCGAGCACGCCGAGTGCCTGGCGGCCTGCGACTACGCGCCGGTGGTGACGGTCAATTACGACTTCGCCGTCGACGAGGCCACGCCGGAGAGCGCGATCGCCCTGGTCGAGAGCCTGCGCAAGGGCGAGCGGCCGACGCCGACGCGCGGCGCGCGGGTCTGCTCGCTCAAGGAGATGCAGCACCAGCTGGCCGGCTTCGCCGACGAGCGGGACGGCGCGGTCGCCGACGGTCCGGCCGGCGCGCCCACGCTGCGCGGCGTGAACCTCGCCCAGCAGCACGGGATCGCGGTGCCGAACTTCAACCTCGACGCCCCGATCACCAAGACCAAGCCGGCTCGCGAGGAGAAGAAGTGACGCAGCCACGGCGTGAGGTTCTCGAGAAGCTGACCCCGGTCCTCACCAAGCGCTGGCTCTCGCCGGACGCCTGGAAACTGGACGTCTACGAGCGGCTGGACGGCTACGCGGCGCTGAAGAAGGCGCTCGACGTGCACCCCGACGACCTGATCCAGCTGATCAAGGACTCGGGTCTGCGCGGCCGCGGCGGCGCGGGCTTCCCCACGGGCCTGAAGTGGGGCTTCATCCCGCAGGGCGACGGCAAGCCGCACTACCTGGTCATCAACGCCGACGAGGGCGAGCCGGGCACCTGCAAGGACCTGCCCCTGATGACGTACGACCCGCACTCGCTGATCGAGGGCGCGATCATCGCCTCGTACGCGATCCGGGCCAACCGCGCCTTCATCTACATCCGCGGCGAGGCGGTGCACGCCGCGCGCCGGCTGCGCAGCGCGGTCCAGCAGGCGTACGCCAAGGGCTACCTCGGCACGAACATCCTGGGCACGGGCTTCGACCTCGAACTGGTCGTGCACAGCGGCGCCGGCGCGTACATCTGCGGCGAGGAGACCGCGCTGCTCGACTCGCTGGAGGGGTTCCGCGGCCAGCCCCGGCTGCGCCCGCCCTTCCCGGCCATCGCCGGCCTGTACGCGAGCCCGACGGTGGTCAACAACGTCGGCACCATCGCCAGCGTGCCCTACATCGTGCTGGGCGGCGCCGACTGGTGGAAGAGCATGGGCACGGAGAAGTCGTCCGGCCCGATGATCTACTCGCTGTCCGGCCGGATCGCCAACCCCGGCCAGTACGAGTGCGGCCTCGGCATCACGCTGCGCGAGCTGATCGAGCTGGCCGGCGGCATGAAGCCCGGGCACGAGCTGAAGTTCTGGACGCCGGGCGGCTCGTCGACCCCGCTGCTGACGGCCGAGCACATCGACACCGCGATGGACTTCGAGGGCGTCGCGGCCGCGGGCTCGATCCTGGGCACCACGGCCATGCAGATCTTCAGCGACAAGGACTGCCCGGTCTACGCGACCTGGCGATGGCTCGAGTTCTACCACCACGAGTCGTGCGGCAAGTGCACCCCGTGCCGCGAGGGCAACTACTGGATGGTCCGCACCTACCGGCGGATCCTCTCCGGCGAGGGCACGTACGCCGACCTCGACACCCTGCAGGACACGGCGGACAACATCTTCGGCCGGTCGTTCTGCGGTCTCGGGGACGGCGCGGCCACGCCGGTCATCTCGACCCTGAAGTTCTTCCGCCAGGACTACCTGGACTACATCGAGGGCCGCACCGCGCCGCGTCTGTCGGCCAAGGCTCTGGTTGGAGCTCACTGATGACCGACGTAGCCAAGAAGGCTGACACCGTCACGCTGACGATCGACGGGATCGAGGTCGCCGCCGCGAAGGGCGAGCTGGTCATCCGGGTCGCCGAGCGGATGGGCATCGCGATTCCCCGGTTCTGCGACCACCCGCTGCTCGCCCCGGCCGGCGCCTGCCGCCAGTGCCTGGTCGAGATCGAGGGGCAGCGCAAGCCGGTCGCGTCGTGCACCCAGGCGGTCGCCGAGGGCATGGTGGTGCACACCCAGCTGACGTCCGAGGTGGCCGACAAGGCCCAGCACGGCGTGATGGAGCTGCTGCTGGCCAACCACCCGCTCGACTGCCCGACCTGCGACAAGGGCGGCGAATGCCCCCTGCAGAACCAGGCGATGTCCAACGGGCGTACGGAATCCCGGTTCCACGAGCACAAGCGCGAGTACGAGAAGCCGATCCACATCTCGAGCCAGGTGCTCCTGGACCGCGAGCGGTGCATCCTGTGCCAGCGCTGCACCCGGTTCTCCGAGGAGATCGCCGGCGACAAGTTCATCGACCTGATGGACCGCTCCTCCGGCGAGCAGATCAACGTGTACCGGGACGACTTCTTCGGCGGCCGGGGCACCGGCGACGGGCAGGTCGGCGAGGGCGAGGGTGACGTCGCCTTCAACTCGTACTTCTCCGGCAACACGATCCAGATCTGCCCGGTGGGCGCGCTCACCGGCGAGCAGTACCGCTTCCGGGCCCGCCCGTTCGACCTGGTCTCCACGCCGACCGCGTGCGAGCACTGCGCGGCCGGCTGCTCGATGCGCGCCGACCACCGCCGCGGCAAGGTGCTCCGGCGCCTGGCCGGCGACGACGCGGCGGTGAACGAGGAGTGGAACTGCGACAAGGGCCGTTGGGGCTTCCGCTACGCCACCGCGAACGACCGGATCATGAACCCGCAGATCCGCGACGCCCGCACCGGCGAGCTGCGGGAGGCCTCCTGGAGCGAGGCGCTGCTGGCGGCGGCCGAGGGGCTCAAGGCGGCCAAGGCCGCCGGCGGCGTCGGCGTGCTCACCGGTGGCCGGCTCACGGTGGAGGACGCGTACGCGTACGCGAAGTTCGCCCGGGTCGCGCTCGGCACCAATGACATCGACTTCCGGGCCCGCCCGCTGAGCGCCGAAGAGGCCGACTTCCTGGCCTCCTCGGTCGCGGGCGGCGTCTCCGACGTCACCTACGACGACGTCGAGAACGCGCCGGCCGCGGTCATCGTCGGCCTCGAGCCGGAGGAGGAGTGCCCCATCCTCTTCCTGCGGCTGCGCAAGGCCGCCAACCGCGGCAAGCTGCGCGTCACCGCGGTCGCGCCGTTCCTCACCCGGGGCTTCGCCAAGCTCGGCGCCGCGCTCGTCGCGGCCGCCCCGGGCGCGGAGGCCACGATCCTGGCCGAGGACGCGGCGGTCGCCGCCGCGCTCGGCACACCGGGCGCGCTGCTGATCGTCGGCGAGCGCCTGGCCGGCGTGCCCGGCGGCCTCTCCGCCGCGGCCGCGCTGGCGGACCGCACCGGCGCCCGGCTCGCCTGGGTGCCGCGCCGGGCCGGCGACCGCGGCGCGGTCGACGCCGGGTGCCTGCCCAACCTGCTCCCCGGTGGCCGCCCGGTCACCGACCCGTCGGCCCGCGCCGAGCTCTCGCTGGCCTGGGGCGTCGAGGCCGGCGCCCTGCCCAGCCGGGCGGGACGCGACACCGACGCGATCATCAAGGCGGCCGCGGACGGGTCGCTCGGCGGCCTGCTGGTCGCCGGCGTCGACCCGGCCGACCTGGCCGACCCGCGACTGGCCGAGCAGGCGCTCGACCAGGCCGGCTTCGTGGTCAGCCTGGAGATCCGCGGAAGCGCGGTCACCCGCCGCGCCGACGTGGTGCTCCCGGTGGCCCCGGCCCAGGAGAAGTCCGGCACGTTCATGGACTGGGAGGGCCGGCTCCGCTCGTTCGGGACCGTCCTGCCGACCACGGCGATGACCGACGGCCGGGTGCTCGAGGCGATCGGGGCCCTGCTCGAGGTCACGCTGGGCACCGGCGACGTGATGGCGATCCGCCGCGAGCTCGGCGCCATGCCGGCGAGCAAGTCGGCCCGCCCGTCGCACCCGTCGGTCGCGACCGCCGCGGCGCCGAAGCCGGGCGCCGGCGAAGCGGTCCTCGCCACCTGGCACCACCTGATCGACCAGGGCTCGCTGCTCGACGGTGACGACGTGCTCAAGGGCACGGCCCGGCCGCCGCTCGTGCGGATCGGCAAGGACCTGGCCGAGTCGCTCGGTGTCGCCGAGGGTGACGCGGTCACCGTCAGCACCGATCGCGGCGGCGTCACGCTGCCGGCCGCGATCACCGACCTGCCCCCGCAGGTGGTGTGGCTTCCCACGAACTCGCCAGGCTCGACGGTGCGTCGCAGCCTCGGCGTCACTTCGGGCGCGGTGGTCCGGCTCAGCGCCGGCAAGCCGGGTCCGATCCTCGCCGAGGGGGCGAAGAACGCATGAAAGAGATGATCCTGGCCCAGGATCCGACGCTCGAGTCGTTCGAGCACACGGTCTGGTGGATCTCGCTGATCAAGCTGTTCGGGGTCTTCGTGATCCTGCTGCTGCTGACGCTCTTCACGATCAACTACGAGCGCAAGGTCGTGGCCCGGATGGCGGTCCGGCCGGGTCCCAACCAGGTCGGCCCGAAGGGGTGGCTGCAGAGCCTCACCGACGGCCTGAAGCTGCCGTTCAAGGAAGAGATCATCCCGAAGACCGCCGACAAGGTGGTCTATTTCATCGCGCCGGTGATCTCCTGTACGACGGCGTTCACGGCGTTCGCGGTGATCCCGTTCGGCCCCGTGGTCAGCATGTTCGGCCAGAAGACCGCGCTTCAGCTCACCGACGTGCCGGTCTCGGTGCTGGTGCTGCTGGCCTGCTCCTCGATGAGCGTGTACGGCGTGGTGCTGGCCGGCTGGGCGTCCGGTTCGACCTACCCGCTGCTGGGTGGCCTCCGGTCCAGCGCGCAGATGATCTCGTACGAGGTCGCCATGGGTCTCTCGATCGTCGCGGTCTTCATGACCGCCGGCACGATGAGCACCTCGCAGATCGTGGCCGCGCAGGCGAACGGCAACCAGGCGAGCTTCGACATCCTCGGCTGGCACCCCACCACGCCGAGCTGGTACGCGGTGCTGCTGTTCCCGAGCTTCATCATCTACTGCATCGCGGCCGTCGGCGAGACCAACCGGGCGCCGTTCGACCTGCCCGAGGCCGAGTCCGAGCTGGTCGGCGGCTTCCACACGGAGTACTCGTCGTTCAAGTTCGCGATGTTCTTCCTCGCCGAGTACATCAACATGATCACCGTGTCGGCGTTTTGTACCACGCTCTTCCTCGGTGGGTGGCGTGCCCCGTGGCCGATCACGTTCTGGAGCGGCGCGAACTCCGGCTGGTGGCCGCTGCTCTGGTTCTTCGGCAAGGTGCTGATCCTGCTGTTCGGCTTCATCTGGCTGCGGGCCACCCTGCCCCGGATGCGCTACGACCAGTTCATGCGCTTCGGCTGGAAGGTCCTCATCCCGGTCAACCTGGTGTGGATCCTCTTCCTGTCGTACGTGAAGGTCGCGAACAGCCACCAGTCCGACCGCACCAAGTGGATCACCATCGGCGGCATCGTGGTCGTCATCCTGCTGGTGGCCATGTTCTGGCCGGCCAGCCGCAAGCCTCGCAAGTTGTCCCTGGAGGAACAGATCGCCGCCCGCCCGCCGGGCAGCTTCCCGGTTCCCCCGATGGACCTGCAGGTACCCCCGAGCCCGCGGGCCCGCCGCGCGGTGGCCGAACGCACCCCCGCCACCGTCGGCGGCGACTCCGAATCCAAGGAGGTGTGACGTGTCGACGTTCCTCGGCTCCTTCAAGGGCTTCGGAGTGACCTTCGCGCACATGTTCCGCAAGGTCATCACCACCGACTATCCGTTCTCCCCGCCGACGCCGGCGCCGCGCTACCACGGGCGGCACATCCTCAACCGGCACCCGGACGGCCTCGAGAAGTGCATCGGCTGCGAGCTGTGCGCCTGGGCCTGCCCGGCCGACGCGATCTACGTCGAGGGTGGCGACAACACCGACGAGGAGCGCTACTCGCCCGGTGAGCGGTACGCCTCGATCTACCAGATCAACTACGCGCGCTGCATCTTCTGCGGCCTGTGCATCGAGGCCTGCCCGACCCGTTCGCTGACCATGAGCAACGAGTACGAGCTGGCCCGCGACAGCCGGCAGGACCTGATCTTCACGAAGAAGGAACTGCTGGCGCCGCTGCTGCCGGGCATGGAGCAGCCGCCGCACCCGATGCGCCTGGGCGAGACCGACAAGGACTACTACCTCGGTGCGCTGACCAACCCGGGCACGTCGGCCGGGGCGGAGCGGGCCCCGTGGGCGACCAACGAGGCCTCCGACGGCAGCGGAAATGCGGAGGCCGTCCGATGACGCACGTATCGACCGGCGAGGCGTGGGCCTTCTGGATTCTGGGCTCGATCGCGGTGCTCGGCGCGCTCGGCATGGTGATCGCCCGCAACGCGGTGCACTCCGCGCTCTGGCTGGTGCTGACCATGCTCTGCCTGGGCTTCCTGTACGTGGTCAACGCGGCGCCGTTCCTGGGCGCCGTGCAGATCATCGTCTACACCGGCGCGATCATGATGCTGTTCCTGTTCGTGCTGATGCTGGTCGGCCGGGACGCGTCCGATTCGCTGATCGAGACCTTGCGCGGCCAGCGGGTCGCGGCGATCGTGCTCGGCGTCGGCTTCGCGATCCTGATCGGCACCGGCCTGGCCCGGGCGCTCGGCGACACCCCCGCGGTCGGCCTCACCGCGGCCAACGCGAACGGCAACGTTCAGGGCCTGGCCCGGCTGTTGTTCACCCGCTACGTCTTCGCGTTCGAGGTCACGTCGGCCCTGCTGATCACGGCGGCGGTCGGCGCGATGGTGCTGGCGCACGTCGAGCGGGCCAAGGCCGACATCCACGACCAGGTCACCCGCATGACCCAGCGCTTCCGGCCGGGCAACTACCCGGGCGCCAAGGCGGGCCCGGGCGTCTACGCCAACACGATGTCGGTGGCCGCGCCGGCCCGGCTGCCGGACGGCAACGGGTCCGAGCGGAGCATCTCGCCGATTCTGCCCGTGCGTGAGCTGAGCGCCTCCGAGGCGGCTCCGAAGGGAACAGAGAAGTGACTGTCGACTACTACCTGGTCCTGGCGGCGATCCTGTTCACCATCGGTGCCACCGGGGTCCTCATCCGCCGGAACGCGATCGTGCTGTTCATGTGCATCGAGCTCATGCTCAACGCGGCGAACCTGGCGCTGGTCACCTTCAGCCGCATCAACGGCACGCTCGACGGCCAGATCATCTCGTTCTTCGTGATGGTCGTCGCGGCGGCCGAGGTCGTGGTGGGCCTCGCCATCATCATGTCGATTTTCCGTACGCGACGCTCGGCGAGCGTCGACGACGCGAACCTTCTTAAGTACTAAAGGGGCCTTCCTGTGGAACAGACAGTGGAGTATGCCCACGCGACGGGAGTGTTGGGCGGAATCTGGCTGTTGGTAGCCATTCCGCTTGCCAGCGCCGCGGTCCTGCTGCTCCTCGGAAAGCGGGCCGACAAGTGGGGACACTGGCTAGGCGTCCTCGCGGTGGCGGCCACCTTCGTGCTTGGGCTGATCTTCTTCATCAAGCTCGGCGGCCTGAACGCCGAGCACCGCTCGGCCGAGCTGAGCATGTGGGACTTCATCGCGGTGGGCAAGCTGCATGTCGACTTCGGCCTGCTCTTCGACCCGCTGTCGGGCGTCTTCGTCCTGCTGATCACGGGCGTCGGCTCGCTGATCCACCTGTACGCGGTCGGCTACATGGAGCACGACCCGGGACGCCGGAAGTTCTTCGGCTACTTCAACCTCTTCGTCGCGGCCATGCTGCTGCTGGTTCTCGGCAACAACTACGTGATGCTGTACTTCGGCTGGGAGGGCGTGGGTCTCGCCTCCTACCTGCTGATCTCCTTCTGGTACACCCGCCCCTCGGCGGCCACGGCCGGCAAGAAGGCGTTCCTGATGAACCGGGTCGGCGACGCCGGCCTGGCGGTCGGCATCTTCATCATGTTCGCGACGCTGGGCACCACCCAGTACTCGGCCGTCTTCAACGGCATCGGCTCGCTCTCCGCGACCACGGTGCTGATCCTGGGCATCCTGCTGCTGCTCGGGGCGGCCGGTAAGTCCGGCCAGTTCCCGCTGCAGGCCTGGTTGCCGGACGCCATGGAGGGCCCGACCCCGGTCTCGGCCCTCATCCACGCGGCGACGATGGTCACCGCCGGCGTCTACCTGATCGCCCGCTCGAACTACATCTTCTCGGCCAACCACGCGCTGCAGACGATCGTGGTCAGCGTCGGCGCGCTCACCCTGCTGATGGGCTGCATCATCGGCGCCGCGAAGGACGACATCAAGCGGGTCCTGGCCTGGTCGACGGTCAGCCAGATCGGCTACATGTTCCTCGGCGTCGGGCTCGGCGGCGGCGCGTACGCGCTGGCCATCATCCATCTGCTGGCGCACGGCTTCTTCAAGGCCAACATGTTCCTCGGCGCCGGCTCGGTCATGCACGGCATGCACGACCAGGTCGACATCCGGCGGTTCGGCGGCCTGCGCAAGTACATGCGGTGGACCTGGCTCACCTTCATGATGGGCTGGCTCGCGATCATCGGCATCCCGCCGCTGTCCGGCTTCTTCTCGAAGGACCCGATCATCGAGGCGGCCTTCGCCCGCGGCGACTGGACCTCGTGGCTGTACGGCTGGGTCGCGCTGCTCGGCGCCGGACTGACCGCGTTCTACATGACCCGGCTGTACTGGCTGACCTTCCACGGGCCCGAGCGCTACACCGAGGACAACAAGCACCCGCACGAGTCGCCGTACATCATGACCGTGCCGCTGATGATCCTGGCGCTCGGCTCGATCGGCGCCGGCTACCTGCTCTCGACGAGCATCCCCGACTGGCTGGAGCCGGTCACCGGGGAGGGCGAGGGCGAGCCGGTCATGGCCAAGTGGCTGATCCTGGTGCTCGGCCTGGTGTTCTCGGTCGTCGGCGCGCTGATCGCGGTCGCGCTCTTCCGCCGGGGCACGGCGCTGCAGGAGCAGCCGGCCGGAGTCGTGGTCACCGCCGCGCGGCGCAACCTCTACACCGACGCGTTCAACGAGGCGGTGTTCGAGCGTCCCGGCATCTACCTGACGCGGGCGCTGGTCTACTTCGACAACAAGGGCATCGACGGCCTGGTCAACGGCATCGCGGCCGGCGTCGGCGGCAGCTCCGGACGACTACGAAGACTGCAGACCGGCTTCGTCCGCTCGTACGCCCTCTCCATGCTCACCGGCGTCGTGCTCGTACTGGGCGCCTTCCTCGCGATCCAGTTGGGGTGGCTGGCATGAGCGACTTCCCTTTCCTGCCGATCCTGACGCTCCTGCCACTGGTGGGCGCGATCGTGGTCGGCGCGATCCCGCGGCGCAACGCCGAGCTCGCCAAGACGGTGGCGCTCGTCTGGTCGCTCGTCGTTCTGGTGCTCAGCATCTTCATGTGGATCGCCTTCAAGGTCGACGGTGACCGATTCCAGTTCCGCGATTCGTACGCCTGGATCCCCTCGTGGGGCGCCCGGTTCACGTTCGAGGCCGACGGCATCGCGCTCGTCCTGCTGATGCTGATCGCGGTGCTCACGCCGGTCGTGATCCTGGCGTCCTGGAACGACGTCGACGAGAGCAAGCGGTCGGCGCCGGTGTACTTCGCGCTGCTGCTGGCCTTCGAGTTCACGATGATCGGCGTCTTCGCGGCCGGCGACGTCTTCCTGTTCTACGTGTTCTTCGAAATCATGCTGATCCCGATGTACTTCATCATCGGGTCGTTCGGCGGGCCCCGCCGGCAGTACGCGGCGGTCAAGTTCTTCCTGTACAGCCTGGTCGGCGGCCTGTTCATGCTGGCCTCGGTGATCGGCCTGTGGGTCGTCGGCGGCCACACCTTCGACTTCACCAAGCTGATCCAGTCGGTCAACTCGATCGACCAGAACACGGCCCGCTGGCTGTTCCTCGGCTTCTTCGTGGCCTTCGCGATCAAGGCGCCGTTCTTCCCGTTCCACACCTGGCTGCCGGACGCCGGTGGCGCCGCCCCGGCCGGTGCGGCCGCGCTGCTCGTCGGCGTGATGGACAAGGTCGGCACCTTCGGCATCCTGCGGTACTGCCTCCCGCTGTTCCCGGAGGCGTCGCGCTGGTTCGCGCCGGCCGCCCTGGTGCTCGCGGTCATCGGCATCATCTACGCGGCGCTGCTCGCGGTCGGCCAGAACGACCTCAAGCGGCTCGTCTCGTACACGTCGATCGCGCACTTCGGCTTCATCGGCATCGGCATCTTCGCGTTCACGACCCAGGCCGGCACCGGCGCGGTGCTCTACATGGTCAATCACGGTCTGGCCACCGGCCTGCTGTTCATCGTGGTCGGCATGTACGTGGCCCGGCGCAACTCCAACCTGGTGAGCGACTTCGGCGGCGCCGGCAAGCTGACGCCGGTCCTGGCCGGGGTGCTCTTCTTCGCCGGTCTCGCGTCGCTCGCGCTGCCCGGCACGGCGCCGTTCATCAGCGAGTTCCTGGTGCTGATCGGGACGTTCACGGTGCACAAGGCGTACGCGGTGATTGCGACCGCGGGCATCATCCTCGCCGCCGCGTACGTCCTCTGGATGGTCCAGCGGACCACTCAGGGCACCCTGAACCCGGCCCTCGCAGAGGTGCCGGCCATGCGCAAGGACATCACCTTGCGGGAGAAGGTCGTGGTCGCGCCGCTGATCATCCTGCTCATCCTGCTCGGCTTCTACCCGAAGCCGGTCACCGATGTGATCAACCCGGCGGTCCAGGCGACCATGCAGGACGTCGGTACCCAAGATCCAGGCCCGACGGCGGTCACCGCCAATGGAGGGGCGCGCTAGCCATGGAAGATCTCAAACTTCCTGCCATCGACTACGCGGCACTGGCGCCGATGCTGATCCTCTTCGGGGTCGCCTGCGTCGGCGTCCTCGTCGAGGCGCTCGTCCCACGCCGGTCGCGCCACACGATCCAGCTGTCCCTGTCGTTCCTCGCGATCATCGCCGCGGTCGTCGTCGTCATCGCCCAGCACCACAAGCGGACGGTGACGATCGGCGGCGCGGTCGCGATCGACGGGCCCACGCTGTTCCTCCAGGGCTCGATCCTGGTGCTCGGCGCGGTCTCGCTGATGCTGATCGGCGAGCGGACGATCGACCGGGGCGGCGCGTTCGTCTCCCAGGCCGCGATCACCGTCGGCTCGCAGAAGGACCTGCGGCAGGCGGGCGAGCAGCCCGGCGCGACCGAGGTCTACCCGCTGACGCTGTTCGCGCTCGGCGGCATGCTGCTGTTCGTCTCGGCGAACGACCTGCTGACCATGTTCGTCGCGCTCGAGGTCTTCTCGCTGCCGCTCTACCTGCTGTGCGCGCTCGCCCGCCGGCGTCGCCTGCTCAGCCAGGAGGCGGCACTCAAGTACTTCCTCCTCGGTTCGTACGCCTCGGCGTTCTTCCTGTTCGGCGTGGCGCTCATCTACGGCTTCTCGGGCGGCATCTCGCTCAGCGAGGTGCACGCCGCGGTGGCGGCGCCGAGCAAGAGCCAGGTTCTCCTGTACGCCGGACTCGCGATGCTGGCGATCGGGCTGCTCTTCAAGGCGGCGCTCGCGCCGTTCCACGTCTGGACGCCGGACGTCTACCAGGGCGCGCCAACCCCGATCACGGCGCTGATGGCGGCGTGCACGAAGGTCGCCGCGTTCGGCGCCCTGCTGCGGGTGCTCTACGTGGCGTTCGAGGGCGTGCGCTGGGACTTCCAGCCGGTGCTGGGCGTCATCGCGGTCCTGACCATGCTGGTCGGCGCGGTGCTCGCGGTGACGCAGACCGACATGAAGCGGCTGCTCGCCTACTCCTCGGTGGCGAACGCGGGCTACCTCCTGGTGGGCGTCCTGGCGCTCAACAAGGAGGGCCTGAGCAGCACGATGTTCTACCTGGTCGCGTACGGCTTCTCGGTGCTCGCCGCCTTCGGCATCGTGACCCTGGTGCGCGACGCCGACGGCGAGGCCACCCACCTCTCCCGGTGGGCCGGCCTGGGCCGCAAGAGCCCGCTCTTCGCCGCGACCTTCACCTTCATCCTGCTGGCCTTCGCCGGTATCCCGCTGACCAGCGGCTTCACCAGCAAGTTCGCGGTCTTCGGGGCCGCGATCGAGGGTGGGCAGACCTGGCTGGTCATCTTCGGCGTGATCACCAGCATGCTGATCGCCTTCCCGTACCTGCGGGTCGTCGTGATGCTCTGGCTGAGCGAGCCGGGCGAGTCCACCCCGACGGTCTCCATCCCGGGCTTCCTGACGTCGGCGGCCCTGGCCATCGGCGTGATCGCCACCCTGGCGCTGGGCGTCGCCCCGGCCCCACTGATCGACCTGACCCGCGACGCGGCCCAGTTCGTCCGCTGATCTCGTGATGTCCGAGGGGCCCCGGTCGCCACGGCCGGGGCCCTTCGTCGTCCGTGGAGACGAGCTGGCCGGGATCGTGGGGGAGTGCGACTGGTTGCTCGGGGTCCTGCGGGTCGTGCGCGACGCGGGTCTGCCCGACGCCTGGGTCGGCGCCGGGGTGCTGCGCGATCTGGTCTGGGGCCGGCGCTACGGCACCGGGTTCCGGCCCGCCGAGGTTCGCGACGTGGACGTGGCGTTCTTCGACCCGGACGATCGTCGCCGGGGACGCGATCAGGTCGCCACGGAGCTTCTGGCGGCGAACGGTCCCGGCGTGCCGTGGGAGGCGACCAACCAGGCGGCGGTGCACACCTGGTACCACGAGGAGTTCCCGGGCGGCCCGGTCGAGCCGTTGGTCTCGACCGCCGACGGCGTGGCGACGTGGCCGGAGACGGCGACCGCGGTGGCCGTCCGTCTCGACTCCGGCGACCGCGTGCACGTGTGCGCGCCGCTCGGCGTCGACGACCTGCTGGACGGCATCTGGCGGCGCAACCCGCGGCGGATCGGCGTCGAGCCGTCCCGGGCCCGGCTGGCCCGGCGCGACCCGGGTCGGCGCTGGCCCGGGGTGCGCGTGATCACACCCTAGGCCGAGCATGCGGCCGTGGCCGGAAATGATCGGCTCGGGCGGCATGGTGGACGCAGGGTGGGGCCGACGTGATGGGTGTTCCGCCGGGACGGCGGAGCATCTCGGGGACCTGCAGCGAGGTCTGGGTACGTGCGCGGGGTCGGGCGGGGAATGCCGTCCGCGGCAGCGCTGGGCGGTGGCGATGTGCCGCGGTGGCGGCGCGCCGAGCGATGGCGGGCGGCGGCGCTGGGCGGTGGCGATGTGCCGCGGTGACGGTGCGCCGGGCGATGGTGGGCGGCGGCGCTGGGCGGTGGCGATGTGCCGCGGTGGCGGTGCGCCGGGCGACGGCGGGCGCCGGGTCCGGCCCGAAGCGTCGAGCCTGGCCCGAGGCGCTCGACCGGTCGGCGCTCCACCTCGGACGGGGCGCCACGCATGCCGGGCCGGGGCTGCTGGTCGGGGTGACCATCCCCGGGAGTCGCGCGCCTCCCGGACATGGCGACCAGGGGCGGCGGTCAGCGGCTGGAAATGATCAGGCGGGGGACGGTGCTCCGGGCGTACGGGCGCGGGAATTCGATTTTGATCTTGTGACGGAGACCCCTGGGACCGGAAGCGTGAGGCCGGTATGGCATCGTGAAAGTGTGGTGAGCACCGGTGACATGACGCTGTCGTCGCTCGGCCTCGACATCGACCCGGAGGTCGATGCGTCGGTCACAGCGACGCTGGCCGCTGTGGAGGAGGCGCTACGGGCCAACGTGGCCAGCGCCGATCCGTTGGTGGCCGAGGCTGCGCGGCATCTCGCCGATGCCGGTGGCAAACGGTTCCGTCCGCTTCTGGTGGCCCTCGGGGCGCAGTTCGGCGACCCGCAGTCGCCCGAGATCATCGCCGCGGCGAACGTGGTGGAGCTGACCCACCTCGCGACGCTCTACCACGACGACGTGATGGACGAGGCGCCCGTCCGGCGGGGCGCGCCCAGCGCCAACTCCCGCTGGGGCAACTCGGTGGCGATCCTGGTGGGCGACTACCTCTTCGCCCGCGCCGCCGACATCGCCGCCTCTCTCGGGCCCGAGGCCGTCCACCTGCAGGCGCGCACGTTCGCGCGGCTCGTGCACGGGCAGATCGCCGAGACCGTGGGCCCGCGCGACGCCGACCCGATCGAGCACTACCTGCACGTCATCACCGAGAAGACGGCCTCCCTGATCGCCACCTCGGTGCGCTTCGGCGGCATGTTCTCCGGCGCGCCGGCCGAGTTCGTCGAGGCGCTCGCGGGCTACGGCGAGATCATCGGCATCGCGTTCCAGCTCTCCGACGACCTGCTCGACATCGCGTCCGAGTCGGTGCAGTCGGGCAAGACGCCCGGCACCGACCTGCGCGAGGGTGTGCCGACGCTGCCGGTGCTCTACGCGCTGGCGGGCGACGACACCGACGCGTCCGCGGTGCGGCTGCGCGAGATCCTGGCGACCGGACCGATCACCGACGACGCCCTGCACGCCGAGGCGCTCGGGTTGCTGCGCGACTCGGCGGCGATGAAGCGGGCCCGCGAGACCGTGCGGACCTACGCCGAGGAGGCGCGCGCCCAGCTCGCCCCGCTGCCCGCGGGGGAAGCCAAGCGCGCGATGGAGGCGCTCTGCGACTTCATCGCCGACCGGACGAGCTGAGCCTTCTGCTTCCCCGCTGAGCAGGCGGGCCCGGCTTCATTGGCTGAGCAGGCGGGCCGGCTTCACTGGCTGAGCAGGCGGGCCGGCTTCACTGGCTGAGCAGGCGGGCCCGGCTTCACTGGCTGAGCAGGCGGCTTCCCAGCAGCATCAGGGCGGCCGCGCTGACCATGGCCACCGCGGCGACGATCCACATGGTGGGGTACCCGGACACGGTGGCTACCGCGCCGAGGCCGAGCGGTCCGACGCATCCCCCGAGGTAGACGCCCGTCTGGGTGATCGACGTGGCGGCGGCCGGCGCCTGTGGGTGCAGGCGCACCACGGCGAAGTTCATCAGGCCCGGCCAGGACCAGCCGAGGCCGAAGCCGAGCACCACGCCGGCGACCAGCGAGATCGAGCCGGGCACGGCGAGCAGTGCGAGGCCGACCGCGCCGCAGGCGAGCAGCCCGGCGATGACGCCGACCTGACGGCCGGGCCGCCGGTCGGCCTGCCAGCCGCCGATGATGCGGGCCGCGACGCAGACGGCGCTACCCAGCGTGAGGGACAGTCCGGCCGGGCCGGGCGCGATGCCGCGAGCCACCGCCGAGTCGACCAGGAACGTGCCGAGGGCGTTGGCCGCGGCCGCCGCGAGGGTGGCAGCCAGCCCGACGACGACCAGAGCGCCCCGCCTTTGCCCACTATTTCGCGAAATAGTGCTGTATTCGCGGTCGATCGGCACGAGAGGGATCGCCAGCAACGCCAGGAGACCGCCCAGGACGAAGGCCCACCGCCACCCGATGGTCAAGGCGACCACCGGGACCGCCGCGCCCGCCAGCAGCGTGCTCACCGGGATCGCGGCCTGCTTCACGCCGAACGAGAGACCCTGCCGTCCCGGGGGCACGTGCCGGGACAGGCTGGTGTTGCTGGCGAGCTGCCCCATCGCGTTCGCGCCGGCCCCGAGGGCGAGGATGGCGATGAGGCTCCACAGTGCATGGGCGCCGATCGCGATCCCCAGCATCGAGGCGGCCGCGAGCACGATGCCGTACTTCGAGATGCGCGCGGCGCCGTACCGCTCGACGAGCGCGCCGGCCGGGATCGACGCGAGCGCGCTGGCCCCGAAGTAGGCCGAGACGGCGAGGCCGAGGCCTGCCGGAGAAAATCGAAGATCATCACTTACTTGTACGGCGAGACCGCCCACGAGGAAGACCGGGAACGCGACGGCGACCGTCGTGGTGAGCGCGCCCGTGGCGGCCCGCAGGGGACGGGCCACGTTCACGCTGGTCGATGCGTTGCGGCCCTCGGGGATCGTGGGTTCGGCCATCCGTCGCAGACTAAGCCCGCAGAATGCATCCGAGCGCGTTGAGTGCAAATGACCACACGCCTCGTGCAAATCGATCGTGATCCACATGGCTTTTGGCATTCCGTCGGCGGAAGATTATTCATATGGTGTAAGTCCCTGGCGTCGGAGGTAGCTGTGCGCGACCCCCTGGCGGAGCCGTCCGATCTGATTCGGAGCGTGTCACGCGCGTTGCGCGTCCTCGAGTCGGTCGGCCGGGCCCCGCGCGGACTCACCGTGAAGCAGATAGCGCGACGGTGCGAGTTGACCGTGGCCACGACCTACCACCTCGTGCGCACCCTGGCCTACGAGGGCTACGTGATCCGCCGAGAGGACGGCACGTACATCGTCGGTCTGGAGATCGCCGATCGGTACCGCGAGCTCGTCTCGGCGTTCCGCGGGCCGCCCGCGGTCGGCGAGGCGCTGCGCCGTGCCGCCCTCGACACCGGGTACACCCACTATCTCGGCCGCTTCGTCGGCGGCCGGATCGCGGTGACCGCCTCGGCCGAGGGCGCCCGTTCGCCGTTCGTCGACGACATGGCGCCCGGCTTCGACGAGGGCGGCCACGCCACGGCGCTGGGCAAGGCGCTGCTGGCCACGCTGACCCCCGACCAGCGGGCGCGGTACCTGCGCGACTACGGCATGCGCCAGTTCACGCCGGCCACGCTGATCACGTCCGACGCGCTCGAGGCCGACCTGGCGGCGGGCGAGCGGCGCGGGATGCAGATCGAGATGGGCCAGTTCCGGCAGGGCCTGGCCTGCGCCGCCGTGCTGGTGGTGGCCGACCGTGACATCGAGCGCCGGCTGGTGCTCGCGTGCTCGCTGCCGGCCGCGGAAATGCTCACTTCGGCGCGCGTCGTGCGGGCCAAGCTGACCGCGGCCGCGCGCAACGTGGCCGAGGCCCTGTCCGCCGGGGAGTCCGCCACCGCCTGACCAGCGTGTCTAAAGCTCCGTTGAACCTCACGCCGCTCAGCCCCGTAAGACAGGGTGCACGCGGGAGGTCAGCGGAGGGTGGTGACGGGGGTGCACTGCGAGCACGAGCATGATGACGGCGCGTACGTGTTGGGCGCCCTCTCCCCGGCCGAGCGCGCCGCCTACGAGCGGCACCTGGCCACCTGCTCGTTCTGCCGCGAGGCGGTCGCCGACATCTCGACGCTGCCCGACCTGCTGTCCCGGCTGGACGCCAAGGAGTTCGCGAAGCTCCTCGACCCGTCGCTGACCGCCGATCACCCGGGCGCCTCGCTGCGAGACATGGCGGCGCCCTCCGCGGGGCGGGGGCGAAGGCGTAAGAACTTGGGCGTACGGGTGATGAGCACCGTGGCGGCGGTGATCCTCGTGGGGCTCATCGGCATCGGCGTCCTCGCCTGGACCCGGGACACGTCGGCGCCCGGCGCCGCCCCGGCGGGTCCCGCGGTCGCGATGACCCGGGTCGACGCGGCCTCGCCGGTCGCCGCCACGCTGCGGCTCACCACCACGGCCGGCGGGACCAAGGCCGAGCTCAAGTGCGACTACAGCGACGCGGCCAAGGAGAAGGCGACCTTCCGGCTCATCGCCTACGGCCGGGACAACGAGCAGGAGCAGATCGGCTCGTGGGACGCCACTCCCGGCGGCGAGTTCCCGATGCAGGGCTTCACCCACTTCGGCAAGGGCAACATCAGCCGCCTCGAGCTCGTCCGCGCCGACGGCACGGTCATGCTCGCTTACGACGTCCCCTGACCTTCTGATTCCAGGTCAGCGGGTCGGTAGGGCGTCGACCGGCTCGGCGGTGGCGGCCGCCGGACCGGTCGCCGTCCGTGGGTTCTTTCGCTGCCGCAGCGCGTCCACGGTGAAGATGGCCAGCGCGACCCAGACCAGGCCGAAGCCGGCGAGCCGGGCCGGCGGCATCGGCTCGTGGTAGATGAACAGGCCGCAGGCGAGCTGGATGATCGGCGCCACGTACTGGAGGATGCCGATGCCGACCATCGGCACCCGGTTGGCGCTCGCCGCGAACAGCAGGAGCGGCACCGCCGTGGCGACGCCGGCGAAGATCATGAGAACGGTGTGGGTGGCGCCCTCGTGGCCGAACTTGGCGTGCCCGGCCGCGGTCAGCCAGGCCACGTAGCCCAGGGCGGGGACGGCCAGCACGGCCGACTCGACGAACAGGCCCTCGGCCGGCGGCAGCTGGAGCCGCTTCTTGACCAGGCTGTAGGAGCCGAAGCTGGCCGCCAGCAGCAGCGCGATGTAGGGCAGGCGGCCGTAGTCGACGGTCAGCACCACGACCGCTCCGGCGCCGACCGCGACGGCGATCCACTGCCAGCGGCGCAGGCGCTCGCGTTGCACGGTGACGCCGAGCAGCACCAGCACCAGCGGGGTGATGAAGTAGCCCAGCGCCGTCTCGACGACCCGCGACGAGTTGACGCCGTAGATGTAGGTGCCCCAGTTGATCGCGATCAGCACGGCGGCGACGGCGATCCCGCCGAAGAGCCGGGGCGAGCGCACGATCCGGGCCAGGAACCGCCAGTTGCGGGCGGCGGCCAGCACCAGGCTGACGAAGAGCACCGACCAGATCACCCGGTGGGCGAGGATCTCCAGCGGCGAGGCGGGCCGGAGCAGCTTGAAATAAATCGGGAAAAATCCCCACAGCACGTACGCCACGAGGCCGTACAGATACCCGCGCCGCTCCTCACCCATGCCCACACGGTAAGGGTTCGCCCGCGCCACGGTCCTTGCATATGGCTCAGCTCACGCGGCGTTCACGCGGCGCGAGGGCCGCCCGCGTCGTCTCGAGCGGGCGGCCCTCGGTGTGCCGGCGGAACTTCGGGCGATCAGTCGTCGCCGTCGGGGACCAGCATGTTCAGCAGCCAGCTCACGACGCCGACGATCAGGGCGCCGAGGACCGCGCTCCAGAACCCGTCGACGTGGAACGGCAGGTCGAGCTGGTCGGCGATCCAGCTGGTCAGCAGGAAGAGCAGGCCATTGACGACGAGCGCGATCAGGCCGAGCGTCAGGACGTACAGCCCGCACCCGACGACCTTGATGATCGGCCGGAGCACCGCGTTGACGATGCCGAAGATGACCGCAACGGCGAGCAGCGTTCCGATCTTCTTCGGAACGGAGTCGGTCTCGACCGTGATCCCGCTGATCAGGAGCGTCGAGATCCACAGCGAGACGGCCGTGATCACCAGCCGGATGAGGATTCCCATGGCACGGGATGGTGTCACGATCATGCCAACCTTGTCGCCCCTTCGGGCGACTTGTTGATCAGCGCGTCGGCGTGCCGATCAGCTGGCCCTCGATCGGGGTCTCGGCCAGCGCCGCCCAGCGGACCGCCCGGCGGTTGACCACGCCCACCATGTCGGGGCGGATGCGGGTCATCCACTGCGCCACCTCGCCGAGGCCGAGCGCGCCGCCCAGCAGTGTGGCCTCCTCCGGCCGCAGCGGCTGGAGCAGGAGCAGATCGGCACGGGAGGCCACGTCGACGTCGGCGGCCCCGAAGTCGTCGCGGACCACGAGCGTGGCCTGCCAGCCGGCGCCGGGGCGGCTGTCGGCGCCGACCGGGCCGACGTCGACGACGACCAGCAGCGGGTGCAGGGCGGAGCCGGGGGCGATCTCGATGGCCCGGCCCGGCGGCACCACGGCGATCGCCTCGCCGGGGACGGCCGCGCCGCGGACGAACGGCTCCCAGGCCTGCGGGCGGGCGGTCTGGACGACGACCCGGGCGCCGAGCGCCATCGCCCGCATCGACAGCAGCTGGGCCGCGCGGACGCCGCCGACCAGCAGCGCGCGGGTCTGCTCGGGGCGGAACAGGCGGATCACGACCGGGTTGCCGTGCCGGTTGCGGCCGAGCATCAGGCCCGAGGTGCCGACCGGCAGCATCATGCCGTCGGACCGCTCGGCCGGGTGCATGTCGGGCGGCAGGCCCGGCACCCCGGTCGGCGAGCCGCCGAGCGGCAGGGTGGCGGCCAGGCCGCGCAGGTGCTCGCCGTCGAGCCGGCGGATGTGCGCGTGCTCGGCCGACACGACCTTGCGCAGCGCCTGGGTGGCGGCGCCGAGCGAGGCCGCGTCGGGCGCGGCGAGCCGCACGGTCATCTCGATCGGGGTGGCGCCGTGCGCGGGGCGCGGCCCGGCGATCAGCGACACGGTGGTCGCCGCGGCCGGCAGCGTGAGCATGCGGGGAACCAGCCGGCGGGACGTCTCGATCCGGGTGTCGGGCCAGCGGCGCAGCTGGAAGGTCGCCTGGGCCAGGCCGCCGAGGCGCAGGCCGGGCCACGACTCGTGGGCCGAGGCGGCGCCCTCGTCGTGGGCGATCTCGGCCAGCACCCGCAGCGCGGCGGCCTCGCCGAGCGGGCGGGCCGGCGCGGTCGAGAGGCGCCGGGTCATCTTGCGGACCAGGCCGGAGAGCGTCCGGCGGAGCTCGTCCTCGGACCAGCCCTCGGCCCGCAGCACCCGCACCGCCAGCAGCGCGCGGCTGTGCCCGAGCAGGCGCCCCTCGGTGAGCTGCCGGTAGGAGTTGGCCGGAGTGCCCGCGCCGGCCCGGATCGAGGGCGCGGGCGCGCCGCTGAGCAGCAGCTGGATCAGCACCGGTGGCTGCTCGGGGCCGGCCGGCGGCAGCAGGGAGGCCGGCGAGGGCAGCGTGATCGACTCCTCGGCCAGCAGGCCGGCCGGGTCGCCGAGCTCGAGCACGGCGGTGAGGCCGTTGCCGTCGACGATCACGGCGGCCGGGTCGCCGGCCACGTCGGTCTGCTCGACGTGCGAGCCGGGCGCGACGAACTCGAGCAGCGAGAGCGTGGCCGGGCCGGCCGGGGCGGCGTGCCGGCGGCCGCTGTAGCGCATCGCGACGCCGATCCACTCGAAGATCCAGCGGCCGCGCAGCCGCAGCCAGGTCAGCGCGAGCACGACGAAGGCGACGACGGCGCCGATGATCAGGCCGATCGCGCCGTTGACCGCGCCGATCAGCAGGGCCGCGGCGGCGACCTGGGTGCCGATCCACTGACTCGCTCGGATGCCGAGGAGGCGGCCGTGCCGTACGGGACGCGTGTTGACCTTCGGTAGCTTGGCCCCGCCGGTCAGATCGTGGTAATCCCGGCCCCCAGCCACGCCCACCGTCACCGTTTCCCCGTCCCTCCGGCTGCATTCCGCCACGTCGTGGCCTATCGTAGGGCCCCCCGAGCCGCCGTAGGGGGTGCGAGGTTATCCACAGGTTGCTATCTCGGGCTATCGCCGATTGACCCGGGTCGCTACCGTCGGCGACATAGAAGAACAGTAGTTGGCCGATCACGGGCCGCCCCCCACGCTTTGCGTGTCCGGGTTAACGTGGTGGCCTACGTCGATACGCCGAGGGCCGATTGGCCTGTCCAAAAGGGATGCCGGTGGCTCGGCGACGAACAAGAAAGCGGGGTGACGTCCGGGGTGGCCCAGACGCGAGCTGAATCCGCGGTGATGGCGCAGACCGCCGCGAAGTTCGACACGGTCAACGACCAGCTTCAGCAGATGCTGAGCACGCTCATGAACGAGCTGTCGAGCCTCCAGAGCACCTGGAAGGGCCTCGGCGCGCAGGCGTTCGAACAGGTCAAGGCGCAGTATGCGGCCGACCTCAAGAGCCTCAACCAGGCTCTGTCGGAGACGGCCGAGTCGATCCGCCAGTCGGCGACCGGCTACGACACGACCGACACGGACGCCGCCAGCAAGCTTTCCAACAGCGGCGGCAGCTTCTCGCTGCCGCTCTGAGCCGAGACGGGGAGAGTCAGTAGACATGAGTGACGGAATGCTTCTCGTCAACTTCGGCGCGCTGCAGCAGGCCGGCGGTGACATCAGCAAGGCCATCAGCACCATGCAGAGCCAGCTCGACCAGCTCTCGCGTGACGCCGGCCCGCTGGTGCAGACCTGGGACGGCGACGCCCAGCAGGCGTACGCGGCTCGCCAGGCCAAGTGGCAGGCCGCGTCGCAGGACCTCACGCAGATCCTGCAGAACATCAAGTCCGCCGTCGACCAGTCGACCCAGGACTACATCCAGACCGAGAAGCAGGCGACCTCGCGCTTCCAGTGAGCGCTCGCCCGCGACGCGACGAGTCGGCCGGTTCAGCCTTCGGGGCTGGGCCGGCCGTTTCCGTTTAGTCCGTTCTTGCGCCCTTGGTGTCCCCCGATCGCGTACTGGTCCAAATGGCCGTTACGGCTACCATCAGTACTTGGCTGATCGCGCCCCGCGACCGAAACGGGGCGATCGGCGACGACTTGACCGTCAGCACAACGCCGCCCATTGTGATCGCCGCCTGACCTTGTAGGTTGTACGCGTTGAGATGGCCTCGTCGCGCGGTGGGGAGAGGTGGACGTGTCCGAGTGGGAACCGGCTACGGACGCCGAGGTCGCGATGCGGGATGCGTTGCGCACGGACGACCAGGAGTCGTACTTCCGCATTCTCGCCGGTGTTGACCTGCTCCTGCCGGTGTCGGCTGACGCCTTGCAGGGCCTGTCGCCACTCGGTTGGGGCACGTGGAGCACCGGCGGCCGCACGCACGTCCTCGCATTCACGTCCCCGGCGGCCATGCAGTCATGCCTGGCTGACTACAGCGGTTCGGCGCGGCGGGTGCCGTATGCCGAGCTGGCAAATACCTGGCCCAACCTCGAGTGGTGGCTGGCGGTCAACCCCGGCCTGCCGATCGAGGGCTACTTGCCGGCCTGGTTCGTGGCCCAGCTGTCACGCGGCGACCTGAGGTTGCCGACGCGTGGCCCTGGCCGCGAGAAGCCGGTCGGCCCGGCCCGGATTCAAGACCTGCACTCCGCCGCGATGGCCGCCAACGCGGCCGTCGCGAAGAAGGACGAGGTAACCCACCACCCGGCCGGGTTCCCGGCCTCGGCCGCGGCGGGCTATCCCCAGCCGCAGCCCGCCGGCGCTCCGCCGGCCGGTTTCCCGGCCGCCGCGGTGGCCGGGTACCCGCAGCCGACGAGCGCTCCGCCGGCGGGCGTTCCCGCCGGGTATCCGCAGCCGTCCGGTGCTTCACCGGCGGCCGGGTACCCCCAGCCGACCAGTGCTCCGCCGGCAAGCGTTCCGGCCGGTGCCGCGGCCGCCTACCCGCGGCCGACCAGTGCCCCGCCGGCCGCGCCCTCGGCGCCGTCCTTCTCGGCGCCCTCCCTGAGCGGCGCTCCGGCCGGCTATGCGCAGGCCGCCGCGGCGTCTCGCATGCCGCAGTTCCCGGCCGCGGACGAGCCGCAGCCCGAGGCGACCCCGGTGGCTCAGGCGCCCGCTTCGGCGCCGGCCGCCCCCGCTCGCCCGGCGTCGGCCCCGCCCGCGCCCATCCGCCCGGCGTCGGCCCCGCCGGCGGCGGCCGCCCGGCCCGCTTCGGCGCCGCCCGCGGCCGCTCGTCCCGCGTCGGCCCCGCCCTACGGCCCGCCTCCGCAGGCCCCGGGCGCGCCGCAGATCGGTCCCGGCGGCCTTCCGATCCGCACGCCGGGCGCCGTGATGCCGAGCGGCCTGCCGTCGCGCAACCCGACCCCGGCCGCGCCCGATTCGGCCTCGCCCACCTCCGCCGCGCCCGCCTCCGGTCCCGGGTTCGCCGGGCCCGGTTCCGCGCCGGCGTCCGGTCCTGAGTTTGCCGGGCCTGGTTCCGCGCCCGGGTTTGCCGGGCCTGGTCCCGCGCCCGCTTCTGGTCCCGGGTTTGCCGGGCCTGGTTCCGCGGCCGCGTCCGGTCCCGGGTTTGCCGGGCCTGGGTCCGCGGCCGGGTTCCCCCGGCCCGGTTCCGCGCCGTCCGGCGGGCCCGGTGGGGGCAGTCCCACGGTGCCGGCTCCGGCCGCGCTGCCGGTTCCGCCGGCCTACCGCCCGCCCTCGGTTCCGGGCGACGCCACCGGCTGGCCCGGCGAGGACCCGCGTGGCCCCATGTCGGACCCGCGTTCCGGGCTGCCCGTCCGCACCCCGATGGCGAACACGCCGCCGGTCCCCGAGCACCTCTCGAGCGGTCCGTCGGCCGAGCACCCGCAGGACCCGCGCATGGCCGCGGTACCGGCCGCGCCGGCGCTGCCCGAGCTTCCCCGCCGCCAGTCGCCGCCGGACGAGGCCGCCCGCGGCGGGTTCCCGCCGGCTCAGGCTGCCCGTGGTGGGTTCCCGCCGGGTGAGGGTGGCTTCCCGCAGGGGCCGGCCTCGCCGCAGGCCGCGGCCGCTCAGCGCGTCTCCGATCAGCCGGTGCCCGGCTTCGGGTCGCCGCTGCCTCGTCGGCAGTCGACCGCGGGGACCGAGCCGGCGCCGATGACGTCGTTCCCGGCGTTCAAGACTCCGGCCGAGCGGGCCGCCACCGCCGAGGCCCAGGCCGTCGCTCCGGCGACCGGTCGTCCGGGTCTCGCCCCTCCGGTCATCCCGGGTGCGCCGGGCAGCGACCGCCCGGCCCGGCTCGGCGCATCGCCGCCGCCGCTCGAGGTGCGCGGGGCCGCCCCGGTTCCGCCGCCCATGCGGCCGGCCGGTCCGTCGATGTCGCCGCCTCCGGCCGAGGCCATGGGCGAGCCGTTCTTCCCGGCCAACGACGTCGAGCGCGACCTGCTGGACGCGGCCGACGCGCACAGCACCGACCAGTTCCTCTCCACCCTGCTGCTCGCCACCGTGCTCGTGCCGGTCGCGCACCACTCGCGGCCGGGCAGCGCGCCCGGCGAGTCCGGCTTCGCGTTCCGCACCGAGGACACCGACGGCGAGCGCTTCCTGGTCGTCTTCACCAGCAAGGACCGCCTCGCCGAGCATTTCGCCGAGCCGACCCGCACGGTGAGCGTCCGGTTCTACGAGCTCATCCGGAACTGGCCCGACCCGGCCTGGTCGTTCGCGGTCAACCCGGGCAGCCCGGTCGGCGCGAAGTACCCGGGACCGCAGGTGATCGCGCTGGCCAGCTGGGCGGCCGAGGCCGGTCTCGACCCCGAGCACGGCGAGGAGCCGGGCGTTCCGGTCCCCGCGCCGGAACCGGCCAGCGACGACGCCCAGCACGCCACCGTCATGCAGAAGACGTTGCCGCCCGATCAGGTCGACTTCTACCTCGAGCGCGGGTACGACCGGGTCGCCGGCTTCGTGCACCGGGCGACCGAGGTCGAGCACCTGCGCACGCCGGCCGAGCTGTTCGGCGCCCTGGGCCTCACCTACGGCGGCTCGCCGCATCAGGGTGACGCCAAGGAGGCGTACGTGCTGCGCTGGCCCGCCTATCGCCCCAGCCTGTACCGGATCCCCTACGGCGGCCAGAACGAGCAGGCGCTGAAGGCGATGGACGGCTGGGTGATCGAGCGGGCGCCCTTCCGGGGCAACGGTTTCGCCCCGGGCGAGGGCCGCGACGTCATCGCCGAGTTCAAGGTGGACAGTGTGCGGCTGCCGCACGGCTCGCAGCTCTGGCGGATCGACGCCGACGGCAGCGAGCACATGGTCGCGATCTTCGACAACGACGGTCCGCAGTGGCGCCGGGTGGGTGATCAGTGATGCGCGACGGCTACGTCGTGACGTGGCAGGGCCGCGAGTTCGACGGGGTTCCCGACGGCGACAACGTGCGGATCTACACAACGCAGCCGGCCGACGGCTTCGACGAGGTAAAACCCGGCCGCTACGTCCGGGTGCTGGGCCCCGAGGAGTACGACGAGCTGGTCTACGTCCGCACGACCTGCACCTGGCGGGGCGCGCCCTTCCTGGTGCTGGCCGAGGCCGACAACTGGTTCCGGGTCGAGTACACGGGCGGCCGCGCCCCGGTGGCGCGCCAGCTCGGGCTCGAGGAGTTCGACTTCGGCGTCTACCAGGCGTGGGCGCCGGCCAACGAGGTCGCCGACCTGCACGAGCAACGCATCTAGTCGCCGACGTAGACCCAGGCGACGCCGCCGGAGGTCAGCTTCGCCTCGACGCGGTGGTAATCGTCCACTTCGTACTCGTCGGCGCGCAGCAGGTCGTCGTCGGTGAGCTCGAGCACGGCCCCGGCGACCGTGTCCGAGTCGTTGCCGGTCGCGCGCAGGATCGGGTGATGGGTCTCGCCGCTCACGGCCAGCACGTGCGGGTCGGTGATCTCGACCTGCTCGAGGCGGAAGCCCACGATGCCGTCGTCGCGCCCGGCGAGCTCGCGGCCGAAGTTGGCGCGCTGGACGGCGGGGTCGCGCAGGGTTCCGTACGAGAACAGCAGCGGCATGATCAAGACACTACGGCGTCTTGAGCCACCGCAGGACCTCGCCCGTCACCACGTCCGCCGCCTCCTGGTGCAGGAAATGGCCGGCGTCGGGGATCAGGCGCCACTCGTAGGGCGCGATCACGTAGCGGCCCGAGCCCTGGGCCGTGCGCGGCAGGGTGGCGGTGTCGAGCGCGCCGTGCAGCTGGAGCGTCGGCGTGATCAGCGGGTGCTGCATGAGCTTGACGAACCGGTAGCCCTGGAGCCGCAGCGCGCTGCGGGCGACCCAGCGGTACGCCTCGAGGGCGCAGAACGCGGCCTGCGGGATCTGCATCGCCTCGCGGCAGCGGGCCACGTAGTCGGCGAACTCCGGCGTCTCCCTCCACGTCGGACCGGTCCACTCGGTCATCAGCTCGCCGACCAGGGCCGCGTCGTCGCGGGTCAGGACGTGCTCGTAGCGCGGGACCTGGAAGCGCAGCACCGCGGAGGAGGCGCTCAGCTGGCCGCGCGGGTCGGCGAAGAGCGCGGCCCGCAGGCGCAGCGGGTGCGCGGCGCCGAGCACCACGAGCCGGCTGACCAGCTTGGGGTGGAAGGCGGCCGCGGCCCAGCCGATCATGCCGCCGGCGCCGGCCCCGACGATCATCGCGGAGCGCTCGCCGAGGGCACGGATCAGGCCGGTGACGTCGGCGGCCATCGTGTAGCCGTCGTAGCCGCGCGGGGGCTTGTCGCTGGCGCCGTAGCCGCGCAGATCGATCGCCACCGCGCGGAAACCGGCGTCGGCCACCCGGGTCATGATGTCGTGCCAGGCCCACCAGAACTCGGGAAAGCCGTGCAGGAACAGCACGAGCGGGCCGGCGCCGGCCTCGACGACGTGGAAGCGGCTCCCGTTCGCGCCGACGAAACGGTGCGTCCAGGGGCCCTCCACCAGGACACACGACTCGTCAACCATGCACCAAGACTAGGCGGTGGCGCCGAGCGGGAACGTCCCCGGCGTCTCAACCGGCGAGTTGGACGTGTTCCAGACGGGCCGGACGGCCGGTGCCGCAGGAGACCGGAGTCGATCCGGGGGTGATCCGGGCGCGTACGCGATCGCCGGCGGTGAGCTTGAGCGAGGCGGCCGAATAGACCGCGTACGCCTTGCCGTCCGTGGCCTGGAGAACGAAGCAGGGCCCCGAGCCGCCGCGGGTGACGGTGGCGGTGATCCAGCCGGTGCGGACCGCTTCGACCGGCGGGGCGGGCCGGTTGGCGGGCGGGACCGGCCCCGGCCGCCGGGTCGGGGTGCGGGTCGGCGCGACGACCGGAGGCGCCTGACCCACCAGATTTGCCTGATCTGCTGGATCTGTCGGGACAGCCGGGCCATCGGTCGGCGCCGCGGCATTCGGCGGTGTCTCCGACGGCGCGACGGCCGGCCGGCTCGGCGCCGTGATGGTGTCGGGCGGAGCGGTCGACGGATCGACCGTGCAGCCGGCCAGCAACGTCGCCGCGGCGATCGCGACGACCGAGAACGACTTGCGCACCAGCTACCCCCGTGAATGCTCCGCGGCGGACAGAGTAGCCGGAATTCGATCAACGCACGGGCTCGGCCGAGAGGAGCTCCAACAGCTTCCCGGGACCGCAATTTATCCGTACGTGCGCGGCCTGTGTCTTGATCTTGATTCTCGCGCCTCTGGTCAGTTCGGTTCCGGCCGTCGAGTGCAGGGCATACTGCTTGCCCTCGTCGGTCTCCAGGCCGTAACAGGGGCCGGTGCCGCCCTTCGTCACCGTGCCCACGATGTAGGTCCGCGGCTTGATCAGATCGGTGGGGTCGTTCGGCGGAGCAGTGGGCGGCGTGAACGTCGGCAGAGTCCCCGAGGTGGACGACGGTGACGCCGCGGTCGAAGTTGCCGCCGCAGAAGAGGGCGATGCCGCGGAGGGCGATGGTGATGCCGCGGCCGACGGCGACGAAATCGCCAATGACGGACTTGTCGTAGTTGTGGAAGGGGACCGGCCGCATCCTGCCGCCAGCGTCAGCAGCATGGCGGCGACGGCGGCCGGAGTCGCGTACCTCATGAGGTGTTGGACGCCGCGACCGACCGCGACGTTCCCGGAGACGGAAAGGGCGACGCCCGGGGAGCAGGATCCCCGGGCGTCGTCGTGCGAAGTCGTGGTCAGGAGACCGCGACCGTCATCGAGGTGCCGTTCTGGCTGAGGACACCGATCTTCACGCCGACCGCGGGCAGCTTGACGCCGTGGTTCGGCAGCTCGTCGTAGAAGTACTTGCCCTTGTCGTTGAAGAGCGGGCTGGGCAGCTGCGGCCACACCGGCGACAGCTTGCCGTCGACGTGCAGCAGCATGCCGTCGGTCGGGTACAGGCCGAACGGAGCGTCGTAGACCTGGACGCGCGACCGCCACGGCACGCCGTTGACGTTGTTGAACGGCTTCGGGTGCGAGTCGACGTAGAGGTTGCGACCCGAGCCCGGGTGCTCGTTGGTGTTGTTGTCGGCCTGCGAGGTGTCCCAGTACGAGATCAGCAGACCGGTCTGGTAGTTGTAGTGCTCCACGTAGTCCGGCTTGGCGGTGGTCCAGCCGAAGTTGTACGGGCCGGTCGCCAGGTACTTGTCGTAGTTCGTGTAGGTGCGGTTGCCGGCGATGTAGTAGCCCGGGAACATGTGGGTCTCGGTCGCGCCGACGATGGTGAAGCCGTCCAGCGTGAAGGCGCTGTCGCCCTCGGCGCCGTCGGTGACCAGCGTGGCGCCGTCGGCCGCGACCGCGATGTCGTCGCCGAAGAAGCCACCGGTGTTGGTGCCGCCGTCGGAGAGGTAGTGCAGGCGGAAGGCGACCTTCTTACCGGCGTACGCGTCGAGCGGCACCACGACGTCCAGCCACTTGCCGCCGGTCGAGCCGTTCAGCGCCGGAGCCGTGCTGGCGTCGGTCGGGAAGGCCTTGCCACCCACCGTGCCGTTCAGCCGCGTCCAGTTGGCGCCGCCGTCGGTCGAGGCCTCGAAGTAGAGGTAGTCATACCCCTCCTCGATGTTGTAGCGGGCCTTGAGAGTCGCCGTCGCCGTGGTCCTGCCGGTGAGGTCCAGCTCCTTGGTCAGGGAGTTGTCCAGGTTGTCGGCGTTGCCGGAGAAGTACTGTTTGCTGCCCGCGTACGGCGCGCCGAGGTCGGAGGTGACCGGCTTGTCGGGCAGGTTCACCACTACGGCCTGCGGCTTCTTGGAGTTGTACTCCTCGGGGCCGAGGTTCACGATCTTCTTCTGGCCGGCCTCCACCGTGGCGTAGTTGAGCCACCCGAGCTGGAGCTTGTTCCAGGCGCCGAGGTCGCCGGGGCGGGTGCCGAGCGCCTCGCCCGAAGCGTTGAGGCGGCTCTGCGCCATCAGCGTCCAGTACTCGTTGTTGTTGTCGCCCAGGCCGCTGGTGTCGTAGTCGTCCGGCAGGCCCAGGTCGTGGGTGTACTCGTGGGTGAAGACGCTCAGGCCGCCGTTCTCGGGCTGGATCGTGTAGTCACCGATCCAGATGCCGCTGTCGCCGATCTGGGTGCCGCCCAGCTTGTTGGTGCTCGGGCCGGTGGCGCCGATGTCGGTGCCGTAGGCGTACCAGCGGTGGCTCCAGATGGCGTCCTCGCCCTGCTGCGGGTCGCCGTCGGCCTCGTCACCGCCGGCGTGCACGATCTGGAAGTGGTCGAGGTACCCGTCCGGCTCGTTGAAGTTGCCGTCGCCGTCGAAGTCGTAGCGGTCGTACTGGTCGAACGACTTGAGGTCGGCGGTGATCTCCGCCTTCGTCCGGCCCGCGGCCTCCTGGTCGGCGACCCACTGGTTGGCGGCGTCGCGCACCAGGTCCCAGGTCGCGTTGCAGACGTGGCCGGAGCAGACGTTCGGGTCGTCGCCGTTGGCGTCCTTCGGGTCGTCGGTCGAGCGGCCGTACCGGGCCTCGTTGTACTTGACCTTGACCCAGTCGGTGACCTCGCCGTCGACGCTGTACCGGCCCGAGGACTGGCTGTCGAAGTAGGTCTTCAGCGACTCGACGTTCTTGCCGCTGCCGAAGTACAGCTGGCGGTAGTGCTCGGGCGAGTAGTCCGCCTGCCAGACCGTCGAGTTGTCCTTGCTGCGGTCCGGCGCCGGGATCTGGTTGTGCAACGGGCCGGAGAACGTCGTCGGGCCGGGCACCGCCGGGTTGGTGTCCCGGTCGGGGAAGCGGGAGTCACGCTCGTCGCCGAACTCGGTCAGGATCACGAAGATCCGGTCCGTGCGCTGCCGCGCGAGCTCGACGTACTGGTCCTTGCCGCGGCTGCGGCCGGTACCGCCCGCGCCCTGCGTGCGGCCGACCTTGACCACCGTGCTGCCGTTCCGGGACTCCGCCTTGGCCTTGCCGCTGACCACATCGGACACCGCCTGCTCGCGCAGCGCGCGGCGCTTGTCCTCGAGCGGGTTGGGCAGATCGTCGATCGGCGCGGCGTCACTTCCGGCTTTCGCCGCTGGTGCCGGATCCGCCGGGGGAGCCGCCGATGCCACGGTCGGGAACGCTGCCCCGACACTCGTGACCATCGCGGCGCCGAGTAGTCCCACGACCACCTTGCGCACTACGTACCTCCGCATATGTGACCGGCTGGCTGGGTGCCGCAGCCGGCGTCTGGCCGCTCCGGGGTTCGGAGCAGGAGGTCAACGTATGCAAAGACAGCGATGTAAAGGGACCTAGATCAAAATCGATAGGTGATGGTTACGTGATATGTCCGGGCCATAACATCGCCCCGGCTTTGTTGGCGAAGATGTAGCCCCGCCACCTGGGCACCGGAGGTCAGGCCGCGGTCCGAGTTAATGGAGCGGGCCGGAAACACGCGACGGCCGGCGGCCCTCAGGGGACCGCCGGCCGTCACGGATATATGTCAGTCCTCGGACTTGGACGACTTCATCCCGCTCGAGATGAGGTCCATGACCGCGGAGTCCTGGAGCGTGGTCACGTCGCCGAGCGACCGGTTCTCGGCCACGTCCTTGAGCAGGCGGCGCATGATCTTGCCCGAGCGGGTCTTGGGCAGCTCGGCCACGAGCATGATCTGCCGCGGCTTGGCGATCGGGCCGAGCGTCTTGGCCACGTGGTTGCGCAGGGCGACGTTGAGCTGCTCGCCCTTGTCGCCCTCGGTCTCGACGTTGCCGCGCGGGATCACGAACGCCACGATCGCCTGGCCCGTCGTCGGGTCGGTGGCGCCGACGACCGCGGCCTCGGCCACCGACGGATGCGACACCAGCGCCGACTCCACCTCGGTGGTGGAGATGTTGTGGCCGGAGATCAGCATGACGTCGTCGACGCGGCCGAGCAGCCAGATCGCGCCGTCCTCGTCCTTCTTGGCGCCGTCACCGGCGAAATACACCCACTCGTCACCCTGGCCGGCGCCCGCGCCGAACCGGGACCAGTACGTGTCGATGAACCGCTTGTCGTCGCCCCAGATCGTGCGCAGCATCGACGGCCACGGGTCGCGCAGCACCAGGAAGCCGCCGCCGCCGTTCGGCACCGACTGCGCGGTGTCGTCGACCACGTCGGCGGTGATGCCCGGCAGCGCGGTCATCGCGGAACCCGGCTTGGTCACGGTCACGCCCGGCAGCGGCGAGATCATCACCGAGCCGGTCTCGGTCTGCCACCAGGTGTCGACGACCGGCGTACGGTCGCGTCCGATGTTCTTCCGGTACCACATCCAGGCCTCGGGGTTGATCGGCTCGCCCACGCTGCCCAGCACCCGCAGCGACGACAGGTCGTAGCCGGCCGGGATGTCGTCGCCCCACTTCATCATCGTGCGGATCAGCGTGGGAGCGGTGTAGAGGATCGACACCTTGTACTTGTCGACGAGCTGCCAGAATCGGTCGCGGCCCGGGGTGTCCGGCGTGCCCTCGTACATGACCTGGGTGGCGCCGTTGGAGAGCGGGCCGTAGACGATGTACGAGTGGCCGGTCACCCAGCCGATGTCGGCGGTGCACCAGTAGACGTCCGACTCCGGCTTGAGGTCGAAGACGGCGTTGTGGGTGTACGAGGTCTGGGTCAGGTAGCCGCCGGTGGTGTGCAGGATGCCCTTCGGCTTACCGGTCGTGCCCGAGGTGTAGAGGATGAACAGCGGATGCTCGCTGTCGAACGCCTGCGGCTCGTGCTCCGGGCTCGCCTGCTCGACGGTCTCGTGCCACCACTTGTCCTTCTCGCCCCAGGCGACCTCCTGCCCGGTGCGGCGGACCACGAGCACGTTCTCGATGCTCGGGCACAGCGCGACGGCCTCGTCGACGGTCGGCTTGAGCGCCGACGGCTTGCCGCGCCGGTAGCCGCCGTCGGCCGTGATCACGAGCTTCGCGTCGGCGTCCTTGATGCGGGTCGAGAGCGCGTCCACCGAGAAGCCGCCGAAGACGACGCTGTGGGTGGCGCCGATCCGGGCGCAGGCCAGCATCGCGACCGCGGCCTCCGGGATCATCGGCAGGTAGATCGCCACCCGGTCGCCGGCGCCGACGCCGAGGTCGGTCAGCGTGTTGGCGGCCTGGCTGACGCTCTTGAGGAGATCGGCGTACGTGATGGTGCGGGTGTCGCCCGGCTCGCCCTCCCAGTGGATCGCGACCTTGTCGCCGTGACCCGCTTCGACGTGCCGATCCACGCAGTTGTACGCGATGTTGAGCTCGCCGCCGATGAACCACTTCGCGAACGGCGGGTTGGACCAGTCGAGCACCTGGTCCCACTTCTTCGCCCAGGAGAGCCGCTCGGCCTGTTTCGCCCAGTAGGCGAGACGGTCGGCCGAAGCCTCCTCATACGCGTCGGCCTTGACGTTGGCATCCGCCGCGAGCTGCTCCGGCGGCGGGAACTTACGCGTCTCGGAGGAAAGGTTCTCCAACGTCTCGCTCATGAGGGCGGCTCCTCTTCATTGGTCTACTTCGTTGCACATTAGTTCGGCCGGTTGGACCCGGCGAGGGTTGCATCGGGTAGCGCGCCCGATGGCCCGGTGCGCGCGCCGGATGACCGGTTGCTGCGTGGTACTGCGCGAATCTTGCCAGTTGCGAGCCGGTTTGCGCACCCCAAGTTTCGCGTGTCGTACCGGCTACGGTGTTCGGGTGGATCCTCTCGCACCGCTGCTCGATCTTGCCGACGTGGCTCCCGCCCTGGCCTCGGCCCGGGAGCGGGTCGACGCCGCGATGCGGCACCGCGCCCTGCGCCGGCATGGCGGTCAGGTGGCGGCCGAGGCGTCCCTGCGGGCGGCGGTGGCTTCGGCGGCGTTGGAGGGTCACGCTTACGACCTCGAGGACGTACGCGGGGGGACCGTGACCGATCCCGTCCTGCAAGGTGCCTTGCGGGTCGCCGAGTCGGTCGGCGGGCTGGTCGACCTGTGGCCCCGGGCGCCGCGCCAGGTCCTGGCCAAGCTGCACGTGCTGGCCGGGCGTGGGTCGATCTCTTCGTCGGATTTGGGCCGTTTGGTGACAGGCGCTTCGCGCATCGACGCGTTGGCGGGTCTGGTCTCGGCCGCTGACAAATCGGACACTCCGCCGTTGTTGCTGGCCGCCGTGGTGCACGCCGAGTTGCTCACGCTGCGTCCGTTCGCCGGCCCGTCCGGGGTGGTGGCCCGCGCCGCCGCCCGGCTCACGCTGATCAGCCGTGGTTTCGACCCGCGTGGCCTGGTCGCCGTCGAGGTCGGTCACCACCGGCGCGAACCCGAGTACGTCGGGGCGGCGGGCGCCTACGCCACCGGAACACCGGACGGCGTCCGTTCGTGGCTCCGGCATTACGCCGCCGCGGTCACCGTGGCCGCCGACGAGCTGACCGTCATCGGCGATGGTGTGCTGGCGGCGGTCTGATCGGTCATTCTTCGGCCGTTCTTCCGCCGTCATTGCGTCGAACCAGATCCGATCATTCGAGCGCGCTGCCATACTCGCTCGGGTGAACGAAACCTGGACCCGGCCGTATTCTCCCGGCCCCGGTCGCTGGCTCGTCATCGCCTGGGAGGCGGCCGCCCTGGCGTTCTTGGCGTGGGCCACGATCCGCCAGTTCGATCTCGCGGGCCACGGCGTCAAGCTGGTCTTCTGCACGCTGGCGGCGATCTGGGTGCTGGGCGCGCACCGCATCATGCAGATGGGCGCCTATGTCGGCGCGCGGGGCCTGCGCATCCACGGCCTGCTGCGCTCGCGAACGATGCGCTGGGGGGACGTGGCCCAGGTACGCCTGCACAAGTCCACCCACAAAGTAGGACCGTGGCAGATCGAGAGCGGCATGACCGTGCTGATCGAGCGCCACGACGGCTCGATGGTCAACACCGAGCTGTGGGCCCAGGGAGTCGACTTCCACGCGCGGCCCAAGCTGTTCCGCGCGGTCTATCAGGAGTTGCGCGCACGCCACCTGGAAGCCGTCGCCCGGCGCGCTGGGTAGAGCCTTCGCCCGCACGCCGGCGCCATCGCCCCGGGCCTCACGTCATCAGCCCGCGCCGTCGTCATGTGCGCCAGCTTGACCGTCGCCCAGCGCGCCGCGGCCCACGTCCGTCGCCCAGCGCGCCGCGGCCCTCGTCCGTCGCTCCGCGCGCCATCGCCCCATGAACAGGGCAGAAATAGAGCCGGCGTCCCTTTAGGGGCGCCGGCTTTGCGCGTCCAAACCGGGTTATCAAGCGTGCACCTGGGTCGTTGTCGACAGTCCTGAAGCCGCCCGGCTCGAAGCCGCTTGGCCCAGGTCCCGCCGCAACGTGCCTGCCGTGGCTGATCGCGCGTGGGTTCCCGGTGGCCGTGCACGAGTGCCGCCGTTGAGGCCCCTGGTCCAGCCCATCTGAAGCCGTTTCCGACCCCCCAGGTAATCCCTGGATCCAGGCCCTGCTTAGCAGCTCTCGCCAGTTCTTTCTACGCCGCCAACCGCTTGATCGCCAGGCCTTCAGCCCGGCAAACCTGGCGTTTCAGATTAGTCAGACCAAAGCCATTCGCGCTGCTCACTGGCGGTGTGAATACCCAGACCTTAACTCTTTGCGCAGGTCCGGTGCACGTTCCGGTGTGGTCGGTGCGCGCTTTTGCGGGTGCTAGGCGATCGCTCGCGAGCGGCGGTGTCGCGCGTAGATTGCCAGCCCGATTCCGACGCCGACGCCGACTCCCAGGGCCGCCGCGACCGGCACCGCGGGACGCACCCGGCGGCCGACCGGGATCGGGTTGCGGAACTCGAGGATCGGCCACGAGTTTTCCAGCGCGGCCCGGCGCAGGGCGCGGTCGGGGTTCACGGCGCTGGGATGGCCGACCGCCTCCAGCAGCGGCAGATCGCTGGACGAGTCGGAGTAGGCGTAGCACTGGGCCAGGTCGTACCCGCGCTCGTCGGCCAGCTTTCGCACCCCGACGACCTTGTGCGGACCCGCCGCGTAGAACGCGATCTCGCCGCTGTAACGGCCGTCGACGATGCTCATCCTCGTCGCGATCACGTCGGTGATGCCGAGCAGGGCGCCGATCGGGCGGACCATCTCCTCGCCCGACGCCGAGACCAGGACGACGTCGCGGCCGGCCGCCTGATGCTCGCTGATCAGCGTGGCGGCTTCGGCGTACACGTACGGATTGATCAGCTCTTGAAGTGTCTCGGCGACGATCTGCTGGACCTGCTCGACGCGCCAGCCCTTGGTCAGCGCGGCCAGGTAGTCGCGCGTGCGGGCCATGGCGTGCTCGTCGCCGGCGCCGCCGAGGCGAAACATGAGCTGTGCGTAAGCGGATTTGACGACATCGCGGCGGCTGATCAGGCCGTCGCGATAGAAAGGCCGTCCGAAGGCCAGCGCACTGGACTTGGCGATGACGGTCTTGTCGAGGTCGAAAAACGCGGCGCTGCGCCCCACGGGCCGAAAGTGTAGCCGCAAGTGGGTCTCCGGCGTCGGCCCCGGCGCGCCGGTCGGTGGACGGTGACGCGCTGTGAAATCGGTCAGACGGGCAGCACGTACGCACCGAGCCACAATCGGTACTCGACGGGTGCGGCTTTCGTGAGGCATGCTAGTGCTGTTGCGATCGGGATTCACGTTGTAACGGTCGCGCCTCACTACCGGCTTCCATCACATGACCCTCGGTGGTTGCGCCCCCCGCGATCACCGAGCCGATTCGGCTCGACCCCCCCGGAGCCGAATCCTCGGACGGCCCCCGTCTCCCCCGACGGGGGTCGTTCCCTATGTGCCGGTGGCTTTCATCGGGGCGTCGACCTCGGCCTCGGCGAGTCCGAAGAGTTCTGACAAACCGGTGACGTCGAGGACGCGGCGGAACACTACTGTCGGATTTACGACGATGAATCGGGCATCGGCCGCCAGTGACGCTTTGTAACCCTCGATCAGGGCGCCGAGACCGGTGGAATCGATGAATGAGCCCTCGCGGACATCGACCCGCAGGGTGGGTGGAGACCAGGCGACGAGGGCATCCCGTACGCATTGAGCCAGCTCTTCGTGGTTGGCGAAGTCGATCTCTCCGCGCACGTGGACCGTTGCCGTGCCATCGTCGGCGAGCGTGCGCTGGATCGAGCTTTCCATGCCAACTCCATCGTTCCCGGGTCGGCATCAACATACCCAATCACCCCCACGCGCATTCCTCCTGGCGTCCGTTTGAGGGTGATTCGTAGGGGTCGTCTATAGCAGATCAACCGAACGGGACGGAGTTATCCACAGGGCCGCGACTTATCCACAGCCGGCGGGTCAGGGTGTTGCGGGGCACGAGCCGCCTCCGGGACGGTGGCCGCCTCATCCGCCCGGAGCCCCTCGGAGAGCCACGATGTCCGTCCCGCGCCTGCCCCTCGTCGTGACCGCCGACCCCCACCTGCTCGACGATCTCGTGCGCCTCGCCGCCGCCGGCCGCACCGAGGTCACCGTGGCCGCCGACGCGCAAGCGGCCCGATCCCTCATCGCGACCGCCCCGCTGGTCGTGCTCGGCGCCGACCAGGTCGTCGCGTGGCTGCGCGCCCGGCTGCCGCGGCATCGCCGCACGGTCGTCGTGAGCCGGCACGGCTGGCCACCGGGCATCGAGGACGCGGTGCGACGGCTCGGCCCGATGCACGTCTGCCTGCTGCCCAAGGGCGAGCCCTGGCTGGTCGACTGCTTCGCCGAGCGACCACCCGAGCCGCCCGGGGCGCGATTGCCGATCGCGCGCACGCTCGCGGTGATCGGGGGTCGCGGCGGCGCGGGCGCGAGCACCCTTGCCGTCGGCCTCGCCGTCACCGCGGCCGACGCCGGCCACCGCACCCTGCTGGTCGACGCCGACCCGCTCGGCGGCGGCCTCGACCTGCTGCTCGGCTGGGAGGAGCTGGGCGGCCTGCGCTGGCCCGAGCTGGCCGAGGCGGGCGGCCGGGTCGACCCGCCGACGCTGCTGCGCTCCCTGCCGCAGCGCGGCGATCTCGTGCTGCTGTCGTTCGACCGGGACGGGTTGCCGGCCGTGCCCGGCGAGGCGATGGCGGCCGCCCTCGACGCCGGCCGCCACGGCCGCGACGTGATCATCGCGGACCTGCCGAGGCAGCTCGACGACGCCGCCGTGCTCGCGCTCCAGTCCGCCGACCGGGCGCTGCTGATCGTCCCGGCCGAGGTGCGAGCCGTGGCCGGCGCCGCCCAGGTGGTCCAGGCGGTCCGGGCCCACCGCGACGACCTCGAACTGGTGGTGCGCGGCCCGGCGCCGGGCAGTCTCAAGGCCGAGCAGATCGCCAAGGTGCTGCACCTGCCGCTGGCCGGCGTGCTGCGCCCCGAGCCCGACCTGTGCGAGGCCATCGAGCTGGGCCGCGCCGTTGCGGCCACCAACGGCAAGGGCCCACTGTCCGCGCTGTGCCGCACGCTGATCGGCCAGCTGGTGCCGGCGGGGGTGGCCGCATGAGTGGGTACGGGGATCTCACCACCCAGGTGCGGCAGCGGTTCGCGGTCGGCGGGGTGCGGGCGACGCCGGCCGCGGTGGCCCGGGCCGTGCGGCGGGAGACGGGCGCGCTCGGCGACACGGCCGTGCTGCGGATCGCCGGCCGCGTGCACGACGAACTGGTCGGCGCCGGCCCGCTCGCGCCGCTGCTCGGCGATCCCGACGTGACCGACGTGCTGGTCAACGGCAAGGCGGTCTGGGTCGACCGGGGAGCCGGGTTGGAGCGGGCGGCGGTCGTGTTCCGCGATCACGACGAGGTGCGGCGGCTGGCCCAACGGCTCGCGGCGGCCTGCGGGCGGCGGCTCGACGACGGTCAGCCGTACGCGGACGCCCGCCTCCCCGACGGCACCCGGCTGCACGCGGTGCTGCCGCCGATCGCCGCCGACGGGCCGTGCCTGTCGCTGCGTACGTTCCGGCAGCGGCCGTTCGGCCTGGGCGAGTTGGTCGAGCACGGGACGATCGCGCCGACCGTGGCGCCCGTGCTGGCGGCGATCGTGGCGGCGCGGCTGGCCTACCTGGTGACCGGCGGCACGGGCAGCGGGAAGACCACGTTGCTGTCCACGTTGCTCGGCCTCGTGCCGCCGACCGAGCGGATCGTGCTGGTCGAGGATGCGGCCGAGCTCCGGCCGGTGCATCCGCACGTGGTGGCGTTGCAGGCGCGTACGGCCAACGTCGAGGGCGTCGGCGCGATCGGCCTGACCGACCTCGTCCGGCAGGCGCTTCGGATGCGGCCCGATCGCCTGGTGGTCGGGGAGTGCCGGGGCGCCGAGATCGTCGACCTGCTCGGCGCGCTGAACACCGGCCACGACGGCGGCGCCGGGACGCTGCACGCCAACACGGCGACCGACGTGCCGGCCCGGCTGGAAGCGCTCGGCCTGCTCGGCGGGTTGCCGCGGGCGGCGTTGCACGCGCAGGTGGTGGCGGCCCTCCAGGTGGTGCTGCACGTGCGGCGCACCGAGCGGGGCCGGGCGCTGGAATCGGTGAGCGTGCTGCTGCCGGCGGGGGAGCAGCGGCTGGCGACGGTGGTTCCGGCCTGGCGGCGTACGCGCGGAGCCGGCCCCGCCGCCGCGGCGCTGGGCCGATTGCTGGCCGTTCGCGGCGTCGCCGTGCCCGCGGTGCTGGAGCCCCCGGCCGGGGTGACCGTATGAGCGCCGGCGTGGCCGCGGTGCTCGTGCCGCTCGCCACGGGTGGCCGCATGAGCGCCGCGGCGCCCGAGCCTCTCACCGCGGGTGACCGGATGGGCGCTGCGGTGTTCGTGCCTCCCGCGGCGGGTGGCCGCATGAGTGTTGTGCTGGTTTGCTGCCTGGTCGCCGCGGCGGCGGTGCTGGGCCGCCCGTGGCTGCTGCGCCGGCCGTCGCGGCGGTTGTCCTGGGGGACGGTGGCGCCCGTGATCGCGGGCGCGGCCGGCATCGGTCTGGTCGTCGGCGGTCCGGTCGCGGCGGCCATCGTGGTCGTCTACGGCGCGCTCGCCGGGCGGGCGCTGCTCCGGCGGGGCGCTCGGCGGCACGAGTCCGCCCGGCGGGCGATCGCCGTCGCGGGGCTGGGCGGGCTGGCGGCCGATCTGCGGGCCGGACTGCCGCCGTCCCGGAGCGTGCTGCTGCCGGGGCGGATCGGCGAGCTGACCGCGTCGGTGTGGCGGCTGGCCGAGAAGACCGGCGCACCCGCGGCCGACCTGGTCGAGCGGATCGAGGCCGACGCCCGGGCCGCCGACCGGGCGGCCGCGTCGGCGGCGGCGCAGGCGGCGGGCGCCCAGGCCACGGCGATGCTGCTGGCGGCCCTTCCGGTCGGCGGCATAGCGCTGGGCTACGCGATCGGGGCCGATCCGCTCGGCGTGCTGCTGCACACCCCGCTCGGCGCCGCCTGTGCGATCGGTGCGGCCGGTCTGCAGAGCGCCGGCCTGCTCTGGGCCGAGCGACTGGCGAGGACGACCCGATGACCGGGGCCGAGTCCGAGGGCGCGGGGCTGCTCCAGGCCGAGCGGGTCGACCGGCCCTGCGCGCTGGAGGTGCTGATGAAGGAGGGCGGGCCGGTCCGGGTCGTGGTGCGGCCGTGCTGCCTGGCCGCGCTCGTCGGCCGGCGGGCGACCTGCGCGGCCGCGCCCGGGGAGGGCGACGCCGAGCTGGGGGTGACGTCGTGATCTTCGCGGTGGCGGCGGCCCTGGTGATCCTGGCGCCGCTGGTGTGGCGGGGACGGGCCCGGCGGCGGCTCGACCGGCTGCGACCGGCGGGCGAGTCGCGCGGGCCACGGGTCGCCGTCGCGGTGGTTGCCGGGCTCGCGGTGGCCGGGCTCATCGGGGCGTGGTGGGGCATCCCGGTCGGCGTGGCCGCCGGGGTCGGTGTCGAGCGGGTTCTGCGGCGACAGGAACCGGCCGCGCGACGGCGGGAGCGGCTCGCGGCCGTCGCCGACCTTCCGCTCGGGGCCGACCTGCTGGCGGCGGCGTTGCGAGCGGGTGCGCCGCCCGATCGCGCGGCGGCCGCGGTGGCCGAGGCGTTGCAAGGGCCGCTCGGCGAGCGTCTGCGGCGAACGGCCCGGTCGCTACGGCTCGGCGCGGAACCGGCCGAGGCCTGGGAACACCTCGCCGGCATCGACGGGGCCGACCGCCTGGTCGCGGCCGCGATCCGGTCGAGCGCGAGCGGCGGCGCGCTGGCCGGAGCGCTCGCCCGGCTCGCCGACGACCTGCGCGCCGACCGGTCGGTGGCGGCGGAGGCGGCGGCGCAGCGGGCCGGCGTGCTGATCGTGCTGCCGCTCGGCCTGTGCTTCCTGCCGGCGTTCCTGCTGGCCGGGCTCGTCCCGGTGCTGGTCGCGGTGCTCGGCGACGTGCTGTGACCGCTTCTGAACTCCCGTGGCTCGCGGGCCACGGATCCCGCCGCCGGTCGTCGGCCGTCGGCATCTCACAACCGAAGGAGAACCACGTGCGCAAACTGATCGCGAACCTCGCCCGGCTGCGGACCGAAGCCGGCGACGCGGGCATGAATACGGCGGAGTACGCCGTCGGCACGCTCGCGGCGGTGACCTTCGCCGGCGTGCTTCTCAAGGTCGTCGGCGGCGCTCACGTGCAGGCGGCGCTCACCGCGATCATCGATCGGGCTCTGAAGTGATCCGGCGCCGGGGGGGGGGGGGGGGGGGGGGTGGGGGGGGGAGGGGGGGGGGGAAGGGGGGGGGGAGGGGGGGGGGGGTGGGGACG